>NZ_JBNPVV010000008.1:0-231618 GCF_050434165.1 Microbacterium sp. ZKA21
TCCCCCGGACACTCCCGCACGAACCGGCCAGACCCCGACCACGCCCCATACGAACACCCCAACAACGACACCGGCGCCGACGGCTCCCCCTCAGCCCCCGCCGGAACCACCTGCACCTCAGAACCATCCAACGGCACCCGCACAAGATCCGTACTCGTCGCCACCGTCACCACATCCGCACCCGCAGACGCCTGCTGCAACACCGCCGAACCCGCCCCAGCAATCTCCGTCGAAAAACCACCCGGAGACGACACGACGCCCGCCTGCCGGTCCAGCACCACCGGAACATCACCGACCGCCGTGATCGAGGGCTTACTGTCCTTCTTCAGCCCCTCGACCGCCGTCTGCGTCGGCTCGAGAGGATCGCCCTGCGCATCCACCGGAAGCGTGAACACGGCAGATTTCGACGGAGAGACTCCGTATACCGTGCCGTCGTCGCCGACCACGACATCCGCGTTCCGCCCGAGTTCGAGCACCGGTTTCGCACTGACGAACTCGAAGCCCGAGAGGCCGGTGACCGGTTCGACCCACAGATCGCCGGACTCGCGGTCGAGGATCGCCACGGTCTTGGCTCCGAGGTCGACCTTGCCGTCACCGGGGATGGACGTGGCGTCGCCGAGTGTCACGCGGGCGGGATCGACAGCCGCGACCGTCGATTCCTCGCGGTTGACCACGATCACGTTGGCTTCGTCCTGGACGATGTCGAAGTTCTCGCCAGTCGTCCGCAGGCCGCCGTCGAGCAGCGTCGACTCGTTGTTGAAGTGCCCCACGAGAAGATTCGACGACTTCGTGACCCAGACGCCGCCATCGTTCAGATCGACCTCGGTCGTGGGGTTGCCGTCATAGGTCAGCGCGAGAGTCGTGATCGCCACCGCCACCGCAGTGACCACGGCGGTGGACGCGAGCGTCTTCGGCCGCGCACGGACCCAGCTCAGCACCTTCATTCGACGATTCCTCCTGGACGGCTCTCGGCGGATCGGGACGCAGGCGCGCCGCATTCAGCGCAGGGCGTGCCCGCGCCATCTTAACCACGTCGCCTGGATGCCACGCGATGGGGAGAACTCCCCATCGACGGCTCAGGCTGTGCGCCAGCAGCCCTCGACGTGATCGTCGACCATGCCAGCGGACTGCATGAGCGCGTACATCGTGGTCGCCCCGACGAAGCGGAATCCTCTCCGACGCAGCTCCTTGCTCATCGCGGTCGACTCCGCCGTCACCGCCGGCACATCGGCGAAGCTGCGCGGGCGCGGGCGGGGCGTCGGTGCGAACGACCACATCAGCCCGTCGAGCTCGCCGTCGGGCATCTCCGACACCAGTGCGGCGTTTCCGATCGTGGCGAGGATCTTCGCGCGGTTGCGGATGATCCCGGCATCCGCCATCAGGCGTTCCACGTCGTCCTCGGTGAACTGCGCGACGACGTCCGGCTCGAATCCGGCGAACACCTCGCGGAATCGCGGCCGCTTGCGCAGGATCGTGATCCAGCTGAGTCCGGCTTGGAAGCCCTCGAGCGCCATCTTCTCGAACAGCGCGCGGTCGCCGTGCAGCGGCCGGCCCCACTCCTCATCGTGGTAGCGCTCGTACTCGGCATCCGATCCGACCCAGGCGCAGCGGGCGCGGCCGTCTGAGCCGGTGGCGAGGGAGGTCATGATCCCAGCGTAGGCGGACCGGCCGACACGGGCGCCCGCGCGCTCAGGCCTTCTTCTTCGCCTTCAGCGCCTTCTCGGACACCGGTGCCGTGCCGGATGCCGCGAGCTCGGCGTAGTAGGCGCGGGCCTCGTCCTGACGCTGCTGCTCGATGCCACTGGCGATCGGTGCCCGCAGGTGCTCCGGCTCGTAGCCGAAGGCGTCGACGAGGTCGAGCGCGTGCGGGCGCAGCCGCCGGCACAGCCGGTCGATGTAGCTCGACACCGCAGCCGCACGCTGGGTCGACAGCCGTCCGTGGATGATGTGCCAGGCGAGGTGCTTCTCGATGAGCTGGAGCCCGAACAGGTCGCGCAGCCAGGTGAGCACCTGCTTGGTCCCGGCATCCTCTACACCGCGAACAGCATCCGTGAACGCCTCCCACTGGAGCAATTCGCCGTGCGCGCGTGCGGCTTCGATGAGCTCGGCCTGATTCTCGTTGAAGAGCCTTTCGCCGAGCACCTTGTCCTTGCCCGCCGGGCGCAGACGCCCCGCGATGTCCGCGACCATCTGCTGCACGCGATCGGCCAGCAACTCGTGCTGCTGCTCCTCGCGCAGGCCGTTCTCGACGGAACGCGCCGTCGATCCGAGGTCGGCGACGGCCTGACCGAGCTGGCGGAGCCCTGCTCCGTGGAACACCTTGCCCGCGGTCTGCGCGGCGACGAGCTTCGCCAGCGCCGCAGCATCCTTGCCCCGGAACTGCTTGGCGTAGTCGGTGAGCAGCCGCTTGCCGACCAGTTGCAGCAGGACGTTGTTGTCGCCCTCGAAGGTGACGTAGATGTCGAGATCCGCCCGGAGCCCGACGAAGCGGTTCTCGAACATGAACCCGGCACCGCCGCAGGCTTCCCGTGCCTCCTGCAGCGTGTCCAGCGCATGCCAGGTGGACAGCGGCTTGAGGGCCGCGGCCAGGGTCTCGAGGTCTTCACGATCATCGGGGGTGTCGGTTCGGCCGGAGAAGACCCCGTCGAACTTCTGCAGGAACTCGTCGTGCGCGAAGATCTGGGCATAGGTGGTCGCGAGCCGCGGAAGCAGACGGCGCTGGTGCTTGCCGTAGTCGAGCAGCACGACCTCCTGGCCGTCCGCCCCGTCGAACTGGCGGCGCTGAGTCGCGTAGGTGATCGCGATCTTCAGCGCGAGTGCGGATGCCCAGGACGCCGCGCCGTCCAGGGAGACACGACCCTGGACCAGAGTGCCCAGCATGGTGAAGAAGCGACGACCGGGGCTGTCGATCGAGCTGCTGTACGTGCCATCAGGAGCCACATCGCCGTACTTGTTCAGCAGGTTGGTGCGGGGGATGCGCACGTGGTCGAAGCTGAGACGGCCGTTGTCGATGCCGTTGAGTCCGCCCTTGAGGCCGTCGTCCTCACGGCCGATGCCGGGGAGGTCGTTGCCGTCCTCACCGCGCAGGGGCACGTAGAAGCAGTGCACGCCGTGGTTCACGCCGTTGGTGATGAGCTGGGCGAACACGGTGGCCGCGATGCCGTGCAGTGCAGCGTTGCCGAGGTATTCCTTGGTCGCCGCGCGGAACGGCGTGTGGATCACGAACTCCTCGGCCTCGGGGTCGTAGGTCGCCGTGGTGCCGACGGCGGCAACGTCCGAACCGTGCCCGATCTCGGTCATCGCGAAGGCGCCGGGGATGGAGAGGTCCATGACGCCGGGGAGCCACTTCTCGTGGTGCTCGGCTGTGCCCAGCTGGAGGATCGCGGAGCCGAACAGCCCCCACTGCACACCGGACTTGATCTGCAGGCTGGGGTCGGCCGCGACGAGCTCCTCGAAACCGGCGATGTTGGCGCCATTGTTCTCCTCGCCGCCGAACCGCTTCGGGAAGGCGCGGTGCACGGCGCGGTTCTCGACGAGCAGGTGCAACTGGCTGAGCACGCGTTCACGGTGCTCGTCCTTGCCGAGCTCGTCCTGGCGCCAGAACGCCGAGTCCTTGATCATCTCGCGCGCCTCACGACGAGTGTCGGCCCAGGTGCCGAGCAGCAGGTCGTTCACGCGGTCGATGTCGATGCGCGGAGAGTTCAGGGCCGCGGAGGCGGCGTGCGGGCGGACGGCAGCGTCAACCATGGATGTTCCTCTCAGAGGGAATCAGGATTGCTTCGATGGTAGGACTCCTCCAACAGGGTTGAAAGCCGTGTGTGACTATCCCCCAAGAGCGAGGGCTCCCGTGCCCGTATGCGGTTGTCCCTTCCCCACATTCGCCCCGCCCAGGGCGGGCGTACGGTGGAGGCATGCGTGCCAACTACCGGACAGCAGCGGTCAATCGAACGGGCGCCGATGGCGTCAGTTCCGTCCCTGGTGGCCTGTCCGTCTCCGTCGCCTCACCTCTCGGCCCGGATCCGGATGCCGCCGCGACCAACCCCGAGCAGCTGCTGGCTCTCGCCTGGGCGACATGCCTGAACGGTACGGCGCAGGTCATCGTCGCGGGGGCGCACCGAACGGCGGTGCGCGTCGAGGTGGAACTGCGCCCGGCCGCCCCTGGGCCCGGGTACGAGTTCCACGTCCACGCGCATCTGTCCGCCGAAGGCCGTTCACTGTTCGAGACGCAGGAGATCCTGGATGCCGCGCATGCACGCTGCCCGGTGTCCAAGCTGCTGCGCGATGCGGCCACGACGAGCGTGCACGCGGAGGAGTACGTTCCCGACTGACCGTTGTCAGCTCAGTGCCGCCTGCGGCGGCGGGGTCGTCTTCGCCGCGTCCCACCGTCTGACCGCTCCGGTGCTCAACCGCATCCAGGTCCGGTCCCTGATGAAGATCGAGTCGATCGCGATCATGGTGAGCGAGAACCACGGCAGCCCCATGAGCACCGCGATCCCGATGTGGAACGAGAGGATGCCGATCAGCCCGATGAGACGCGTCGGACGGGTCAGCAGCATGAGGGGGAAGGCCACCTGCAGCAGGATGGAGCCCCACGTGGCCGCGACGACCATCGGCCCCCAGGACGTGACGAGATCGCTCAGCACCGGCCAGGTGCCGAATCGAGCCGTGTGCAGCGGGTCGTAGACCGCCCACCCCTTCGCCCAGGGATCGCCCCCGGCTTTGTAGAGGGCACCGGATGCGTAGACGAAGCACACCTGCGCCGTGAGCGCGACGAGAGCGAGGTTGTGCAGCATCGTGCCGATCAATGCCGGCTGGCTGCCCGGAGCGAACCACTCGCCCTTCTTCGCCCGCCGTCGCGCGTCGATCGACCATCGTGCGGCCGGATCGGCGAAGAACAGCAGAATGAGGGCGATGCGGAACATGTTGTCGCCCTGGTCGCCGACCATGTCATTGGCCTCGATGAAGCCGACCCACAGGCAGAAGAAGATCGGCAGGACGATGCGGAACCGCCAGCCGATCGTGAACAGCACCGCGAGAGCGATCAGCAGCACGTACAGGAGCGTGTAGAGCGCGGCGTTGCCCATGACCGCGTGGAAGGCGCTGAACATCCAGATCTTCGGGAAGTCGCTCACCGGCTCGGCGAGCTCGCCGTTCCACGCCGAGCCAGGGCCGAACGTGTACAACCGGGTGCCGAAGTTCGACGCCAGCAGCCCGAGAGCGGTGATGCCGAAGAGGATGCGGGTGACGGCGAGACCGTAGAGAGCCTTCTTGCCGTTGAACAGCCAGTCGTCCACGAAGGCCGAGATACGATCGATGGCCGAGATCACCATCGCCCACAGGCCGGAGATCATGGACCCGGCGAAGGTCAGGAGGCGGGCAGGCACAGAGGCGCTCATTTCTGGGTGCTCTCGAACTGGTGGCGGAAGGTGTCGCCGAAGTCGTCGCGGCTCTGCCCCTCCTCCTCGATGGGTCCCCGCCAACCGGTCGTCGAGAACGTCGGATCAGGGCGCTGCGCGCCTGGGTCGTTGCGCTCGGCATAGGGCACGACGTTCTGGCGGCTGACGCGGTACTGGACCTTCACGACGTCGTCGCCCCAGATCGCGTAGGCGACCTGGGTCGCGTAGGCCGTGGAGAGATGCTCCTCGCGCATGTAGGCCTCGGTGGACGCGCCCTCGTCGAGTTCCTCGAACGAGCGCACCATCCACTCCTCCCAGTCCTCGGCGGCGAAGTCGAGTGCGGCGACGGCCTGCTGCTTCTCGTCGAGCTTGTTGTAGGCGTTCATCTGACCGCTCGCGACCTCGCTGGACTGGATGCCGGCGCGGGGCGGGAACAGGTTGTACCGGATCATGGACAGCTCGACGTCTGTGGCGCTGACCCATCCGGTCTCGACTTCTTCGCCGTCCTTCTCGATCACGGCACGTACGTTGAAGTGGTAGTCGCCGTTGATCGGCTCCGGCGCGAAGACACTCCACGATTGCCCGAAGAGCGGGAGCATGTAGCCGGACAGGACCTCCTGCGACGGGATCTCCCGCAGCGCCGAGTACGGCGCGATCCACAGGAACGACGCGAAGATGTGCCAGAGCGTCAACAGGCAGGCGGCGAACGCGATGAGCCTCACCCACCAGGTCGGGCGCGGTCGTGGCGCGGCCACCGCGGCATCCGTCGACGGCGCTTCCCGCGCTTCGTTCCGCTCATCGATCTTCGTGCTCATGCCTCATCCGTTTCATCACTGAAGGTCGGGGCCGTCCGCAGGACGACCCCGACCTTCACAGTGTGCCGTGCTCTTACTCTGCCGCGGCGACCGCTCGCCGTGATCGGGCGACGAGCGCTGCGCCCAGACCGAGCATGAGGAGCAGAACTCCCAGCGCGATCCAGCCGGACGGCACGTCCGAACCGGTCGTGGCGAGGCCGTCGGCGACGACCTCGAACGTGCCGGCGACGCTGCCCGATTCAGCACCCGTCAGGGTCACGGTGTGCGTGCCCAGATCGGTTCCGGCCGGGATCGTCCAGGTGAACGTCACCGTGCCCTCGGCATTGGCGACCTGGGTCCCCAGTGCGACAGTCGAGGACGACATGACACCTGTGACGGTCTCGCCCGGAGCGAAGCCCGTGCCGATGGCGGTCTGCTTGTCACCGCGCTCGAGCTTCGGAACCTTCACCGTGATTCCGAGCTGGCCGGCCGGGTCGGCGTCAGCGGAAGCATCAGCCGAAGCGGTTGCCGTGGCGCTCGCCGAGGCGGTTGCCGTGGCAGCAGCCGCAGCATCCGCCGTCGCAGTGGCCGAAGCGTCCGCCGCAGCGTTGGCCGAAGCCGCAGCCGACGAGGTCGCCGTCGAGGATGCCGAAGCAGCCGCAGCTGCGTTGGCGTTCGAATCCGCCGCAGCCGACGTGTCCGCAGCCGCGCTGGCCGAGTTGTCCGCCTGAGCCGAAGCCTGAGCGGCGACAGCCGCGGCAGCGTTGGCAGCAGAGGTCGCGTCGACCGTGGCATCCGCCGTCGCGTCCGCCGTCGCAGCGGAAGCCGCAGCGGCCTCCGCATCAGCGGTCGCAGCGGCATCGGCCGCCGTGGATGCGTCTGCCAGAGCAGCCGCGACCGCAGCAGCCTGAGCGGCGGCGTTCTGGTCGCTGTCCGCCTGCGCCGAGGCCGAAGCCGAAGCGGTGGCGTTCGTGTTGACCTCAGCAGCCGCAGCCGGGTCAGCGTCTGCCGTTGCCGACGCAGCCGGGTCAGCATCCGCCGTCGCCGACGCAGCCGGGTCGGCGTCCGCGTCGGCCGCAGCCGTCGCCGATGCGTCGTTCGACGACGTCGCCGTCGCAGCGACCGCAGCAGCGGCAGCCGTATCGGCCTCCGCAGCGGCGGTGGCATCAGCGGCCGTGCTCGCCGAGTTGTCCGCCTGAGCCGCGGCCTGAGCGGCGACAGCCGCCGAAGCGTTGGCATCGGTGGTCGCATCGGTCGACGCAGCGCTGGTCGCATCAGCCGTCGCAGCAGACGCCGCAGCGGCTTCCGCATCGGGCGTTGCAGCCGCATCCGCAGCCGTGGAGGCGTCAGCCAGAGCCGCCGCGACCGCAGCAGCCTGCGCTGCGGCGTCGTTGTCGGCGTCCGCCTGGGCGGATGCCGCAGCCGAAGCCGTGGCGTTGGTGTTGACCTCGGCCGCAGCGGCCGGATCGGCGTCCGCGTCGGCGTCTGCCGTGGCGGCCACCGATGCATCGGTGGACGAGTTGGCGATCGCCGCGGCCTCAGCTGCCGACGATGCGTTGCCATTCACCGCAGCGGAGCCTTCTGCAGCCGTGTCGGACGAGGCGTCGGCCAGAGCGGCAGCCTGAGCTGCCACCGCGGCGTTCGCATTGGCCGCCGACGTGGCGTCGGACGTCGCGGTGGCCGACGACGTCGCGGTGGCCGCTGCAGAAGCCGCGGCCTGTGCCGTGGAATCCGCAGCCGCCGTTGCGTCCGCCGTGGCGTCGGCGTATGCCGCTGCCTGCGCCGCGACGTCTGCGACAGCATCCGTGGTGGCGTCGGCGTTCGCGGAAGCGGATGCCGAAGCGGCCGCGTTCGCGTTCGTCGAAGCCTCGGAGGAGGCGTCGGTCGAGGAATCCGCCGTTGCGGCAGCCTGAGCCGCCACCGACGAGTTCGCGTTCGCGAGGGCTGTTGCCGCAGCGGCGACATCGTCGGAGGCATCCGCCTGTGCCGCCGCCTGTGCTGCGACCGAAGCCTGCGCGTTGACGTCCGTCGTCGAGTCGGCCGAAGCAGCCGTCGATGCGTCGGCGGTCGCTGCCGCCTGTGCCGCGATGTTCGCGTCGGCGTTCGCCGCCGCAGTCGCCGCGCTCGTCGCGTCCGCCAGCGCTGCGGCTTCTGCCGCCGCCTGTGCGGACGGGTCGCCGTCAGCCGTCGCGTCCGCCGACGCGGATGCCGAAGCGGCCGCGTTGGTGTTCACGTCGCCCGGGTCGCCTGCTGTGACCTCGACGGTGTCCGTGGCCGTCACGTCACCAGCAGTACCGGTGATCGTGAAGCCCGTACCCGGGGTGGTATCGGCCGGAACGGGGTACGTCGTGGTGAACGCACCGTCGCCGTCCGTCAGGACATCGACCGCCGTACCGATCGGCGCGTCATCCGCGTCCGTCAGCTGCAGCGTGACCGTCGTGTCCGCCGGCCAGCCCGTTCCGCTGACGGCGAGGTTGCCACCGGCCGGGACCGTGTCCGCCGCGTCGATCGCCGGGACCGCAGCCGCAGGTGCGACCTCGATCGTGTCCTGTGCGGTGTTGCCCGCGCCATCGTCGCCGATCACGGTGTACTGGGTGCCGGGCGTTGCGGTTGCCGGGATCGGCAGCGTTGTTCCGGCCGGGAACGCGCCGCTCGCATCCACGACGACGGGTACGACATCTCCGATCGGGGCGTTGGTCGCCGGATCGAACAGCTGAACATCCACCGTCGAGCCCGGGGCCCAGCCGCTCGAATCGATGGCTGTCGTGCCACCGGCCTCGACGGGGCTGCTCGCATCGAGCACCGGTGCGGCATCCGCGGCCTTGACCGTCGACGAACCGAGTTCGATGGCGACGTCCGCGATGTTCGGCAGAACGTTGATGGAAAGCGCGCGGACCGTGAAGCTGTCCACGCCGAGATCGCCCGTGACGGGCTGCTCGTTGATTCGAATCTGCGCCACTTCGGTGAGAACCGGGTCGAGCGCGTTGTCGAGCAGATCGGTCACGAGCGGCTGGATCACCGTCATGAGTGTCGGCTGCAGGTCGGCCAGGACATCGGTCACTACCGGCTGAAGAGCTCCGCCGATGTCTGTGACGAGGCCCGTGAGCGCGTCGATGATGGGCTGCAGCACAGTTCCGACAGGGATGCCTGCAACGTTGATTCCGCTTGTGTCCACGACGGGCTCGTCGTACTCGGCGTCGCCGAGGAAGCCGCCGATGGTCCCCGTCACTGTGACCGGCGCGTCTACCAGGGCGCCGACGATCGGCAGGCTGATGTCCGCCTGGATGTCGACGACCACCTCGACGCCGTACAGGCCGGCCGTGATGATGTCGACCACCTTCGAGACGAGGGAGTTGTCGCCTGCGCCGACGATCGCGTCGCTGACGCCGTCGAGAATCGAGTTCACGGTCGTGCTGTCGAGCACGTCCGTGTTCGCCGGCAGGTCGTTCAGGCTGGCGACCCCGTATCGATCCATCAGGATCTGGGCGAGGTCGACGTCGATGGTCCCGTTGCTCAGGTCCACCGACAAGGTGCCTTCGGTGTTCTCGAGAGGCGCGTTCAGCAGCGCGGTGCGAACTTCCGCCACCAGCGACTGCGTGTCGATGGAGAGCTCGTTCAGCTCCGCGTTGGTCAGTGGCAGCGCCCCGATGACGGACAGGACTCCACCGACCAGCGTCTCGATGTCTCCACCGTCACCGAGGAGATCCTGGATCGGCTGCAGCGCCGTTCCCAGCGTTTCGTCGACCGTGTCGACCAGGCCACCTACCAGCGGGCTGGAGATGTCGAGCTGCAGGTCGGCCACGGCGTACTCGCTCGCGGTCGTCGTCCCGTTCTTCTGCGCCGTCGAGCCGAGCGCGCCGAGCTGGATCGCGGCGTTGCTGAGCAGCGTGTCGACCGCTTCGTCACCGATCACCTGCGAGAGGAGGCTGCTCACATTCAGTTCGGCAGGGGCGAACCCCTCACCCGCTGCAGCATCGACGTTGAGCGATCCGTCTTCGTTGATGATTCCCGACGATGCAACCGAGTTCGTCAGCGTCGGGGACGCACTGCGGCTGGAGATCGTCCCGAGATCACCGAGATACAGGAGACCGTTTCCGCCCTCGGTCGGGGTGATGAGCGGAAGCGTGACCGTCCCCAGGTTCAGGTCCGCGAGACCGCCGAGAAGTGTGAGATCCAGATCATCGCCGTTCGGGCCGGCGTCGTCCGGGTTCGCCGACTGCGAATACGCCGATCCGACGACATCGAGTCCGAGCCCCTCCACGAAGATGCCATGTCCGTGCGAGGCCGAGATCTCGTCGGATTCGATCACATCGCCCATCGCTGCGGTCGGAGCGAAAGCGCCGCCCAATACGACTGCCGCGGCGGTGAGACCCCCGATCGCAACTGCTGCGACTCTGCGCTTGCGCAGAGCTATCCCCTTGTCATTCATTCAGTGCCCTCCCGTGATGCGGACGATGCCGCGTCACAAGACCCTCCCCAGGCGTCGACCCCTCGTCGACAGAGCTCGTGTACCGGTCAGTATTGCGGTATACCGGGCGACTGTCCAGCCAAAACACAGGAAACGGCTCGCTGCTCGTGAACGACGAAGGCGCATCCGCGGAACTCCGCGGATGCGCCCTGTGGCTTGTACCGAATTGTTACGGTCGGCCGACCATTCGAATCACTCCTGGGCGCCGGCCTCGACATAGCTCAGATCGTTGACCGTCTCCACCGACCACTCACCGTCGTCGTACACGAGCTCGCTCACGGCGGCATTGTCGATGCCCGAGGTGACCTCGCTCAGGTCGGCCCCCAGCATCCCGAGCGCCAGCGTGATCGTGATGCCGCTGGAGACGACGAGCACCTCGCCGTCGCCGTCCTCGGCCGCCTGTTCGCCGATGTCCTCGAGCGCGGCGACCGCTCTCTCGCCGACCTCGGCCGAGGTCTCGGCCGGCAGGTCGGTGTCCGCAGAGCCGGCGGCGACGGCATCCAGAGCTTCGGTGAACTCCACGGAACCGAACATCGCACCGACGTCGGCATAACCGAGCTCCGCCGCGGCGAACGACCACATCTCGTCGTTGCCCGCCCCTTCGAACCGACCGAACGCGGCCTCGCGCAGCCGCTCATCGCGAACCGGCTCGATCTCCTGACCGATCGCGTCCAGGACGATGGTCGCGGTACTGAAATGACGCACCATGTCGGCCGAGTACGCGGCGTCGAACTCCACGCCCGCATCGGCCAGACCGACGCCGAGGTCTTCGGCGACTTCCTCGCCGTCGGCGACGAGCGGGCTGTCGGCCCAGCCCTGAGCGCGTTCCAACTCGTTCAGCATGGTCTCGCCGTGCCGCGTCAGGAAGATCCGGGCACTGGACGAGCCCGCGGCCTCCTCGGACTCTGCCGGTGCGCTCGATGCGCAGCCGGCGAGACCGGCGACGAGCACGAGGGCCGTTGCTCCGGCCAGAACCGGGCGCAGGGGAAGACGTGAGGTCATGGAGATTCTCCTTCGAATCGATGTATGCAGAAACAGGAATGAATCGGCTACAGGTCGAGTCCGTGCCCGAAGCGGAACAGCGGATCGGCCGTGTCGAACGGCACGTCCGGCTTCGACGCCTCGACAGCCGCCATCGACCGCGGCAAGTCGAACGGCAGCCGACCCTTCGGTGCCGCGGCGCCCGTGAGCACATCCAGCAGGGCCTCGGCCGAAGCACCCCAGTTGACCGTCACGGATGCCGCGGCATCCACGATCTCGGTCAGGATCGCCGGCCGATCGACGAGCACGTCAACGATCGTCGGAACGGCGGCCGCCACCGAGCGCACGTGGTCGATCACATCCTCGCCGAACGCGAGCGACCCCGCATGGAAGAAGTTCTCGAACGCCGTAGCGCGCTCCTCGTACGGAGCCTGCAACCGCAGCACCGCGACGTCGGCCTCGGCCGGCGTCGCGACGACCTCGCCATAGGATGCCGCGACCTCCGGTGCGATCCCCTCGACGTAGAGCTTCCGGCCCCGCGCGACCGGCAGAACGCCGTCGTTCGTCAGCACCGTGAGGGACGCGCGCTGCGCAGCGTCTCCCGCGGCACGGAAGTCGGCGCGGCCCACGATCGCATCTGCGGCGTCCTCGTCCACGAACGGGTTCTCGAACAGTCCCAGCTCGAACTTCTCGCGCAGGATCCGCCGTGCCGAGGCATCCAGACGGGCTTCGGAGACGGTGCCGTCCACGACGAGCTCGATCAGCAGCTCGGGGCACGCCTCGCCGCCGAACTGGTCGGCCCCGGCATCCAGAACCTTGGCGACGCGCTCCTTGGGCGAGAGCTCCTCCACGCCCCACGCACGCGCGGGGTGGTGGTCGCCGAAGATCTCGGCATCCGTGATGAGCCCCCAGTCGGTGCAGACCAGACCGTCGAAACCGTAGCGCTCACGCAGGAGTCCCGTGATGACGGACTTGTTGAACCCGAAGCCGACCTCTTCGTACTCGGTGCCCACCGGCATCCCGTAGTACGGCATGATCTGGCGGGTGCCTGCCTCGAACGCCGCCTCGAACGGCTTCATGTGCAGTTCGAACTGCCCGCCCGGGTAGACCTGCTCGCGCCCGTAGGCGAAGTGCGGGTCCTCGCCATCCTTCTGCGGACCGCCGCCGGGGAAGTGCTTCGTCATGGTCGAGACGGAGCCGACTCCGAACGATTCGCCCTGGAAGCCGCGGATGTAGGCGGCGCCGAGGCGACCGGCCAGCTCCGCATCCTCGCCGAACGTCGCTGTCTGACGGGCCCAGCGCGGCTCGGTGGCGAGGTCGACCTGCGGGTGCAGCGCGACCCGCAGCCCGACCGCGGTGTACTCCTGGCGCGCGATGTCTCCGAAGCGCTCGACGAGTTCCTCGTCCCGGATCGCCGCGAGTCCAAGCGTTTCGGGCCACTGCGAGAACGGACCGGCCATGATCGCAGCGCCGGGGTTGTCGCTGAACGAGTGGCGCGGATCGGTCGACAGGGTCACCGGGATGCCCAGACGAGTGGATGCCGCCAGACGCTGCAGCTCGTTCTGCCACACCGCGATCTCGCGCGCGGTCGGAGCGGCCCCGAGCAGGTTGAAGTGGGACATCTTCCGCCCCTCGACGAACTCGCGCGCCGACGGCAGGCCGAACGCCGGGTTCGCCTCGTCGACGTCCGCGATCGCGATCATGGTGTGGAAGAAGAGTCCGGCCTTCTCCTCGACGGTCATCGCGTCCAGCAGCAGCTGCACGCGCTCGTCGACCGAGAGCGAGGCGTCCAGCCACGGGCGGTCGACCGCGGCATCCGCCGTGTCCTGCTGGTTCATGACGTCCGTCATCACTTGACTCCCTTGATCCGGTAGACGAGCACGGCACCGGCGAGCGCGACGATAGCGCCGAACAGATACCAGGTGGTGTAGCCGCCGAGCGGCGTCGTCGCGCCGATCGCGATGATCGTCGGCGCGATCGCCGGGGCGATCGACTGGGGCAGGGCGTTCGCCATGTTCAGGACGCCGAGGTCCTTGGCCGTGTCATCCGGGTTCGGCAGCACCTGGGTGGCGAGGGCGAGATCGACGGAGAAGAACGATCCGGCACCGAGGCCGATGATGGCCTGGCCGACGATGATGAACGCCACGCTCGGTGCGAAGGCCAGCACGACCAGACCGACGACCATGATGGCGCCGGCGATCGCGACGAACGGACGGCGCTTGCCGAACTTGTCGGACAGGATCCCGCCGAGGGGCGAGCTGATGACCATCGCGACCGTCGAGGCCACATTGGCGAGCAGAATGATGCCGATCACGTCCTGCTCGGCGAGATGGAAGCTCTCGGTGAGGTAGCGCGGAAGGAAGGCCGCGATGCCGGCGTAGCCGAACATCACGAAGAACTTCGTGAGCCAGGTCCAGCCGAAGTCCGGGTTCTTGCGCGGGTTGAAGACGAACGAGCCGAAGAACGTGCCGATGGTGAACTTGTCAGCGGGCTTTCCTGCGAGACGCCGATCCTTGAGCACGAGCACGAACAGCACGGCGAGAACAAGCGCGATCGCCCCCGGGACGACGAAGCGTTCGAAGTCGCCTGGGAGGAAGTTGACGATGAAGCTTCCCGCCAGGATGCCGAGCGGAGTGGTGATCCCGACGATGCCGGAGACGGATCCGCGGCTCTCCACGGGCACCTGATCGGGGAGTGTGGCGTTGGCCGCCGCGAGCACCGCGTTCAGCGATGCCTGCACCAGGCACCACGCGATCAGCACCATCCACACAGACGTCGCGACGCCGATCAGCGCGAGGCCGCCGAGCCCGACGATGGCGCCGCCGAGGATCCACGGTCGGCGCATGCCGAAACGGGACGTGGTGCGGTCGGAGAGGCGGCCCGCGAGCGGGTTGGCGATCAGAGCGAAGAGCGCACCGACCCCGAAGACGAGTCCGATGTTGCCGTTGATGTCCGCCGGATTCGGCGTGATGTGCTGGATCTTGAACGCCATCGACACGAGCACAGGCGTGAGCACGGCGAGGTAGACGCCGAAGTTCGCTCCGGCGAGCGCTGCTGCGAAGCCGCGCGGCGTGTTCTGCGGGGTGGTTCCCGGCGCCTTGAAACCGGTGGTGCCGACGGCCGCGGCGCTCGCGGCGGATGACATCTCTGTCATGGAAGTGGATCCTCTCGGGTGTGCCGCTTGTCCTCTGCGACGCGGCTGCATTCAGAAGAATACATGAAACCGGACCGTTTGGTAACTGAAATCCGTCTTCTTGGTAACGCGTGCTCGATAGGATGCCGGAGGGAGGACCGGATGATCGTTGCCGTACCGCGGGCTCGCAAGGCGAGCACCGAGCAGACGCGCGCGCGCATCGTCCTCGCCGCGCGAGAGCTGTTCACCGCCTACGGCTATCGCTCGACATCGCTGCGCGGAATCGCGGTGACAGCCGGCGTCAGCCACCCCGGCCTCCTCAAGCACTTCGCGACCAAGGACGAACTGCTCGCGACGGTGGTCCAGAGCCTCGAGGATGTGAACGCCGAGGTGTACGAGGATGTCGTGGCCGCCGGCGAACCCGGGGCGCTCCCGTTCATCGAGATCGCCAAGCGCAATGAGAAGACCCGCGGCTACCTCGCCATGTACGCCGCGCTCATGGGTGAGGCCTCGACACCATCGCATCCCGCGCACGACACCATGCGCGAACGCTACGCCCGCCTTACCGCGCTGACGGCGGAGGCGATGGAGGATGCCGTGCTGCAGGGCACCGTCG
The DNA here is from genome assembly GCF_050434165.1 of Microbacterium sp. ZKA21. Lineage (NCBI taxonomy): Bacteria > Bacillati > Actinomycetota > Actinomycetes > Micrococcales > Microbacteriaceae > Microbacterium > Microbacterium sp. ZKA21. The sequence continues at coordinate 15,389 of NZ_JBNPVV010000008.1, forward strand.
CCGACGACCGCGATCCGGTCGGCGAAGCGGTGCGGATGACGGCAGCGTGGGACGGCCTGCAGCTGCTCGAGCAGTATCTGCCGGAGCGCGTCGACGTCGTCACGAGACTCGAGCAGCACGAGTCGATGTGGGCGCTGCCGGTCGGCTGGCGCTCCCCCGACGACGACGCCACAACTTCCGAGACGGCGGCGTTCCGCCCGCTGGCCGAGTTCTTCCCGGCTGAGGACGATACCGGCTACGCATCCGGTCGGCTGAAGAGGGCCAGGATCGTCACCGATGCGATGACGCTGTTCGCCACCGAGGGCTACGGCGACACGAGCCTGCGCGAGATCGCGGAGAAGGTCGGAGTGTCCAAGTCGACGCTGATGCATCACTACCCGACCAAGGAAGCGCTGCTCGGCGCCGTCCTTGCCGCGCGTGATCGGACGATCCGATCACGCCCGTCGTACACGCCGGCGGCCACTGCCGCCGCGGAGCTGCGGGCGATGCCGGGCGGAGCAGCTGAGAATGCGAAGACCGCGCCCGGTCTGGTCGAGGTGTACGCCGTGCTGTCCTGCGAGGCCGTGCCGGTTTCGCACCCGGCGCACTCGTACTTCGAGCAGCGCTTCACGCGCACGATCGATCAGTTCGCCGAGCTCTTCCGTGCCGCACAGGCCGAGGGCGCGATGCCCGCGCATCGGGATCCCGAGCATGAGGCGATCTGGCTGACCGCACTCTGGGACGGCCTGCAGTACCAGTGGCTGTACGACCGGGATGCCGTCGATGTCGCCCAGCACCTCGCAGCGCACCTGGATGACGTGCTGCCGGGGACGTGACCGGCGGGCTGGTCAGGCCGCGGCGATCACCGCGAGCACGGCGTCGCCGTAGGCATCGCGCTTCTTCTCGCCGATGCCGGTGATGCCGTCGAGAGCAGCGATCGACGCGGGACGACGCTCGGCGAGCGCACGCAGCGTCGCATCGCCGAACACGATGTAGGCGGGCACGCCCTGCTCGCGCGCCGTCTCGGCCCGCCACGCGCGCAGCGCCTCGAAGAGCCCCTGATCGCCCTCGGCCACGGATGCCGCCGCCGCGGACTTGCGCACCCGCGCAGTGCTGACACGGCCGATCGTGTCCTTGCGCAACGGCACGGGAGTCTCGCCCTTCAGGACCCCTGCCGCGGCATCCCCCGGCGCGAGCGTTCCGTAGTCGCCCTGCGCGACCAGGATGCCGCGGGCGAGAAGCTGCCGGACCACGCTGCGCCAGTCCTGGTCCGACAGATCGGCGCCGATGCCGTAGGTCGTGAGCTGCTCGTGCCCGAACTTGCGGATGCGGTCGTTCGACGCACCACGGAGGATGTCGATCAGGTGACCGGCGCCGAACGCCTGGTTGCGCTCGCGCTTGAGACGCACGATCGTCGACAGCAGCTTCTGCGCGGGGATGAGGCCGTCGAAGGTCTCGGGGTGCTCGAGGCACGTGTCGCAGTTGCCGCACGGCTGGGATTCCTGCCCGAAGTAGCCGAGCAGATTCTGCCGGCGGCATTCGACCGTCTCGCACAGGGCGAGCATGGCGTCGAGGTGCTGGCCGAGGCGCATCTTGAAGGTGCGATCTCCCGGACTCTGGTCGATCATCCGCCGCTGCTGGACGACATCCCCCAGGCCATAGGCCATCCAGGCGACCGACGACTCGCCGTCGCGGCCGGCGCGACCGGTCTCCTGGTAGTAGCCCTCGACCGACTTGGGCAGGTCGATGTGCGCGACGAAACGGACATCCGGCTTGTCGATGCCCATCCCGAACGCGATCGTGGCGACCATGACGACGCCGTCCTCGCGCAGGAACCGCGCCTGATTGGCGGCGCGCACCTCGGCCGGAAGGCCGGCGTGGTAGGGCAGGGCGTCGAACCCCTGGGCGGCGAGATAGTCCGCGGTCTGCTCGACCGACTTGCGGCTGAGCGCGTAGACGATGCCGGCGGGGCGCCCGTCGGCGGGAAGCTCGTCCATCGATCGGATGAACGACACGAGCTGCTTGCGCGGGTCGACCTTGGGGACGATCCGGTACTGGATGTTGGGGCGATCGAAGCTCGCCACGAAGTGCTGCGCGCGACCGAGATCGAGCCGTTCGGTGATCTCCTTGTGCGTGGCGTGCGTCGCGGTCGCCGTGAGCGCCATGCGCGGCACTCCGGGGAAGCGTTCGCCGAGATCGCCGAGGGCGAGGTAGTCGGGGCGGAAGTCGTGACCCCACTGCGACACGCAGTGGGCTTCGTCGATCGCGATGACGCTGAGCGTTCCGCGTTGCAGCAGCGCCGTGGTCGCGGGACTGGACAGCCGTTCCGGGGCGACATAGATGAGGTCCAGCCGGCCTTCGATGTAGTCGCGCTCGACCTGTGCGCGCTCGGTCTGCGACTGCGTCGAGTTCAGGTACGCCGCGTTCACGCCGTTGGCGCGCAGCGCATCGACCTGGTCGTGCATGAGGGCGATCAGCGGGCTGATCACGAGCCCGGTGCCCTCGCGCACGAGCGCGGGCACCTGATAGGTCACCGACTTGCCGCCGCCGGTCGGCATCAGCACGACGGCGTCGCCGCCGGCGATCACCCGATCGACGATCGCGGCCTGGTCGCCGCGGAACGCGTCGTACCCGAAGACGGTGTGCAGAGCGTCGAGCGCCGTCGGAAAGCGCGACGGCGTCGCCGCGGGGGCGGAGTTCGTCGCGGGTGCCGCGCTCGCCCGGGACGCACCCACTGGAGTCGACGGCCCCGGGCCCCAGTCCAGTGGCGGCTCCCAGCCGTCCGCCGGCGGCTCGAAGTCCATGGGTTCGGGCGGGTAGGCGTTATCCCACGGCTCATCCGCGTACGGCAGATCCTCGTAGGGGTCACGGGGCGTCTGCGGCATCCCTCCAGCGTAACCGGCCGGGCCGACACCCGCCCGAGCCGTCCACAGGCGTCCTAGGGTGGACGCAGACGGAAAGGAGCCGCGATGACCGACACCGCAGTCACCCGCAACGACGAGGCCTCCCGCTACGAGATCCGCCTCGGAGACACCCTCGCCGGGTTCGCCGAGTTCGAGCGCCGCCCGGACGAGATCCGCTTCACGCACACCGAGGTCGATCCGGCGTTCCAAGGCAAAGGGCTGGCCGGCATCCTCGCCGCCGAGGCACTGGCGGATGCCGCGGCATCCGGCGAGACGATCGCACCGTACTGCCCGTACATCGCCGCCTATCTGAAGAAGCACGACGTCGAGGGCGCGTCGATCCGCTGGCCGCAGGTGCCAGGCGCATGATCGGCAGGCGCAGCATCCCGCTCGAACCGCGTGAGGTGCCGCTCGGCGGCGTCCGCGCGATGAACGTGCTGCGCACGCTGCCCCACAAGGATCTCCCCACGGTGGGCGCCTGGTGCTTCCTCGACCGATTCGGCCCAGGGCCGGTGCGCATGCGCGTCGAACCACACCCGCACATCGGCCTGCAGACGGTGACGTGGCCGCTGGTCGGCGACATGCGGCATCGTGATTCCGTCGACAGCGACGTGACGTTGCGACGCGGTCAGCTCAATCTGATGACGGCCGGCAACGGTATCTCGCACTCGGAATACTCGCTCGGCGAAGATCCCATCCCGCTCGATGCCCTGCAGCTCTGGGTGGTCCTGCCCGAGTCCGTCCGCCGCGGCGGCGGCGGTTTCGAACAGCACACGGCGCTTCCGACCGTTGCGCTGGGTCAGGATGCCGCGGCGACGGTCGTGCTCGGCGAGTTCGCCGGTGTCCGTTCCCCCGCGACCGTCCATACGCCGATCGTGGGCGCCGAGATCTCGGTGCCGGCCGGCAGCACGGTCGCGCTGCCCCTGCGTCCGGAATGGGAGCACGCCGTGGTGCTGGTGGACGGCGACGTGCAGGTCGAGGAGGTCGTTCTGGAACGCGACCTGATGCTGTATCTCGGCGACTCGCGCGACGCGGTGTCGGTCACGAGCGAGACGGGTGCGCTGCTGTTCCTGCTCGGCGGGGAGCCGTTCGAGGAGGACCTCGTGATGTGGTGGAATTTCGCCGCGCGCACGCACGAGGAGATCGTCGACGCCCGCGAGGACTGGGAGGCGGGCTCCGCGCGCTTCGGGCACGTCGTCACGCATGGGGACGAGCGAATCCCGGCGCCCGAACTGCCGCACGTGCGGCTGATGCCGCGCCGACGGCGGATCTGAAGATCCGAGACGTCCGAGCCCGCGGATCTGAAGATCTGAGACGTCCGAGCCCGCGGATCTGACCGCACGCGACCGGCAGGTCGGCCGGCCTGACCTCACCGGGCCCGACAGGCGCGGCAAGCCCGGCAGGCCCGGCAGGCGCGGCAAGCCCGGCAAGCCCGGCAGGCCCGGCGTACCGGACATCACCGGATCGGCGGACCAGATCCATGCCGCGGACCTCACACCGCTGACCGCACTGGTCCGGCAGACCTGTCCCCGCGCCGCAGATCTCCCCGGCCAGGCCGGCAGATCTGACCCCGGGACCCGAACCCCGCGGCGCCGTCAGGTGAACATGACGCGGGGTGGGGGTTCGTCGATGTAGGTGCGTCCGGTGGGGCTGGTCCAGGCGATGACGCCGTCGGGGAGTTGGGTGACGGACCATCGATGTCGATCGGGCAGGTCGGGGTGCTTCAGGGTGTGGTGGTTGACGCAGAAGCAGCACAGGTTGCACAGTTCGGTCGCCCCGCCCTTGGCGTGGTCGTGGTTGTGATCGATCTGACACCGTCGCGCGGCGCGTTGACAGCCGGGGAACCGGCAGCGCTGGTCGCGCGCCCGAAGGTACCGTTTCATCGACGCGGACGGGGTGTACGTGTCGGTGATCGTGAGCATTCCGGCCGGGTCGAGGAACAGGCGCGTCCACAGTGGGGTGCGTGCGGCGAGGGGGCGGACGTGTTCGGGGAGCATCGGGCCGAATCCGTCCAGGTGCGCCATCTTGTCGTCGTCTCCGGCAAGGGTGGTGGCGGCGATGGTGACCTGGATGGTCGCGCGGATCGCTTCGGCGGGGGTGCCGGTGGCGCTGCCCAGTTCGCTCGCGACGAGCAGTTCGAGCATGACGTCCGCGCGGATCTGGTCGAGGGTGCGGTCGTCGTTCTCCGCCGGTCCGACCGCAGGGCGTTGGGCGATGATCTGCTTCGCGGTCTCGGTCGCCCGGTCGTAGGCGGCTTGGATGATGTACTCCGGACCGGAGAGCACGAGCTGGCCGACGCCGTCATCGAGCGGATAGGTGCGCGCCTGCCGAGACGACAACGCGGCCCGGTGCCGTTGCGCGACCGTGGCCGGCGCGATCGACGCGGCGATCGCCTTCACCAGGACCAGGGTGCGGCCCGGACTCTCGGACACCGCGACCTCCAGCGCCCGCCCCTGATACTCGGTCACCTCGACATCCGACCGGGCCGACAGGGCCGATGCGCCTTTCACGATCGCGTCGGCGTGGCGGGACGTGATCGCCCCGTCCCGCAGCGCCCGCCAGACCAGCGGGAACTCGCGCGTCAACGTGTGCGCGCGGTGCAGCATCGCATTCGCGGTCCCGGTGGAGAGGTGCGAGACCGCCGCGAGCTCGGCGACCAGCGACCGCAACGAGATGTCATGATGCGCGGATCCGAACGGATCCTCGTCGAGCAGCATGTCGAACCGTTCGGCCAGCAACCGGGCCCGCTCGGCCTCCAACGACGCAATCTGCGCGTTCACCGACTCGAACGATTCCAGCAGCGCGTCCTCGCGTGCCGTTCGATCCTCAGTGATGAATGCCATACTCCAGTTTAGAACATAGATGCGATTAAAGGCAAGGGATCGGGCCGGTTTTTCTCGAACGGATCTGAGAAGCTCGGCACGTTTCGACTCCGGCGGCCCTGCGTCCTCGCTCAAGAACGGAGGGGAAGGGGCGGCTCCGCCGTCCTCGCTCAACGGACGAGCGGGCAAGCGGGCGAGCGGGCGAAGCGCGCGAAGCGGGCGAAGGCGGCGCGCGGGCGAAACGGGCGAAGGGGGCGAGCGGGCGAAACGGGCGAGCGGGCGAAGAGGGCGAAGAGGGCGAGGACGAAGAGGGCGAAGGCGAAGAGGGCGAGGGCGAAGGGCGTTCACTCGACGAAGCAGGTCGGGCGACCCCGCCGTCCGCGCTCAGCGAACGAACGGGAAGGGACAGGTCCGCCGCCCCCGCTCGACGAACGACGGAAGGCCCTCGCTCAGCGAACGACGGAAGGTCCCTGCTCAACGGACGAGAAAGGCGGGGCGGATGCCGCAGCACCCGCCCCGCCCCTCTCGTACTGCTACTGCGCGTCGACCGTGACGACAGTGCGCACCGCGGAATCGCCGTACTGCACGACGCCGAGGTAGCGCGTGCCGGCGGCCAGACCGGACCACGACACGTCGTAGCTGGTCGGCACTCCCCGCACGGCATCCAGCGGATTCGGCGTCGCAGTGAACCCGCCCTCACCGGCTGGCTGGACCGCGGCGTAGGACATGTCCCACGTCATCGGACCGGTGGTGGAGTAGATGTTCGCGACCACGCGGTACGTGCCGGCCGTCGGTGCCGCGACCGTGACCTGTTCGTCCGCGGAACCGGTCGCCGACTGCCACACCTGGTAGTAGCGCAGGTCATCCGGGCTCACGACGCGGTACACCGTGAGGTCGAGATCGCTGCCCTCGTCATCCGACGAGTCGAGGTCGAACCGCGCGAGCGTCGAGCCCTCCGGGACGTCGACGATCCACGACACGTTCTTGCTCGCGTCGCCGGAGTTCTCGTCGCCCGAGTGACCTGCGACCGGGTTCGCCTCGTCGAGCAGCAACTGGAACGGCGTCAGACCCGACAGAGCGAGCGGCAGCTCGCCGGTCAGACCCGGCGTGACCTCCACGGTGGCGCTGCCGTCGATACCGGTGCCCGCGACCTCGGCCGGAGCGTCCGCCGTCACCGGGAACACGGCGATCGGGGATCGGACCTCGCGGTCCTCGCCCGTCCAGGTCAGGGAGCCGGTGGCCCACTGCTCGACCGGGGCGTCGACGTTGTCGACGGTGACCGTGAAGGTCGCCGTCTCGCCCGCGGCGCCGAACGTGAGCGTGGACGGCTCGACGGTGACGTCGAGACCGGCGACCTCGGCGGATGCCGTGTAAGTGCCCGCCGCGGTCGACGTGACGGTCCGCGTCACGGTCTGCTCGCTGGTCAGCGTGCCGATCGAGATCGACGCGAGGTTCAGGTCGCTGCCGTCGATCGGCTCGACGCCGTCGAACTCGGCGAGCTGCTTGCCCTCGAGGAAGGCCGCCCAGTCCGCAGGTCCGTTGAGGTACAGCATCCCTGGGTCGAAGAACCGGGTCGGCTCGACCTGTCCAGCGCCCTGCTCGAACGGGTCCGTGTTCTCCGATCCGTCGGCGAGCACGGTGTTGGACGCGGTCGTCATCATCGCGGACTTGATCTCCGACGGCGCGGCATTCGGCCGCTCCGACAGGTACAGCGCCCCGAGACCCGTGATGTGCGGGGCCGCCATGGACGTTCCGGAGAGGATGCCGTAGGTCGGCGCCGCGCCGGCCGCGTTGTGCGTCGCCGCGAGGATCGCGACACCCGGCGCCGCGATGTCCGGCTTCATGACGTCGGTGCCGTCGGCGTACGTCGGGCCTCGACTCGAGAAGCCGGCGATCTGCGGCGTCGGGGTCTCCTCGCCGGTGGTGTTCTCGCCGACAAGCGTGATCGGCAGATCGGTACCGCCCTGCACGTATGCGAGCACGGCTTCGCGGTGCACCGATGCGAGGTGGACGGTCGGCACCACGTGGAAGTCGTTGTCGAGCGAGTCGGATCCGCCGGGGACGTTCACGAGCACCATGCCGATGCCACCGGCATCCTTCACGACCTGCGACTTCTCGGCACGTGCGTTCTCACCGCGGTCGCAGACCACGATGTGTCCGGCGATCTTGGCGGGATCGAGCGTGCCGGGGAGGCATAGCCCCGCGCCCTCCCCCGCAGCCGCATCCCCGGCGTAGATCGACGGGCCCGTGACGCTCTCGCCGAACGGGACCGACACACTGGCTCCGGCCTCGGCGAAGCCATCGAACGTGACGGTTCCCTCCCAGGTCGGGATGGTGGATGCCGCGACGGTCGTGTACCAGGGCGACGCGTGGTCGGCGGTCGCCGCATCCGGACCGTCGTTGCCCGCGCTCACGGAGACGAACACGCCGGCCGCAGCCGCGTTGAAGAACGAGATGTCGTCCGGCGCGAGCACGGTGGTGGCCGCCCCGCCGCCGATCGAGTAGTTGATGACATCGACGCCGTCGGCGACGGCCTGGTCGATCGCTCCGATGAGGTCGCTCAGGGCGCAGATGTCGTCGGTCGTCACGAGCGGGTCGGGCCCGACGTAGCAGGCCTTGTAGGCCGACACCTTCGCCGCCGGCGCGACACCCGAGATCGTCCCGAAGTCGACACCCGAGACGGATGCCGAGACGCCGAAGTTGCCCGCCGCCGTACTGGCGGTGTGCGAGCCGTGTCCGTCGCCGTCGCGCGGTGAGAGGTAGTCGTACTGGAAGTCGAATCCCGCGGCCTCGGCCCCTGCGGAGAAGTACTGCGCGCCGACGAGCTTGGTCGAGTAGTCGTGCTTGTCCCACTCCTGGCCGTTGACGATCGCGCTGCGGAACGTCCCGCCGTCGGACTTCTCGAAGAACACGTGCGAGCCGTCGCTGTACGGCTGACCCTTGCTCTTCTTGTGGTCCTTCTTCTTCAGCTTGTCGCCCGCGAACGACGGGTTCTCCGGCGCGATGCCGGTGTCGATCACGCCCACCACGACGCCCTCGCCTGCATGATCCACGCCGCCGGTCTGCTCCCACAGTCCGCCGGAGCCGGTGGCGTCGTCGCCGAGGCCGAGGAAGTCGGTGGACGACACCGCATCCGGATGCCGGATCTCATCCGGGAAGACACCGAGGACGTCCTTCGAGGCGCGCAGCTCATCGACCTGGGCACCCGTGAGGTCGGCACTGAAGCCGTTGAGCGTGACCTGGTAGGTCACATCCGGTGCGACACCGGCATCCTTCGCGAGCTTGCGCTGCTCGTTCTTCAGATGCGCGATGTACTTCTGCGAGTTCGCGGACTGCGCGTCGAGCTGGTCGCCCTTGTCCGGCTTGGTGGAGCGCAGCCCCGCGACATCACCGGGGTACGTGGCAAGGGGGTCGCCCTTCATCACGACGATGTAATGGCCGGGCGCGCCTCCGACGGGCGCGGGAGATGTCACCTCCTCAGTTGCGAAGCCTGCGGTGGCAGTTGATCCGACGAACAGCACGGCCAGGGTTGCGGCCGCTGCCAGTCGGAGAGGGGTTCGTCCCATGGGTCTCTCCTGATGGTCGAGGCGCGACATCGTTGCCGCACCGTCGCTCACGATAGTGAGAACCGGGGACACCGCACCAGCGACCAACGTCTACATTCGAACGGCGCCGGGCCGCCCTCGCGCAGATAGGCTGGCTCGGTGCCGAAGAGTTCCGTCCTGTCCACGCGAGTGCTGCTGGTCTGCGCGGCGATCGGGGTCGCGACGGGCATCATCGGCGGGGTCGCCGGGCTTCTCACGCCGGTCGTGCTCCTCGCCGCACCGTGGGCCTATGGACTGCTGCTCGGCTCGCACGTGCTGCCGGGCATCATCGCGCAGGAAGTGCTGCGACGCCCTCTGGTGGCCCTGCTCACCCACGTCTTCGCGGCCCTGATCTCGAGCGCCTTCGCCCCGATGTGGACGCTGCGATTCCTGGGCACCGCTCTGCTGTTCGGCGCGATCCAGGAGGGCGTGGCCGCGCTCACCCGCTACCGCGCCTGGGGCGCGTGGCGGTTCTTCATCTCGGCCGGCGCGATCGGCATCATCGTCGCCGTCGTGGTGTTCTTCGCCGTCGACCTCGGGCAGTTCCCGCTATGGGCGCAGATCTCCTACCTCGTCATCGGCATCCTGGGGCCCGTGGTCTGGACCGCGATCGGTCTCTCGATCGGTGCGGCACTGCGCCGGGCCGGCGTCGCCGAGCGGCGCTGACACCGCCCCGCGTGCGGCCCCCGGCGTTCTGCGCTACTTCTCTGCGTTTGCGACAGGTACTTTCAGTCGCATTCTCAGAGAAGTGCAGCAGAACCCTCGTGCCGACAGCGGGACGTGCGAGTCAGGTAAGGCTGGGCTAAGTTAGAGGCGTACCGATCGCCGACCCGGGGGTCATCCGTGCGCACACCAGCGCCCCTGCTTCGCGTGCGTGACCTCTCGCTCACCCACGCCGGTGCCGTGCACCCTTCGCCTCGCGACGTGTCGTTCGAGATCGACCCTGGCGAGGTCGTGCTCGTGCTCGGGCCGAGCGGGTCGGGCAAGTCGACGCTCACCCTGGCGCTGAACGGTCTCATCCCGCAATCCGTGCCCGCCGACATCACCGGCGTCGTCGAGGTGAACGGCCGCAGCACGGCGAGCACGCCCGTGGCCGAGCTCAGCACGGACGTCGCCATGGTCTTCCAGGATCCGGATGCCCAGCTCGTCACGGGCACCGTGCGGGACGAGGTCGCGTTCGGGCTCGAGAACCTGCTGCTCCCGGTACCCGAGGTGCTCGCGCGCTCCGAGGACGCGCTGCGCCGCGTCGGACTCTGGGAGCGCCGCGAGTGGAACCCCGACCGGCTGTCCGGAGGCGGACGCCAACGGCTCGCGATCGCGTCCGCGCTCGCGATGGGCTCGCCGCTGATCGTGCTGGACGAGCCGACGGCGAACCTCGATCCGCAGGGCATCGACGACGTGTACGACGCGCTCAGCGACCTCATCGCCGCGGGCGGGAGGGCCATCGTGCTCGTCGAGCACAACCTGGACGCCGCGATGCACTTCGCGACCAGGGCCATCGTGCTCGATCGCGACGGCGCACTCGCCTTCGACGGCCCGGTCGGAGAGGTCCTGCGGGAGCACACGGACGAGCTGATCGCGATGGGCGTCTGGCTTCCGGCCGCGACATTGGCGGGTCGGATGCTGCGGGACCGCGGCATCCTGAGCACCGACGTGCCGCTGCCGCTGACCCCGGAGGAGCTCTCCCGCGCGCTGAGCTCTCGCTCGGCAAGCGAGGACACCCCCACCCGCTCGTTGAGTGAGGACGACGAAGTCGACCGAGACGAAACGGACTCGATGCCGCTCGGCAGCTCAACGAACGAAAGGGGCTCAGCGAACGACGGGGCGAGCGAGATTCCCCTCATCCGGGCCCGCGGACTCACCGTCCGCCGCGGGAGGAACGAGATCCTGCACGGCGTCGACCTCGACATCCCGGCCGGATCCCTCACCGCGATCGTCGGCGCGAACGGCGCGGGCAAGACGACGCTCATCCAGGCACTCGCCGGCGTGGTGCCTCCACCGAAACGGCAGGTCGACGTCGATGGGCTCGACCCCGCCACGGCATCCCCGCGCGAGCTCGCCGGCCGCATCGGATTCGTCTTCCAGAACCCGGAGCACCAGTTCATCGCGCACACGGTCTTCGACGAGCTCGCGCACGGACTCCGCCTTCGACAGGCTCAGGGGGCGAGGGCCGACGAGTCGGAGATCGCCGAGCGCGTGGGTGAGATGCTCACGCGGTTCGGTCTCGAGCACAAGGCCGACGTGCACCCGTTCCTGCTCTCCGGAGGCGAGAAGCGACGACTCTCGGTCGGCACGGCGCTCATCACGCGCCCGAGCGTGCTCGCCCTGGATGAGCCGACGTTCGGACAGGACCGCGCCCGCGCCGCCGAGCTGCTCGGACTGCTCGACGGTCTCCGCACCGACGGAACCACGATCGTCATCGTCACGCACGACCTGCAGCTGGTCGCCGACCGCACGACGCACACGGTGATCCTCGCGGACGGTCGGGTGCACGCGGCCGGACGGACGGCCGAGCTGTTCGCGACCGACGGCGTCTTCGAATCCGCGGGGCTGCGCCTTCCTGCATTTCAGCGCGCGCTCCCCGCGCGTCTCCGGGCTCTCGTCGCCGAGGGAGTCCGATGACCATCACCGCCCCCACCCGCACGATCGATCCGTACGCTGCGGTCGCCCCCGCATCCGCTCGGCACTTCCTGCACCACCTGAACCCGCTCTCGAAGGTCGCCGCCGTCCTGCCTGCGATGCTGCTGCTCGTGTTCGTCCGCGACCTCGTCACGCCGGCCGCGTTCCTGCTCCTCGGCTACGCGCTCATCCTCGTCGGCGCCCGCCTCACCCGGCGAGCCGGCCTGCTGCTGTTCGCCGGTGTGCCTGCAGGGCTCATCGCGATCGGGTTCGGCTTCTCGCTCTGGGTGGATGCCGCGCAGGTCGACGCCACCGCGCCCGTCCTGCAGATCGGCGGATGGACGCTCTACGCCGGAGCGCTGCAGATCGGATTCGCGACCGCGCTGCGCCTGGGTGCGATCCTCGCGCTCGCCCTCATCGGCGGCCTCACCACGACCGGGCCGGATCTCGTGCGCGCCAGCGTCCAGCAGTTGCACGTCCCCTACCGGATCGGCTACACGGCGCTGGCCGCGTACCGCTTCGTCCCGCGATTCGGGCACGAGCTCGCCGTCATCCGCGCCGCGCATCGCGTGCGCGGACACCACGGCGGCCGCGGCCCGTTCGCGCGCATCGCGCGCGGCTGGGGATACGTCGTGCCGCTGCTCGCCGGCGCGATCCGGCACGCAGAGCGCGTCGCGCTCGCGATGGATTCGCGCGCGTTCGGCGCCCACCCGACGCGCACCGAGCGGCATCTCGTGCCGTTCCGCCTGCGCGACACCGTGTTCATCGTGGCGTTCATCGCGGCATCCGCTGCGATCTTCATCGCGACCTTCCCCTGGCAGTTGTACTGAGAGGAACTCATGGCCTACTCCAAGATGGTCAAGCCGGCATCGTCGGACCTCACCCACCTGACCGTGCTGCGCACCGAACGGCTGGCCCCGCACTGGATCCGCGTCACGCTCGGCGGCGGCGAGATCGGGAAGTTCCGGCCGATGGGCTACGACCAGTGGTTCCGGCTGTTCCTGCCGATCGGCGGCGAAGCCGGCCTCGAGCGCGTACCGGCGAAGGCGAACAAGGCACTCGGGTACTTGAAGTTCCTGCGCATCCCGGACGGCGAGCGCCCGGTGATGCGCAACTACACCGTCCGCGCGTATCGTCCGGCGACGGCTGGATCGGATGCCGAGATCGACGTCGACTTCGTCCTGCACGGCTCAGCGGCCGACGGCACCGCGGGTCCGGCGTCGCGGTGGGCGGAGACCTGTCAGCCCGGCGAGCACGTGCTCATCATCGACGAGGGCCTGACCTTCAACCCCGAGCGCGGCACCGACCGCGTGATGCTCGTCGGCGACGAGACCGCGCTGCCCGCCATCGCCGGGATCAGCGCCTCGCTGCCGTCGACGGCGACGGGAACCGCGATCATCGAGGTGCCCTCCGAAGAGGATGCGCTGGAGTTCCCGCATCCGGCCGGACTCGAGGTGGTCTGGATCGTCCGACCGCATGACGTCCTGCCCGGCACGCTCGCGCTGGCGAAGCTGCGCGAGACCGATCTGCCGGCCGTGCCGTTCCACGCGTACGGCGCCGGGGAACAGGCCCTCGCGTCCGGTGTGCGCAAGCAGCTCGTCTCCGAACGCGGTGTCGACAAGAACCAGGTGAGCTTCTGCGGCTACTGGAAGATCGGCGCGGCATCTCCGGCATCCAAGGCCGCGCGCGAGGCCGCCGCGGAGCCGCTGGCATGAGCGGGCAGGGTGCGGCCCCGGTCGTGAAGAAGAGATTCCCGACGGCACTGCTGCTGACGTGCGCGGCCCTGGGCGTCGCCGGAGCACTGCTGCTCGCTCCGGCGAACTGGCTCTCGACGCTGCTGAGCGGGCCGGCACCGTTCGCGAGCATGGCGTTCTCGGGGTTGTGGATCCTGCCGTCCGTCATCGCGCTGCGCCTGCTGCAGCGTCCGTTCGTCGGGCTGCTGGTCGGGCTGATCGGTGGTCTCGTACTCATACCTTTCTCGGGCGCGGGATTCTCGACCGTGCTGACGAACGTGATGTGGGCGCTGCCCGCGGAGCTGCCGTTCCTCGTCGTGCTGTACCGGTACTGGGGGACGTGGATGCACTACCTCGGCGCTGTGATCATCGGCGTCGTCTACCCGATCACGGCGTGGGCGTGGTTCAACCTCGGCGCGATGACGGTGTGGGCCCAGGTCGCGTTCTTCGCGATCACGATCGCCAGCTGCATCGGTGCGACCGCCCTCGGCATCCTCATCGCCGACCGCTTGAAGGCCGCCGGCGTCGGCCGACGGCGCTGACCCGGCACGATCCGCGCAGGAAAGAAGGAAAATGCCGGTCCTGGAGTACCAGAACCGGCATTTTCCTTCTTTGTGGAGCGTACGACACGCACTCAGCGCAGCTTCTTGCGATAGACCGCGATGGCGCCGAAGTAGGCGACCACCAGGATCCCGACGAGCCAGGCCAGCGCGACCCAGATGTCGGATCCGACGGGCTGCTCGGAGAACAGCGCCCTGATCGTGTTCACGATCGAGGTGACCGGCTGGTTCTCGGCGAACCAGGCCACCGGCCCCGGCATCGTGTCCGTGGGAACGAACGCCGAGCTGATGAACGGCAGGAAGATCAGCGGGTAGCTGAACGCACTCGCCCCGTCCACGGTCTTCGCGGAGAGTCCCGCGATCACGGCAACCCAGGTCAGTGCCAGCGTGAACAGGATGAGGATGCCGGCGACGGCCAGCCACGCCCCGAACGACGCTCCGGTGCGGAATCCCATCAGAAGCGCGACGCCGATGACGATCGCGATCGAGACGATGTTCGACACCAGGGACGTGAACACATGCGCCCAGAGGACACTGGACCGCCCGATCGGCATCGACTGGAACCGCTCGAAGATGCCGCCCTGCATGTCCAGGAACAGCCGGTACGCGGTGTACGCGATGCCGGATGCGACCGTGATCAGCAGGATGCCCGGGAGCATGTAGTTGATGTACGACTCGTCGGTGCCGGTGTTGATGGCCCCGCCGAACACGTAGGTGAACAGCAGCATCAGAGCGACCGGTGTGACCGCCGTGGTGATGATGGTGTCCGGGCTGCGCAGGATGTGCCGCAGCGAGCGACCGGTGAGAACACCGGTGTCTGCGAGGGCGTGCGAAGTCATGATGCGTTCCCTTCGGTCTGCGCTGCGGAGGCGTCCTCGCCGACGAGGGCGAGGAAGACCTCTTCGAGCGTTGGCTGCTTCTCGACGTACTCGACCTTGGCGGCCGGCAGCAGGCGCTTGAGCTCGTCGAGCGTGCCGTTCTGGATGATGACCCCCCGATGGAGGATCGCGATGCGGTCGGCGAGGTGCTCGGCCTCGTCGAGGTACTGCGTGGTGAGCAGCACCGTGGTGCCGTTCTTGGCGAGTTCGCGCACGGTGTCCCACACTTCGATGCGCGACTGCGGGTCGAGACCCGTGGTCGGCTCGTCGAGGAAGATGATCGGCGGGTTGCCGACCAGGCTCATGGCGATGTCGAGTCGGCGGCGCATGCCACCCGAGTACTCCCCCGCCTTGCGCCCACCGGCATCCGTGAGGGAGAAACGGGCGAGCATGTCGTCCGCCATCCCGCCGGGGTTCTTCAGGTGGCGCAGCTTCGCGATCAGCACGAGGTTCTCACGCCCGGTGAGCACCTCGTCGACCGCGGCGAACTGCCCGGTCAGGCTGATCGACTCGCGTACGTCGTTCGGTGCCGACGCGACGTCGAAGCCGTGGACGGATGCCGTGCCGGCATCCGCCTTCAGCAGCGTGGAGAGGATGCGGACCACCGTCGTCTTGCCTGCTCCGTTGGAGCCCAGCAGGGCGAAGATGCTGCCGCGGGCGACGTCGAAATCGACGCCGCGGAGAACCTCGAGATCCTTGAACGACTTGCGGATGCCGCGGACCTGGATGGATGCCGTGGTCATGATCGCTTCTCCTTCCCGATGGCCTCGTCGAACGCCTTGTTCAGACGAGCGCGTTCCTTGTCGATCCATTCCTTGCCCTGGTAGGACTTGGCGAACGTCTCGGTGAAGTCCACCGGGTCGTCGCCGATGATGTCCTGCACCGGGGTGCCGTCGACGGCCGCGCGCTCCCAGAGGTCGACCAGGTCGGTGAACATCTGGGTGATGGTGTCGCCGTTGGTGATGCCCCCGTAGTACATGAAGTACCGGTGCATCGCGGTCGCGGCCGTGCGGTAGGGCTCGGGGAGCGCCTCCATGCGGGCCTTGTCCTGCTTGTACTGCTTCTTCTGCTCGAGCGATCCGGTGATCGTCTCGATCCACTTCGATGCCATGATCAGTTCCCTTCGATGGTCGTGCTGTCCGTGCTGCTGATGTCGGTGTGGCGGAGCCTGTCGATGCGCTCTGCGAGGAAGCTCCAGGTCCTCCAGAACTCGGCGAGCTGCTCTCGGCCCTGCGTGTTGACCGAGTACACCTTGCGCGGCGGGCCCTTCTCGGACGGGACCTTCTCCACGTCCACGAGGCCCTTCTGCTCGATGCGGACGAGCAGCGCGTAGACGGTGCCCTCCGCGATGTCCGCGAAACCCTGGTCCCGCAACCGCGCCGTGATCTCGTATCCGTACGCGGACTGCTCGGCCAGGATCGCGAGCACGATGCCTTCGAGCGAGCCCTTCAGCATCTCCGTCATCTGGTTTGCCATGCGATCACCTCCGATCTACTCTGTGTCGCTGACTACCAGTACAAAGTAACACTGAGTACCGGTACTTGGCAACACTGAATAGCAAAAAATTCTTCGCGAAGTCCGCAGACGCGAGAACGCCCCGAGATCCGAAGATCTCGAGGCGTTCTCGTCAGGGGTGAGGCGTCAGCGTTTGCCGACGATCTGGCGGCCGACGAGATCCCGCATGATCTCGTTGGTGCCTCCGTAGATGCGGTGGACGCGGGCGTCGGTGAAGGCGCGGGCGATCGGGTACTCCATGATGTAGCCGTATCCGCCGTGCAGCTGCACTCCGGTGTCGAGCACCTCCCACTCGCGCTCGGTCGCCCAGAACTTGACCTTCGCGGCATCCTCAGCGGTGAGCTTGTTGTCCTTGTAGGCGAGCAGTGCCCGGTCGATGTAGGCCCACATCGCGTCGGTGGTCGCAGCCATGTCGGCGAGGCGGAAGCGCGTGTTCTGGAAGTCCGCGATGCGCTCGCCGAACGCCTCGCGGTCCTTCGTGTACGCGACGGTCCAGTCCAGGGCCGCCTGCGCGGCGGCGGCCGCGGCGACGCCGATCGACAGCCGCTCGAGCGGCAGGTTGAGCATCAGCTGGATGAACCCCTGGCCCTCCTTGCCGCTGATGAGGTTCTCGTCGGGGATGAAGACGTCCGTGAAGCTGAGCTCTGCGGTGTCCCAGCCGTGAAAGCCCATCTTGCTGAGTTTCTTGCCCTGGTCGAAGCCCTCCATGCCCTTCTCCACGAGCAGCAGACTGAACGCGTCGGGACGGTTGCCCTCGCCCGTCTTGACGAAGGTGACGACGACGTCGGCCGTCGTGCCGGACGAGATGAAGGTCTTCGCGCCGTTGAGGATGTAGCCGCCGTCGACCTTCTTCGCGTTGGTCTTGATGCCGCGCAGGTCACTGCCCGCGCCGGGGTCGGTCATGGCGAGCGCGCCGAGCACCTCGCCGGTGGCCATCCGCGGCAGCCACTTCTCCTTCTGCTCCTGCGTGCCCATGTGCACGAGGTACGGCACGGCCAGGTCGTCCTGGATGCCGAAGGCACCCGCGAGGGACCCGGCACCGGCCGCGATCACCTCTTCCATCACAATGGTGCGGAACCGGTAGTCCTGCAGCATCCCTGCGCCGCCGAACTCCTCGGGGACCGACAGGCCGATGAGCCCCGCTTCGCCCGCGGCGAGCATGGTGGGGCGGTCGATCTCGCCCGCGGCATCCCACCGCTCGATGGCCTCATTCGAGACGTGTCGCTTCACGAAGTCCTTCACGAGATCGCGGAATGCCTCGTGGTCCTCGTCGTAGATGTCGCGTTCCATGCCGTCCTCCCGAACGTCGTCGTTGCTGCCGCGATTCTATGCGGATGGCGGGCGCGAAGGCAGCCGATTGTGGGATGCGTTCTCACAATCAGTGGCACCGGGTTCCGCGGTTGTGGGGAGTGACCAGACGGGAGGATCAGCCCACGTAGCCCGGGGCGGCCGGAAGCCCGAAGAACTCCTCGAGCGTCGCGTATCCGCCCGCATGATAGGCGGCGGCGAGCTCGGGGCCGATGTAGCGCAGGTGCCACGGCTCGGGCGAGTAGCCGGTCACAGGCGTCTCGCCCTCGAGGTAGCGGACGATGTAGCCGTACTCCCACGCGTGCGCGTTCACCCAGTCGCTCTCGCGGGTGCCGCCGAAACCGTGGATGCCGCCGCAGCCGCTGCTGCACGCGACGACGTCGAGCGCGAGACCGGTCTGGTGCTCGCTGAACCCGGGCCGCGCGGACACCTCGTCGGCAGCGGGCTGCCCTGTTGCCTGGACGTGATCGGAGTAGGTGTTCTCCTGCATCCCATATGAGCGGTAGCCGTTGTTCATCCCCAGGACGCCGGCCCCGGCATCCGCCAGCGCGCCGGCGAGCGCGTTGATCGCCTCCGCCGGTTCCGTGCGCACGGAACCGGCTGTCGTCGTGGTCTGCAAGCGGGTGTCGACAAGCCCGGTCGGCGTGAACTCGGGTGCGAGCGGGCGGGCTTTGTTGACCACGACCCAGATGCGGTTCGGATCGTCGAGCGAGATGCAGGGCGCGTTGCTCGCTGCGACCGCCGCACGGAACGCCTCGCCGCCGCCGAAGGCGGCGATCGTCGCCTGATCGTCGCCCGCGGCGACCGCGGCCTGCACCGCGGCATCCGAACAGGGGTCGGCGGCGACGGTGGCTTCGACGGCCACGGCGGGAAGCTGCTGGGCGGCTGCCGGAACAGGCGGCTCGACCTGCACGGGAGCAGGAACGTCGGCGAGCGCCCACAGCGACCCGAGCGCCGTCACCGCGACCCCGATGGGCAGCGCGAAGGCCAGGGCACGGGGTCGCGGCGCGGCATGTCGGGGTGCCATCGCCTCGCTCATCCGTCCATTGTCTCCCGTGGAGCTGGATGCTTCGACTCGAGCGACTTCCGAGATTCGATTCTCGGTACGAAGACCTTGCGTTTCTTTCGTTGCTTTGTTCTAATGAAGTCATGCGATGGCAGGGGCAGAGGATCGACGACGCGGACGAGTCCGCGCTGCCCGGCCTGGAGAACCGCAGTGGGATCGTCCGATCGGTGACGACGCCCGAGTTCGCCGGGATGACGTTCCACGAGGTGCTCTCGAAGTCCGCACTGAACAAGGTTCCCGGCTCATCGCGGATGCCGTTCTCCTGGACGATCAACCCGTATCGCGGATGCAGTCATGCGTGCGTGTACTGCTTCGCCCGAGGGACGCATCAGTATCTCGACCTCGACGGCGGTGCGGACTTCGATTCGCAGATCGTCGTGAAGACCAACGTCGTTGAGGTGCTGCAGCGCGAACTGAGAAAGGGCAGCTGGGAGCACGAGATCGTCGCACTGGGCACGAACACCGACCCGTATCAGCGCGCGGAGGGACGCTACAAGCTGATGCCGGGAATCATCCAGGCGCTTGCCGACTCCGGCACCCCGATGTCGATCCTGACCAAGGGCACGCTCATCCGACGAGACATCCCGCAACTGATCGAAGCGGCGAAGCGCGTACCCGTCGACGTGCAGATGTCGATCGCGATGTACGACGACGACCTGCAGAGGACGATCGAGCCGGGCACCCCCACGACCCAGGCGCGCCTCGACACCGTGCGCGCGCTGGCGGATGCCGGGTTCGCCGTGACCGTCTTCCTCATGCCGATCATGCCGCACATGACCGACTCGGTCGCGGCGATCGACGCGGCCCTCGCACGCATCAAGGCAGCCGGAGCCGCGCGCGTCATCTACGGCGCCCTGCACCTGCGTCCCGGCGTGAAGCCGTGGTTCATGCAATGGCTCGGCGAGCAGCGTCCCGACCTCGTCGCCTCCTACCGCGGGCTCTATCCCGGTGTCTCCGCCGAGGCGCCGAAGGGCTACCGGCAGTGGCTCGCGAAACGGGTCCGACCGCTGATCCGGATGCACCGGCTCGACGGGCGCGACGAGGACGACCTGTACGCGGCGAGCGCTAGAGGCACGCGCACGCTGCCACCTCGTCCCGTCGTGGGGCCCGCGGCATCCTCGCACGCGGCATCCGCTCCCGCGGACCAGCCGATGCTCTTCTGAGTCGACCCCACGGCGTGCACGCTCTCATCGGGCGCGTAGGCTCGAGAGCTATGGCTATCGGCGCGATGATCCACACGTTCACGGTGCAGCTCGCCGACATGGATCGCGGGGTATACGAGGAACTGACGTTGCGGGTGGCGAAGCATCCGTCCGAGACCGACGCCTACATGCTGACGCGTGTCCTCGCCTACTGCCTGGAGTACACCGACGGGATCGGGTTCAGCGAAGGGCTCTCCTCCACCGAGGAGCCGGCGGTCGTCGTGCGCGACCTCACCGGCCGCATCACGGCGTGGATCGAGGTCGGAGCGCCGGATGCCGAGCGCATGCACTACGGCAGTCGACTCGCCGATCGCACCGTCGTCTACACGCATCGCGCCCCCGCGAAGGTGGTCGCCGCGTGGGAGGGCAAGCGCATCCACGATGCCGACGGTATCCGCGTCTACGGTTTCGATGCCGGCTTCATCGACGCCGGCACCCGCGTGCTCGAACGGCGCAACACCGCGACCCTGACCATCACTGAGGCGCAGCTCTACCTGGACCTCAACGGCACGTCGCTGTCATCGGCGGTGCACGAGCACCGGATCGGCTGACACGCGGTCGCGAGACTTAAGCTGCGGGGTGAGACTTGCCTGGGCAGGCCAAGCCTCACCCCGCAACGTAAGTCTCGCGGGGATGACGCGAGGGTCAGGCGGTGAGATCCGACGCGGTCGGAACGCGACCGGCGATCTCCTCGATGACCTCGTCGCCGACACGGGCCTGCTCGAAGGGCGCATCGATCTCGGCGCGCTGGAGGAGCTCGGTCATACGGCGCTGACGCTGACGCGTGATCAGGGTCACGACGCGACCAGAACGACCGGCACGACCGGTGCGACCGGAGCGGTGCAGGTACGTCTTGTACTCGTCCGGAGCGTCGGCCTGCACGACCAGGTCGATGTCGTCGACGTGGATGCCGCGGGCTGCGACGTCCGTCGCCACGAGGACCTGAACCTTGCCCGACGTGAGCCGAGCCAGGTTGCGCGTGCGCTTGGCCTGGTTGAGGTCGCCGTGGAGCGAGACCGATGCGATGCCGGCATCCTCGAACTGCTCGGAGAGCATGTCGGCATAGGCCCGCGTGCGTGCGAACACCAGGGTCTGCCCCTCACGATCGACCAGCGCGTTGAGCACTTCTGCCTTGTCGCGGTGCTCGATCACGAGCACACGGTGCTCGATCGTGCTGGTCTCCTGGTTCTCGCCAGCGACCTCATAGACCGCCGGGTCCACGAGGAACTCGTCGACGAGGGCTGCGACCTCGCGATCGAGGGTCGCCGAGAACAAAAGCTTCTGGCTGCCTTCGGCGGTGTGGCGGAGGATCCGCTGCACCGGCTCGACGAAGCCCAGCTCGCACATGTGGTCGGCCTCATCAAGGACGGCGATCCGGCAGTCCGACAGATCGAGCTTGCCCTGGTTGATGAGGTCCTCGACGCGGCCCGGGGTGCCGATCACGATGTCGACACCCTTCTTGAGGGCGCCGACCTGTCGCCCCTGCGGCACGCCGCCGTAGATCTGGGTCGTGAACAGGCCGACGCTGCGCGCGATGGGCTGGATCGTCCGGTCGATCTGCAGGGCGAGCTCGCGCGTCGGAGCGAGGATGATCGCCCGCGGGGAGCGGCCGAACTCGCGCTTCTTGCCGGCCTGCGATTTCAGGATGCTCTCGACCAGCGGAGCGCCGAACGCGATCGTCTTGCCGGAACCGGTACGGCCACGGCCCAGGACGTCGCGCCCTGCGAGTACCGCCGGGATGCTGGCGGCCTGGATCGGGAACGGCGATACGGCGCCCATGTTCACCAGCGTCTCGACGATGTTGGAGCCGAGGCCCAGGTCGCCGAAGGTCACATTCTCGACCTCGGCGGCCTGCACCGTCTTCGCCTCGAGACGCTCGTGGACGACGTCCTGAGCCTGCTCGGCGGACGAACCGGTCGCCGGACCCGTCGACGCGTTCCAGTTGTCACGGCTCGGTCGCTGCTCCGTGCGGCGCGGGCGGTCATCGTTCGTGCGGGGGCGCTCCTGACGGTCGCCGTTGTACCGAGGACGCTCGGCACCGCCACGGTTGTACGACGGGCGGTCGCCGTCACGACGCGGACGGTCGGCACCGCGGTCGTTGTTGTACGACGGACGGTCAGCACCACCACGGTTGTACGACGGACGGTCGCCGTCACGACGCGGACGGTCGGCACCGCGATCGCTGTTGTACCGCGGACGCTCAGCACCACCATCGCGGTTGTACGACGGACGGTCAGCACCGCCACGGTTGTAAGACGGACGATCGCCGTCACGACGCGGACGCTCCGCACCGCGATCGTTGCTGTACCGCGGACGCTCAGCACCACCATCGCGGTTGTACGACGGACGCTCAGCACCACCCTCACGGTTGTACGACGGGCGGTCACCATCACGGTTGTACGACGGACGCTCAGCACCACCACGGTTGTACGACGGACGATCGCCGTCACGACGCGGACGCTCCGCACCACCATCACGGTTGTACGACGGGCGGTCACCACCACGGTTGTAAGACGGGCGGTCACCACCACGGTTGTACGACGGACGGTCAGCACCACCACGGTTGTAAGACGGACGGTCGCCCTCACGACGCGGACGCTCGGCGCCACCATCACGGTTGTACGACGGACGGTCACCACCGCCACGGTTGTAAGACGGACGGTCGCCGTCACGACGCGGACGCTCCGCACCGCGGTCGTTGTTGTACGACGGACGGTCACCATCACGACGCGGACGGTCGTCGTTGTACCGGGGGCGCTCGCCACCACGGTCGTTGTTGTAGCGAGGACGGTCGCCGTCGAAGCGACGTTCTCCGCCGGTGAAACGCGGACGCTCTGTCGATCCGCCGCGCTCGTCGCGGTGGTGCGGAGCCTCTCGACGTCCGGACTCGGCGCGGCCACGGATCGAACGGGCCTCATCGCGGCCGGCGCGCTCCTGTGCGGTCCAGCGCCCCTTGGGCGCTCCCGACTCGGCCTCGGGGCGGTAGCCGCGGTGCTTCGGGCTCTTGTGAGCCGGGCCCGAGGGGCGCGACGAGGAACGGTCGTCACCGGCATCCGAACGCGCCGGACGTCCGTCGTTGTGACGATCGTGGAACGAGGTCTTCTTGGCGTATCGCGGCTCGAAGTTGCGAGCGGGGCGACCGCCCTTGGGCTTGCTGCTCTTGGGCATGGGGTGGGTCCTTCTGGGTTCTCGACACGAGAACAGCCATCTGGGCGCGCACGCGCAGACAGATCCGGACATCCGTCGGCCGGGGCCATTCATGTGATGGTTCATGCGCGTCGAACGACGCTCACCATCGGCCCCTGGACTCACACTTCACACAAGAATCGCCCGCGCCGATGCGCGGCTGTCCGAAGCCGACCTTCCCAGCGTACCGTGCCTGCCTGGGAAGGTCCCCCGTACGATGTCGGGGTGACCTCTCTCTCCCCCACCGGTACTCAGATCCATCTGCAGCGCGGCGCCGTCACCGCACAGATCGCCCAGGTCGGAGCATCCCTTCGGTCGCTGACCGTCGAAGGCACCGGCCTCGTCCCGACCTACCCGCTCGGCGAGCCGACACCGTCCTGCTCCGGCGTCGTCCTCGCCCCCTGGCCGAACCGAGTCCGCGACGGCGTCTGGGACGACGAGGGCAGCACCCGTCGACTCGCGATCACCGAACCCAAGTTCGGCAACGCCAGCCACGGGCTGCTGCGCTTCGCCGCCTACGACGTCTCGCAGTCGGACTCCTCCGCCACGCTGCGTGCGACGATCGTCCCGCAGACCGGGTGGCCGTACGAGGTCGGCACGAGCGTGACGTACACCCTCACCGACACCGGCATCGCCGTCGAGCACGTGCTCGAGAACCGGTCGGATGCCGCGGCCCCCGTCGCCCTCGGCACCCACCCGTTCGTCACGATCGACGACGTCGACCCGCACGATCTGGTGCTCACGGTGCCCGCCGCGACGCAGATCGAGGTCGACGATCGCATGCTGCCGACGGGCACCTCGGCCGCGCCGGCCGCGCTGCGCGACGGCGTACGCCTGGGCGACATCGTGCTCGACACCGGCTTCGCCGATCTGATCCGGGATGCCGACGGCACCGTGCGCCATACCCTCACGGCACCGGACGGTCGCCGCGTCACGCTGTGGCAGGGCGAGGGCTTCGACTACGTGCAGGTGTACACGACGACGTCGTACCCCGGGCAGCCCCTCGCCGTCGCGATCGAGCCGATGACGGCGCCGGCGGATGCGCTGAACAGCGGCCTCGGCATCCGCCGACTCCTGCCCGGCGAGAGCTGGACCCTGCGCTGGGGTATCGAGCTCGGCTGAAGCGGCACGCCCCCGGATGCGTGTCCGGGTTCATGCGGGTGCGATCCACTCGAACCCGCACCAACCCGGACGCGCCCCCGGCGACGAAGTCGCGCGCGCAGGCTCAGTGCAGCGGGTTCGCCGGCGGCAGGCCGCCCTGACGCTCACGCAGTTCGCGGCGCGTGCGCGCCTGCTCGCTCTGGTCGACCGATGCGGCCACAGCGGATGCCGCAGCAGCAGCGGCCGCAGCAGCAGCCGCCGCGGCCGAGGCGGCTGCGGCCATCGCCGAGTGCGCCGACTGGCTCGAGTAGGACGGCTCCTCCTCGTAGTGAGTGAGGTGATGAGTCCGCTCGGACCGCTCCAGCTCGGTCGACGACTGCGGCGGAACCGGAGCGGCGAATGGCAGCGCAGCGGACGGTGCAGAGGCCGATGCCTCGTCCGCCCTGGCATCCTGCGCTGCGCCTGCCCCCACGACCGCCAGAGCGCTCACCAGAGGGTCGGCGGCAGCTCCGGTCGCCGGTCCTGAGGCATCCGGGCCTGCCTCGGGCGCAGGACCCGCAGGGCCCTCGTCCCCCTCACCACGCACGACGCGCTTGGCCGCACGGCGCTCCTTCGCCCCCTCGACGAGGTTGTAGAGGGTCGGCAGCACGATCAGCGTCAGGACCGTCGAGGAGACGAGCCCGCCGATCACGACGATCGCCAGCGGCTGCGAGATGAACCCGCCGTGGCCGGTGATGCCGAGCGCCATCGGCGTGAGCGCGAAGATCGTCGCGAGAGCCGTCATGAGGATCGGACGCAGACGCTTCTCACCACCCGCCATCACGGCATCCCGTGCCGACAGACCCTTCTCGCGGTACTGGTTCACGAGGTCGACGAGCACGATGGCGTTCGTCACCACGATGCCGATGAGCATCAGCACACCGATCAGCGAAGCGACGCCGAGGGGCACACCCGTGACGATCTGCAGCAGGATCGCGCCCGTCGCCGCGAACGGCACAGACACGAGCAGCAGCAGCGGCTGACGCAGCGACTTGAACGTCGCCACCATCACGACGTACACGATGAGGATCGCCGCGAGCATCGCGAGCCCGAGCTGCGAGAACGAGTCGGCCTGCTGCGAGGCGACGCCGCCCACCTCGGCGCTGGCACCGTCGGGCAGGTCGACCTCTTCCAGCGCCGTGTTCACCGAGGCGGTCGCCACGGCGAGGTCGTCGGATGCCGGCGGCACCGTGACCGTGGCCGTCCGGCGTCCCTGCTGGGTCGTGATGGACGTCGGGCCCTCACGTTCCTCGACCGTCGCGACATCCTGCAGCTGGATCATTCCGACCGGCGTCGGGATCGCGAGCGCGCGCAGCGCCTCGACCGTTGTCGGCGGCTCAGGGTCGGCGAGGTAGATCGTCAGCGACGTGCCGTCCAGTTCGATGGATCCCGCCTGCTGCGGCTGCATCGCGCTCGACACGATCGACCCGACCGCGACCTCGCTGAGTCCCGCGGCGGCCGCGGCATCCCGATCGACGACGACGCCGATGTACGGCAGCGAAGCCGCGAGGTTGTCGGTGACGGTGCCGATGCCGTCGCGCC
Organism: Microbacterium sp. ZKA21; assembly: GCF_050434165.1. Lineage (NCBI taxonomy): Bacteria > Bacillati > Actinomycetota > Actinomycetes > Micrococcales > Microbacteriaceae > Microbacterium > Microbacterium sp. ZKA21. Next base: position 41,426 of record NZ_JBNPVV010000008.1, read on the forward strand.
CGTCGAGCTCGGCGGTCACGGCATCCGTCGCCTCCTGAAGTGCGTCGGCATTCGGAGCCGAGATGTCGACCTCGATGTCGCTGCTGCCGAATCCGGCAGAGGCGGCCACCGAGATCTCGCCCACGCCGTCGAGGTCGTCGACGGCCTCCTGCACGTCGGCGCGCAGCTGCTCCTGATCGACATCCGGGTCGGTCTGGATCGAGTAGTTGATGCCGGCGCCGCCCGAGAAGGCATCACGCAGCGACGACCCGCTGGAGCCGATCGAGACCTGCACGGTCTCGATGCCGTCGACGTCCATGAGCGCGTCCTCGACGACCACGGCCGCCTCGTCCTGCGACTCCAGGCTCGCGGTCGGGCCGAGATCCTGCGTGACGGTCATGGTGTTCTGACCGGAGTCGCTGAGGAAGTTGATCTTCATCAGCGGAGCCGCCGCGAGCGTCGCGCCGAGCACGACGACGGCGAGAACGACCGTGATGCCGGAGTGCTTGAGCGTCCAGCCGAGGATCGGACGATACGCCTTCTGCAGCGCCGTCGGGGGCGCGTCCGGGTGTTCGGGGTCGATCACCTCGCCGTGCTCGTCGAGCAGCGGCTTTCCGGGGCGGAGGAACCAGTACGCCAGCACCGGCACGATCGTGAGCGCCACGAGCAGCGACGCCGCCATCGCGATCGTCACGGTCATGGCGAACGGCCGGAACAGTTCGCCGACCATGTCGCCGACGAACACGATCGGCAGGAACACCGCGACGGTCGTGATGGTGGATGCCGTGATCGCACCCGCCACCTCGCGCACGGCGAGCACGATCGCGCTCATCTTGTCGGCGTCGCCGACGTAGTGCCGCTTGATGTTCTCGATCACGACGATCGAGTCGTCCACCACGCGCCCGATCGCGATCGTCAGCGCACCGAGGGTGAGGATGTTCAGCGTGTAGCCGAACGCCTGCAGACCGATGAACGTGATCAGCACGCTGGTCGGGATCGAGATCGCCGTCACGAGGGTCGAGCGGATCGACAGCAGGAACACCAGGATGATGATGACCGCGAACACGAGACCGAGAAGGCCCTCGGTTGCGAGCGTCTCGATGGACTGCTGGATGAACGGCGCCTGATCGAACACGACGGTGAACTCGGCATCCGGGAACGCCTCCGAGATGTCGTCGAGCGCCGCGAGCACCCCGGAGGAGACCTCGACGGTGTTCGCGGAAGGCAGCTTCGTGATCGAGATCGTGATGGCGTCCTCGCCGTCGACACGGGAGATCGACGTCACCGGATCGGTGTCGAGCGCGACGCTCGCGACATCGCCGATCGTGGCATCGGTGCCCACGAGCGGCAGAGCGGCGATCTCGTCGACGGAGGTCAACTTCGCGCCCGTCTGCACCGTGAAGGTGTCATCGCCCTCGGTGATCTCACCGCCGGGGAAGAGGACGCCGTTCTGCTGCAGCGCATCGTTGATCGCCTGCGTGCTGACGCCGCGCTCCATGAGCGCCGCATCGTCCGGTGTGATGGTGACGCGCTCGCCGACGCCGCCGACGATCTCGGCCGCGTTGACGCCATCGACGTCCTCGAGGTCTGGGACCGCGACGTTCTCGAGATCGGCCTGAATGGTCTGCGCGTCGTCGAACCCGGTGACGGCCACCTGGATCACCGGCAGATCGTCGATCGACACCGACAGCACCTGCGGCTCGACCTCGTCGGGCAGCTGTTGAGATATGCGGTTGATCGCCTGCTGCATCTTCTGCTCGGCCGTCGCGAGGTTCTCGCCGTATGCGAAGGTCGCCTGCACGATCGAGGCGTTGGTCGTGCTCGTCGCGGTCGTGGATTCGAGCCCCGGCACTCCCTGGATGGCCGTCTCGATGGGCGTGGACACGTCGTTCTCGACCACCTCCGGCGACGCACCGGGGTAGCTCGTCATGACGATCAGCGCCGGCAGCTCGAGCGAGGGGATGAGCTCCTGCTTGAGGTTGTTCAGCGCGAGTCCGCCGAAGACGGCGGCGACGATCGTGATCAGTGCGATCAGTGCACGGTTCTTCAGACTCAGGACGGCGAGTTTCGACAAGGCTGTTCTCTCTCGGTCGATCAGACGGATGCTGTGGGTGACGGTGCCGACGCCGGTGAGCGGAGGATCCCGGCGAGGGCGTCGCGGATGAGCTCTTCGTCGAGCGGCTCGTCGTGGATCTGTGAGTGCCACAGTACGCCGTCGATGAAAGCGGCGGCTGCCCTGGCGCGATCCACTCCGTGAACGGGCGCGATGAATCCGACGACCTCGTCGGACCAGTGCCGCGCGAGTTCGCGCACCCGCGGATCGTGGACGGCGGCCGTGACGACGGCGCGTTCGGCCTGGATGCTGCGCGCCTCGGCCAGCGCCTGGCTGATCAGCCGCGCGAGGATGCCGGGGGTGACGCCCTCGGCGACGACGGTCTGCCGAGTGGCATCGATGCGCAGATCGACCTCGGTCGCGAGCGCGTCGAGTGCGGAGTCCCTGAGGTCGTCGAGCGTGGCGAAGTACTGGGTCGTGGCGCCGAGAGGAACGCCGGCGCGGGCCGCGACCTTCCGGTGGGTGATCGCGTCGACGCCGATCTCGACGATCAGTTCGGCTGCGGCATCGACGATCGCGCGGCGGCGCGCCTCGGGGTCGCGGCGGCGGCTGCCTGCGGTCACATCGACCCCCTGAGATCCAGTCCTGTACTTTTGTACAGTTTCACACGGCGAGGCTTGAGAGGATGCTGTGAGTCAGCGGCACTCGACCGAATGCCGCACCGAGAAGACCGCCTAGACCCAGAGCGATCCGATGGCGAGACCGGCCCCCGCGGCGAGGACCGACGATGCGAACGTCCCGAGCAGGTGCAGCACCGACACGCGTCGGGCCCCGTCGCGCCACAACCCGATGCTGTCGAGCATGGCCGTGCTGAACGTCGTGTACCCGCCGAGGAAGCCGGCGCCGACGATGAACGCGGCACCCGGCAGCGCTGCTGTCACGGCCCCCAATGCGAACGACCCCGTGATGTTCACGATCACGATGCCCCACGGGAACGCCCGTTGGATGCCGGGGCGCATCGCCTTGACCCCGGCGGTGACGCCGACGCTGACGAGATATCGCGCGGCGGCACCGAGGCCGCCGGCGAGCGTCGCGAGCAGGAAGACGAGCGGGGTCACGTCGCCGCTCCCGATCGCGCGAGGCGGATGCCGGCGACAGCCGCCGCGACGCCGAGCACCAGGCTCAGGGCGGCATACAGGAGCGCCAGGACCGGAGCATCCGTCCAGAGCTGGATCGACCCGACTGTGAAGGCGCTGTAGGTGGTGAAGCCACCCAGGACTCCGGTGCCGAGGAAGATCCTGAGATCGGCCCTGCTCGTCGGCATGTCGGCAGGCCACCCCGTCAGGATGCCGATGAGGAAGGCACCGACGACGTTCGCGGTGATGATCGCGAACGGGAAGCCCCCGGCATCCGGGATCAGCAGGGTCAGGCCGAGCCGAGCCGCGGTGCCGAGCGCACCTCCGAGCGCCACGAGCAGGGCACGGCGGAGATGGATCACGTTCGACACTGTAGTTCTCTCCCGACGGCTCGCCTCTGCGTTCCACCGACCTGCAGGAAAGTCAAGGCTGTGGAGCAGGCGCAGCCCTGCCCGTTAGCTGAACCCATGATGCCGCTGTGGAAGGTCGACCAGCCCGCACCCGGATCGGCCGCGTTCGACGCGGGCGACCGCCACGATGTCGTGATCGTCGGGGCCGGTCTGACCGGACTGACGACGGCCGTCATGCTGACCCGTGCGGGGATGGACGTGGCCGTGATCGATGCGGGCGAAGTCGCCCAGCTGGCGTCCGGCGCGAACACCGGGAAGCTCTCGCTGCTGCAGGGAGAGCGGCTGGCGTCTCTCCGGCGGCACCACCCGGCGGCTCTCGTCCGGGCGTACGTCGACGCCAACCGCGCGGGCCTCGAGTGGCTCACCGCGTTCGCCGAGCATACGGGCGTGAGCTTCTCCCGGCGCACAGACCATTCCTACGCCCAGACGCCCGCGGGGCTCGATGCCGTGCGACGTCAGCACGCCGCCGCGCGAGAAGCCGGGCTGCCGACTCGGCTTCTGGCCGCCGCGGATCTGCCCGATCCCCGGTTCCCTCTCGCTGGCGCTGTCGCCCTGGACGATCAGATCGCGATCGATCCGATGCGGCTGGCTCGGAGGCTCGCCCAGGAATTCGTCGCCGAAGGAGGCACGTTGCACACGGGCATCCGCGTGACCGGTGCGCATGCGCTCGGCTCTGCGCACGTGGACACCGGGAACGGACCGCTGTTCGCCCGCCACATCGTGCTCGCGACCGGCACCCCGATCATCGACCGCGGCCTCTACTTCGCGAAGACCCGCGGGCTGCGGTCGTACTGCGTGTCCTTCCGGCTACCAGGTGCCCCACCGCAGGGAATGTTCATCTCGGTCGACGGGCCGACGCGTTCGATCCGGCCGGTGTCGACGGCAGACGGCCCTGCCGACGCCCAGCTCGTCGTGGGCGGCAACGGCCATCCCGTCGGCCGGTCGAGCGACGAGTCGGCAGCGCTGGACGATCTCGTCGCCTGGACGCATGAGCACTTCCCCGGCGCCGAGGAGACGCACCGGTGGTCGGCGCAGGACTACGAGTCGCACAATCTCGTCCCCTTCGTCGGCGGGATGCCCCGCGGGCTCGGACGCATCCGGTTCGCGACCGGGTACGGGAAATGGGGCCTCTCGAATGCTCCGGCGGCCGCACTGCGCATCACATCGGAGATCCTCGGAACGCCGCGGCGCGAACGCCCGACGTGGATGACGATGATCGGAACGCGGCTCACAGTCCCGGCGGACATCAGTCGCGGCGCCGCCGAGGGCGGCCGAGTGGCTCGTGCCCTCGCCGGCGGGTGGCTCCGTGCCGAACGTCGGCGAACCCCCGTGCCGCGGCCGGCCGAAGGCACGGGCACGATCGCCCATCGCGGCGGCAGGCCCGTCGGCATCTCGACGGTCGACGGAGTCACCCGCGCCGTCGACGCGGTGTGCCCGCACCTGGGCGGCGTCCTGGACTGGAACGACGCCGAATGCACCTGGGACTGTCCGCTGCACGCGTCGCGCTTCCGCGCGGACGGCACTCGCATCGAGGGCCCTGCGCTGCGCGATCTGCAGCGCCTGCCCCGGTCGTCCGCCTGAGATCACCCCTGTGGACCGGCATCCCACCCGGTCTGCGGCGTCTCGCACGTCTCGCGGAAGACGAACTGCGAGGCGAGCCGGCGCTGACTGCTGGACCAGTCGATCGCAGGCCTGCGCTGTTCGGGAGGCAGGTATCCGAGTCGGTACACCGCCATCAGCTCCAGGTCGTCCGGCACGCGGAGCAGTCTGACGACCTCGTCCCAGCGTCCGGGGACCTCCATCGGGAAGGAGATGAACTGGATGCCCATGCCGAGTTCGACCGTGGTGAGCCAGACGTTCTCCATCGCCGCCCCCATGCTGAACACCGAGTAGAACGACGACAGCTGCCCCGGCCGGTACTCGCTGCGGTCGAGCATCACACCGAACAGCAGCGGCGATCCCTCGACGAGTCGGCGGTTCTCGGCGCCGAGCGTCTTGGGCACGCCGAGCGCATTCATGAGCGTCTGCCCGCGCTTGGTGAAGACCTGGCCCGTGAACGGCCGCAGCGGCGCGGGCAGCCTGTCGAACAGCATGCCGCTGCGCTTCTCGTCCATCTCGGCCTGGCTGAAGCGGAAGTACGGCTTGTACCGCTCGAAGAAGGTGCCGTTGGACATCGCCTCCGTCATGCTCTCGCCGGAGATGCGGGCGATCTCGCGGATCGTGTCACGACTCTCGATCACGACGAAGCGCCAGGGCTGACTGTTCAGCTGAGACGGCGCGCGTCCGGCCGCCTCGATGAGCAGCCTCTGATGCTCGTCCGAGACCGGGTCGGGGAGGAACGCGCCGTTCGTGGTCTTGCGGCGGCGGATCGCGTCGAGCAGTTCCATGCGGCTCACTTCCTTCTGTCGGGGTCGACCGCCAGAGCGACACCCGCCGCGAAGAACGGCGCGGCCGAGAGCGCCACGAGCGGATGCCGGCGCCCACGGGTTCCGGCGAACGGGATCGCGACCAGCGGGAGGACCGCGGGCGCGAGGCCCAGCGCCGCGCGACGACTCGATCCGCGAGGTTCACCCCAGAGCGCCGAACTGAGCGCGACGGCGGTGGACGCAGAGGTCACGATGAACAGCGCATGATGCAGCCACCGAAACCGGCTCGTATCGATGATCCTTCCGGCGACGGCCGCGCCCAGCGCGCAGTTGAGCAGGTAGCTCAGCGCGGCCATGGCGAACACCGGCGGTGTCCTGGCGCCCCGGCGGTTGTCGCGCATGACTCGACCATAAGCCTCCGTGCGCGACCAGGCATGACGCGCACGGCACGTCCTCGATTCCCATCGCGAGGTGGAACGGCGAGCGGGAAGGGCGCTGACGCGGTGTCCCGCGTATTCCCCTCCCGCTCGCACGCCTCGCCGTGCCTACAGGTTCGCCTCCGCGTATATGCGGAGCGCGTCGCGGACGAACTCGGCGCCGGCGGTGCCACCGTCGCTCGTCGCGTAGTTCGCGCCGAAGCGCGGGTCGGCGACGTACATCTCGCCGAGCCCGATCACGTAGCCCTTGACGTCACCGCCCGGTACGGCGGCCGGCGTGCCGGGCACTCCCGTCAACCACTCGACGTGACGGGCGGCGATCGCCTGAGCCTCGTCGGATGCCGGATCGATGCCGCTCTCCGCGGCGGCGATCCAGTCGCGTCCGAGATCGGACACCAGCTGCTGCCAGTCGGCCCGCTCGGCATCCGTCATGCTGCGCCACCAGCGGTCGCTGTCGGCGTAGGCCTTCTTTCCCCAACGGTCCTCGACCTCCTCCTTGTATCGGGTGTGGTCGAAGCCGTCGAACATGTTCTCTGCCATGAGTTCTTCACCTCCTTTCAATGCGTCGATGGTGGATACGACCGACGCGATCTGCCGCGTCAGCCTGGTCTGCTCCTCGCGCAGCAGCGCGAGATGCGTCTCGAGGGCGGACGCCTCGGCGCGCTTCGACGAGCTCAGCGAACCTGAGTTCGAGCTCAGGGAGCCGTCGTCGAGCACCTCGGCGATCTGCGGGAGTCCGAGGCCGAGCTCGCGCAGCAGCAGGATCCGCTGCAGCCGGACGAGTGCCTGCTCGTCGTAGTGCCGGTAGCCGTTGTGCGCGATGCGCGTCGGCGTCAGCAGCCCGATGTCGTCGTAGTGACGGAGCGTCCGGCTCGTCGTACCGGCCAGCCGTGCGATCTCCTGGATCGACCAATCGCGTGTGCCCACGGCATCCTCCTCTCGTTGCGATATCTCCACCGTAGAAGTTGACGCTACGTCAAGGTCAAGCCCATTCAGAGAGAACCTGTTGACAAACTCGAGATATATCGTGTTACTCTCTCCATACGCGATATATCTCGATATCGCATCGACTCAGGAGAACAGACATGACCGAGAAGTGGCTCATCGCCCCCGGCGAGGAACGCGTCATCGACATCGCCCAGGCGACCAAGCTGAAGATCGGCCTCGTCGGCGGGCAGGTCGACGTCGTCGCGCACGACGAACCCGGCATCCGCATCGAGGTGCACGGCGTCACGATCAAGGATCTGCGCGTCGAATCCGACGGCACGCAGATCGAGATCGACCACCCGCAGATCGGCTGGGACAACTTCCTCGAGGTGTTCCGCAACTTCGGATCCGGCGGGCCCAAGGCCGAGGTCAGCGTCGCAGTGCCACGCAGCATCGCCCTGAATCTCGGCGTCGTCAACGCCGGTGCACTCATCTCGGGTCTCACGAACGACGCGAAGCTGAACACCGTGTCCGGCGACATCATCGTCGACACGCACACCGGCGATCTGTCGGTGAACACGGTCTCGGGCGACGTGCAGATCCGCGAGCTCACCGGCTCCGTCAACGCGAACAGCGTCTCGGGCGACGTCGCGGTGACGGGCTCCGTCCGCAAGATCACGATCGACACCGTCTCCGGGGCGATCTGGGCGGATGCCACGGGCAACATCAACACCATCAACCTGAACACCGTCGCGGGCAACAGCACGATCCGTCTCGAGGAGACCCTCCCGGCGAACTACGTGATGCGCTCGATGAGCGGTCGCGTCATGGTCGACGGCGTCGACCGCGGCTCGTCCGGCCCGACCAACTACACCGGCTCGGCCGGCGAACTCGCCGGCAGCTTCGTCGACATCCGCACGAACTCGGTCTCCGGCGACATCACGGTGCTGCGTCAGCCCGTTCGGACCGTCGCCGACGACGCGGAGTGGGAATCATGAGTCCCGCGGTCTTCTCGCACGGCGATCTGCGCCTGTATCTGCTGTCGCTGCTCGCTGAGTCCCCGCAGCACGGCTACGGCATCATCCAGGCACTGACCGACCGCACCGGCGGGACGTACACGCCCAGCGCCGGCACGATCTATCCGCGGCTCGCGAAGCTCGAGGAAGAGGGCCTGGTCACCAAGACCGTCGACGGCCGCACCACGATCTACGCGATCACGGATGCCGGACGCGCCGAGCTCGCCTCCCGCGAAGACGACCTCGCCGGGATCGAGGACGACCTGGCCGACTCGGTCCGGTTGATCGCGAACGAGGTGCGCCAGAGCGTGCAGGAGGCGATGAAGAGCCTCCGCGCCGACCTCGCCGCGGCCGCGAACGAGGAGCGCAAGGGCTCCTCGTCCCGTCAGCGCTCGACAGGTCCCGACGATCCGCGCGTCGCGAGCCGCGAAGAGCTCGGCCGAGCGGATGCCGTGGTCAACGCCTTCCGGGCGCGCATCCGCAGCGATCTGCGCACGCATGTCGCGCGCGGCGGAGTGCTCTCGGCATCCGTCGTCAGCGATCTCGAGGACGCACTGGACACGGCCGCCAAAGCCGTGACCCGCGCCCTGAAGGACTGAGCTCTACTCGGTCCAGATCTCGGCCTGGTCGTCCGGCACCGGCTCATCCAGCGGGACGACCAGGATCGAGCGATGCTGCCGGTGCGCGAGGCGCGCGGCGACCGAACCGGTGAAGAACTCGCGGATCGACTCGCCGATGCCCCGCTTACGGGTGCCGATGACGATCAGCTGCGCGTCGAGCTTGCCGGCGAGCTGCTTGATCGCGAGCGCCGGGTCGCCCACGAGCTGGCGGGAGGTCCAGGTCAGCCCCGTGCCCTCGAGCGCCTTCGTGGCCGCCTCGGTGACGTGCTCGAACTCCACAGCGCCCGTCTCGATGTTCATGTCGATCGGGGCGGAGTGCACATAGCCGTCCGGGTCCTCGTACGTCACGAAACGCGTGACGTCGACGTGAACGACGACCAGGGGGGCGCCCAGGAGCGTCGCGTAGCGGATCGCCTCGTGCAGCACCCGCGGGTTCTGCTCGGGCTGCACGCCCACGATCACGGACTTCTGCAGCTCGCTGTTCTGGACGACTTCTTCGGACGACGTGGAACCGGCATCTGACATGCGGATCGTTCCCTTCCCCGGGTCTCGAACGGCCAGTGACTCTGGCCATCGTGCTATCCTGAATGCTACTCTTACCGGCCTTCAGCCGGTGTCGTGAATGCGCGGGTCTCAGCCGCCCGCAGCTTAGATCGTGAGGGGGTCTCGCGCATGGGCCGTGGCCGTCAGAAGGCGAAACACACCAAGATCGCCCGCGAACTCAAGGCGTACAGTCCTTCGGTGAACTACTCCGCGCTCGAGCGCGAACTGGGTCATCCGAGCGACTCGGACGAGAACGCCTACGTCGACAAGTGGGCCGACGAGTACGCAGACGAAGACGAGGACGAACTCGAAAAGGCATAACGCCCGAGTTCGATCATCGATGACCCCGTCGCACCGCGGCGGGGTCATCGTCGTACCCGCGAGCATCCCGTTCGGGATGGAAGGATGCTGTCATGCCCCGTGTCGTCGCCCTCTATCGTCATCCGGTCAAAGGATTCACCCCAGAACCGCGGGACGAGCTGCTGATCCAGCCCGACGGCCGGGTCGCCGGCGACCGCGTGCTCGCGTTCCGTTTCGCGGATGCCGCGACACCGGACGACCGCGACGGGCTGGACTACTGGCCGAAGTCGCAGGGCATTGCGCTGGAGTCGTTCCCCGCGCTCTCCCGGCTCCGGTTGTCCTACGACGACGCGGCGCAGCGGGTACGGATCCTGCACGAGGACGCGACCCTCGTGGACGCCGGTCTGGACGACGCCGGGCGCCGCGAACTGTCGGACGCGGTCACCGCGTTCGTCATGGAGTCCGCCGAGGCGAAGCGCCTTCGGCGTCCCGGGCGGCTGCCGATCGTCCTGGTCGGCGACGGTGCGCGTTCCCGATTCCAGGATCGTGCGCGCGGCTACGTCTCGGTGCACAGCACCGCGAGCGTGGCCGCCCTCGGCGAAGCGCTCGAGCAGGACATCGACGACCGCCGGTTCCGCTCGAACGTCGTGATCGACGGGGTCGGGGCCTGGGAGGAGCTCGACTGGATCGGCGAGGTGCGCATCGGCGACGTCCGGTTCTCGGTCGACGGCCCGATCGTGCGCTGTCTCGCCACACATGCGAACCCGGACACCGGCATCCGCGATGCGCGGGTGCTGACAACTCTGACGTCGCACATCGGTCAGGAGGAGCCGACTCTCGGCCGCCTGCTCGTGCTGCCCGGCGTCAGCGGCGCCGTCGACGACGACAGCGGCCGTGGCGGCGTCATCCGCGTGGGCGACGAGGTCGTTGCGGGCTGAGCACGAGATCTCATCGTGCACAGCTGCGAGCAGCACTGGCATGACCAAGACGGGCTCTGATCTCCGGCGGGGATTCAGGAGCCGACGAACTCCTCGGCATCGCCGAATGACGGGCGTTCGCGGATCTCGACCGCATCACCGAGACCTTCGACGTCGAACACGACGATCTCGTTGTCGCCTGCCCGCCAGAGCGGGGCAGGGGCGTACAGCGTCTCCTGCGGCCCGATCTCCCAGTAACGCCCGAGCAGGAAGCCGTTCAGCCAGACCATGCCCTTCGTGCCGCCGGGGAACGCGAGCCACGCGTCGCACGGCTCCGCGATGCCGAAGTGCGCGACCGCGATGCCGTCGCGCCCTGGGGAGCGGTCCGTGGTGTCCGGCCGCTCCTGCGGCATGATCCGGTGCCGCCATCCGTGGACCAGCCGACGCCCGATCATCACGCCGCGCATGATGCCCTTGCCCTCGCCCGTGTACGGCCCGTAGTTGATGCGGCCGAGGCTCTCCACGACGATCGTGAGCCGGGCATCCCGACGGGCCGTCGGCAGGACGAGCGACGTCGCACCATCCCTTTCCAGAGTGCCGAGCCGCTCGTCGTCGAGGTACACGACAGCGCGGTCGTGCAGCCCGTCGACCGTGAGCGTCGCGCCATCGACGAACGAGACGTCGGCCTCGTACACGACGAACCCGTCCTCCGCGCCCAGCTGCTCGAACGTCTGCGGCCGCGGAGTGCGGGCGCCGACCGTCGGCAGAGCGTGCAGGTGATCGAGCGCCGATACGATCGGCCTGAGCACCGCAGATGCCGCCGGCAGCCGCCTCGGGTCGGCGGGGATCTCCGGCAGCGCTCCGCTGTGAAGGGGCGCGAACAGGGCACGCAACACGTGGAATTTGTCGTTCAGCGTCCCGTCTTCACCGATCGGGGCGTCCGAGTCGTAGCTCGTGACGGTCGGCTGAAGGACGCGATCGTGGTTGGCACCGTTCCACAGCCCGAAGTTCGTGCCGCCGTGTGCCATGTAGATGTTCACCGAGCCGCCGGCGTCGAGCAGCTCGCGGACGACACTCCCTGTGCTGTCCGCGGACCGGACGTGATGACGCTCGCCCCAGTGGTCGAACCAGCCACCCCACAGCTCGCTGCACATCAGCGGTTCATCCGGACGACGCAGTGCGACGGCCTTCGACGCACCGGATCCGAACGTGAAGGTCGTCATCGCACCCGCAACGCTGCCGTGCTCGACCATGTCCGCGGTCGTGCCGTCCGCCGTCATCAGCATCTCGACGACTCCCCGCCTGCGCAGCCCGTCACGCAGATGAGTCAGGTACTCCGCGTCGCTGCCGAACGAGCCGTATTCGTTCTCGACCTGGAAGGCGACGATCGGCCCGCCGTGCGCGGCCTGCAGCGGAACCAGCCGCGGAATCAGCTGGTCGTACCAGCGGTCGACCGCGGCGAGATAGGCCGCGTCGCTGGTGCGCAGGGCGCTGGTCCGACCCGACAGCCAGAACGGGATGCCGCCGTTGGACCACTCCGCGCAGATATAGGGGCTCGGACGCATGTAGACATCCAGACCGATCTCGCCGGCGATCCGCACGAACCTCTCGATGTCGCGCCAGCCATCGAAACGCACATCGCCCTCCGCCCGCTCGTGGAAGTTCCACGCGGCGTAGGCATCGACGGTGTTCGCTCCCATCGCGGCCAGGCGGCGCAACCGGTCCTCCCACTGGTCGGGATGCACGCGGAAGTAGTGGACGGCACCGGCCAGGACCCGGTGCGGGCGTCCGTGGCGCATGATCGAACCGTCGTGGATGGCCAGCGCAGGGTCTGGAGAATGGGCCATGGCGCTCCTCGTCGAGTGTCTGCTCAGAGTACTCGGCGCGGAGCCCCGCATGGCTCATGCCCGGCGGCGGATCACCCCGTCACCGCGGCGCGGTCGACCGTGAACTGCTGGGCACGGCCATCCGGCGTCGTCACGGTGATCTCGGCGACACCGCTCCCGCCCGGGAAGACCCGCAACGCGAGCCCGTCGAGGTAGTCGTAGTCGGGCCGGTCGACCCGAGCACCCCACGGCAGGACCGCGCCGGGGCGGACGTAGAGCGGCAGGGTCGTGAAGTCGTGCGTCTCCCGCATCCAGCGACCGCCTTCCACGCTCTCGCCCGTGAACAGGCTGGTCCACGTTCCGGCGGGAAGGTAGAAGTCCACCTCGCCCGATTCCGTGAACACCGGCGCGACGAGAAGGTCATCGCCCAGCATGTACTGGCGATCGAGATGGGCGACGGCGGGGTCGGCCGGGAACTCGAACGACATCGGACGCATGAGCGGCACGCCGGTACGCGCGGCATCCAGGCCCGCCTGGAACAGGTACGGCATGAGACGCATCTTCAGGTGTGTGAAGATGCGCGTGACCTCGACGGCCTCCTCGTCGAAGGCCCACGGCACACGGTAGGACTTCGAGCCGTGGAAGCGAGAATGGCTGCCGAGCAGTCCGAACGCGGTCCAGCGCTTGAAGACGGCCGGATCCGGGGTTCCCTCGAACCCGCCGATGTCATGGCTCCAGAACGCGAATCCGCTCATGGCCAACGACAGCCCGCCGCGGAGCGTCTCCGCCATGGAGGGGAACGTCGACGTCGAATCGCCGCCCCAGTGGACAGGCATCGTCTGGCCGCCGGCGGTCGCCGAACGCGCGAACAGGACCGCCTCGCCCTCTCCGCGTTCCTCGACGAGCACCTCGTGCACCGCCTTGTTGTAGAGGTGCGCGTAGAGATTGTGCATGCGCGACGGGTCCGATCCGTCGAAGTAGTCGACCTCGAGCGGAATCCGCTCGCCGAAGTCGGTCTTGAAGCAGTCGACGCCCTGCCGCATCAGCCGCCGCAGGTGCTCCTGATACCACGCCGTCGCATCCGGGTTGGTGAAGTCGACGAGTCCCATGCCCGCCTGCCACATGTCCCACTGCCACACCGAACCGTCCGGCCTGGTCACGAGGTAGCCCAGCGCGGCCGCCTCCGCGAACAGCGGCGAGCGCTGGCCGATGTAGGGGTTGATCCACACGCACACGCGGAGATCCCGCTCGTGCAGACGGGACAGCATTCCCTCCGGGTCAGGGAACGTGCGCGGATCCCACTCGAAATCGCACCAGTTGAACTCGCGCATCCAGAAGCAGTCGAAGTGGAACACCGAAACCGGCAGCTCGCGCGTCGCCATCTCATCGATGAACGACGTCACGGTCGCCTCGTCGTAGTCGGTGGTGAAGCTCGTCGAGAGCCACAGACCGTAGGACCACGCCGGCACGACGGGCGGCCGGCCGGTGAGGGCGGTGTAGCGGGTGATCACATCCTTCGGGCTCGGCCCCGCGATCACGAAGTACTCCAGCGCCTCCCCCGCCACCGAGAACTGCACCCGTTCAACCGTCTCGGATCCGATCTCGTAGGAGACATGGCCGGGGTCGTTGACGAGGACGCCGTATCCGCGGTTGGAGAGATAGAAGGGGACGTTCTTGTACGCCTGCTCACTCGACGTGCCGCCATCCGCGTTCCAGACATCGACCGATTGTCCGTTCTTCACCAGCGGACCGAAGCGTTCGCCGAGACCGTGGATGAGCTCGCCCACCCCGAGATCGAGCTGCTCATGGACGAAGGTGCTCGGCCGTGCCGTCGAACCGTCCGCCTGCGGGGGGAGCACGATCCCCGGGTCGACCTGCGCGCCGGGCGCCAGGCGCACATAACCCTGCGCCTTGTGTCCGCTGCCGGTCACCCGCCGGCCGTCGATCTCGAACGACAGGTTCCAAGGGGCTCCCCGCGCGATGCGCGCGGTCAGGGCGCCGCTGGTGAGCACGCCCCCCTCGTCGGTGAGGGATGCCGTGGCGCCGGCGTCCACGCGATTCCCGGCGAGCGGGAATCCGCCGTGCCACCGGCCGCCTTCGTGGTGTGCGACGCGCACCCGGATGACCCCCTCCATCGGCGAGGAGAGCGTCACCGTCAGCACCGGCCGGTTGAGCGTGTCACCGCGCCTGCCGATGGCGGCGGTCGGAGCGGTCACGACCAGCCCCTGCCCGTCCGCTGCGACATCCGTCTGCCAGATGTCATAGGCCTCCTGCGCGTACAGCGCTGTGACACCAGGCCTCAGCTGCCAGAAACCATCGGTGAACTTCATCGCTTCTCCCCTTCGACGGGTCGGGGATCCGCATGCAGATCGACCGCAGAACCCATTTTGTCAAGTCATGAAACAATATACCGACGAGAGAAGGCCGACGCGAACCAGGGCGGCGCAGAACCTCGTCGCGTCCCGCGTCAGACGAGGAGGCGACGCATCGCCGCGACGGCCGCGCCGCGCGCGTAAAGGCCGAAGTCGAAGGCCGGCCGTTCGATGAGGACCTCGTCCGGGTAACCCTCTTCGAGGAACTCCGCGAGCGCGGCACGCACGCTCCGGGGCGCGATCTCGAGCATGTCCGTCCCCTCGCCCATCACGGCGATGACTTCCGGGTCGAACGCATTCACAGCTTCGGCGATCGCAGCGCCCAGCGCCCGACCGGCGTCCTCGAAGGCCGCGCGTGCCAGGGCATCCCCCGCGCGTGCGCGCTCCAGCACCTGCTCGTATCCATCCGCTCCCGCGTTGTGCGCGATCGCCGGCATGGTCACGAAACTGTGCACGCAGTCGACATGGCCGTTGCGGCACACGCGACCGTGGCCGCCGATCCGTGTATGTCCGACGCGACCGGCCCGACCGTTCGCCCCGAGGTGGAGGTCGCCGCCGAGGACGACACCCGAACCGATGCCCGCGCCCACACCGTAGACCACCAGCGACGAATGCCGGGCATGCGTTCCGAACCAGTGATGCGCACCGGCGAGGGCATGGACGTCGTTCACGATCGCTGCGGGCAGATGCGCCGCCGATGTCACGAGATCCGCCAGGCGGACCGCGTTCCACCCGAGGAAGTTCGAGTGATGCAGAACTCCTCCCCCCTCGTTGGTGTCCGAGACGTCACCGGCCACAGCGATCCCGATCGCGACGATCTCGCCGCCGTCGACCGGCGGAATGGACCGGGCGATGAGGTCGACGACATCGGTCACCTCGCGACTGGGCAGGGGGTGCTCGGCTTCGGCCACGACCCGCGCCTGCAGGTCGGTCACGACGAGATACATCGTGTCGGCGGTGAGCTTCACACCGGCGAAGTGGGCCGCATCAGGGCGCAGCCGGAGCATCTCGGCGGGCCTCCCCCGCGATCCGGAGATGTGCAGCGCCCCTTCCAGCACCAATCCGCCGTCGATCAGACCGCGTGTCACGCGGGTGAGACTCGTTCGCGACAGCCCGAGCCGCTCGGCGATGCGCACACGCGGCTGCTCACCGTGGAGCAGAAGCTCGAGGAGAACCCGGCGCTCGGTGTCGGGAAGACCAGGCCAGTACTCGACGGCCGGTGAGGGGACGGACACGACGACAGCCTAGCCGGGGGACGACGACGGTCGCCCGGTCGCCCCGGCGAGTGCGCTCCGCACGCGCTCGGCATGACGGTCGATCAGATCGCCGCGGCCGACCTGCGCCAACCACGCGGCATGCAGATCCCACAGCCGGATCGCGTCTTCAGGGCGCGCACCCAGCAGGTCATGCGATTCGGACGGATCGCTCCGGACGTCGAAGAGCTGGACGCCGTCACCGGGGTCGGTGTGCTCGACCACGCGGATCCCTCGTGCATTGGGGTCATCGCCGTGCGTGACGCGCAGCTTGAGATCACCGTTGCGCACGGCCGCCTGGAAGCCGCACTCCCAGTGCAGCTCGTCCCTCGTCCGCTCTCCGGAGCGCAGCTGATCCGCTTGATCGACGCCGTCGATGTCGAGCGAGGCGACGTCGTACCCGGCCGCGGCCAACAGCGTCGGATAGAGATCCATCGAGCTGATGATGCCGTCCCGAGTGCCGCCGCCGCTCCACTCCCCTGCTGGCCAGCGCACGAGGAACGGGACACGCACTCCGCCCTCCGCGAGCGTGTACTTCGTGCCGCTGAGCGGCGCGTTGCTCCCGTAGTTGCAGGTCGAACCGCCGTTGTCCGTCAGGTACACGACGATCGTGTTCTCTGCGATGCCGCGGTCCTCGAGTCGATCCAGCAGCGCTCCGATCTCCCGGTCCATCAACTCGAGCTGAGCGAGGTAGTACTCGCGCCCGCGTTCGAGGCGGGGAGAGATCGCCCCGTCGTACCAGTCCGCATACGTGACACCGCTGGACTGGTCCCAGTCATCGCGTACGGGCAGGCCGCGGCGTTCCAGCTCCTCCGGCGGCAGCTGCCAGCAGAAGTTGTGCACCGCGTTGAACGCGAGCATGGCGAAGAACGGCGCACCGTCATCGTCCGAGATGAACTCCTGCGTGCGTCGCCCGAGCTCCGCGGTCAGGAAGCCCTCCAGC
This sequence comes from Microbacterium sp. ZKA21, assembly GCF_050434165.1. NCBI lineage: Bacteria > Bacillati > Actinomycetota > Actinomycetes > Micrococcales > Microbacteriaceae > Microbacterium > Microbacterium sp. ZKA21. The sequence continues at coordinate 58,524 of NZ_JBNPVV010000008.1, forward strand.
TCGACCTCGTCGCGCCCCTCGAACATGGGCTGCACGGCCATGCGCCAGTTCCCTTCGGGTCCGTACTCGTCGACGGCATCCTTCGTATGACGCAGATAGTGCAGTCGTCCCTGCTGGCGGCCGGCGAGGCCGTAGTACGACACGTCGAAACCGTGCTCTGGCGGGCACGCGCGATCACCGGGTTCATCCTGACCGTAGTGCACCTTGCCGAAATAGCCGGTGCGATAGCCCTGCTCGCGGAACCGCTCCGCGAGCGTCGTCCTTTCGTCGGGGAACCGCGTGTCCAGGAACCAGGTCGATCCCCACCGTGCGGGGTGCGCGCCGGAGATCAGCGCGGCGCGTGATGGATTGCAGATCGGCGCCGCCACGTACGCGTCGGAGCAGGAGATCCCCTCCGTCGCCAGCCGATCGAGCGCGGGCGTGCGCACCTCGGGATCGTGTCCGAGGATGCCGCGGTCCGCGTACCCGTGATCGTCCGACAGGATGAGCAGGATGTTCGGTGCCGTCATCGTCACGCCACGGATTCTATGACGACGCTCGCCGCCTGATCCTCGCGCACGACGGCGACTCCACCTGGGGCGATCACGAGGCCTTCGGCCAGATCGCTCGCCGTGAGCAGATCCGTTCCGCCACCGCGCACGCGGACCGGCTCGCTGCCGTGGTGCAGGAGGAAGAGGTAGTCGGCCTCCGCTCCGCGGCGCCGAACCGCTTCCACGCCGAGTTCTGCGGAACCCGCCAGCGTCGGACCGGCGCCCACTGCTGCGGCCTGCGCCGTGAGGAACGCGTCCCGTGAGGTCTGGTCCAGGCGGGCCGAGAGGTACACGGCGACGCCGTCGCCGACCGCGGATTCGGTGACCGCGGGCGCACCGGCCAGCGGGCCTTCGGCGTAGCGGTGCACGACCGCTGCGCCGGTCGCCTCGACGCGTTCGGTCCACTCCTCTGCCGTCAGGCCGTCGCTCAGGGCGAGCTTCTCCCCTGGCGCGAGCGGCAGGATCTCATCGACACGGATGCCGAGCAGCTCGCGCAGCACGCCGGGATATCCACCGCCGAGCACATGCTGGTTCTCGTCCGCGACACCCGTGAGATAGGAGACCAGCAGTCGACCGCCGGCGTCGACGTAGGCACGCAGCCAGTCGGCGACCACGGAGTCCATGGCGTAGAGGGTGGGGACCACGAGCAGTCGATACTGCGAGATGTCCGCACCGGGGCGTACGAAGTCGGTCGGGATCCCGGCGCGCCAGAAGGACCGGTGCGTGGCCCGCGCTTCGTCGGAGTAGTTCATCGACTCGTTCGGCAGGTGCGGGGTCTCCAGCGCCCACCAGCCCTCGGCATCCCACACGATCCCCACCTGCGCGTCGACGAGGGGGCCCGACGCCGGCGGCTGGGTGACCTCGGCGATGGATTCGAGGGCGGCGCCGAGCTGCACCACGGTGTCGAACCCGCGACTCGTCCCGCCGCCGTGCGGCACGAGCGCGCCGTGCCACTGCTCAGACCCACCCGCTGCGGCCCGCCACTGGAAGAACAGCGAGCTCTGCGCCCCTCGGGCGATGTAGCCCAGGGAGTTGCGGATCATCCGATCCGGGGCCTTCGCGAACGTGCGATTGCCGACGCGGATGCCGGTCGCGTTCTGCTCCATCAGGACCCACGGCCCGCCGGCCCAGGATCGGGTGAGGTCAGAGCCGTACGCGACGTGCGCCTCGGCATCCGGGCCCACCGTGTCGAGATAGTGATCGATCGACACGATGTCCTGCGCGTCGCTCCAGGACCACTGCTCGAGGTGGTTCCAGGTGGGCAGCATGAAGTTCGTGGTGACCGGCGCCGGCGAACCCGACGCGCGGATCTCGTGCTTCTGCTCCTCGAAGGCGGCCAGCATCTCATCCGAGGAGAAGCGTCGGAAATCGACCACCTGGGTCGGATTGTGCAGATACTGGGTCGCCATCGGCGGCTCGATCTCGTCCCACGATCCGTAGCGCTGCGACCAGAAGGCCGTGTACCACGCCGCGTTCAACGCCTCGAGCGAGCCGTACCGAGCCTGCAGCCAGCGGCGGAAGGCCGCTGCCGCATGCGGACCGTAGTCGAGCGTGCCGTACTCGTTGTGCAGATGCCAGCCGCGCAGGCCGGGATGCGCGCCGTACCGGTCGGCGAGGAAGCGTGCGATCCGGCGGGATGCCTCGCGGTAGGCGGGGGCGCTCACGGCGTAGGTGTCGCGCGATCCGTGGCGCAGCCGGACGCCGTCGGGCCGCACGGGCAGCGCATCGGGATGCGCGAGGCTGAACCACGGCGGCGGTGATGCCGTCGGGGTCGCCAGGAAGAAGCCGATGCCGGCTTCGTCGAGCAACTGGATGATCTGATCGAGCCAGCCGGCGTCGTACTCTCCCTCGCGGGGTTCGAGCATCGCCCAGGAGAAGACACCGAGAGTGACGGTGTTCACCCGTGCGCGCTTCATCAGCGAGATGTCGTCGAGCCAGACCTCCCTGGACCACTGCTCGGGGTTGTAGTCCCCGCCGAAGAGGAAGCTGCGGGGTGCGAATGCGGTGCTCATCCCTTGAGCCCTCCGCTCACGAGGTCGAGGCGCCAGTAGCGCTGCAGGACGAGCATCATGATGATCAGCGGGATGATCGAGACCGCCGCTCCGATGATCGCGAGGCTGTACAGCGACGGCGTGCCCGAGCCCTTCGAGAGCAATGTGTAGAGGCCCACGGTGAGCGGGTACATCCGCTCGTCCGAGAGCATGATGAACGGCAGCAGGAAGTTGTTCCAGATGCCGACGAACTGCAGCAGGAAGATCGTGACCATGCCAGGCACCATCATCGGCAGTGCGATCGAGGTGAAGATGCGGTAGTCGTTGGCGCCGTCGATCCGCGCGGCCTCGATGGTCTCCGACGGGACAGCGGAGGACGCGTACACTCTCGCGAGGAAGATCCCGAACGGCGAGATCAGCGATGGCAGCAGCACGGACCAGTAAGTGCCGGCGAGTCCCATCTGGGACATGAGCAGGTACTGCGGGATCGCGAGGGTGATGCCCGGCAGCAGCACGCCGGCGAGGATCGCGTAGAACCAGATCTGGCGCCCCGGGAAGTCGTACTTCGCCAGCGCGTAGCCGGCCATCGTCGAGACGAGCGTGGAGAGCACGGCCCCGCCGATGGCGTAGATGGCGCTGTTGTACGCCCACATCCCGAACTGCCCACCACCGTAGGCGAACAGGTCACCGAGGTTGTCGAGCAGGCTCGTCCCCGGGATGAAGGTGAACGTCGTGAAGAGCTCGGTGTTGGACTTCGTCGACGCGATCACGACCCACAGGACCGGGACCAGGCAGTAGAGCGCGCCGAGGATCAGGACGGCGCTGGCGATGACGGGGCGCTGCTTCGCCCCGCGCCGTCCGATGCGGGAGTCGCGAGCGATGCGTGCGCCGGTGGCCGGGCGGGACGCGGTGGCGGGCGGTGCCGTTGTGGTGTTCATTCGTTCCATCCGAATGCTCGACGCTGCGTCACACGCAGCAGGATGACGGAGATGACGAGCGTGCCGAGCGCGAGGACGACCGACGACGCCGCGGCGAGCGACAGGTCATCCCGCGTGAACGCGTCACGGTAGATCTTCATGAGCGGCACCCAGGTCTGGGAGATCTCGTTGGTCATGGGGCGCAGCGTCGTCGGCTCGCCGTACACCTGGAGCGTCCCGATCAGGGAGAAGAGACCGGTCAGCACGAGCGCCGGCGCCACCAGGGGCACCTTGATGCGCCAGGCGATGTTCCACTCCGAGGCGCCGTCGATGCGTGCGGCCTCGTAGACCTCGGTCGGGATGCCGCGCAGCGACGTGTAGATGATGATCATGTTGAAGCCGATGGCGCCCCAGATCGCGATGTTCGCGACGGACGGGTACAGGCTGGCTCCGGAGAGCACCACGACGTCCGGCAGCCCGAACTGATTGAGGATCCAGTTCAGCGGGCTGGTGGAGGGCAGGTAGAGGAAGCCCCACAGCAGCGACGCGATGACGCCGGGAACCGCGTACGGGAGGAAGATCGCGATGCGCGAGAACTTCGCCGCACGCACCCGGGGCAGATCCAGCAGCAGCGCGAACAGCAGCGCGAGGCCGAGGGTCAGCGGGACGGCGATGAGGCCGTAGATCGCGAGTCGTCCGAATCCGGCGAGGAACTCGGGATCGGTGAACGTGCGGATGTAGTTCTCGAATCCGACCCAGGTCTCGGCGCGGACCCCGAACGGGCCCTCACCGCTGACGCGCATCCCGCGGAAGCTGAGGATGATCGCGTATCCGATCGGGATCGCCAGGAAGGCGAGGAAGAGGATACCTGCCGGCAGCAGGAAGACATAGGGTACGACCCATCTCGATCGAGGGGTCTTCCGCCGCGCAGGGGTTCGGACGTCTGCGGCAACACTCATTTTCGGGCTCCTTCGGGGGCGGGGTGCCGGCGGCATGACCGCCGGCACCCGCACGATCACTCCGCGGTGACGTCGAATCCGGACGTCTTCATGTCGTCGACGACGACCTTCTCCGTCTCGGTCAGCGCCCCGGACAACGGCGTCCCGTTCGTCACGGCGGCCGACATCGCGTCCTGGAAGGCGCTGGAGGCCACGTTGACGTTCGGGCCCCAACTGATCTCCGGGATGGTGTCCTCGGCGATCTGGGCTGCGATCTCCCAGTAGTCGTCCTGCTGCGGCATCAGCGCGGGCGCGTCGGCATCCAGCGTGAGCTGCTGCCCGGCGAGCGAGGCCGGGTACTGACCCTCCTCGATCTGGATCTGCGCCGCCTCCTCGGACGTGCCGATCCAAGCGGCGAACTCCGCCGCTGCTTCGGCGTGCTCGGACGAGGTGGTCACGACGGCCGCGGATCCGCCCTGGAACGCGACGGCGCTGTCGCCCTCGGTCCACTGCGGCAGCGGAGCCATCGCCCACTGGCCGGCCATGTCGGACGCGACGCCGTTGATGACGCCTGCGGCCCAGAGTCCGGCGGGCCAGGAGAGGACGTTGCCCTCGTTCAGGCGCGCGTTCCACTCGGGCGTGAGCAGCGGCTCAGCCAGCACGAGGTCGCGGTCGATGAGGTCCTGCCAGTAGTCGGCGACGGCGACGGAGGCCTCGTCATCGAAGTCGACGGTCCACTGATCGCCGTCGACGGTCCACCATTCGGCGCCGGCCTGCTGCGCGAAGCCGGCGAAGCCGCCGAACTCGGCCGGTGCGAAGGTCGTGATGTAGGCGTCTGGGTCGGCAGCACGCACCTGCTCTGCCGCGGTGGCGAACTCCGCCCATGTCGTCGGGACCTCGATGCCGAGTTCGGCGAAGCGCGCCTGGTTGTAGGTCAGCGCCTGGGGGCCGGCATCCTGCGGGACGCCGTAGCTGGTCCCGTCGAACGTCGCCTGGCTCCACACACCCGGTGCGTACTCCTCGGCGAGGTCGCCGGTGTACTCGCTGATGTCGGCGGCGACGCCGGCGACGATCATCGCCGGCAGCGTGTTGTACTCGACCAGCGCGACGTCCGGGGCGTTGTTCGCACGCTGAGCGGTGACGAGCTTGGCCGACGAGTCGCCGCCGCCACCGGCGTCGGTGTGCTTGACCTGAATGTCGGGGTGCGCCTCGTTCCAGGCATCGACGAGCGGCTTCTGGGTGGTTCCCCATGCCCAGTACTCGAGCGTGATCGGACCGTCGGCCGTGTCATCCGACCCGCTTCCGCCTGCGCAGCCCGTCAGGGCGAGAGCGGCGACGGCGACGGATGCCGTGATTGCGACCAGCTTGCTGCGTTGCATTCTCTGAATCTCCCTCGATGTGATCGCCGATGCGCGGAATCACACTCGCGGTGATGCGCCCAAGACCGGCTCCGCCATTATGTACCGCTGCGGAACAAATAGTCAATTCGCGTGCTCCGCAGGCCGATCCGCGGGTCGGAAGATGCGAAAGGAACCGCGAGAGGCGTCGCCTCCCGCGGTTCCCGTGATCGCCGGCTGAGCCGCGGCTCAGGCGTAGCGGCTGTCGTCGATCGGAGACGGTGCGGGTCCGAGCGCGTCCACTTCAGCCCAGAGCGCGTCGGGGATGGGCGTGTCGACGAGCTCGTCGGACTGCGCACGCCGCCCCGGCCTCGCGACCCCGACGACGGTCGAATCCACGAGAGGCGAACGCAGCGAGTACTGCAGGGCGACCGCGGCCAGTGGGACCGCGTGCGCGGCGCACACGCCCTCCAGCCGCTCCACCCAGGCGAGCAGGTCGGCCGGCGCGGGGCTGTAGTTGTACAGCGCGCTGCCTCGTGCACCGGTCACCAGCAGACCGGATCCGAAAGGAGCGGCGTTGAAGACCACCATTCCCCGCTGCCGCGCGTCGGCGAACACCGTCGCCGCCGACTGATCGACCAGGGTGAAGCGGTTGTGTATCAGCACGGCGTCGAAGACACCGGTTGCGACGTAGCGCGCCATGAGCGGCACGGGCGCCGCGGCCACACCGATGGCATCCACGCGTCCGGAGTCGCGCAGCTCGATCAAGCCGGCGACGGCTCCCTGCGGCCCCATCGCCTCGTCAAAAGTCACCGTGTACGGATCGTGCAGGTGCAGCAACGGCAGTCGCTGCACACCGAGTCGCGCCGTCGTCTCGTCGAAGGAACGCAGCACCCGGTCGCGATCGAACACTCCCGTGTCGGGCTCGCAGTCGACCTTGGAGATGACCTTCCCCGCCGAACCCGCACCGATCCGATCGATGGCGAGTCCGAGAACGGCCTCCGACCGTCCACCCGCGTAGTTGTTGGACGTGTCGACGAAGCCGTGGCTGCTGGTGAGCAGATCGATCGCGGTCGCGATCGCCTGCTCCTCCTCGGGCGAGCCCGGTTCCGTTCCGCGGCCGAGGCCGGAGGTACCGAGAGTGAGCGGAGTGACGGTGAGAGGCATGGCATCCGTTTCGTGTCGCAGGTCGAACTCGAACCTATCAATGACCCCGCGGCCAGGCACGCCATCCGTGGACGCACCCCGCTGCTCACCAGCGACCGTGCCTCAGCTCCCACTCGTCCTCGACCGTACGGCGACGTGCCGCGATGAGGCCGAACGGGATCACGACCACCACCACGGCCGCCAGCAGGAGGAGCGGCGCCGTCCAGGCATCCGTCGCATCGTGCAGCGTACCGACGAGGAACGGGAACGCGGCAGCCAGGAGGTACCCGATGCTCTGCACGAAGCTGCTCAGCCCGACCGCGCTCTCGGACGTGCGGGCGCGGATGCTGATGAGCACGAGCGCCAGCGGGAACATCATCGGCAGCAGCCCGAACAGCGCGACCCAGATCCACACGGTCACCGCGTTCGCGAAGAGCAGCAGCCCGGCGAGGCCGATGAGGCCGCTCACCGCGGCGACGAGGAAGATCGCCCTGGTCGCCTGGAACCGCACCACGAGCACCGGCACAAGCAGCGACGATGGCAGCCCCATGAAGGCGAACAGCGAGAGCAGCAGCCCCGCGGTCGTGGCATCCACGCCGGCGACACCCGTCACGATGCTCGGCAGCCAGGCGAACGAGACGTACGCCATGGTCGACGAGGTGCCGAACACGATCGCGATCGACCAGGCGAGCGGCAGCCGTGCGAGCCGTGCGAACACGCGCGCACCGGTCGGAGCGATCTGAATCGGGCCGGTGGCGAGCGCGACAGGGTCGAGTCGTCCGTCGGCATCCGCCGTCGACGGAGCCGACACGGCATCCGGCACGGCATCCGGCACCACCGTGCGGGCACGCACGAGCATGACGATCCAGGGGATGAGACCGGCGAGCGCGAACACGCTCCACAGCCCGAGCGAGAGCCGCCAGCTCGCGGCATCCGCGACGGGAACCGCGATCAGCGGAGGCACGAACGTCGACACGGACATCACGGTCGTGTAGAGCGTCATCATGAGCCCGAGCAGATCGGGGAAGTACTTCTTCACCAGCGGCGGAACGAGGATGTTGCCCATGCCGACGCCCGCGAAGATCAGCGCGGTCGTCAGCATCAGCGTCACCGCGTCGACAGACAGCGCGCGCAGCAGGAGGCCGACGGTGATCGCGGAGAGCGCGATGAGCATGACGCGCTCCAGCCCGAGACGTCGTTCCAGCGACGGCGTGGCCAGTCCGAAGATCGCGAAGCACACCGGCGGCGCCGTGCCGATGAGCCCGACCACGGTCGACGACAGCGGGAAGTCCGCCGCGATCAGGTCGATCAGCGGAGACAACGAGGCGACCGCGGAGCGCAGCGAGAAGGCGCACAGCACGATGCCGAGGACGGCGAGCGCCCGTCCGCGCCAGAGCGGACGTGCACTCACACCGGGATTCACGACGTCTGCGTGCTTTCCACCCAGCTGAGGTACTCGTCCGAGACGGTTCCCGTGACGTACTGGCCATCGAACGGGCTGAGGTCGAGCTCGGTCAGCGCCGAACCCTCGGTGATCGCCGCCTTGAGGTCCTCGACCTCCTGGTAGACCAGGTGGTCGCAGCCCAGCGCCTCGGCGATCTCGGGGATCGTGCGTCCGTACGCGACCAGTTCATGACGCGACGGCATGTTGATGCCGTAGACGTGCGGATGCCGGATGGGCGGAGCCGCGGACGCGAAGGTCACCGACAGCGCACCGGCATCCCGTGCCATCTGGATGATCTGCTTGCTGGTGGTGCCCCGGACGATCGAGTCGTCGATGAGCAGGACGTTCTTGCCCTGGAACTCGGTCGACATCGCGTTCAGCTTCTGCCGGACGCTCTTCTTTCGCACCGCCTGGCCGGGCATGATGAAGGTGCGGCCGACGTAGCGGTTCTTGTAGAACCCCTCGCGGTACTCGATGCCGAGTTTGCGGGCGACCTCCATGGCCGCCGGGCGCGAAGAGTCCGGGATCGGCATGACGACGTCGATCTCGTCGAGCGGGACGTGCTTGGCGATGGTGTCGGCGAGCTTGTCCCCCATGCGCAGACGCGACTCGTACACCGAGATGCCGTTCATGATCGAGTCGGGTCGGGCGAGGTAGACGTATTCGAACGCGCACGGGGCGAGCTGGGTCGCGGGGGCGCACTGGCGTGTGAAGAGCTCGCCCTCGCTCGTGATGAACACGGCCTCACCGGGTTCGACGTCGCGGACGACCTCGTAGTCGCCGTTCTCGAGCACGAGCGATTCGCTCGCGACGACCCACTCGTCTCGTCCCTCGGCACCGGGGACCGTCGACGGGCGCTTGCCCAGGATGAGAGGACGGATGCCGAAGGGATCGCGGAACGCCAGCAGACCGTATCCGGCGATCACGGCGATCACGGCATAGGCGCCCTCGATGCGCTCGTGCGTGCGGGCGACGGCTTCGAAGATGCGCTCGGGGTCGAGATCGACCAGCGACGTGGTCTCCTGCAGTTCGCCTGCGAGCACGTTCAGCAGGAGCTCGGTGTCGCTCGAGGAGTTCAGGTGGCGACGGTAGCGGTGCGCCATGTCGGCGGTGAGCTCGCGCGTGTTGGTGAGGTTGCCGTTGTGGATGAGGATGATGCCGTACGGCGCGTTCACGTAGAACGGCTGAGCCTCCTCCTCGCTCGAGGCGGTGCCCTTCGTGGCATAGCGGACGTGGCCGAGGCCGACGTTGCCGAGGAGGGACCGCATGTCACGCGTGCGGAACGCCTCGCGCACCATGCCGGAGGCCTTGGCCATGTGCATGACGCCGGTCGACTCCGCCGTGGCGATGCCTGTGGCGTCCTGCCCCCGGTGCTGCAACAGCAGCAGAGCGTCGTAGATGTCCTGGTTGACCGGGGCGTTCCCGACGATTCCGACAATGCCGCACATGGGGTGTTACTTCGCTCCGTCCGCGTATGCGCCGACCAGGCGCACAGCTCCGCCGTCGACGCCCTTGGCGCCCTGTTCGAATTCTCCGGCCGGGCGTGCGCCGGTGGAGACCGTCGCGACCTGCCAGGCCGGGATGCCGTCGCCGGCGAGCGCGCTGATCGCGGCATCCTTCTGTCCCGCGTCGACGACCGCGAGGAAGCCGATGCCGAGGTTCCAGGTGCCCTCCGCCGACTCCAGCGTCGAGCCGGCGATGTCGCTGAGCACGCGGAAGACGGGGCTCGGCGACCAGGTCGAGCGGTCGACCTCGGCCCAGCTACCCACGGGGAGCACACGCGCGAGGTTGGCGGCGATGCCGCCACCGGTGACGTGGCTGAGCGCGTGCACCGCCCCACCGATGGTCTCGATCAGACGCAGCAGCGGCAGGGTGTACAGGCGGGTCGGCTCGAGGAGCACCTCGCCCCACGTGGTGCCGAAGTCGGCGGCGTTGTCGCCGTAGCCGATGCCTGCGCCGGCGACGATGTGCCGCACGAGCGAATAGCCGTTGGAGTGCAGCCCGCTGGAACCCAGCGCCAGCACGACGTCGCCGTTCTCGACGCGCTCAGCGCCCAGCACGGCATCCGCTTCGACGATGCCGGTGGCGGCACCTGCGACGTCGTAGTCGCGGGGGCCGAGGAGTCCGGGGTGCTCCGCGGTCTCGCCGCCGACGAGCGCGGTGCCGGTGGCCTTGGCACCGTCGGCGATGCCGCGGACGATGTCCGCGATGCGCTCGGGCACCACCTTGCCGCAGGCGATGTAGTCGGTCATGAAGAGCGGCTTCGCGCCCACCACGACGATGTCGTCGACGACCATGCCGACGAGGTCCTGGCCGATCGTGTCGTGCTTGTCGATGGCCTGCGCGATCGCGACCTTCGTGCCGACGCCGTCGGTGCTCGTCGCGAGCAACGGCTTGCGATAGCTCAGCAGCGCCGACGCGTCGAAGAGGCCGGCGAATCCGCCGACACCGCCGAGCACTTCGGGGCCGTGCGTCGCGCGCACGGACGACTTCATGAGTTCGACGGCGAGATCACCGGCAGCGGTGTCGACACCGGCTTCGGCATAGGGATTGGTGGGAGAGGCAGCCACCCCTCAAGACTACCGCCGCGGACGGGCCGGGGAATCCGCGGATGCCCCGGGACTCCGAGTCCTCCTACGATGGGTCTATGTCCGAGAAGCCGCAATGGCTCATTCGCGAGGATGCGAGCGTCCCGGTGCTCGTCGCGCTCGCCCTGCGCCAGGAGCTGGGCATCCGCGTCCCGGAGGATCTGCCCGTGCTGCGCGACCTGACGGTGCGCGCTCCGGATGCCGTGGATGCCACGCCCGCGCTCGAGGAGCAGTGGCGGGCCTACTGGGACATGACGGTCGAGCCGCGTGCGCACCCGGCATCCGTTCCGCTCGAGCTGGTGGACGGATTCGACACCCTGGTGGCCCTCCCCCAGGCCGGTGCGGAAGAGCTGCGCACGGCGATCGCGCCGCACGCAGCGGCGGCGCTGACGTATGCGCGCGACGCGCACCGCCGGTACTCGGACACCATGCGCAACTCGACGGGCGGCGATGCCTATCGGGCGTATGCATCCGCGATCGCCGAGTTCGAGCGCGACATCGGGCGCCGCGCGCACTCGTTCGAATTGAACGTGCAGGTGCTGCCGTTCTCGCAGCGCGGGATCTGGTGGATCGGGGCGCTCACGGTCGCGGTGACGGACGGTCTGCGGCGGGATGTCGTGGCGTTCGACACCGCGATCCGGCCGGTGATCGCCGAACTCGCCTGAGGCTCAGGCGGTCTCGTCGTCGGTGGTCACCGTCTCGTGGTCGACCCGCACGACGCGGTCGTGGCGCCGCGCGGTGCGCTCGAGGACGAGCGCCGTGACGCCGCCGAGTGCGAGGCCGATCGGCACCGTCCACAGCAGGGCGAAGCCGAACACCTGGCCGGGAGGGTAGACGACGCCCAGCGCCGCGGACTCCTCGTAGCTGCCGACCATCGTGATGATCCCGGCCGCGATGACGCCGAGGACGATGCCGAGGCCCATGAACACACCGAACCGCGGCACGCGCCGGACGGTCGCCTCGACGGTCTCGTGGGAATCGGTGGAGTTCATGCCTCTATTCTCCCACCGTGCGGCTGTGCGCGTGCCCGCGTGCGGTTCTCACGGCCGCAGCGGCAGCAGGTCGGCGAGATCCGCCCGGATGCCGGAAGCGCTCACCCGTCCGGATGCCGCGGCATCCGCCCAGCGCTCTTGCCCGGTGGCGACGGCGATCCAGGTGGCGGCGTCCATCTCGACGACGTTCGGCGGCGTTCCGCGCGTATGCCGCGGCCCCTGCACGACCTGCACCGCGCCGAACGGCGGCACGCGCACCTCGACGCTGTTGCCAGGAGCCTTCTCGTCGAGCAGCTGCAGCAGGTACCGCACCGCGGTGGCGAGATCGGTGCGGGCGGGGGCCGTGCCCGTACCGTGCGCGGCACCGACGGCGGCGAGCGCCGCCCGCCCCGCCACGATGTCGATCTTCCGCGCCATGGTTCCCACTCTAGATTCGCGAGACTTCTTCTGCCCGGTGACACGTGCCCTGGCAGGTTCGGTCTCACCCCGCAGCACAAGTCTCGCGAGCTACGTCGAGGGGTCGCGCACGAGCCGGACGAAGCGCACGACCAGGTCGTCCGCTCCGTCGGCCAGCGAGATCCGCAGCCGGGCCGCCTCGCCCGAGACGGCGCCGTCCGGCAGCGCGACGGTCGCCGTGCGCCACGCACCGCTGCCGATGCGGTCGACCTGGGCCGACGCCCCGGCATCCGTGTCGATCGTGAACGAGCCGGATCCGGCGTCGAGGTAGGTCACCTTGAGCACCGTGTCACCGGTCGTGGATGCCGCGAATCCAGGGTCCACCTCCAGCACGAAACCCGTGTCACCGGCGGCGGTCTTCGTCGTCAGCCCTTCGTGGGCCGTGCCGTTCTCGGCTTCGACCTCGCCCGCATGGACATCGGCGTCGGTGCGGTGGGCGACCGAACCCGGTTCATCCACCTGGACGAGCCAGCGTTCGAGGTTGCGCACCCAGGGCTGAGCGTCCCATTCGCGCGGGAAGTCCTCGTCCGACCAGAAGGTGTCCTCGGCGTCGCGGAACGCCGCCCAGGCGTCGGCCGAGGTCTCGGCCGTCGCCCCGAGCGAGAGCCGCGTCCAGTCCCAGTGCTCCGGATGCTCGGCGAGATACGAATCCTCCGGCACGACGTACAGCCAGTTCACGCGCAGCTGCAGCGCCTTCAGATTCGCCTGGCGGACCGCGTAGTACGGGTCCCTCGTCGCGTACCCGCAGGCGTCGAAGCACTCGTTCTCGGTCGCGACGATCCGATTCCCGGCGTGGATCGGCAGCGATTCGTCGACCACGAGATGGCCGTCCGGCTGCACGGCGGAGCCGAAAGCGGGCGCTTCGCTCAGGTGGAAGTTCGACACCTCGGTGATGCCGTTGCGGATGCCGAGACCGTCCTCGACGGCATCTGCGGCGAGCAGGTCGTCGGCCGAACCGAACGGCCCCCAGGGGTAGTCCTCGCCGGTGAAGACGAGCTTGTCGGCGTTCGCGCCGAACAGGTCGACGAGGTCGGTCCAGGCGTGGTCGTACCAGTCGAGGTAGGTCCGCTCGTCGAGATCGCCGGCGTCCACGGCATCCGACACGATGTCGTAGTCGAACTCGGCCCAGTCGAACGCGCCTGGCACATAGACGAAGCGCAGGCGCGGATCGTCGGCGAGGCCGAGGTCGACGAAGACCGCACGATAGGTGTCGAGCAGATGGTCCCACACGCAGGCGTCCCAGATCGGCAGATGCTCCTGGCCGTCGTCGTCAGGACCATGGGTCGAAACACCGCAGGTCTCGGCGACCCAGTCCGGGGCCCACGTCTCGCCGCTCGCGAACAGCCGCATCCAGAAGTCGCCGGGCTCGGCGAGCTGGTCGTCCAGGGAAGCGAGGTCCATGCCCTGCGCCTCCCCGGTCGCCGCACGTTCGACGGGCCCGCCCTCGGTCGGCTGCAGTTGCGCCCACGTCACGTCGACCGCGTGCACGAGGACCTGGTCGACCTCGCTCGTCTCCTCGGAGAAGAATCCGGAGTTCTGCGCGGGACGGACGGATGCCGGGAGGCTCCAGTCGTCGCCGTCGACGATCGTGACGCCCGAAGGTCCGGCATCCACGAAGTCCGCTCGGGGTCCGACGTCGGCGCTCACGTCGAGCGGCGCGCCGGTGGGCAGCGGATCGGAAGTCGGTGCGCACCCGACGAGCGCCACGGCCAGGACTCCACCGGCCACGAGCATCCGAGCGGTGCGCGCGGCTGTCCGCGTCATTGCTCATCGCCGAGGACCACGACCGACCACGCACCGAGCCCGTACTCGCTCGTGCTGGTCGCATCGACGCGGAGCGCATCTTCGAGGGCGTGGGTCAGGAGATGCGGGCTGTCCGCGCAGACGAGGTCGTCGGCCCCGGTGCTGCGCGTCTCGGCTGCTCCGCGCACTTCGACGCTGACACTCATCCTCTCCTCGCCGAAGCACGAGAACTCCACAGCCGTGACGTTCACCGCCGATGCGAAGTCGACCGCGATGCCCTCGGCGTCCTCGGCCGACGGGGACGACGACGCGATCGTCGGAGCCCCGGCCATGGTGGCGAGCGAGTCCGGGCGATCGGATGCGCTCTGCTCCTGCATCCAGCTGCTCACGGCGTCCGCGTCCGGCGGCTCCGGGGTCGACTGGCACCCGGCCAGGCCCAGTGCGACGGCAGTGAGGGCGACGACGAACGACAGGCGCTTCATGCAGCGAGCCTAACCGCGCACGACCAGGTGTCGGCGCCGCGTCGTAGGCTCGGAGAATGACCGATCCGCAGCATCCCGAGGGGGCGCGCGCCCAGCTGCTGGCGGCGACGGCGGCACACGACTGGGGCGGCCCGTTCCCCCGGCTCGCCGACCCCGACGCCGCTCGCGAGGCGGCGGTGCTCATCCTGTTCGGCGTGCTCGACAGCATCCCGTCGCCGATTCCGGATGCCGCGGTCGCCCGCGACCTCGACGTCCTGCTGCAGCGGCGAGCGCCCACGCTCTCCTCCCACCCCGGCCAGGTGTCCTTTCCCGGTGGCGGGCGCGAGGACGCCGATGCGGATGCCGCGGCGACCGCCCTGCGCGAAGCGGAAGAGGAGACCGGGCTCGATCCGGCCGGTGTCGAGGTGCTCGCGACGCTGCCCGAGATCCCCTTGGCGGCGAGCAATCATCGGGTCACGCCTGTGCTGGGCTGGTGGCGTCGGCCTTCCGATGTCGCCGCCGTCGATCACGCCGAAACGGTCGAAGTGTTCCGGGTCCCGGTGGCGCAGCTCCTGGATCCGCAGACGCGGTTCACGTCGGTCATCGAACGCGGCAGCATGCGCTTCAGCGGGCCGGCGTTCGACGTCGACGGCACGATCGTGTGGGGCTTCACCGCCATGGTGCTGGATGGGCTCTTCGAGGCCTGCGGCTGGAACGTCCCGTGGAATCGCGGCGACGAGCGACCGGTCACGGTCTGACCGAAACGCGGCCGGCCCGGCTCGGTAGGCTGGAGGGGTGAAGATCCTCGTCCTCGGTTCCGGTGCCCGTGAGCACGCGATCATCCTCGCCCTCCGGGCGGAGAGCGCGGAGCATGAGATCTTCGCCGCCCCCGGCAATGCCGGCATCGCGCAGGATGCGAGCCTCGTGTCTCTCGATCCGCTCGACGGCGCCGCGGTCACGTCGTTCGCGAACACGCACGCGATCGACCTCGTCGTGATCGGCCCCGAGGCGCCCCTGGTCGCGGGTGTCGCCGATGTGCTGCGCGAGCGCGGCATCCCGGTGTTCGGCCCCGGCAAGGCTGCCGCGCAGCTCGAGGGCTCGAAGGCGTTCTCCAAGCGGATCATGGATGCCGCCGGCGTCCCGACCGGCCGCGCCGTGCGCGCGGCGACGATCGCCGATGTCGAAACCGCGCTCGACGAGTTCGGCGCGCCCCACGTCGTGAAGGCCGATGGGCTGGCCGCGGGCAAGGGAGTCATCGTGACCTCCGACCGCGCCGAGGCGCTCGCGCACGCCGCGCACTACCTGCCCGAGGGCCCGGTGCTCGTGGAGGAGTTCCTCTCCGGCCCCGAGGTCTCGCTCTTCTTCCTCAGCGACGGCGACACCGTGCGCGCTCTGAGCCCGGCGCAGGACTTCAAGCGCGCGTACGACGGCGACGAAGGTCCCAACACCGGCGGCATGGGCGCGTACACCCCGCTGCCCTGGTTGGCCGAGCAGTTCGGCAGCGAAGCGGACTTCGTCTCGCTCGTCACCGAGCAGGTCGCCCTTCCGGTCATCCGGCAGTTGGATGCCGAGGGCACGCCGTTCATCGGGCTGCTGTATGCGGGGCTCATCCTCACCTCCTCCGGCGTGCGCGTCATCGAGTTCAACGCCCGGTTCGGCGACCCCGAGACGCAGGTCGTGCTGCCGCGCCTGGTGACGCCGCTGTCCGGGCTGCTGTTCGCCGCAGCATCCGGAACCCTCGAGGACCAGCCGCAGCCGGAGTTCTCGGATGACGTGGCGATCACCGTCGTCCTCGCGAGCGAGGGATACCCGGAGGCACCGCAGACCGGTCGGCCGATCGAAGGACTGGCCGACGCGGCATCCGTCGACGGAGTGCGGATCGTGCACGCCGCGACCGCAGGACCGGACGCCCCCGGCGGTGACCTCCTGGCCACCGGCGGCCGGGTGCTGAACGTCGTCGCGACGGCATCCGATTTCGCCACCGCGCGCGCTGCGGCCTACGACGCGATCGGGCGGATCACGCTCGAGGGTGCGCACTTCCGCACGGACATCGCGGCGCGCGTCGCCGAGTAACTCCGCTCACCGCCCCGCCGCCCGGCCCGTCGGGGTTCTGCGACACTTCTCTGAGTTCGCGACAGGAACTTTGTGTCGCATCTGCAGAGAAGTGGCGCAGAAGCCGGCAGGGCCGGTGCAGGCAGGCGACAGTCGTCAGTCGGCGAGGTTGAAGCTCCGGGGCAGGATCTCGGGGCTCAGCGCATGCTCGACCGCGAGCAGACTCGCGCCCCGCACCGCGGCCTCTCCCGCCGTGACCGACTGCACGATCGCGAGATGCTCGGTCGCGAGCGGCATCGAATGCCGGTACACGACCTCGCGGACCCCGGCGATCAGGTGCTCGCCGACGCGCGCCATCGTGCCGCCGATCGTGATGACCGATGGGTTGAGCAGACTGACGGATGCCGTGAGCACCTCGCCGAGATCGCGACCCGCCTGGCGCACGGCCTGAATCGCCTCGAGGTTGCCCGCCTTGACGAGCGCGATGACGTCATCGCCGTCGGCCGCCGCGACACCGCGCTCGCTGAGCGAGCGGGCGATCGCGGGACCGGAGGCCAGTGCTTCGAGGCATCCGGTGTTCCCGCAGTGGCATGGCACGTCGGCGCCGCGTGCGACGCGCACGTGTCCGAAGTCACCGGCGATGCCCTGCGCACCGCGCAGCAGGCGTCCATCGGAGATGATGCCCGCCCCGATGCCGGTGGCGACCTTGACGAAGATGAGGTGGTCGGTGGTCGGCCAGGCTGCAGCGCGCTCCCCGAGCGCCGACACGTTGACGTCGTTGTCGACCAGCACGGGGACCTCGAGGTGCTGCTGCACCCACCCCGGCACGTCGAAGCCGTCCCACCCTGGCATGATCGGCGGCTTGGCCGGCCGCCCGGTGGCGTGCTCGACGGGCCCCGGCACGCCGACGCCGACGGCCGCGACGCGGTCGTGACTGAGACCGGCCTCGGCGATCAGCTCGGTGGCCGTTTCGGCGAGCCAGGAGAGCACGGGCTCCGGACCGAGCGATACGGCGAGCCTGCCGGTGCGCTCGGCGAGCACGGTTCCCGCCAGGTCGGTCACGGCGACGGTCGTGTGCGACGCCCCGATGTCGGCGGCGATCACGACCCGCGCCGTCGGATTCAGCGCGAACTGCGATGGGGGCCGTCCGCCCGTCGATGCCGCATCGGCCACCGGAGTGATGAGCCCCGTGCGCATGAGCTCGTCCACACGGGCGGCGACCGTCGAGCGGGCCAGGCCCGAGCTCTTCGCCAACTCGGCGCGAGTGCGCGGTTCGCCGTCGCGCAGCAGCTGGAACAGCTCTCCGACACCGGCGGTGTTGATGTTGCCTGCCATTCTCACCCTCACCGCCCGTGAATCCTGGTCATCGACCGATCACGTCAGCGCCTGTTCATTTCTGCTTCGGAACCGAGAAGTTTACGCCTCCGACTGTCATCCCCTCGCCCGGACGCGGACGGGCCCGCCCCACCCGACCGACGGCGAAGCGCTGCTGCAGCAGCACGGCGACGACGATGATCACGCCCTTCGCGACAGCCTGCGCGGAGGAGGTGAGATTATTCTGCACGAACACGTTCGACAGCGTCGCGAAGATCAGCACACCGAGCACGGTGCCGGTGATCGTGCCTCGCCCGCCCACGAGCAGCGTGCCGCCGACGACCACTGCGGCGATCACATCCAGCTCGAGCAGCGTGCCGTGCGTCGAGGTGCCTGCCGTCGTGCGTCCGAGGATCATGATGGCGGCGATCCCCACCGTCAATCCGACGAGCGCGTACAGCCACAGAGTGTGCCGCTTCACCTTGATGCCGGCAAGACGTGCGGCCTCGGGGTTTCCTCCGATCGCGACCGTGCGTCGGCCGAACGTCGTCCGGTTGAGCAGGAACCACCCGGCGATGGCGACGACGACGAAGATCCAGATGAGGATGTCGACGCCGATCAGGTCGACGTTCATGGCCTTCACGAAGTCGCGGTCGCTCAGCACGAGCGTGCGATTGTTCGCGAGGATCTCGGCGAGACCGCGGGCACCGACCATCATCGCCAGGGTCGCCATGAACGCCGCGACCTTGCCGTACGCGATCACGACTCCGTTGATGAGCCCGGCCCCCAAGCCGACGAGCAGTGCGACGATGACGATCACGATCCAGTGCGTCGAGCTCGCGATGTCCTGGATCGCCTTGAGCGACGCGACGACGGACGCGAGCGCGAGCACAGCACCCACCGACAGGTCGATGCCACCGGCGATGATGACGAACGTCATTCCGACGCTCACGACGCCGACGATCGACGCCTGCCGCAGGATCACGAGCGCATTGTCGAAGTTCAGGAAGTTCGACGACGTCGTGGCACCGACGATGATGAGCACGACCAGCGCCAGGACAAGTCCGAGGTTCCGCCCGAACGAGCCGGACAGCAGCCTGTGCATCCGCGATTCGGTTTCGACCGGGGCGCTGCCGGGCGAGGTGGGGGTCTGAACGCTCACGCGGCGACTCCTTTCATGACGAGGTCGAGCACGCCGTGCTCGTCGATCTGTGAGGCGGGAACGGTGCTGAGGACACGACCGTCGCCGATGACGAGGACCGAGTCCGACAGGCCGAGGACTTCGTCGATCTCGCTGGAGATGACGACGATGGCATGGCCGGATGCCGCGAGTCGGCGGATCAGCGCATAGATCTCGGAGCGCGCACCGATGTCGACACCGCGCGTGGGCTCATCGAGCAGCAGCACGGAGCTGCCTCGCACGAGCCAGCGTGCGAGCAGGATCTTCTGCTGGTTGCCGCCGGACAGCGTCGCCGCCGGGCGATCGGGATCGGCCGGCCGGAGCTCGAGCGCCGCGATCTGCTCCTTCGTGACGCCGCGCT
Organism: Microbacterium sp. ZKA21; assembly: GCF_050434165.1. Taxonomy (NCBI): domain Bacteria; kingdom Bacillati; phylum Actinomycetota; class Actinomycetes; order Micrococcales; family Microbacteriaceae; genus Microbacterium; species Microbacterium sp. ZKA21. The sequence continues at coordinate 77,974 of NZ_JBNPVV010000008.1, forward strand.
CGCTGCGCTCGTCCAGCCACGGGCCCTTCGCGAAGCGGGCGAACGACGACAGCGTCACGTTCTTGAAGATCGGCTCACCGAGCACGAGGCCCTGGGATTTGCGCTCCTCCGGGCTGAGTCCGACTCCGGCGGACACGGATGCGGCGACCGATCCGCGCGGGAGCGCCTTCCCTGCGACCCTGACGGTTCCGCGTGAGGCCCGACGGGCACCGTAGATCGTCTCGATGATCTCGCTGCGCCCGGAGCCGACCAGGCCGGCGAGCCCGATGATCTCTCCCGCGCGCACCGAGAACGACACGTCCTCGAACACCCCATCCAGCGCGAGACCGTCGACCTCGAGCAGCACCGGCGCATCGGAGGCGACGGGTTCCGCCGGCGGGAAGACGTTCTGCACGGACCGTCCCGTCATGTACTTGATCAGCTCGGCAGTGGGGGTATCGGCCACGGGCAGGTTGCTCGCGACCGTCGAGCCGTCCTTCAGGACCGTGATGCGGTCGCCGATCTCGCGGATCTCCTCGAGGCGATGAGTGATGTACACGACGGCGATGCCCTGGGCCGTCACCTCCCTCACGACGGCGAACAGATTGCGCACTTCTTCGGAGTCGAGCACCGCGCTGGGCTCGTCCATGATGATGAGCTTCGTGTCGTGCGACAGGGCACGCGCCATGCTGACGATCTGCTTCTCGGCGGCGCTCAACGTGCCGACCTCGGCGTGCGGCGACATCGAACCGTGTCCGAGGCGGCGAAGCAGGGCTCGCGTCTGCTGGATGAGCTGGCGCCGCCGGGTGAACCCGAACCGATCGAACTCATGCCCGAGGAACACGTTCTCGGCGACCGTGAGTCCGTCGACGACGTCGAGCTCCTGGTACATCGTCGAGATGCCGAGTGAGATCGCGGCCTGCGGGTTCTCGATCTCGACGACATCACCCTGCCAGCGGATCTCACCGGCATCCGGCTTGTGGACCCCTGCCAGCGTCTTGATCAGCGTCGACTTGCCTGCGCCGTTCTGGCCGAGCAGGCAGTGCACCTCGCCGGGCCGCACCTCGAGCTCGACACCGCGCAGCGCGCGCACGCCGACGAAGCTCTTCTCGACACCGCGCATCTCGAGTAATGCCGAAGCATGGTCATCTTTGATCACGCGATGAACATAACACGCTCGATTGCCGAACGCGAGAGGCCAGTCGAGGGAGGCCGACTCCAGCCAGGGATCGAATCGCCCCGCCATTTCGCCGCTTTCGTCCGGCTTTTCACCATCCGACCACTTGTGCCAGTGGCTGAACAAAAGCTGTTCAAACCACGGCGGGTTCTGCTAACTTGACCCACAGCGCCGGTGCGCACCGATGGGGGTCTCGGATCCCTGCTCGCACCGCACGCATCTGCATCACATTTCAAGGAGGAAAGACATGCACGGCATGCGCAAACGCGGGCTTCGCCCGCTGATGGTCGGAGCGGCGGCGCTCTTCGCCGTCTCCCTGTTGGCCGGATGCACCAGTGACGGCACAGAGGGCGAAGAGAGCACAGGCGACCAGGGCACCACGAGCGAGGAGAACACGGCATCCGGCGACACGGTCGTCATCGGATGGTCGGGCCCTGAGGCCGACCACGGCTGGCTCGGCGCCATCAACTCGGGCGCGATCAACGCGGCGGAAGGCTTCGACGATGTCGAACTGCGCCAGGCCGAGGGCACGAACGACGCGAGCCAGCAGATCGCGGCGGTCGAGCAGTTCATCAACGAAGGCGTCGACGCGATCGTGCTCCTGCCGACGGACGGCGCGGCGCTGACCCAGGTGGCGCAGAAGGCGATGGATGCCGGCATCCCCGTCATCAACGTCGATCGCGAGTTCTCGAGCACGTTCGCGTCGCGCGCCACGATCCTCGGCGACAACTACGGCATGGGCGTCAGTGCGGGCACCTACATCTGCGAGCAGCTGGACGGTCAGAGCGACGCCGTCGTCGCCGAGATCGCCGGCATCGACTCCCTGCCGCTGACGCAGGACCGGTCGCAGGGCTTCAAGGATGCCCTGGAGGAGTGCGGCCTGGAGGTCGGCCCGCGCGTCGCCGCGGACTTCACGGTCGCCGGCGGCGAGAGCGCGACGTCGCAGCTGCTGTCGGCCAACCCGAAGATCGACGCGATCTGGAACCACGACGACGACCAGGGCGTCGGCGTTCTGGCGGCCATCGACGCGGCCGGACGCGATGAGTTCTTCATGGTCGGCGGCGCGGGCAGCGTCAACATGATGGACCACATCAAGGCCGACGACACCGTCGTCAAAGCCACCGTGATCTATCCGTCGACGCAGGCGGCCGATGGCATCGCGCTGGCACGGCTCGTCGCCCAGGGCAAGACGATGAGCGACCTCGTCACCCCCAGCGTCCCGTACCGGATCGTGCTGGATGCCCCTGTCGTGACCAAGGACAACGTCGACGAGTTCATCGATCTCGCGTTCGAGTCCTGATCCACTTGCGGGGCGAGCGCTTCGGCGCTCGCCCCGCGCTGTCCCCGGGAGGAAAGATGACCACCGAACTGCGCGTGGCGATGATCGGTCACGGATTCATGGGGGCGGCGCACTCCACCGGGTGGCGTCAGGCACCCGCTGCCTTCGACCTTCCGTCGGTCCCCCGGACGGCGGTGCTCGTCGGCCGCGATGCGCAGACGACGGCCGCGTCCGCCCTCAGTTGGGGGTGGGCGGAGACGTCCACCGATTGGCGCGCCGTCATCCACCGCGATGACATCGACGTGGTCGACATCGTCACGCCGGGTGATTCGCACGCCGAGATCGCGATCGCCGCTCTCGCCGCGGGCAAGCACGTGCTGTGCGAGAAGCCGCTCGCGAATTCGGTCCGCGAAGCCGAGGCGATGCACCAGGCCGCACGGGATGCCGCAGCCCACGGCATCCGGGCGATGGTCGGCTTCACCTATCGACGGGTGCCGGCGGTCACCCTCCTGCGCGACATGATCGCGGCGGGTCGCATCGGAACAGTCCGGCAGGTGCGCACGAGCTACCGCCAGGACTGGCTCTCCGATCCGGAATCGCCGATGACGTGGCGGCTCGACAAGGATCGCGCAGGCTCCGGCGCACTCGGCGACATCGGCGCGCACATCGTCGACATGGCGCAGTTCGTGACCGGGCAGGCGCTGACGCAGGTATCCGCCGCGCTGCAGACGATCGTCCCCGAGCGCCCGGTACTCGCCGAGGCGATCGGGCTCGGCGGCACCGCCGGTGGGGAGCGAGGGAAGGTCACGGTCGACGATCTCGCCCTGTTCCACGGGCGATTCGACTCTGGTGTGCTGGCGAGCTTCGAGGCCACCCGGTTCGCCACCGGGCGCAAGAACGCCCTCGACATCGAGATCTCCGGAGATGCCGGTGCCCTGCACTGGAACCTCGAGGACTTGAACGCCCTCGAATTCTACGACGCCACGCGTCCACCGCTCGAGCAGGGCTTCACCCGGATCCTCGTGACCGAGCCCGAGCATCCGTACCTCGAAGGATGGTGGCCGGCCGGGCACATGCTCGGGTACGAACACGGCTTCTCGCACCAGGCGAAGGACTTCATCGAAGCGATCGCGAACGGCCACGATCCGCATCCGACGTTCGCCGAGGGGCTGCACGTGCAGCGCGTGCTGGATGCCGTGGAGCGCAGCGCCTCCGCGCGTGCGGTGTGGACCGAGGTGTGAGTCCGCCGCGGTTCATCGCTCCACCCCGGGGTTTGCGACACCTCTCTGTAAATGCGCCATGTGTTTACTGTGGCAATTGCAGAGATATGCAGCAGAACCTGGTTGGCGGTGGCCCCCGAGCGGCTAGAGCTCGATCCAGTAGCGGCGCAGCCTGGGGTGTCCGGCCTCCGCGGCATCGATGACGTCTTCGAGTTCGCCGCCGGCGCCCTCGATCGTTCGGTAGGAGCCGGGGTTGTCGTCGTCGCACGTGAGCATGACGCGCTCGAACCCGTCTGCCCTCGCGATGGCGAGCACTTGGCGCAACGCGTTCTTGACGATCCCCTCACGACGACGCGACGGGATCACCGAGTAGCCGATGTGCCCGCCGAACCGGCGCAGCCAGTCGTTGAGCTCGCGCCGGAAGGCGATGAAGCCGACGACCTGATCGGCCTCGACGATCCAGAAGAAGTCGCACGGCACGTGGCCGTCCGGCAGCTGCGCGTCGGGGTCCGCGTAGCGCCGCGCCTTCTCGACGAATGCCTCGCAGGCCGCTCGGTCGGGGACGAAACCGGCCTCGTATCCGCCGCCGTCGATGTGGCCGCCGTCGAACTCGGCGACTGCGGCCGCCCAGGTCTCGAAGAGGTCGACGGTGGGGCGCACGAGTTCGATCGTCATCGCTTCAGCACACCAGATGCCACGTTCGGGCGCAAATGAGGGATGCTCAGGCGCTGATCTTGGGCCGGCCCCGCAGGAACAGCACCGCCACGACGCCGAGCAGGATGAACGCCGCCGGGAGCAGCATCGTCTGCGCCATCGCGACGCCGAACGGCTCGGCCACGGCATCCGGCAGCGCGGCGCCGCCGAAGCCGCCGGGAGCGTCGGCCGCGCCGGGAAGGTTCGCCTCGATCCGGCTCTGCATGAAGGCGGCGATCGCGGCGGACCCCAGCACAGAGCCGATCGTGCGCATCGTGTTGTAGATGCCGGCTCCGGCTCCCGCCTGTCGCGGCGGGAGGTTGCGCGTCGCCGTGGTCGCCAGAGGGCCCCACATGCCGGCGTTGCCGATGCCGAGGATCGCGGAGGGGATGAGCATCCACAGCACGTCGGTGTCGGTGTCCATCATCAGTGCGAACAGGAACAGCGATACCGAGACGAGCAGCAGACCGGGCACGAGCATGAGGCGCGGATCGATGCGATCGAGAAGCTTGCCGGCGAACGGCGACAGGAAGCCTGCCATGAGTGCCATCGGGATCATCAGCAGCGCAGACTCGGTCGGGGTGAGCCCGCGCGCGAGCTGGAGGAAGAACATCAGCGGCAGCGACTGCGCCGTCACGGTGAAGCCGACGGTGACGATCGCGATGTTCGCCCAGGAGAAGTTGCGGTCGCGGAACAGCTCCAGCGGCACGAGGGGTTCGTTCTTCGTGCGCGCCTGGTACCAGATGAACAGACCGAGGACGACGACGCCGGTGACGATCAGGCCCCACACCGAGATCGGCCCCCAGATCATGCCCCAGTCGTACGCCTCGCCCTCCTGCAGGCCGAAGACGATGAGGAAGAGGGCGATCGCGCTGAGGAAGACGCCGGGGATGTCGAAGCGGTGCGGATGCGTCTCGAGCTTGGGCACGTAGATCCACGCCAGCACGAACCCGGCGATGCCGACCGGGATGTTGATGAAGAAGATCGACTCCCAGCCGAAACCGTCAACGAGGAATCCGCCGGCCAGCGGCCCCACGAGCATCGCGACGCCTGAAGCACCGCCCCACAGCCCCATCGCGGCCCCTCGACGTTCGGGCGGGAACGTCCGGGTGATCACGGCCATGGTCTGCGGCGTCATGAACGCCGCTCCCAGCCCTTGCACGGCACGCGCCGCGATCAGGCCCTCGAGCGTCGTCGACAGGCCGCACCAGAGGGATGCCGCGGTGAACACCGCCAGGCCGATCAAGTAGATGTTCTTCGGCCCGAACCGGTCGCCGAGGCGTCCGGTGATCAGCAGCGGGACGGCGTACGCGAGCAGATACGCGCTTGTCACCCACACCACGCGGTCGAGGTTGTTCGTGTCGGGATCGAGTGCGGCTTTGATCGCCGGGTTGGCGACCGAGACGATCGTCGTGTCCACGAGGAGCATGAAGAAGCCGATGACCATCGCCCACAGGGCGGGCCACGGGCTGCGCGGCCGGTGGCCGATCGCGTACGTACCTGTGGACGATGTCTGCTCTGGGGTCACTCGGCAAAGCTACACCCGGGGTCGGACGTCGGTGCCGGCGCGGGTCACCCCAGGATCGTCCGCCGCTGCGGTTCCGTCAGCGGCCGGTCCGCATAGGCGAGCCGTACCGCCGAAGGGTTGGGATTGCCGGCATCCGGGCCCCGGTGCACCAGTGTGAGACCGAGCTTCTCGGCGACCGCGACGGAAGCGCGATTGTGCTCGACCATGAAGGCGACGACGGGTACGTCGGGCCGGACGCCGCCTGCTGCGCCGACCGCCGCGCGCGCCGTCTCGGTCGCGTAGCCGTGCCCGTGCTGGTCGGCCGAGATCCGATACCCCAAGTTCCACACGGCCGCATCTCCATGGCCGATCAGCGTGCACCCGCCGTTGCCGATGACCTCGCCGGTGTCGCGGCGCCGGATGATCCAGGACGCGAGGCCCGCGGCATCCCATCCGCTGATCCAGCGCTCGACCAGCCGTTCCGTCTTCGTACGGTCGACGTGGCGCAGACTCGGGTAGTGCTCCCACACGCGCGGATCCGAGTAGATCTCGTGGATCGCATCGATGTCGACGTCGACGGGGCGGCGCAGAATCAGGCGATCGGTGAGCATCGTGTCGTCCATCGCGTTCGAGCGTATTCGAGCGCCGACACGTTCTGGGATGATGGCCTGGTGAGCGAAGCGATGCGAATCCCCGGCTGGCGGCACGTGTACTCCGGCAAAGTCCGTGATCTGTACGCCTCGGAGGACGCCGCGGACCCGCGCATCCTCGTCGTCGCGAGCGACCGCGTCAGCGCGTTCGACTTCGTGCTCTCCCCCGGCATCCCCCAGAAGGGCGCGCTGCTGACCAGCCTGAGCCGCTGGTGGTTCGCGCAGCTGGACGACGTCCCGAACCACCTCGCCGACGGCGAGCTTCCGGCATCCGTCGCCGATCGCGCGATGCTCGCGCAGTCGCTGGAGATGCTGCCGATCGAGTGCGTCGTCCGCGGTTACATCACCGGGTCCGGATGGCTGGAGTACCAGGAGAGCGGCACCGTCTGCGGCATCCCGCTGCCGGCCGGACTCGAGAACGGCGATCGCCTGCCCGAGCCGCTGTTCACCCCCGCGTACAAGGCGCCGATGGGCGAGCACGACGAGAACATCACGTTCGAGCGGACCGTCGAGCTCGTCGGCGAGGCCCGCGCGACCGAGCTGCGCGACGCCTCGCTGCGCATCTACGCCCGCGCGGCCGAGATCGCCGAGACCAAGGGGCTGATCCTCGCCGACACCAAGTTCGAGTTCGGGACGGATGCCGAAGGCACCCTCCGCCTCGCCGACGAGGTGCTGACGAGCGACTCGTCGCGGTACTGGGATGCCGAGGCGTGGGAGACGGGCACGACGCCGTCCGAGCGCATGGCGAGTTTCGACAAGCAGATCGTGCGCGACTGGCTGGCGTCGAACTGGGACAAGCAGGGCGAGCCGCCCGCACTGCCCGAGGACATCGTCCAGCGCACCGCCGACCGCTATCGGGAGCTTCTCGAGCGGTTGACCGCGTAGGCCCGCGCTCCCAGCGAACGCCCAGGAATCGGTAGTGTTGCCCCAGCATCCCTCGCAGCCCCCGATCCCTGAGGAGCCCCCATGCCCGTGTGGAAGATCCACGGCGACGGCCGCACCGTCGCACCCGGCCAGGTCGTCAAACCCGAAGAGCGCCTGAGCTGGCCCGCGACCATCGCGATCGGCGCACAGCACGTCATCGCGATGTTCGGCGCCACCTTCCTCGTTCCGATCCTCACCGGTTTCCCGGTCTCGACCACCCTGCTGTTCTCGGGCATCGGAACCCTGCTGTTCCTGCTGCTGACGCGCAACCGCCTGCCCAGCTACCTGGGTTCGTCGTTCGCGTTCATCGCGCCGATCACCGCGGTGAACGCGGGCCAGACGCTCGAGACCGGCGCACAGATCTCGCAGGCCCTGGTCGGTGTGGCCGCGGCCGGCATCCTGCTCGCCGGGATCGGCTTCCTCGTGCAGGCCGTCGGCGCCGGCTGGATCGACAAGCTCATGCCGCCCGTCGTCGCCGGCTCGATCGTCGCGCTGATCGGCTTCAACCTGGCACCCGCGGCCTGGAACAACTTCCAGCAGCAGCCGGAGCTGGCCTCGGTGACGCTGATCGCGGTGATCCTGTTCAGCGTGCTGTTCCGCGGATTCCTCGGCCGCATCTCGATCTTCCTCGGCGTGATCGTCGGATACATCGTGGCCGCGTTCACGGGACAGGTCGACTTCTCCGCCGTCGGGGATGCCGCGTGGGTGGGCCTTCCCGACTTCCACCTCGCCGCGATCACCGACCCGGCCGCCTGGGCCCTGGTGCCGATGTTCCTGCCCGTCGTGCTCGTGCTCATCGCCGAGAACGTGGGCCACGTGCGGGGTGTGGCGACCATGACCGAGGACCCCTCGATCAACAAGCACACCGGCCGCGCGCTCATCGCGGACGGTCTCGCGACGACCATCGCCGGCGGCTTCGGCGGCTCGGGCACGACGACGTACGGCGAGAACATCGGCGTCATGGCCGCGACCCGCGTCTACTCGACCGCCGCGTACTGGGTGGCCGGCATCGTGGCGATCCTGCTCGCCTTCTCGCCCAAGGTCGGTGTCATCTTCAACACGATCCCCGCAGGCGTCCTGGGCGGCGTGACCACCGCTCTGTACGGTCTCATCGGCGTGATCGGGATCAAGATCTGGGTCGACAACCGCGTGGACTTCTCGCGCCCGGTGAACCAGTACACGGTCGCGGTGTCGTTCGTCACGGCGATCGCCGGGTTCGCGATGGGCTGGGGCAGCTTCCAGCTCGGCCCGATCGTCATCGGCACGATCGCGGCGCTGCTCATCTACCACGTGGGCAACGCCATCGCCCGCTGGCGCAAGACCGGCGCGGACGACGGCGGCCCCATCCCCGCGGTCGGCCCGCTCGGCGGCGACCCGGAGTAGCCTGCGGCCCGCGCATCGGGGCGCGCGGGCCGCGGCACACGCGGCCCGCGGCATCCGAACGGGAGGACGACCCGCGATCCGGAGGATCCGAACGGCCCTTCGGCTCCTCCGGATCGCGCATTCTCCTCCGGAACGGATGCCGGGATCAGGCCGGAATCCGGCGGATGAACGAGGTCACACCACGCGGAACCGGATGCGGGCACCGGGCGGCAGCTGGCCGGCGGTGTCCAATGCGGCATCCGTGAGCGCGGCGACGATCGGATAACCGCCCGTGATCGGATGATCCGGACCGAACAGCACCGGCTGCCCGTCCGGGGGCACCTGAACGGCACCCGTGACAGCGCCCTCGCTGGGCAGCTCACCCTGGATCGCGCGCTCCAGCGGCACGTCGCCCTGCAACCGGACGCCCACCCGATCCGAACGCGGCGTGACCAGCCATTCCTGCCTCACCAGCACGTCGAGCGCCTCCGGGGTGAACCAGTCATCACGTGGGCCGAGCGTGATCGCGAGCTCGACACGCTCGCCCGGCGCGGGAAGCTCCCGGGGCATGACGACGTCATCGACCGCCGCGACCGCGTCCCGTCCGACCGCGACCACATCCCCTTCGACCAGCGGCGCCGGTCCCAGCCCGGCCAGGGTGTCCGTCGCCCGGCTCCCGAGGACGGATGCCGCGGCCACCCCGCCGCGCACCCCGATGACGTAGCGGATGCCGCGTTCGGGGTGCCCGAGGTGCACCTCGTCGCCTTCGGCCGTCGCGAACGGGACGCCGTGCGCGATCGGATGCTCGGTTCCGTCCGCGGTCACGAGGCCGAGGTCCCCCACCGCTCCCGTGACGACCGCGACGCCGGAACCGTGCAAGCGCAACACCGCCGACCCGACGCACTCGAGAACCGCCGCGGTCGACGCATTGCCGACCGCCCGGTTCGCGTCGCGCAGTGCACGACGGTCCGCGGCCCCGGACGAGGAGACGCCGAGAGCAGCGAAACCGCGCCGACCGGCATCCTGGACGAGCAGCTGCAGCGGTGGACGCACGACCTCGATGCCCGCGATCGGACGACCGGCGTCATCCGGCGCGGCCGCCGCGCCCCGGAGCGCCTGCGCAGGACGCGGGCCTCCCGCTGCCACGACCTGTCGCCCTGCCTGCTCGAACAGCACCCGCGTGCCGGGCGACAGCAGCGCCGGCGGATCGCGATCGATGTCCCACATCACGGCATCCGTGCGCCCGATGAGCTGCCACCCGCCCGGGGTCTCCCGCGGATACACCCCCGTGAAGGGACCGGCGAGCCCCACCGCCCCCGCTGGGACACGCGTGCGCGGCGTCGACCGACGCGGCACGTCGAAGAAGGGGTCCCCGCTGACCGCGTACCCGAAACCAGGCGCGAACCCCGAGAACGCGACATGCCACTCGGCCGCGAGGTGCCGCCGCACGAGTTCATCGGGCGACACCGAGAGCAGCCGTGCGGCCTCCTCGAGATCCTCCCCGTCGTAGTGCACCGGGACCACGACCTCTCGCGTCGGCATCGCCTGCTCGGCATCCGTGATCGTCGCCTCGAGCGCGGCGACGAGCGCGTCGGCAGACGTCCGGAACGGGTCGAAGCGCACGAGCACGGTGCGCGCACCGGGAACGCGCTCGACGACGCCCGGCACGCCTGTCCACGCGAGGTTCCACCGCATCGCCTCGTCGAGGTCGCGCGCCTCGACGAGCAGCGCACGATCGGATGCCGTGAGGACGCGCATCAGCGACGCCTCCGTCCAGGTCGCGAATCGTGTCGCTCGGGCAGCGCCGAAGCGACAGAATTCGCGACCCGAACCGCCACCGCACCCGCACCTCGGACAGCGCCCATTTCACACCTCGACGAACGGCGCGATGACGACGCCGTCCGCCTCGAGCCGGCGCCGGACCTCGGCAGCCATCTCGACTGCGCCTGGGCTGTCGCTGTGCACGCAGATCGACTGCGCGGATACCGCGACATCCGTCCCGTCGACCGCGCGGATCACGCCGTCCGCGGCAAGACGCGTCATGCGCTCGGCGACGGCGGTGGGGTCGTGCAGCACGGCATCCGGTTGCGTCCGCGGCACGAGCCGACCATCCGGAAGGTACGCGCGATCGGCGAACGCCTCGGCAGCCACCGCGAGTCCCGACCGCTCCGCGACATCGAGCACGACGCCGCCGGCCGGCCCGAGCAGTACCAGCCCTCGATCGATCGCTCGGATCGCGGCGACGACGTCCCGCGCCTGTCGCTCGTCGCGCGCGATCGTGTTGTACAGCGCACCGTGCGGTTTCACGTACGCGACCGTGCCGCCCACGGCCGAGGCGAGACCGATCAGCGCGCCGAGCTGATACTCGACGTGCGCCTGCAGCGTCGCCGAGTCGACGTCCATCGGAGAGCGCCCGAAGTTCTCGTAGTCCCGATAGCCGGGATGCGCTCCGATCACGACGCCCGCGCGCACGGCCGCGGCGAGCGTGTCCCTGATCCCCTCCGGGCTCCCGGCGTGGAAGCCGCAGGACACGTTCGCACTCGTGACGATCTCCAGCATTCCCGCGTCGTCGCCGACGATCCGGTCGGGCGTGTTCTCGCCGAGATCGGAGTTGAGATCGATCGCCCTCACTCGGCATCCAACCCGTAGAGACCGAGCACCCAGCCGCGCGCCGCGTCGAGCGGGAAGGCCCCGCCTGCGGCGGCGTACTTGAGCACGACGCCTTCGAGCGTCGTGCGGAGCATGACCTCCTCCAGCAGGGGATCCGCCGCCCCCCGCTCCACGAAGATCGCGCGCACGGCCAGCTCGGCGGCTGCGACGTCCTCGGCGTTGCGGGCAGCCGCCTCGGCGAAGAAGCGCAACTGCGCCGGATCCTGCTGCATCGTCAGCACGGCACGGTGCAGAGGAAGGTTGCCGGATGCCGCAGCGAGCGAACTGTCGATGATGCCGCGCAGGCGGTCATCCGCCGTGCCGGCGCGTGCCTCGGGGAATCCGATCAGCAGGCGGAACCACCGGTCCACGATCTCGCCGACGAGTTGGTCCTTGCCGCCGAAGTGGTAGTTGACCAGGCCCTGCGCGACCCCCGCTCGGCCGGTGATCTCTGCGATCGTCGCGCCGTGCACACCGCGTTCGGCGAACAGCTCGATCGCCGACGACAGGATGCTCTCCCGTGCACGCTCACGGGCGGCACGGTTCTGCTCCACGGAGCGCGCCATCCGGCATCCTTCCGGTCCATTTCCTATTCCCCCGGCTTCCCGCTATCGTACTCACTGAATGAGTGTTCAGTGATGCGCGCGTCGTCGGGGAGGGGCGTCCCGTGCATGAGCGAGCATCGGGCTCGGGGTCGAGTCCGCGAACCGCGTCGCACGGCACGTATCGGAGGGATACCGGGCATGACGCGGTGGATGCTTCGCCGCTGACCTCATGATGAGGATGCTCGATCTCCACCGGGGGCGAGATCGAGCATCCTCGAAACCCTCACCGCGAGACGTATTCTGCGAGGCGAGACAGCGCTGGGCAAGGCAGGTGTCACCCCGCAACGGAAGTCTCGCGGGTCGGGTCAGCGCCGGATGATGCGCTGCTCGATCGCCGCGGCCACGGCACCGGCCCGCGTGTCGACGCCGAGCTTGGTGTAGATGTGCGACAGATGCGACTTCACCGTCGCCTCCGAGACGAACAGTGCTCGCGCCATCTCGCGATTGCCCTGGCCGTCCGCGAGGAGTTCGAGCACCTCGACCTCGCGCTCGGTCATCCGCGGTTCCGGCGACGCCGCGCGCCGCATGAGCGTCGCGGCCACCGACGGCGCGAGTGCGGGCTCGCCCCTCGCCACCGCTCTGATGCCGGCGAACAGCTCCGCCGGCGGGGCGTCCTTGAGCAGGTAGCCCCGGGCTCCGGCATCCAGAGCGCGCAGGATGTCGGACTCGGTGTCGTACGTCGTCAGCACCAGCACGGCAGGAGCATCATCCAGCGCTGCGACCCGGCGCGTGGCCTCGATGCCGCCCACGCCGTCGCCGAGGCTCAGGTCCATGAGGACCACATCCGGATGCTCGGCCGCGACGATGTCGACCGCACCGACCGCGTCGGAAGCCTCGCCGACCACCTGCAGGTCGTCGCTGGATTCGATCAGCGCGCGCAGGCCTGCGCGGACCACCGGATGATCATCGACCAGCACCAGCCGCAGCATCATCGCACGTCTCCCTCTCCGAACACCGACGAGTCCGACCCTGCCGCGAGCACGGATGCCGGGAACACCGCGGACAGCGTCGTCCCCTCGCCGGGCGTCGACTCGATCTCGAGGGTTCCCCCGAGCGCCGTGATGCGCTCCTCGATCCCGTCCAATCCGCGGCCGCGCCCGGACGATCGGCGCTGCCGCGCGCGATCGCGTCGGGCGATGGGGTCGGCGTCGAACCCCGCGCCGTCGTCGCGGACGTCCACGCGCAGTTCATCCGGCTGGGCCGTGATGCTCACCACGGCCCGCGTCGCTCCGGCATGCTCGGCGACGTTCGCGAGCGCGCCCCGGACCGTGCGGATCACGGCCGCGGCGACCGGGAGCGGCACATCCCCGATCACCCCATGGCTCTGGAACGACGCGTCGATGCCCGCGGCATCCGCCACGACCTGCTCGACCGCGGCCGGGAGGGAACCGGCGACACCGTCGAGTTCGGACGGAGCGAGGTCGCGAACGACGCGGCGCACCTCCTCGAGACCCGACCGCGCGGCATCGGCCGCGGTGCGCACCTGTGCCCTCGCGGCGTCGGGGCGCCGCTCCCACTGCTGCTCCGCCGCCTGCAGCAGCAGGTGGATGCTGGAGAGATCCTGCCCCACCGAGTCATGGATCTCGCGCGAGAGACGGGCCCGCTCGGCGAGCGCGCCGGCCCGATGCTCGGCCGCCGCGAGGTCGGACTGCGTCGCGGTCAGTTCATCGACCAGCTGCTGCCTGGCGCGCGCCTCACGGTCCAGCGCCCGATAGGCGACGACGGTCGCGAAGGCGATCCCGATGGGACCCGCGATCATCGTCGGATCGAACTCCTCGGCCAGCCGGAGTTCGGCGGCGATGACGACGCCCGTCATCACCGCGACCACGGCCGAGGCCGGCCAGAACGGCAGGATCTGCAGCACCGCGAACGCGAGCGGGACGGCGCACCACGCGAACGACGGCGCCGTCAGCGTGAGGACGACCCACAGTGCGACGACGACGAGCGTCCATGCGGCGGGCCACGCGCCGCGGCGCGGAACCAGGGGCCGCAGGACGGCTGCGGCGGCGAGCAGCGCAGCGCCGGCGAGCACGAGCGGCAGAGCCTCGGCGTCCTCGTGGCGCAATGCGTACCGGAGCGCGCATACGACGATCAGAGCGAGCAGGACGATCTGCAGCGCGCGCCCGAAGCGCACCGGCGCGAGGATGCCGCGGGCACCGTCCGTCTGCGCGCGGGAGGTCATGCCCTCAGCCTACGGACGACGGATGCCGCGGCACATCATCCGATCGGCTACCGATGCCGCGCCGACGCTTCACGGACAGTGCGACGTCGCCACCTCACGCCGAGCCGCGCACCACGAGCTCGGTGGACAGGATCGTCGTCCGCTCCGGCGAACCGCCGGCCAGGTGCTCCAGCAGCACCGCGGCCATCGTCTCGCCCTGCTTGTACATGGGCTGGCGGATCGTCGTCAACGGCGGGTCCGTGGTGAGCGCGACCGAGGAATCGTCGAAGCCGACGACCGCCACGTCGTCCGGCACCCGCAGGCCGGCACCCCGCAGGACGCCGATGGCCCCGCGTGCCATCAGGTCGCTGCCCGCGAAGATCGCATCCGGTGCGCCGGCGGCGAGGATGCGACGAGCGGCATCCGCCCCACCGGATTCGCTGTAGTCGCCCTCCGCCTCGGCGAACGGCGACAGGCCGGCATCCGCGAGCGCCGCACGGAAGCCCTGCGCGCGGTCCTGAGCGGCGAGCATCGTGAGCGGGCCGGTGATCGTCGCGATCCTGGTGCGTCCGGTGTCGATCAGGTGCTGAGTCGCGAGCCGGGCGCTGGCGACGTTGTCGACGTCGACGACGTAGTCGGTGTCGCGCAGGTGGAACGCCCGTCCGCCGTAGACCACCGGCACGGCATCCGCGATCCGCTCGATGTACGCGTCGCTCGAGTGGTGCGAGACGATGAGCGCGCCGTCCACGCCGCCGTTGCGCACGAAGCTCGTCATCTTGTCGCCGGGGTCGTCGCTGGCGATGAGGAGGTTGAGCAGATAGTCCGATCCGCCGAGCGCGCCGGTGATGCCCGCGACGATCGCGGCGAAGAACGGATCCCCGAAGAACCGAGTGGTGTCCTCGGGAACGATGAGCGCGATCGCATGCGTCTGCCGCGATGCCAGTGAACGCGCGGCCCGGTTGGGCACGTAGTTCATCTCGTCGATCGCCCGCTTGACCGCTTCGAGCGCCTCAGGGCTGACCGACGTCGACCCGTTCACGACGCGCGACACCGTCGAACGCGAGACGCCCGCCGCAGCGGCCACCTCTTCGATCGTCGCTCGTGACGCCGTCATCGCACGCACTCTTCCATTCGCCCATTCTCACCCGTGGCGCCGCCCGCTCGCGTTCGCGTCGCGATGTTCGCTCCGATCCGCCCGATTTCGAGCGAACATCGCGACTCGAAACCGGCGGTCGGATGCCGGCGGCTAGAGGGACCGGGCGGCGATGATCCTCTGATACTCGAGCGCCGAGTCCTTGAGGCTGCGCTCCTGCGTGTCGTAGTCCACCCGGACGATCCCGAACCGCTTGTCGTAGCCCCACGCCCACTCGTAGTTGTCGAACAGCGACCAGTAGAAGTAGCCGCGCACGTCGACCCCGGCATCCGCGGCGTCGAGGACGGCCGCCAGGTGCAGGCGGAGGAACTCGGCACGATCCCCATCGTGCACGCGCGTCTCGCCGTCCTCGACGACCGGCTCGTCGTCGTAGGCCGCACCGTTCTCGGTCATGTAGAGGACGACGCCCGCGGGCTGCGCGTACTCGGTCCACACCCGCTGCAGCAGACGTGTCAGTCCCTCGGGCTGCACCTCCCAGTTCTGAGCGGTGCGCGGCAGCCCGCGCTCGACGGAGTGGATGCCGGCATCCGACGGGTAGGGGCTTCGCCCCTGCCGTTCGGTGCGCGGGCCACCCGAGACCGGAGGAACCTCGGGTGCCGTGCCGGAGACGTAGTCTCCGTGGTAGTAGTTGACGCCCTGCGTGTCGATGCGCTCCGAGATCGTCTCGAGATCGCCCGGTTGCACGGCCGCCTCGAAGCGGGCGACCGCTTCGGCGTCGACGGCCCGGATGTCCGCCAGGATGTCGGCGGGGTATTCGCCGCGGTAGATCGGGTCGAGGAACCACCGGTTGAACTGTCCGTCGATACGACGTGCGGCGTCGACGTCGGCCGGGTTGTGCGGATCCACCGGGTCCGCGACCGTGTGGTTCAGCGTGATCCCGAGGTTGAGGGATGCGTCGCGCGAGCGCAGCTCCTTCACGGTCGCTCCGTGCGCGAGCAGCAGGTGGTGCGATGCGAGCAGCCCCTCGGCGACGCTCGTGTGCCCCGGCGCGTGCTCACCGCCCGTGTAGGAGAGGAACGACGAGCACCACGGCTCGTTGAGCGTGGTCCACACGTTCACCCTGTCCCCCAGCGCGTCGTGCATGGTGCCGGCGTACTCGAGGAAGCGGTCGACCGTGTCGCGGTTCGTCCAGCCACCGGCATCCTGCAGGGCCTGCGGCATGTCCCAGTGGTACAGGGTGAGCCAGGGCAGGATGCCGGCCCCGAGAAGCTCATCCACCAGACGGCTGTAGAAGTCCACGCCCTGCGGGTTGACGGCTCCGCCATCCGGCCGCACCCGGGACCACGACGTGGAGAAGCGGTACGTCTGCAGGCCGAGGCGCTTCATGAGCGCGACGTCCTGCGGATAGCGGTGGTAGTGATCGCATGCCACATCGCCGTTGTCGCCGCCCATGACGGCGCCGGGGACCCGGGCGAAGGCATCCCAGATCGACGCGGTGCGTCCCTCCTCGAAGGCGGCGCCTTCGATCTGATACGCCGCGGTCGCTGCACCGAAGAGGAAGTCGTCCGGGAACGGCCGAGATGTCATAGGGGTCATCCTTTCACCGCGCCCGCCATGATGCCACTGACCAGCTGCTTGCCCGCGACCACGAAGAGGATGAGCAGGGGCAGGGTCGCGAGCACCGCACCGGTGAGCACGATCGAGTAGTCGACGTAGTACCCGGACTGCAGTTGGCTGAGCGCCGTCTGCAGGGTCGGGTTCGAGGGGGAGAGCACGATCAAGGGCCACAGATAGTCGGTCCACGCCGTCATGAACGTGAACAGACCGAGGATCGCCATCGCGGGACGTGCGGCCGGGATGCCGACGGTGAGGAACGTGCGGAACTGGTTCGCGCCATCCATGCGGGCGGCCTCGATGAGCTCGTCGGGGATGACATCGACGAGGTACTGCCGCATGAAGAAGACGCCGAACGCGGTGACGAGCGTCGGAACGATGACCGCGCCGATCGATCCTGTCCAGCCGAGCTCGCGCATGAGCATGAACAGCGGGATGATGCCCAGCTGCGTCGGGATCGCCATGGTCGCGATCACGAACACCATCAAGCCGTCCCGCCCCTTGAAGCGCAGCTTCGCGAATGCGTAGCCGGCGAGCGTCGAGAACGTCACCACCGAGATCGTGATGATCGTCGAGATGATCACCGAGTTGCCCAGGGCGAGCCAGAACGGGATGGCGTCGAAGACCTTGGCCGCGTTCGTGAAGAAGTTGCCACCGGGGATCAGCGGCAGCGTCTCGCCACGGGTGGAGTTGTCGCCGGAGGCGACCACGACCGACCACCACAGCGGGTAGACGCTGCCGATGATGAAGGCTGCGAGCAGCCCGTAGGTGAGGAACCCTGGGCGGCTGCCGATGCCTGCGGTGCCGGTACTCGAACTGCGGCGGCGACGGATGCGCTCCGGAACGCTCATGGCCTGCGTGGCGGTCATCGGGCGTCCTCCTTGGTGACGGTCGTGCGGGCGGCACGGCGGGCGGCGCGGTTGCGCTTGGGCGCGTCGCCGGAGGCGATGCCGCGGGAGATGAGGAAGTTGATCACGCCGATGCCGACGATGAGCAGGAAGAGCAGGATCGCCACGGCGGATGCCTCGCCGAGATCACGGCGGAAGAACGCGAGCTCCCAGAGGAACAGCACGGTGGTCTGGAACTGACGGTCGCTGCCACCGATGCCGCCGGCGGTGGACACGTCGAACAGGCGCGGCTCGGCGAAGATCTGCAGGCCGCCGATCGTGGCGGTGATGATGACGAAGATGAGCGTCGGACGGATCGTGGGGATCGTGATCGAGAAGAACCGCCGCGCGGAGCCGGCGCCGTCGAGCGCAGCCGATTCGTACAGATCGCGAGGCACGGCCTGCATGGCGGCGAGCAGGATGAGGGCGTTGTAGCCGGTCCATCGGAAGTTCACCATGGTTGCGATCGCGATGTGCGAGAGGAAGGTGTTGTGCTTCCATTCCAGGTCGACGATGCCGATGAGGTTGAGCAGGTTGTTGGCGAGGCCGTCGGCCTCGTTGAACACGCTGGAGAAGATGATGGCGACGGCGACAGGGGTGACCACGAACGGGATGAGCACGCTCATCCGCCAGAAGGTGGGGGCCCGGAGCCCGCGGTCGAGCAGGTACGCGATCACGAGCGCGACGCACAGCTGCGGGATCGCGGAGAGCAGGAAGATGCTCAGGGTGTTGAAGATCGAGTTCCAGAACATCGGATCGCCGAGGATCGCGGAGAAGTTCTCGAACCCGACGAACGGCCCCTCCCCCTTGAGGAGGTCCCACTCGTGCACGGCGACGTACACCGTGTAGAGCAGGGGGAACAGCCCGATCAGGCCGAACAGCAGGAAGAACGGCGACACGTAGAGGTACGGCGACGCGTTCTGGTCGAACCGCGAGACGCGGTGGCGCCAGGAGGGGCGGGCGGCGGGCCTGGCGGAAGCCGAGGCGACGCGCTCCTCGGGCGGAGCGGTGAGGGTCATGGTCTTTCCCGTCTGGGGCGATCGGACGTGGTTCCGGTCGCAGTCCGTGCCGCTCAGGCGGATGCCGAGGCGACGCGAACTGCGACCGGAAGGAAGGGGTGTCAGCCGACGAGCTCGTTGAGGAGCGAGAGCGCCTGGTCCCAAGCGCCTGCGGTGTCGGTCTCACCGCGGTCGAGCGAGCTCAGCGCGGGGCCGAACACGTTCTCCTGGATGACCGAGTCGTCCGGGCCCTTGAACTGAGCGACGACGCCCTTGGCGCGCTCGGCGAGGATCGCCCCTGTGGGAGCGTCGTTGAACAGCTCGTTCGGCGTGGCCTCGGCCGCCAGGGTCTCCTGCGCCTTGACCGTCGACGGGAAGTTGCCCGCAGCGGCGGACTGCTTGACCTGCTGCTCGGGCTGCGTCAGCCAGTCGGCGAGTTCGGCAGCGGCCTCCTTGTGCTCGGAGCTCTCCGGGATCGACAGCCATGCGCCACCCCAGTTGGCCGGGCCACCGGGGAAGACGTCGGCGAAGTCCCAGCCGGTCGACGCGTCTCCGCCACCGGCCTCGAGCTGACCGGCGATCGTTCCCAGCATCCAGCCGGGGCAGACGAAGGTCGCGAAGGTGCCGTCGACGAACGACTTGCCGCCGTTCCAGTCCCAGGCGGCCTGGGCGGCGGACTGGCCGCCCTCGGTGGCCGCACCGAGAAGCTCGAAACGCTCCTTGAGCAGGTCGTTGCCCTCCACGTTCAGCTCGCCGTCAGCGGTGTAGTAGCCCTCGTCGAGCTGGTTGACCATCGAGTTCCAGACGAAGCCGGAGTGGTCGTACCAGGCCTTGCCGGTCTTGTCGGTGTACTCCTGGCCGACCTTGAAGTAGTTTTCCCAGTCCCCGTTGAGCAGCTCGGCGACCGACTCGCGATCGCTCGGCAGGCCGGCGGCCTCGAACGCGGGGCCGTTGTAGCAGATGCCGGTCGGACCGACATCGGTGCCGTAGCCGATCACGCGACCATCGGCATCCGTCGCCTGGGCGTACTTCCAGTCCAGCCAGTCGTCCTTGCGGTCCTCGATGCCGTAGTCCTTCAGGTCGACGAACGTGTCGGAGACCTCCATGATGGCGCCGAGCCAGCCCTCTTCGATCGCGACGATGTCGCTGAGGCCGGAGCCGGCCGCGATCTTGGTGAAGGCATCGGTGCGGGCGTTGCCTCCGGTGTCGATGTTGCTGGCCTCGATCGTGACGTTCGGGTGCAGCTCCTCGTACTCCTTGTAGAGGTCCTCATAGCCGAACGTGCCGAACGTGGTGACGGTCAGCGTGACCTTCTCGTCCGAGCTCCCCTCGGCGGGTTCTTCGCCGGCCGAGCAGCCGGCGAGAGCCAGTGCTGCGACGGAGGCGAGGGATGCGGTGACCAGCATCCGGCGCTTTGCGCGTGTGTTCACGGTGTCACTCCTTTGTGCGGAATCTGTTGCAGTGTGTCGTGCTTCGGGATGCCGTGGGAGCGCTCCCACGAACTGAGCAGTCACTCTATGGGAGCGCTCCCATGACTGTCAAGCCCGAAGCGGGCGTACCCTTGGGCCGTGCCTTCCCGTGCCCTCACCCCCGCCCTCGTCCGCGCCGAATCACTGATCCGCAGCGTCCCGGATTACCCGGAACCGGGCATCGTCTTCCGCGACATCACGCCGCTGCTCGCGGACGCCGAGGCGCTGCGCGTCACCACGGAGGCGATCCTGGAGCCGTTCGCCGGGCAGTTCGACGTGGTCGCCGGCATCGAGGCGCGCGGGTTCCTCCTCGCCGGAGCCGCCGCGATCCAGGCCGGAGTCGGACTGATCCCGATCCGCAAGGCGGGGAAGCTCCCCCGGCCCGCGGCATCCGTGGACTACGCGCTCGAGTACGGCACCGCCACCGTCGAGATGCACGACGACCTGCCGGCCGGCTCCCGCGTGCTGTTGATCGACGACGTGCTCGCCACCGGTGGCACCCTCGCGGCCGGTCGCCAGCTCGTGGAGCGGCTCGGCAGCCACGTCACGGGGATCTCGGTGCTGTTCGAGATCGACGGTCTCGGCGGCCGTGACGCGATCGGCGACCTGCACACGGTCTTCCACGCCTGACCCACCCGTCCATATGGCGCTGCGGCGCCCGCGACTCGGCGTGTCGCGGGCGTTCGCGCCATAGAGGCGGGTTCCGGGTGCGTCGTGCACGGGCAGTAGACTGGGCACGCCCGCCTTCCCGCGACTTCTGGAGCCTCGAATGCCCACCATCGTCGTCGACGTCATGCCCAAGTCCGAACTGCTCGACCCGCAGGGGAAGGCCGTCGCCGGCGCCTTCGCGCGCACCGGTGTCGAGGGCTTCAGCGACGTCCGCATCGGCAAGCGCTTCGAGCTCACCGTCGAGGGCGAGGTCACGGACGAGCTGCTCGCCGAGGCGAAGCGGGTGGCCGAGGACGTGCTCTCCAACTCGGTGATCGAGGACGTCGTGGGTATCGAGGTCGTCGAATGAGCATCCGGATCGGGGTCATCACCTTCCCCGGTTCCCTGGACGACCGCGACGCCCAGCGCGCCGTGCGTCTCGCCGGCGCGGAGCCGGTCGCGCTCTGGCACGGTTCGCACGATCTCGAGGGCGTCGACGCGCTCGTCCTGCCCGGTGGTTTCAGCTACGGCGACTACCTGCGCTCCGGTGCGATCGCCGCACTGTCGCCGATCATGACCGAGGTCAAGGATGCCGCGGCGAAGGGCCTCCCCGTGCTCGGCATCTGCAACGGATTCCAGATGCTCGTCGAGGCGCACCTGCTGCCCGGCGGCCTGATCCGCAACGACCACCAGCACTTCGTCCGTCGTGACCAGAAGCTGACCGTCGAGAACTCCGACACCGCCTGGACCAACGCGTTCCGCCGCGGCCAGGAGATCGTCATCCCGCTGAAGAACGGCGAGGGCGGATACATCGCCTCGGAGGAGACCCTGGATCGCCTCGAGGGCGAAGGACTCGTCGCGTTCCGATACGCGGGCGTCAACCCGAACGGTTCGCTGCGCGACATCGCCGGCGTCACGAACGAGGCGGGCAACGTCGTCGGCCTCATGCCGCATCCCGAGCACGCCACCGAGCCGGGCTTCGGCCCCGACACCGCATCTGCCATGCGCAGCGGCGTCGACGGTCTGGCGTTCTTCACGAGCGCGATCGCCGCGGTCGCCCGCGTCGCCGCGTAACGGGAACCCCCGAGGTCTC
The DNA here is from genome assembly GCF_050434165.1 of Microbacterium sp. ZKA21. Lineage (NCBI taxonomy): Bacteria > Bacillati > Actinomycetota > Actinomycetes > Micrococcales > Microbacteriaceae > Microbacterium > Microbacterium sp. ZKA21. The sequence continues at coordinate 99,982 of NZ_JBNPVV010000008.1, forward strand.
CGTTCACGCGGGGACGCCTGCACGACCGGAGAACGGATGCACGCCGCATCCGCCGATCCTGTCGAACTGGTGCCCGCGTCGTGCGGGTGCACCCGCGTCGTGCGCGTACACCCGGGAACGGGCGTTCACCGCGGGGGCCGACACGCCAGATGTCGGACCGATTCCCCGAGAACGTCCGACATCTGGCGTGTCGGCCCCCGTTTCGGGGCGAGGGGGCGACGCGGCGAGGGCGCGGGACCGCTGCGCGTCAGCCGAGCGCCGGCGGCCACACCCCGATGATGATCGCCATGATCACGATCGTGACCAGCTCGTGAGCGATGTTCAGCGTGGTCAGCTGCGTGGGCCGGCCCTCGAACGCATCGTGCGTGATGAACCGCGCGCCGGTGAACCCGCCCCAGAGCATGATCGCGGTCACGAACGTGGCCGAGAAGAACGAACCCTGATAGAAGTGCCAGGCGATCGCGGCCGCTCCGGCGAGCACCCAGGCCGTGCCGAAGCTCACCAACACCGTCGTCACGATCGGCCACAGCGCTCCCCGCGACGGGTTGTCCAGGTCGACATGCGCGAGCCGCGCCCAGCGCTTGCCGAAGACGCTCGGCGCGTACCAGATCGCGCCGACCACCATGCTCGACGCCGTCGCCAGCAGCACGGCCCAGTAGTTGATCTCGGGAATCATCTCGGCATCCTCACGTCGAAGCGTGCCCCTGACGCTACTCCGGGTCGGGGCCCCGAGGATAGGCTCGACATGTGAGTCTCGTCGTCACCGTCCCCACTGCCCGTCTCGCCGATGACATCGCCCCGATCCCCGCCGGGGTCGAGGTTCTGGTGTGGGACATGCAGGGCCCCGCGCCGCGCGAGCACCTCGACATCGTCGTGCCGCCGTACATGAACACCGGCGAGGCGCTCGGTGCGCTCGCGGGTGTGGACGTCGACCTCGTCCAGGGGCAGATGATCGGCTACGAAAGCGTCATCGACAAGATCCCGGCGGGTGCGCGCTTCGCGAACGCCGCGACCGTGCACGAGACGGCGACCGGCGAGCAGGCCCTCGCCCTCGCTCTCGCCGCGCAGCGGCGCATCCCCGAGTTCGTGCGCTCGCAGGACCGCGGCGCGTGGGAACGCCTGTGGTCCCCCGGCCTCGCCGACCGCCGGGTGCTGCTGATCGGTTTCGGAGGCGTCGGCCAGGCCGTCGCCGCTCGGCTGGCCGGCTTCGAGGTCGACCTCACCGTGGTCGCGCGCAGCGCGCGCACGGTCGAGCACGACAGCCTCGGCACCGTCGACGTGCACGCGATCGAGGAGCTGCCCGCCCTGCTGCCCGACGCCGAGATCGTGATCCTCGGCCTCCCCTACACGCCGGAGACCCGCCACGTCATCGACGATGCAGCCCTCTCGGCGCTTCCCGACGGGGCGCTCATCGTCAATGTGGGCCGCGGTGGCCTCGTCGACACCGACGCGCTGGTGGATCACGCGCGCCGCGGACGCATCCGCGCCGCGATCGACGTCGTCGACCCCGAGCCGCTGCCCGACGGCCACCCGCTGTGGAGCCTGGACGGCATCCTGATCGCCCCGCACGTCGGCGGATCGTCCGACGCCATGCATCCGCGCATCGCCCGCGTCGTCCGGACTCAGATCGAGCGGATGCGGGCGGGCGAGCCGCCGATCAATCTGGTGCGCGGCGCCTGACCTGCTTCCGCCCGGGGTTTTGCTACAGTTCTCTGAATTCGCGCCTGTTATCAGCTGTCGCATTCTCAGAGAAGTGGCGCAGAACCCCGCAGATGCACAGACGCTCGCAAAACTGTAAGCGCTTGCAGTAGGCTCTTCGCATGACTCAGCTTGAACAGTCCGCCGCACCCGGTGCCGAGTGGTGGCGCAGCGCCGTGATCTACCAGATCTACCCGCGGTCCTTCGCGGACGCATCGGGAGACGGCATCGGCGACCTCCCCGGCATCACGAGCCGCCTCGAGTCGCTCAAGGAACTCGGCATCGACGCCATCTGGCTGAGCCCGTTCATGACGTCGCCGCAGAAGGATGCCGGTTACGACGTCGCCGACTACCGCGACGTCGACCCGATCTTCGGCACGCTCGCCGACTTCGACACGATGCTCGCCGAGGCGCACGCGCGCGGCATCCGCGTCATCGTCGACCTCGTGCCGAACCACTCGTCCGATCAGCACGTCTGGTTCCAGCAGGCGCTGAAGGCCGCGCCCGGCAGCCCGGAGCGCGCACGCTACGTCTTCCGCGACGGCCGCGGCGAGAACGGCGAGCTGCCCCCGAACAACTGGGAGAGCGTCTTCGGCGGCGGTATGTGGGAGCGCATCATCGAGGCGGACGGCACGCCCGGTCAGTGGTACCTGCACATCTTCGACCCCTCTCAGCCGGACTTCGACTGGACCAACGAAGAGGTCAAGGAGGAGTTCCGCTCCATCCTGCGCTTCTGGCTGGACCGCGGCGTCGATGGCTTCCGCGTGGATGTCGCGCACGGCATGGCCAAGGAAGCCGGTCTGCCGGACTACGCGCCGGTCGCCGATGCCGACTCGATGGGCGGCGGCGAGGAGAACGTGCCGTATTGGGGCCAGGACGAGGTCCACGACATCTACCGCGACTGGCACCAGGTCATGGCGGAGTACGACGGCGACCGCGCCCTGTGCGGCGAGGCCTGGCTGCCGACCCTGAAGAAGACGGCCCTCTGGGTGCGCCCCGACGAGATGCACCAGACCTTCAACTTCCCGTATCTGATGACCCCGTGGGATGCGAAGCAGCTCGGCGCCGTCATCCGCGAGTCCCTGGACGAGTTCGGCAAGGTCGGCGCCCCCAGCACCTGGGTGCTCTCCAACCACGATGTCGTCCGTCACGTCACCCGGCTCGCGTTCACCGACGACAACCCGCAGGGCGAGGGCATCGGCCCGCTGACGCCGAACAAGCCGGACACCGCTATCGGCCTGGCCCGCGGACGCGCGGCGACGACCGTCATGCTGTCGCTGCCCGGCTCGTCGTACCTCTACCAGGGCGAAGAGCTGGGGCTCCCCGAGGCGATGGAGATCCCCGACGAGTTCCGCCAGGACCCCACCTGGTTCCGCACCGAGGGCAAGCGCTACGGCCGGGACGGATGCCGCGTGCCGCTGCCCTGGGAAGCCGACGCCCCCGCGTTCGGCTTCAACGACACCGGTGCCTCGTGGCTGCCGCAGCCCGACGAGTGGGCGCGATACGCCCGCTCCACCGAGGAGAACGACCCGACGTCGACGCTCGCGCTGTACAAGCAGCTGCTGCGTCTGCGTCGCGAGTACGCTCTCGGCTCCGGCTCGCTCGTCTGGGAGGATCTCGGAGCGGATGCCGTGGCCTTCCGCCGTGGCGACCTGCACGTCGCGGTCAACCTCGGCGCGGAGCCGATCGAGCTGCCGGCCGGGGCGACGTTCGTGGTGCGCAGCCAGCCGTTCGAGGGCACGACGCTCCCGGTCGACACCGCTGCCTGGTACACCCTGTCCTGACCGCCTGCGCCAGAACCGCACCGCGAGACTTCGCCTGCGGGGTGAGACGTACTCGCACGACGTACGTCTCACCCCGCAGGGCAAGTCTCGCGACACAGAACGAGAGAATGCACGATGACGAGCATCGACGAGGTCGCCAAGCTGGCCGGAGTCTCCACCGCGACCGTTTCGCGAGCGCTGAGCGGACGCGGGCATGTCTCGGCGGCATCCCGTGAGCGCGTGCTTTCGGCCGCCAACAAGCTCGGCTACGTCGTGTCCTCGCGCGCGTCGTCGCTGGCGTCCGGACGCACCCGCAATGTCGGTGTGGTCGTGCCGTTCCTCGATCGCTGGTTCTTCAGCACCGTGCTGTCCGGCGTCTCCAGCGCCCTCATGCGGCACGGCTACGACATCACGCTGTACAACATCACCGCCGACCGGGACGTGCGACGCGAAGTGTTCGCGACGGCGCTGCGCCGCCAGCGCGTCGATGCGATCATCGCGGTCTCGATCGAACTGGACGACGACGAGACGAGCCAGCTGCTGAGCCTGGGCCTGCCCGTGATCGCGATCGGTGGACCGAACCCGCGATTGGACACCCTCACGGTCGATGACGTCGCCGTCGCGGAACTCGCGACCCGGCACCTGCTCGGCCTCGGTCACACGGACATCGCGCACATCGGCGCGAATCCCGAATTCGACCTCGACTTCCATATCCCGACCCAGCGCCGGCAGGGATTCGAGAAGGCGCTGGCGGATGCCGGCATCCCCGCGAACCCCGCCTTCCTGGAGCCCGCCGACTTCACGGTCGAGGGTGGCTACCGGGCCGCCAAGCAACTGCTCGGGCGCCCTGGCCCGCGCCCCACGGCGGTCTTCGCGGCATCCGACGAGATGGCGATCGGGGCGATTCTGGCCGCGCGCGACCTGGGCTTCCGCGTCCCGGAGGACCTCTCCATCGTCGGCATCGACGGACACGAACTCGGCGAGTTCTTCCGTCTGACGACCGTCGACCAGTTCCCGATCGGTCAGGGCGAGCTCGCCGCCGCCGCCGTGCTCTCCGGGCTGGAGGATGCCGCGTCGGCGGCACCCCATGGCGAACTGCCCTACGAGCTGATCGTGCGGGGAACGACCTCGCGACTGCTGCCCGCCGGCTGACGCCCGGCGATCGCCGCGGCGACCACAGTCGTGTCGACCGGAGCCGCGGCCGCGGGCCGGATCCCGGACGGCTCACGGCGTGTCCGGCGTGCCCTGCCGACGGCACGCCGTGCGCGGCACGGACCGTACGGGATCCGGCACGGCACCGTCGGGGGATGATGCGCGGTTCCGGCACGCCCTCTGGTCAGGAGCGCATCCCGACCGCCATACTGACCGGATGGACGCGCTCAACGATTTCGTACTCGATGCCGGCGACAAGCTCTGGACCTGGCTCGTGCTGCCGGTGCTCGTGATCCTCGGCCTGTACTTCACGCTGCGGTCCGGCGTCGTGCAGTTCCGGATGATCCCGGAGATGTTCCGCACCCTCACCGACAAGACCCCTCGGGACGCCGACGGCGAGCCGCAGTCGGTCTCGGCGTTCCAGGCCTTCACGATCTCCGCGGCATCGCGTGTCGGCGTCGGCAACATCGCGGGTGTCGGCACCGCCATCGCGATCGGAGGCCCCGGGGCGATCTTCTGGATGTGGACCATGGCGTTCGTCGGCGGCGCCTCGAGCTTCATCGAATCCACGCTCGGCCAGGCATACAAGGTGCGCGACAAGGACGGCTTCCGCGGAGGCCCGGCGTACTACATGCAGCACGGGCTCAAGGCTCGATGGATGGGCATCCTGTTCGCCGTCATCCTCATCGTCTGCTTCCCCTTCGCGTTCAGCTCGCTGCAGGCCAACACGATCAGCGCCACGGTGTCGTCGAGTTTCGGCGGCGAGGTCGCATGGATCCCGTGGGTCGTCGGCATCGCCCTCGCCGTGCTGACCGCGCTCGTCGTCTTCGGCGGCGTGCGCCGCATCGCGAGCGTCACTCAGGCCGTCGTCCCGGCCATGGCGCTGCTGTACCTGCTCGTGGGCCTCGTGATCGTCGGCATGAACATCGAACGCCTCCCCGAGGTGTTCGCCTCGATCTACACGCAGGCCTTCGGCTTCAACGAGATCGTCGGCGCGACACTGGGCACGATCATCATGACCGGCGTCAAGCGCGGCATGTTCTCGAACGAGGCGGGTCTCGGTTCGGCGCCGAACGCCGGTGCCACGGCCGCTGTCACGCATCCGGTCAAGCAGGGGCTCGTGCAGACGCTCGGCGTCTACTTCGACACGTTCCTGGTGTGCTCGATCACGGCGTTCATCATCCTGGTGGCCACGCCGGATCTCGCGAACGCGAACCGTGGCATCGAGCTCACGCAGAACGCCATCGTCAGCAACCTCGGTTCCTGGTCCAACGTGCTGTTGAGCATCATCATCTTCCTGCTGGCGTTCAGCTCGATCCTCGGCAACTACTACTACGGCGAGTCGAACATCGAGTTCATCACCACGAGCCACACCGCACTGACGACCTATCGCACGCTCGTGGTCGTGGTCATCTTCGTCGGCTCGATCGCCTCGGCCGACCTGATCTGGAACACGGCAGACGGGATCATGGGTCTCATGGCGCTCGTGAACCTCGTCGCGATCGCCCTCCTGTCCGGCGTCGCGTTCAAGCTGTTGAAGGACTACTCGCAGCAGCGCAAGGCCGGCCTCAATCCGGTCTTCACCCGGGCGAGGATGCCGGAGGTCACCGGCATCCAGTGCTGGGAGGACGAGCTGTCGGTGACCGGCCCGATCGATCTCCCCGCGAAGAGGCGCTGACGATGCGGTTCAGCCGGCGCGCAATGCGCCGGCTGCGGCATCCAGCGCCGGCTGCACCAGCCGGAAGTAGGCCCAGCGGCCGCGCTGCTCCCGGGTGACGAGGCCCGCGTCCGCCAGCAGCTTCATGTGGTGCGAGACCGTTCCCTGCGAGAGGCCGACAGGCTCGATCAGGTCGCAGATGCAGGCCTCACCACCGTCGCTCGCGGCGATCAGCGACAGCAGGCGCACGCGCGTGGGGTCGCCCAACGCCTTGAAGACGCGCGCGACCTCCGCAGCCTCGTCGGCGGTCAGTGCATCGGCGACGCGCGGCATGCAGCAGGTTTCGGCCTCGATCGTCACGGGAAGCGTCATGCGATCACTATGCCACGTATTGACATTCTTCGATAGGTGCGCGACAGTCGTCATATCGAAGTTTTTCAATCCGAGGAGTTGCTGATGACCGAGCTGCCCGTCGCGATCATCGGAGCAGGCCCGCAGGGCCTGGCCGCCGCCGCGCACCTGATCGAACGCGGCATCCCCGTCGCGGTCCTCGAGCGCGGGAGCACCGCGGCGGCGGCGGTCTCCGAGTGGGGTCACGTCCGACTGTTCTCGGCCTGGCCCGAGCTGACGGATGCCGCGGCACGGCGCCTCCTCGAGCCGACCGGCTGGAGCGCTCCGGCCTCTGGGTACCCGACCGGTGCGCAGTGGGTGAGCGAGTATCTCGCCCCGCTCGCGGATGCTCTCGGCGATCGCATCACCTACGGCGCGACCGTGACCGGCATCTCGCGCCAGGGTCGCGACAAGGTCGTCGACGGCGGCCGCCGGAGCCAGCCGTTCGTGTTGCACATCTGTGACACCGAGGGCAGCGAGAGCCGACTGAGCGCCCGCGCCGTGATCGACGCGAGCGGCACGTGGAGCCTCCCGAATCCCGCTGGCGCAGATGGTTTCCCCGCACTCGGCGAGGCCGCGGCATCCGATCGGATCTTCTACCGCATCCCCGACGACGTGTCCGAGCTCGCCGGTTCGCACGTGGTCGTCGTCGGCGCCGGGCACTCCGCGGCCCACGCCGTGCTCCGGCTGGGCGAACTGGCCAGGCGGTCGCCGGAAACGCGAGTCACGTGGCTGTTGCGTCGCGGCAGCGCGACGAACGTCTTCGGCGGCGGGGCCGCCGATGACCTTCCGGAGCGTGCGGCACTCGGATCCCGCGCCCGCAAGATGATCGACGAGGGTTTGGTGAACCTGGTGACGGGATTCCGCGTCGCGGAGTTCCGCGCGGTCGGCGACGGCCTGACGATCGTCGCCGAGGACGGGCGGGACGTCGCAGAGGTGTCGCAGGTGTTCGCGCTCACCGGATTCCGCCCCGACACGCAGATGCTGCGGGAACTGCGCATCGATCTCGACCCCGCACTGGAGGCCGTCGCCGGAATCGCCTCCGAGATCGATCCCAACATCCACTCCTGCGGATCCGTCTCGGCGACCGGCGCACGCGAGCTCGCGCAGCCCGAGCAGGGCTTCTTCATCACCGGGGTGAAGTCCTACGGACGCGCGCCGACCTTCCTCGCGTTGACGGGATACGAGCAGGTGCGCAGCATCGCGGCGCACCTCTCAGGCGACCACGAGGCGGCCGCCCGCAACGAACTCGTCCTGCCGGACACCGGGGTCTGCGGCGGATCGGGCGGCTTCGACGAGAACGGCGGCAGCTGCTGCGCAGCACCGACCGTGCTGCAGATCGGCGCGCGACCGGTCGCCGTCGGCTGACGCGGCGGAGCCGTCAGCCGGCGAGGCGGGCCGCGAGTCCTCGGACCTGATCCGCGACCGCGTCGCGGAGTTCGCGCACGCCGTCCGCCTCCCAGTTCGATGGGTCGGGGAACGACCACTCGACGAGTTCTCCGGCGACCGGTCCCGGCAGAGCGAGTCCTGGCTTCATCAGCACGACGACATCCGCGTCCTGCAGGTCGTCTGCGGTGACCGCGCGAGGCTGAGCTGCCGAGGTGTCGATGCCGAGCTCCTGCAGCGATGCGGCGACAGCGGGATTGATCTCGTCCGCAGGGCTCACCCCGGCACTGGTCGCGACGAGACGGTCGTCGCCGACGTGCGAGAGGAGATGGACGCCGAGCTGCGAGCGCCCTGCGTTGTGGGTGCAGATGAACAGCACGGTCTTGGGATGGGACATGACGGCTCTTTCGGTTTCGGCTCAGCGGGTCTTGCTCATCCTCGCGACCGGAGGTGGCCGATCGGTGAACTCTTCCGACGAGGGTTGCCGATTGATTCGATAGATGTCAATATAGACACATGTCGATTCAAGAGGTTGAACTGGTCATCATCGGTTCCGGCCCCGCCGGTTACACCGCCGCCGTCTACGCCGCCCGCGCCGGCCTGGCGCCCGTCGTGCTCGCCGGATCTGTGACCGCCGGCGGTGCACTGATGACGACGACGGAGGTGGAGAACTTCCCCGGCTTCGTCGACGGCATCCAGGGTCCGGAGCTCATGGAGTCGATGCGCGCGCAGGCCGAGCGCTTCGGCGCCCGCATCCTCCTCGACGATGCGACGCTGGTCGATCTCGACGGACCGATCAAGACCATCGAGACCGGCTCGGGAGAGACGTTCCGCGCTCGCGCCGTCATCCTGACGATGGGATCGGCCTACCGCAAGCTCGGCGTCGCCGACGAGGAGCGCCTCAGCGGCCACGGGGTGTCCTGGTGCGCCACCTGCGACGGCTTCTTCTTCCGCGAGCAGGAGATCGTGGTGGTCGGCGGCGGCGACTCGGCGATGGAGGAGGCGCTGTTCCTCACCCGCTTCGCCGCCAAGGTCTCGATCGTGCACCGCCGCGACGAGTTCCGCGCCTCCAGGATCATGGCGCAGCGCGTGCTCGATCACCCGAAGATCGAGGTCGCCTGGAACAGCGAGATCTCGCGCCTCAACGGCGCCGAGAAGCTCGAGTCGGTCACGCTGCGCGACACCGTGAACGGCGGCGAGCGCGAACTGGCCGTCACTGGTGCATTCGTCGCGATCGGCCACGACCCGCGTTCCGAGCTCGTCACGGGACTCGTCGACACCGACCAGGACGGCTACGTCCTCGTCGACCACCCGTCGACCCGCACCAGCCTCCCCGGCGTCTTCGCGGCCGGCGACCTCGTCGACCACACCTACCGCCAGGCCATCACCGCCGCCGGCACCGGCTGCGCCGCCGCCCAGGATGCCCAGCACTACCTGGCCGCTCTCGAGAACCCGGCTCCGGCACTGTCCGAGGCCGAGGCCGAGGAGGTCTTCGCATGACCACCGCGACGACCACCACCCCCGCGACCAGGAAGCTGTCGCCGCTCGACCGGTGGCTGCCGTTCTGGATCGGCCTCGCGATGGTCGGCGGGCTCCTGCTGGCGCGCTTCGTCCCCGGTCTCTCCGCTCTCCTGGCCGCTCTCGAGGTCGGCGGCATCTCAATCCCGATCGCCATCGGGCTGCTCGTGATGATGTATCCGGTGCTCGCGAAGGTCCGCTACGACAAGGTGGCCGCCGTCACTGGTGACAAGAGGCTCCTGATCTCCTCGCTGGTGCTGAACTGGCTCGTCGGGCCCGCGCTGATGTTCACGCTCGCGTGGACGTTCCTGCCAGACCTGCCCGAGTACCGCACCGGGCTCATCATCGTCGGACTCGCGCGCTGCATCGCCATGGTCGTCATCTGGAACGACCTCGCGTGCGGCGACAGGGAGGCCGCGGCGGTGCTCGTCGCGATCAACTCCGTCTTCCAGGTGATCGCTTTCTCGTTGCTCGGCTGGTTCTACCTCACGGTCCTTCCCGGCTGGCTGGGCCTGGATACCCAGGGGCTCGAGATCTCGGTCTGGCAGATCGCCCTCAATGTGCTGATCTTCCTCGGCATCCCCCTGGTCGCAGGTTTCGCCTCACGCTACCTCGGCGAGCGCCGCAGGGGTCGCGAATGGTACGAGGAGACCTTCCTCCCCCGCGTCGGACCGTGGGCGCTGTACGGCCTGCTGTTCACGATCGTGCTGCTGTTCGCACTGCAGGGCGACCAGATCGCACAGCACCCGTGGGATGTCGCCCGCATCGCCATGCCGCTGTTGGCCTACTTCGCGATCATGTGGTTCGCCGGGCTGCTGACCGGCAAGGCGCTCGGTCTCGGATACGCACGATCCACGACACTGGCGTTCACCGCCGCGGGCAACAACTTCGAGCTCGCGATCGCCGTCGCGATCGGAACGTTCGGCGCGACGTCGGGTGAAGCGCTGGCCGGCGTCGTCGGCCCCCTCATCGAGGTGCCCGTGCTCGTCGGGCTCGTCTACGTCTCGCTCTGGACGGCGAGGCGCTGGTTCCACACCGATCCGTACACCGCAGAGAGGATGCCGAGATGAACGTCGCGCTGACCGTCGAGGACACCTGCAGCCCCGTCGCCACACACGCCATCGGTGCGGATGCCGCGGCATCCGTCGCCGCGACGCTGAAGGCCCTCTCGGACCCGCTGCGGCTGCGGATGCTGTCGGCCATCGCCTCCGATCCGCGCGGCGAATCGTGCGTGTGCGATCTCGCCGAACTCGCCGATGTGTCGCAGCCGACCGTGTCGCATCACCTCAAGGTGCTCAAGGACGTCGATGTGCTGACGTCGGAGCGCCGGGGGACCTGGGTCTGGTACAAGATCAACCCGAACCGTCGTGGTGCGGTCACCGCCCTTCTGGACTCGTTCGCGCCCGCGACGGTGGCGCCCTGGGGCGATGCCCCGGAGGATTCCGGCCGTCCCGATTTCGACGCGCGGATCACGCATCTCGCGGACGAGCTCGCCGCCGAGGTCCCGGACCTCGATCCGAACGTCGTCCTCACCATCGTCCGCGAGTCGTACACGTCGCTCGCCCGCACCGCCCGAGTGCACTCCGCACTCGTCCCGTTGACCGAGCGCTTCGCTCGTCAACGTCTGGCCGACCTCACCCGCGACCGCGACGCATCGGTGCCGCAGGTGCTGTTCGTCTGCGTCGCCAACGCCGGGCGGTCGCAGCTCGCCGCTGCGCTGGTGAACCAGATGGCGGGCGGAAAGGTGGTCGCGCGTTCCGCAGGGTCCAGCCCTGCGGACGTCATCCACCCGCACGTGCGCTCGATCCTCGCGGAGATCGAGGGTGAGCTCGCGGCCGAGCGCTTCCCCAAGCCGCTCACCGACGATGCCGTCCGCGCAGCGGACGTCGTCATCACCATGGGATGCGGCGACGTCTGCCCGATCATCCCCGGCGTCCGCTACGACGACTGGGCCGTCGGAGATCCGGCGCTCGCCTCCGACGAAGGCGTCGCCGCCATCCGCGACGACATCGCGGACCGCGTGCGCATCCTCGTCGACGACCTCACGGACTGACCCATCCCCTTCGATCAGGAGAAATGATGACCGAAACCACCACCAAGCCCAGCGTCCTCTTCGTGTGCGTGCACAACGCCGGACGCTCCCAGATGGCCGCCGGGTTCCTGCGCAACATCGCCGGCGACCGCGTCGAGGTGCGCTCGGCCGGATCCATGCCTGCCGACCAGATCAACCCGATCGCGGTCGAGGCGATGGCCGAGCTCGGCATCGACATCACCGCCGAGCAGCCCAAGATCCTCACGACCGAGGCCGTCCAGGCGTCGGACGTCGTGATCACGATGGGATGCGGCGACGCGTGCCCGTTCTTCCCTGGGAAGCGCTACGAGGACTGGACGCTCGACGACCCGGCCGGTCAGGGCATCGAGTCGGTGCGCCCGATCCGCGACGAGATCCGCGCCCGCATCGAGGCACTGGTCAGCGAACTCGTCTGACCGTTCCGCGAACGAACGACATCGCATCGAGTGAACGACCTGCGCACGTCCGCAGGTCGTTCACTCGAACGCAGATCGTGCATCCAGCGCAGACATCGCGTGCGGATTCCGTGCGGATCCGCACGCATGGATCCCGTTAGGACGCTGATCCGCGCCGTGAGGATCGCGTAGTGTCCCCTCTTGTGGTTCACACCGGCATCCCGCAGCGCCCGTCACGGCCGAAGCGTCGGCATCTCGCCCCCGCCCAGGCGATCGCAACCGGGTTCGGCGCGGCGATCGCGGTCGGCACGCTGCTGCTGATGCTCCCGGTCTCGTCGGCGCGAGCGACGGGCACCGGCTTCGTGGACGCGCTGTTCACCTCGACGTCGGCCGTCTGCGTGACCGGCCTGATCACGGTCGACACCGCCACGCACTGGAGCGGGTTCGGAAAGATCGTGATCCTGCTGCTCATCCAGCTCGGCGGCCTGGGCATCATGCTGTTCGCCTCGCTGATCGGCCTGGCTCTCGCGCGCAAGCTGTCGGTGCGCTCGCGCGTGATCGCCGGGACGGAGACCAAGACGACCAGCAGCGGCGACGTGAAGCGCGTCGCCACCGGCATCCTGCTGACGACCCTCACGATCGAGGCCGTCGTCGCCGTCCTGCTGTTCGTCCGCTTCCTCACCGCCTACGACTACGCCCCTGGCAAGGCTGCATGGCACGCGGTCTTCCATTCGGTGTCGTCGTTCAACAACGCCGGATTCGCGCTGTACACGGACAGCCTCATGAGCTTCGTGTCCGACCCGTGGATCTGCCTGCCCATCTGCGCGGCGATCATCCTCGGCGGCCTCGGCTTCCCGGTGCTGCGCCAGCTCCGCCGAGAGTTCCGCCGGCCGCTGCACTGGACCATGAACACCCGCATCGTGCTGTGGGCCACCGTCACGCTGCTCGTCCTCGGCACGGCCTACGTCCTCATCATGGAATGGGACAACCCCGCGACCCTCGGCGGGCTCGACCCGGCATCCCGGATCCTGGCCGGATTCTTCCACGCCGTCCAGGCCCGGACCGCGGGCTTCAACTCGGTGGACATCGCCCAGATGCACGACGAGACGTGGCTCGGCACCGACGTGCTGATGTTCATCGGCGGCGGTCCGGCCGGCACGGCCGGCGGCATCAAGGTCACCACCTTCGCCGTGCTGTTCTTCATCATGCTCACCGAGCTGCGCGGCGGCACGGCGGTGAACGTGTTCGGCAAGCGACTGTCGCGCGCCGTCCACCGTGAGGCGATCACGGTCGTCCTCGTGGCGATCGGCGCCATCATGGCGGGGGTCATCGCGATCCTCGCGATCACCGATCTCGATCTCGATCAGGTGCTGTTCGAGGTCATCTCCGCCTTCGGCACCGTCGGGATGTCCACGGGCATCACCGCCGATCTCCCCGCCGCCGGACAGCTCATCCTCGTCGCACTCATGTTCCTCGGCCGGATCGGCCCGCTGACGCTCGGCTCCGCCCTCGCCCTGCGCGAGCGGGCGACCGCCTACGAACTCCCCAAGGAACGTCCCGCGATCGGCTGACGCCGGCGCACGGACTCGAAAGGATCGCACATGACCAGATTCCTCTCCTTCGGACAGGATGCCCGCCGCATCGCCGAGGCCGACTCCGTGGCCGTCATCGGGCTCGGGCGCTTCGGCACATCGCTCGCGCTCGAGCTGATGGACTCGGGCACCGAAGTGCTCGGAGTGGATGCCGATGAGGCCGTCGTGCAGTCGCTCAACGGGGCGCTGACCCAGGTCGTGCGCGCCGATTCCACGCGGCTCGACGTGCTGCAGCAGCTCGCGATCGGCGAGTTCGACCGGGTCGTGGTCGCCATCGGCAGCGACATCACCGCGTCGATCCTCACAGCATCCCTGCTGCTGCAGCTGAACGTCCCGGTCATCTGGGCGAAAGCGGTCGACGAGCAGCACGGCGCCGTGCTCGAGCAGCTCGGGGTGCACAGAGTGATCTATCCCGAGAAGGACATGGGGCGGCGCGTCGCGCACCTGGTCCGCGGAGCCGCGGCCGACTACCTCGAGATCGACAACGGCTACGCCGTCGTCAAGACCGTCGCTCCGCAGTTCCTGCACGGGATCACCCTCACCGAGGGCGCCGTGCGCAAGACGCATGCCGTGACGATCGCCGCCTACCGCGGCGCAGACGGCGAGTGGCGCAACGCGCAGGCCGACACCGTGCTCGGCGAGGGCGACGTCGTCCTGGTCGTCGGCCCGACCAGGGAGGTTGAGCGCTTCGCGCAGCTGCGCTGAGGGCAACCGCCTCGGCTAGACTGGGTCGCGGAGTGTCGGGAAGTCTGGTCGACGGCCCCCTTCACGACCAGAAAGGCGCTCATGTCGCGCTCTCCGTCTCGCCTCAGCAGCATCTTCCCCTCGGCATCCCGCGCGGAATCGCGCCGCATCACCGAGATCCTCCGCAAGGAGACCGTCGGCGGCATCCTGCTCGTCGCCTTCGCCGCGATCGCCCTGATCTGGGCGAACTCCCCATTGGCCGACTCGTACTTCGCGATCCGCGACTTCGAGATCGGCTACGAGCCGTGGCACCTGAAGCTCTCGCTGGGCGCGTGGGCGGCCGACGGACTGCTGGCGATCTTCTTCTTCCTCGTCGGTCTCGAGCTCAAACGCGAGTTCGTCGCCGGCGACCTCCGCTCGCCCTCGACGGCGATCGTCCCCGTCGTCGCAGCCATCGGAGGCGTCGCGGTCCCCGCACTGCTGTACGTCGCCGTGGTCGGCGTCGGATCGAGCGAAGCGCATGGCTGGGCGATTCCGACGGCGACGGACATCGCCTTCGCGGTCGCCGTGCTCGCACTCATCGGATCCCACCTGCCGAGCGCCCTGCGGATCTTCCTGCTGACGCTCGCCGTCGTCGACGACCTCATCGCGATCGGGATCATCGCGATCTTCTACACCGAGTCGATCGAGTTCGTCCCCCTGCTGCTCGCGCTGGTCACGATCGCCGTCTACGGTGCGATCGCGCAGCGTTTCCGGCAGCTGTTCCACGTGCGTCCGGCCGCCGCTTGGCTGATCCTCCTGCCGCTCGGATTCCTCGCCTGGGCGCTCATGCACGCCTCCGGCATCCATGCCACGATCGCCGGCGTCCTGCTCGGCTTCACGATCCCGGTGCTGCACCGCAAGGCGGATCGGTCGGAGGATGCCGGACCCGGCCTCGCCGAGATCTTCGAGCATCGCTTCCGCCCGCTGTCCGCCGGGTTCGCGGTGCCCGTGTTCGCATTCTTCTCCGCCGGGGTTGCGATCGGCGGGCCGGAAGGCTTCGCGTCGGCACTCACCGACCCGGTGCTGATCGGCATCGTAATCGGCCTCGTCGTCGGCAAGCCGCTCGGCATCACCGCCGCCACCTGGCTCATCACCCGCATCCGGCGCATCAACCTCGATCCGTCGCTGCGGTGGATCGACATCGCCGGGGTCGGCGTACTCGGCGGCATCGGATTCACCGTCTCGCTGCTCGTCGCGGAGTTGAGCTTCGAGGAGGGGAGCACGCACTACGACCACGGCAAGGTGGCGATCCTGTCGGCATCCGTCCTGGCGGCAGTGCTCGCCGCCGTCGTGCTCGGACTGCGCAACCGCCGGTACCGCAAGGCCGAGGAGCTCGCCGCGCTCGACGCGTCCGAGGGCTGAGCGCGCACGCCGTCGAGATCACAGAACGACCTGGACGTTTCACCTGGACCGCTGCGAGAAGCGTGCTGTTCTGCGAGAGGCGCGAGCGCACCCGCAGCCAGACGTCAGGCGGCGGGAAGCGCGTGGAACCGACGATCGAAGTACACCACCGGACGCCCGAGCGGTCCGTCAAGGACATCGAGCACTTCGGCGATGACGACGGTCGACGAGCCGACCGGGATCGTGTGCAGCGCGCGGCTGCGCAGCGCCGCCCTGGCCGTCGGCAGGTGCGGTTCGCCGGTCTCCAGTGCACGCCACCCCTGCTCGGGGGTGAAGCGCTCAGCACCACTGGTCGCGAACGCCTGGGCGAGGTCGGCGTGCGCGTCGTCGATGAGGTGAACGACGAAGGTGTCGGCCGCGAGCAGAGCGCCGGCGCTGCCGGTCGCCCGCGTCACCGAGAACATGATGGCTGCCGGGTCCACCGCCACCGAGGAGACGCTGGATGCCGTGAGTCCCACTGGCCCGGTGTCGATGCTCGCCGTGATGATCGCCACTCCGGACGGATGGGTGCGGAATGCCGCCTTGAGCCCCTCCCCGACGGGAGTGCGCGTCGGGGCGGTGGCAGCTGTCTCTCGGGTCACCTGTCAACGATAAAACCTCAAGTATGCTTGAGGTCAAATCGGGAGGACCCATGACCGAAGCCGCACACGCACCGGACGAGCTGCTCACCGTCGGCGAGATGAGCCACCGCACCGGCGTCGCCGTGTCCGCACTGCACTTCTACGAGAAGCTCGGGTTGATCGCGTCCACCCGTACGCCCGGCAATCAGCGGCGCTACGCCAGGCACATGCTGCGGCGGGTATCACTCATCACCGTCGCGAAGCGGCTCAGCATCCCCCTGTCCGAGGTGCAGGAGGTCTTCGCCGAGGTGCCGATGACCGAGACCCCCAGCCACGAGGACTGGCAGCGCGCGTCCCGCCACTGGAAGCACGAGCTCGAGCGGCGCCGCGAGGGCATCGAGCGGCTGGAGCGCGAGCTCACCGGATGCATCGGATGCGGCTGTCTGTCGATGAAGGCCTGTCGGCTGCTGAACCCCGACGACGCGCTCGGTGCATCCGGAGCCGGCCCTCGTCGGCTGGAGGAGGACGGGGCGGCCTGATCAGGCCGGCGGGAAGCCGCCGGAGAGACGGCCGTGGAACGTCCCGCTCGCCTCGTCGAGACCCACCAGCTCGACCGTCTTGCCGTGCTGCGCGTACTTGGTCTCGATCGCATCGAGCGCAGCGACCGTCGAGGCATCCCACACGTGCGACCGCGACAGATCGATCACGACCCGGTCCGGATCCGCGGCGTACTCGAACTGCGTGGTCAGATCGTTGCTCGACGCGAAGAACAGCTCGCCGTCCACGACGTATCGCGCGGCATCCGCATCGACCGTCCGCGTGACCGCGACGACGTGCGCGACCCGGCGCACGAACAGCACCGACGCGACGAACACGCCGCCGACGACACCCACCGCGAGGTTGTGGGTGAGCAGCACGAGCACCACGGTCGAGATCATGACGAAGGTCTCGCTCTTCGGCATCCGCCTCAGCGTCGAGGGTCGCACGCTGTGCCAGTCGAATGCGCCGATCGCGACCATGATCATGACCGCGACGAGGGCTGCCATCGGAATCGTCGCGACGAAGTCGCCGAACACCACGACGAGCAGGAACAGGAAGATCCCGGCGAAGAACGTGGAGATGCGCGTGCGCGCGCCAGAGGACTTCACGTTGATCATGGTCTGGCCGATCACCGCGCATCCGCCCATGCCGCCGAGGAAGCCGGAGAGCACGTTCGCCGCCCCCTGGGCCCAGCTCTCGCGCGTCTTGTTCGAGTGCGTGTCGGTGATCTCGTCGACGAGCTTGGCCGTCATGAGGGACTCCATCAGCCCGACGACGGCGACGCCGAGCGCGAACGGCGCGATGATCGTGAACGTCTCCCACGTCAACGGCACGTTCGGCAGGAACAGCGAGGGCAGGGTCTCGGGCAGCTCGCCCTGGTCGCCGACCGTGGGCACCTGGATCGCGAACACCAGCACGACCGCGGTGACGATGACGACCGAGATGAGCGGCGCCGGGATCACCTTCGTCAGGCGCGGCATCGCGATCATCACGAGGATGCCGAGGACCACGAGCGGGTACACCAGCCAGGGCACGCCGAGCAGATGCGGGATCTGCGAACTGAACACGAAGATGGCGAGCGCGTTGACGAACCCGGTCATCACGCTGCGCGGGATGAACCGCATGAGCTTCGCGACGCCGAGCACGCCGAGCAGGATCTGGAAGACGCCGGCCAGGATGATCGTGGCGATGAGATAGTCCAGGCCGTACGTCGGCGCCACCGGCGCGACCACGAGCGCCACCGCTCCCGTGGCCGCCGTGACCATCGCTGGCCGTCCGCCGAGGAAGGCGATCGCGACGGCCATGATGAACGACGAGAACAGGCCGACCTTCGGGTCGACGCCGGCGATGACCGAGAAGGCGATCGCCTCCGGGATGAGTGCGAGACCGACGACGAGGCCCGCGAGCACTTCGCGGGTGAGCAGCCGAGGACGTTTCAGCACGGACAGCACCGACGGGTCGTCCCGGTAGCGGGCGCGGTCGTCGAGCGTCGTGGACATGGGGCTCCCCCGGTGGAGTGCGAGAAGTGGACCGTCGGGCGGATCGCCCGTCGCATCAACCCTATTCCGCACGGTGAAGCGCTTTCGTCGCCGTTCACCCGCACGACAGCCCCGTGCCACCTGGCAGCCCTAGTCTCCCCGCGGCGACGATCGCCCGAACGACGAAGGAGAACACGCATGCCCGAACGACTGCCGATCACCCGGCGAACCGTCCTCACCGCTGGTGCGGTCGGCGCCCTCAGCGCCGCCCTGCCGCTCGGCGCCGCAGCGGCCACCGCGAGCCCGCTGTCCGGCGCTGCGGCTTCCTCGTCCGGCAGCCCAAGCAGGAATGCCCCGAAGCTGCGGTTCCGCGCGGACGGCACGTTCAAAGTCGTGCAGTTCAACGACACGCAGGACGACGAGCTCACCGACCGGCGAACCGTCGAGTTGATGGAGAAGGTGCTCGATCAGGAGAAGCCGGACTTCGTCGTCATCAACGGCGACGTGATCACCGGCGGGTGCGAGACCCGACTCGCCGTCAAGCAGGCGATCAACAACGTCGTGCAGCCGATGGAGTCGCGGAAGATCCCGTGGGCGGTCACGTACGGCAACCACGACGAGGACTCCCTCCCGCAGTCGGGCGTGGACGAGGCGGGGATGCTGAAGATCTATCGCTCGTACGAGTACAACGTGAACGCCGAGAACACGCGCGGCGTAACGGGTACCAGCAACACGATCGTGTCGATCGGCTCGGCGGCGAAGAAGAACCGCGACGCGTTCACGCTCTGGCTGATGGACTCGGGTCGTTACGCCCCCGGCGAGATCAACGGTCAGGACTTCGCCGGCTACCCGACCTGGGACTGGCTGCGCATGGATCAGGTCGCGTGGTACCGGGAGCAGTCGCAGCGCCTCGAGCAGCACCGCGGACGCAAGGTGCCAGGGCTCATGTTCCTGCACATCGCCCTGTGGGAGCACCGCTTCATGTGGTGGGGCGGCGTCGACACCCGCACCGCGGCCGATGCGGCGCGCGGCAAGGCACGCCACGGCATCGTCGGCGAGCGCAACGAGGACGAATGCCCCGGTCCGTTCAACTCCGGCATGTACAACGCGATCCTCGAGCGCGGCGACGTGAAGGGCGTGTTCGTGGGACACGACCACATCAACGACTACGTCGGCGACTACTACGGAGTCATGCTCGGCTACGCGCCGGGTACCGGCTTCGGCGCCTAC
Source organism: Microbacterium sp. ZKA21 (assembly GCF_050434165.1). Classification (NCBI taxonomy): domain Bacteria; kingdom Bacillati; phylum Actinomycetota; class Actinomycetes; order Micrococcales; family Microbacteriaceae; genus Microbacterium; species Microbacterium sp. ZKA21. The sequence goes on from NZ_JBNPVV010000008.1 coordinate 119,539, forward strand.
GGACTCTCCGGCGCGGAGCGCAATCGGATGCGCGGCGGCCGCGTCTTCGAGCTCACCGAGTCGGGGGACGACGTCGCGATCGCGACGCGCGTCGTCTATGCCCGCGACCTCGGCATCGACCTGACCGCGAACGACCAGCCCATGGAGCCGCTGCCCCTCGCCCCGCGTCAGGAGCAGGTCTGATCCGCACTCCGGACGCCGGCACATGACCCGGGTCGGATCCCGGACGCCTCACGCCCTTCTCGCCGTGTCGCCACCGTGGCGCGCCGAGCCGGCACCGAGGCGTCCGGGGTCCGGCGCACCGCCACCGCCCTCGCCGACCGAAGGTTCTGGCCGACCGGCCGATGCCGCCGCTGGCTCCCCGCCGCGACGCTGAGGGAAAGACGGTGATCTGCACGGTCGCGTGCCGACCTCCGGATGCTTCGGGCCCTGCGCGGCGTGTCACGACCGCGACACGCCGGGCGCGCCGTGCGCCTTCAGAGATTCGGCTCGCGCGCCGCCTCACCCCAGGACGAAGGATGCTTTCAGCAGCGTCTCCACGCGCGACGACGGGCCGACGAGCAGGCTGAACTCGCCGGCCTCGACGATGCGCTCGCCCGCGGCATCCACGATCGTGCACTCCGCGACCGGGATCTCGATGCGCACGCGCTGGGACTCCCCCGGGGCCAGATCGACCTGGCGGTACGCCTTCAGTTCGCGGTCCGCCCAACTGACCGACGTCACCTCGTCGCGGACGTAGACCTGCACGGTCTCGCGCACCGGCCGGTTCCCCGTGTTCGTCACGGTGACGTCGGCGATCACGACGTCGCCGACGACCGCGGCGGTCAGATCGGAATACTCGACGGTCGTGTACGACAGCCCGTCGCCGAACGCCCACGCCGGAGCCTGGGTCAGATCGGCATAGCGGTGACCGTGCTGGCCACGGATCTGGTTGTAGTACGTCGGCTGCTGCCCGGCGTGCCGTGCGAACGAGATGGGCAGGCGCCCCGAAGGCTCGATCGCCCCCGTGAGCAGCTCGGCGAGCGCGCGCCCGCCCTGCATCCCCGGGTTCGCCGCCCAGATCACGGCGGCCGCCTGCGAAACGGATGCCGGCAGCACGAGCGGCTTCGAGGCGAGCAGCACCACGATCACCGGCTTCCCTGTCGCGATGAGTGCGTCCAGCAGCGCGTTCTGACCGCCGACGAGCTCGAGCGTCGCCGTGGAGCGTCCTTCTCCGTACAGCTCGACACGGTCGCCGACGACCACGACGACGACATCGGATGCCGCGGCGAGTGCCGTGGCCTCCGCGATCTGATCGGGGTCGGCCGCCGCCGGGGTGAAAGCCCGATCCCACGGAACGGGGTTCAGCGCCTCGGCGTCGTTCTCGAACGTGACGATGTCGGCACCGCGTGCGGTGCTGACCGAAAATCCGTCGACGGCGCGCAGCCCGTCGAGCACGGTGGTGATCATGGCGCGCGGCTGCTCATCGAGCCACCCCGCCTGACCGGAGCCACCTGCCCAGTCCCCGAGCTGCTCCTGCGCGTCATCGGCCAGCGGGCCGATGACTGCCACCCGCAGCGGCGCCGACGGCGGACCAGCAGGCGCAGCCGGCGTGCCACCAGGCGCAGCCGGCCGAAGAGGACCTCCAGGCGCAGCCGGCCGAAGAGGCAACGTGCCGTCGTTCTCGAGCAGCACGATCGAGCGCCGTGCGACCTCGAGGTTGAGTTCCGCGTGCGCGGCTTTTCCGACGACGGCGTCCACGTCGCCCGGAAGCCGTGGATCCTCGAACAGTCCGAGCTCGAACTTCAGGGTGAGGATGCGAGTGACGGCCGCGTCGAAGGCGTCCTTCGGCAGGAGACCCTTCGCGACGGCATCCAGCGCTCCTTCGAAGAAGTCCGGCGTGTTCATCACCATGTCGTTGCCGGCGCGCACCGCGGCGGCCGCGGCGTGCGTGTAATCGGGCTGCACATGCTGCTCCCACACCATGCGGCCGACGTTGTCCCAGTCGGTGATGAGGGTGCCGGTGTATCCCCACTCGCCGCGCAGCACGTCGCTGAGCAGCCAGTCGTTCACGGTGATCGGCACGCCGTCCGTCGACTGATAGCCGAGCATGAACGTGCGGCATCCCTCGCGGGCGACGCGCTCGAACGGCGGCAGGAACCAGCTGCGGAGTTTCCGTCGCGAGAGGTCGCCCTCGGAGGCATCCCGGCCGCCCTGCGTCTCGGAGTATCCCGCGAAGTGCTTCGCGGTCGCGAGGATCGCGGTCGGGTCGTCGAGTCCTTCACCCTGGTAGCCGCGCACCATGGCGCTGGCGAGCTCGCCGATGAGGAACGGGTCCTCGCCGAACGTCTCGTTCACGCGCCCCCAGCGCAGGTCGCGGGCGATGCAGAGCACGGGCGAGAAGGTCCAGTGGATGCCGGTGATCGCGACCTCTTCCGCGGTCGCCCGCGCCACCTTCTCGGCGAGCCCGGCATCCCATGAGGCCGCCATCCCGAGCTGGGTCGGGTAGATCGTCGCCCCGGGCCAGAACGAGTGTCCGTGGATGCAGTCCTCGCCGACGATGAGCGGGATGCCGAGGCGCGTCTCGAGCGTCAGCTCACGCGCGCGGATGATCCGCTCGGGCGAGGTGTGCAGGATCGAGCCGGCGTGACGGCGCAGGATGTGGTCGTCCAGGTCGTCGCGGGCATCCAGTTGCAGCATCTGCCCGATCTTCTCCTCCACCGTCATACGACTGAGGAGATCGGCGACGCGGTCTGCGACGGGGAGCGAAGGATCCAGATACGGGAGGGTCTGAGTCTGCAGCGTCATTTCTTCTTTTCAGTGGTCTCGGCGACGGGACGGACGGCCGTTACGGCGTCATTGACGTTCAGCCCCTTCTTCTTCATGGCGCGGGCCCGCTCGCCCGCGGAGCGCAGCCGCGGATTGACGTACTCGTCGATGCCGAAGTTGATCAGCGCGAGCGCGACGCCGATGAACGCGATGCAGAGCCCTGGGGGCAGGTACCACCACCACTGGTTCTGCCGGAACGCGCCCTGAGCGGATGCCCAGTTCAGGATGGTTCCCCAGTTGTACGTGGTGACGGGGATCACGCCGATGTACGACAGCGTCGTGAGCGCGAGGATGGCCGCGGTGACCGTCCCGACGAAGCTCGCCGCGATCAGCGCCATGAGGTTCGGCAGCATCTCGACCGTGATGATCCGGTGCAGCGGCTCGCCGTTCGCGCGGGCCGCCTGGATGAAGTCTCGGTTGCGCAGCGACATCGTCTGCGCCCGCAGGACGCGGGCGCCCCAGGCCCAGCCGGTGAGCCCGAGCACCGCGGCGATGACCCACAGCGGCGGCTCCTCGAACATGGCGGCGACGATGATGATGAGCGGCAGGCCGGGGATGACGAGGAACACGTTCGTCATCGCCGACAGCGACTCGCTCTTCCAGCCGCGGATGTACCCGGCGATCACGCCGACCGTGATGGCGATGACGGTCGCGATCGCCGCGGCGAGGAACCCGACGACGATCACGCCGCGGGTGCCGTGGATGACCTGGCTCAGGACGTCCTCGCCGATGTGGGTCGTGCCGAGCCAGTGATCGGCGGACGGCGGTTCGAACCGGCGCGTGTTGTCAACCTGCGTCGGCGAGTACGGAGCGAGCACGTCGGCGAAGATCGCGATCAGGACGAAGACGGCGAGGATCGCGAGCCCGGTCAGCGACTTGCCGTTGCGGAACATCGCGAAGGCGCTGGAGAGCTTCGACCAGAACGAGTCGGACGGCCTCTCCAGCGGTGCCGCCGTCCGCACGGCGTACGTGTCGGCAGCAGCCGTCTCGGCTGCGGGGCTGCGGGTGGGTGTCGGTGCGTTCATGCTCAGGCCTCCGTCTGGCGCGTGCGCGGGTCGAGGAATGCGTAGGCGACGTCGGCGAGGATGTTCGCCACCAGCACCGACAGCGTGATCACCAGGAACACGCCCTGCATGAGCGCGTAGTCCTTGGCGTTCGTGGCGTCGAGCAGGAGTTTGCCGACGCCGGGGTAGCTGAACACCATCTCCATCACGATCGTTCCGCCGACGATGAAGCCGATCGAGAGCGCGAAGCTCTGGATCTGCGGCAGCACCGCGTTGCGGGCGGCGTAGCTCCACAGCACGCGCTTGTTCGTCATGCCCTTGGCCTGCGCGACGGTGATGTAGTCGTCGTCGAGGACCGTCAGCATCATGTTGCGCATGCCGAGCATCCAGCCGCCCAGCGAGGCGATGATGATGGTCACGGCGGGGAGGGTGCCGTGGTGGATGACCTCTCCGATGAACTCGAACGACCACTCCGGTTTCGTGCCGACGCCGTACGCCTTGCCGATGGGGAACCAGCCGAGGTTCACCGAGAACAGGGCGATCGCGAGCAGCCCGAGCCAGAAGTACGGGATCGTCCCGAGGAAGGTGGTGATCGGGATGAGCACGTCCGCGCGGCTGCCGCGCCGCCATCCGACCATCGCTCCGCCGATCGTGCCGATCGCGAATGAGATGATCGTCGCGAAGCCGACGAGACCGATCGTCCACGGCAGCGCCTGCGAGATCACCTCGGTGACGGGGCGGAGTCCATGCAGCAGCGAGACGCCGAGGTCGCCGCGCAGCAGCAGGCCCCAGTACTCGAGGTACTGCTGGAACATCGACTTGTCGGTGTCCAGGCCCAGCAGGGACCGGAGCGCATCCGCTGCCTCCGGCGACACGTTGCGGTTGCGGGCGAGGTACTGGTCGACCGCGTCTCCCTTCATCATGCGCGGCACGAAGAAGTTGATGGTCAGGGCCGCCCAGAGGGTGAACAGGTAGAAGGCGGCACGGCTGCCGATGAAGCGCCAGGGCACGCGTGCACGGGAGGAGACGACGCGGGTCGCGGTCGTACCCGTGGCGACGGCGTCGACCTGCGGTTCGATGCGAGGTTCGGTGACGGTCATCGGGCTGCTCCCTGGGTTCCGGATGCCGAGGCGAAGTGCTTGTCCGGATCGGGCGATGCGGCGCGCAGCTCCTGCGTGTACGGGTCCTGCGGGCGCAGGATGACGTCGTCGGCGGTTCCGCTCTCGACGATGCGCCCCTGGTTGAGGACGATGATCTCGTCGCTGAAGTGGCGGGCTGTCGCGAGGTCGTGCGTGATGTAGAGAACGCCGAGGCCCTCCTCCCGCTGCAGGTCGGCGAGCAGATTGAGCACGCCGAGGCGGATCGACACGTCGAGCATCGACACCGGCTCGTCGGCGACGAGCAGGGAAGGCCGGGAGGCGAGAGCCCTCGCGATCGCGACGCGCTGGCGCTGACCGCCGGACAGTTCGTGCGGGCGGCGGTCGATCACGGCATCCGGACTCAGGCGGACGCGTTCGAGCAGACGGCGCACCTCGGCATCCTGCTGGGCCCTCGGAACGACCCCGTGCAGGCGCAGCGGCCGTTCGATGTGGTAGCCGATGGAGTGGTACGGGTTCAGCGAGGCGAACGGATCCTGGAAGACCATGCGCAGGCGCTGGCGGTAGGTGCGCAGCCCTTTGCCGCGGCGCGGAACCGGGACGCCGTCGAGCAGAACCTGGCCCTGCGTCGGCGTCTCGAGTTGCGTGAGGATCTTCGCGATCGTTGATTTGCCGCTGCCGGACTGGCCGACCAGACCGATCGTCTGGCCGGAGCGCAGGGTGAAGCCGACGTCGTCGAGGGCCTTGATCTGACCGGCGCCGCGGACGTTGTAGACCTTCGTCACGTGCGAGAACTCGAGCACGGTCATCGTGCCACCATCCCCTTCTCTCCGGTGAGCCGCGGGAAGGACGCCAGCAGCGTCCGCGTGTAGTCGTCCTGCGGGGCGTTCCAGATCCGCTCCGCCGTGTCGAGCTCGACGATCTCGCCGTCGCGCATGATCGCGATGCGGTCGCTGATCTCCAGCAGCAGCGGCAGGTCGTGCGTGATGAAGATGACCGAGAAGCCGAACTCGTGCCGCAGCTGCGAGATCTGGCTGAGGATCTCACGCTGCACGAGCACGTCGAGCGCGGTCGTCGGCTCGTCCATGACCATCAGCTGCGGGCGCAGTGCCAGCGCCATCGCGATCATGACGCGCTGGCGCATGCCGCCGGAGAGCTCGTGCGGGAAGGAGCGGGCGCGATCCGCGCCGACCTTCACGATCTCGAGCAGGTCGGCGGCCTCGGCGCGGCGCTGGCGCGCGCTCAGTTGCGGCCGGTGGATCTCGAACACGTCCTCCAGCTGCGACCCGATGGTCGCGACCGGATTGAGGGCGTTCATCGCCCCCTGGAACACCATCGACACCTTGTCCCAGCGGAAGCGCCGCATCTGTTCTACATCCAGCGCGTTGATGTCGATGTCGCCCTCGGCGGCATCGTGGAAGACGACGGATCCGCTCGTGATCACGGCGGGTGCGCGCAACAGGCGCTGGATGCCGTAGGCGAGCGTGGTCTTGCCGCAACCGGATTCGCCGGCGAGACCGAGGATCTCGCCGCGCTGCAGTTCGAGGGTCACGTTCTTCACGGCTGCCACCGGCGGATCGACGTCGTACACGACCGAGAAGTCGTCCACGGTGAGGAGGGTGTCTGGCATGGAATTCGCTTTCGTGTTCGTCCGGCTGCGCCGACGGCGCTGCGACAGGCTCAGCGAGCCAGTGACTGAGCTCCCTGAGCCTGTCGAAGGGGATTACTTCGCGGTCAGCTTCGACAGGACCTGAACGACGCCCGGCTGGGTCGGGTCGCCCGAGGCGTACTGGTCATCCTCGCTCGGCCACCCGACGTAGTTGCGGGTGTTGAACTGCCCCAGCAGCGGGTGCGCACCCAGCGGGATCGCGGGGACGTTCTCGACGAAGGCCTGCTGCAGCACAGCACTGGCGTCATCGCGCTCCTGCTGCGTACCCGCGTTCGCGAAGGTGTTCAGCGCTTCGGTGACCGCCGGGTCCTCGAAGCGACCGAAGTTGAACTGCGCCTTCCCGTCGACGATCCACCGCGGATCCATCGTGGAGGTGTACAGGCCGTATGCGTTCCCGGTGTCCTCGAGCCAGTGGATGATCGCCTGGAACGTACCCTCCTGACGAGCGGCATCCCAGCCGCCCCAGTCGGGCTGATCGACCTTGACCTCGATGCCGAGGGCGGCGTCGAGCTCTTCGGCGATGAGCGCCTGCTCGGTGTTCCAGTCGCTCCAGCCGGCCGGAACCGAGATCGAGAAGGAGACAGGGGCACCGTCCGGGTCGATCAGCTTCTCATCCGCCCACGTGTAGCCGGCATCCGTCAGGATCTGGCGGGCCTTGTCGATGTCGACGGAGTACTCGGTGGTCGCGAACTCGTCGATGATCTCGTCGGCCAGCACATCGCCGAGGCCGGTGACGTTCCAGACCGGCTCGCTCGCGCCCTCGCGTGCCACGTCCACATAGGCCTGGCGGTCGATCGTCCACGCCAGCGCCTGACGCAGCGCCGGGTCGTCGAACGGTGCGGTCTGCAGGTTGAAGAACACCGTTGCGGATCCTGCGGTCGGTGAGACGAGGAAGTGGTTGTCCTCGTCGGCTGCGAGGTAGCTGTCCTCGATCTGCGGGATGAAGGCCTGCGCCCAGTCGGCGTCGCCGGACACGAGCGCCGTGGTCAGCGCGGCGTTGTCTCCGTATGAGACGTAGTTCAGCGCGGGGACGACGGGCTCTCCACCCCAGTAGTCCTCGTTGGCGACGAGCGTGACGGACTCGGTGGTCCAGTTGTCGAGCACGTACGGGCCGGTGCCGACGGCGAGACCGTCCTCGGTGAGCGGATCGGTGTTGGGGTCTTCGATGTTCTCCCAGATGTGCTTCGGGACGATCGGCGTGTGCAGCACGCGCGCCTGCGACGTGTACTTCGAGTTGCCGAAGGTCAGCGTGATGGTGTCGCCGTCGACGGTGGCGCCCTGGTAGTTCAGTCCCGAGGAGTCGGTCAGCTTGCCGCTCAGGAACTGATCGAACGTGAACACGATGTCGTCGCCCGTGAACGGCTCGCCGTCGCTCCAGGTGACGTCGGCACGCGGGACGACGGTGAGCTCGGTGTAGTCCTCGTTCCATTCGACGGATTCCGCGAGCCACGGGGTCGTGCCGAGATCGCCGGTCGGGTTCACGAGGGCGAGGGGCTCGAAGATGACCTTGGCGTAGCCGTACTTCGATGCGGACGAGTCGCCCAGATACGGGTTGTGCGACTCGGTCGTGATCGCGCCGTCCGGCTTGGCGATCGTCAGCGCCGGCAGGTCGCCGCCGGCGCTGCCGCCGTCGTCACCGCCGCCGGAGGCGCATCCGGCGAGAACCGAGGCGCCGAGGGCCGCGACGGCGAACCCGGCGATGAGGGACTTTCTGAGCTTCATTGCTTCTCCTTGGACACGGTCATCGTGCTGTGGCTGTTACTTACTCGCGAGAAAGTAAGTTGATGCGAGGTTACCGATGAGTAAGTAAGATGGCAAGTCACAGAACCGCAACGGAAAGAGGGACCGTGGTCAGCAGCAGCGACGATGCCGTGCGCACCCGCCCCGCGACGCGAGCCAAGCGCGAGCAGATACTGAAGGCCGCCGTGGAGATCTTCGGCAACAAGGGCTCGACGAACGGCACGCTCGCCGACGTCGCCGAGCAGGTCGGCATCACGCACGCCGGCGTCCTGCACCACTTCGGCTCGAAGCAGAAGCTGCTGCTGGAGGTCCTCGCCTATCGCGACCAGGCCGACGTGCAGGACCTCGAGCAGAAGCACATCCCCGGCGGCCCCGAACTGTTCCTGCACCTCGTGCGAACGGCCTTCGCCAACGAGAAGCGACCGGGAATCGTGCAGGCGTACACCGTGCTGTCCTCCGAGTCCGTGACGGACGAGCACCCCGGTCGCGACTACTTCGAGGATCGCTACACGACGCTGCGCCGCGAGGTGTCCGATGCCTTCGCCGACCTGTGCGCCCAGCAGGGCGTCACGGACACCGGGACGGTGGCCGCGGCATCCGCAGCGATCCTGGCCGTCATGGACGGCCTGCAGCTGCAATGGCTGCTGCATCCGGATGTCGTCGAACTGGGGGCCGCGAGCGAGTTCGCGATCCGCGCGATCGTGAACGCGGTCGTGCGCCCGGGGCCGGAGCTGGCGGACTACGTCACGGGCTGACCCGCACGGCTAGGGTGAAGCCATGACGATCGACCTCGAAGCGCTGTACATCGATCTGCACCGGCATCCGGAGCTGTCCTTCCAGGAGACCAGGACGGCCGGCATCGCCGCCCAGCACCTGCGCGATCTCGGGCTCGAGGTGGAAGAGGGCGTCGGCGTCACCGGCGTCGTGGGCCTGCTCGCGAACGGCGATGGCCCGACCGTCTGGCTGCGCGCCGACATGGACGCGCTCCCCGTCGAAGAGCAGACCGGGCTGCCGTACGCGAGCACGGCGACCGGGATCGACCCATCGGGGACGACGGTGCCGGTCATGCACGCGTGCGGTCACGACATGCACGTCACCGCGATGATCGGAGCGGTCGAGCGGCTCGTCGCCACGCGCGCAGAATGGTCGGGCACGCTCGTCATCCTGATCCAGCCGGCCGAGGAATACGGCGCCGGGGCGCGGGCGATGCTGGATGCCGGCATCCTCGATCGCTATCCGAAGCCCGACATCGTGCTCGGCCAGCACGTCACGCCGTTGCCCGCGGGCATCATCGGCGTGCGCAGCGGCACCCAGATGGCGGCATCCGATGGGCTGACCGTCACCCTGCACGGCCGTGGCGGCCACGGGTCGCGCCCCCACACCACGATCGATCCGGTGGTCATGGCGGCGGCGACCGTGATGCGCCTGCAGACCATCGCCTCGCGCGAGACCGACCCGCAGGGCGTCGCAGTCGTCACGGTCGGCTCGATCCACGCCGGCCTGAAGAACAACATCATCCCGACCGAGGCGACGCTGGAGCTCAGCCTGCGCTATCCCGACGACGCGTCCCGCGCGGCCGTGCTCGCGAGCGTCGAGCGCATCGTGCGCGCCGAGGCGCTGGCGTCCGGGGCCGAGCAAGAACCCGACATCCGCACCGATCACACGCTGCCGCCGACGATCAACGACGCGGATGCCGTCGCCCGCGTGACCTCGGCCTTCCAGCGCGAGCTGGGCGAGACCGCCGTGATCGACCCCGGCATGATCACCGGCAGCGAGGACGTCTCATGGTTCGCCAGGGATGCCGGCGCACCGCTCGTGTTCTGGTTCTGGGGCGGAGTGGACCCTGCGACGTTCGCCGCCGCCACGGCGAACGACACGGTCGCGCACGACATCCCGACGAATCACTCGCCGCTGTACGCGCCCGAGATCCACCCGACGATCGAGGTCGGCGTGACGGCGCTGGCGACCGCGGCCAGGGAATTCCTCGACTGAGCCGGGCACACCCGCACGCGCCGACGCGGGCGAACCTCGTCTTCAGACCTGGACGATGCGGGGCGGCGGGGGCGCGAGCTGGCGGTTCGGCGATCCGTGGGCCTCGCGGTGCAGCCGCTCCATGCGGACATCGAGCTCGGCGGCGGCGTCAGCGGCATCCGACAGGCTGTCGACGAGGTGCGACGGAACCTGGTTGGAGAACTTGTAGTAGATCTTGTGCTCCAGGCTCGCCCAGAAGTCCATCGCGATGGTTCGGAACTGCACCTCGACCGGGACCGAGAGCGCACCGGTGGACAGGAACACCGGCACCTCGAGGATCGCATGCAGGCTCTTGTAGCCGTTCGGCTTCGGGTTCGCGATGTAGTCCTTCACGACCCGTACGGTGATGTCGTTCTGCGCCGTGAGCAGATCGAACAGGCGGTACACGTCGGCGACGAAGCTGCAGGTCACGCGGACGCCGGCGATGTCGGTGATCTCCTCGCGGATGCGATCGAAGTCGGGCTCGGCGATGCCCTTGCGGGCGATCTTCTCGACGATGCTGTCCGGCGACTTCAGCCGGCTCTTGACGTGCTCGATCGGGTTGTAGGCGTGGTCGTGCGTGAACTCGTCCCGCAGGATCGAGATCTTCGTCTCGACCTCGCGCATGCCGAACTCGTATTCCCGCAGGAAACGCTGGAACTCATCGCGGAGCTCCTTGGTCTGGCGGATCGCATCGTCGGAGACGTCAACGGTCGTCATGCGATCGACGTTACGGGTTCGTGATCGGAATCGGCTGTGCGTTCGCGATGAGCGCGCGCCTCATCGCGACCCGGATGTCGGAGCCGCTGCTCTCGCGTCTTCCAGCTGCCGACCGGAGAGCAGCCCCGGCAGGCCGCGCCCGCCACGGGTCGTGAACAGCAGCACGCAGGCGAGCAGGATCAGCAGCGATGACAGCGCATCGAACACGCCGCCGAGCAGCTGCAGCGCCCAGAGGCCGCCGATGCCGCCGGCCCAGCGCAGCATCCTGGCGAGGGGTTCCGGCATCCGCCCGCCCCGGTAGCGCAGCTGCACCGCGTGGTCGCCGACGGACCGGCCCGTCACCAGGATCACCGCGAGCCAGGCACCCGAGGCGACGGCGATGCTCAGCGCTTCGGCGATCCGCCCGTCCAGCACCGCCTCACGGTCGCCGGCCACGTACTGCAACCACAGCTGCGCACCGACGCCGATGCCGGCCGCGACGAACCAGTACCCGAGCACGTCGCACAGCATCGCGACCGCGCGACGTCCGCGGGTCACGCGACGCGGCAGCGCGGCATCCGCCCTCGGAGCCATGCCCCGCATCGAAGGCGGGACGACGAGGGCGGCGACCGAGCCGACCACGGCACCGAGCGTGTTCGTCATGAGGTCGCCGACGTCGAAGAACCGGTACGCGCACGGGTACAGCCCCCAGACGCCGGTCAGCTGGGTCGTCTCGATCAGCAGCGAGAGCCCGAATCCGACCAGGAGGGAGGTCGGGATGCCGCGGCCGCCGAGCACTCGCAGGAACGCGCCGAGGGGAACGAACAGCAGCACGTTGAAGACGAGCTGCAGCAGTGCCGGCTGGGTGAGCGGGTTGCCTTCCGCGGTGAACGCCTTCTGCACATCGCGCACGACGGCCGCAGGATCAGTGATCGCGCCGACGCAGCGGATCGCGTCCGGGTCGGGCAGCGGCAGCAGCGTGTAGGTCCAGATCGCCCAGAAGTAGACGAGCGCTGCCAGCCACAGCAGGGTGCGTCCGAGACTCAACCGCCCGCGGCGCCGATAGCTGATGGCCACGAACGGCACGAACAGCAGGATGCCGAAGCCGACGCCGATCGCGATGGCGATGACCGCCAGCAGAACCTGATCCCCCACAGGGCGCCAGTGTATTCCCCGCGCCGTGTGAGGATTCCGTAAGGGAGCCCGTACGGGCCGTAGGGATCGCGTGAGGATCGCGCACGGATCCCGCGCGGCGGCGTAGCGTCACCGGACGTGACGAACGAGACACGTGAACCGCAGCTGGTCAAGCGCATACTGCTCGGCGACCCGCTTTCGTCGGAGGAGAGCGCCGAGCAACTGCTGCCGAAACGGCGAGCGCTGCCCATCTTCGCGTCGGATGCGCTCAGCTCCGTGGCCTATGCACCGCAGGAGCTGGTGATGATCCTGCTGATCGGCGGGCTCACGTTCCTCTCGTTCACTCCGATCGTGGCCGTCGCGGTCGTCGTGCTGCTGATCGTCGTCGTGCTGAGCTATCGCCAGCTCATCAAGGCCTACCCGTCCGGAGGCGGCGACTACGAGGTCGCGCGCAAGAACCTCGGCGAGATCCCCGGCGTCGTCGTGGCATCCGCGCTGCTGGTCGACTACGTCCTGACCGTCGCCGTGTCGGTGGCATCGGGGGTCGACAACATCATCTCGGCGCTCCCGGGGCTGGACCCGGCGCGCGTCGAGCTGGCCGTCGGCTTCGTCGTGCTCATCATCATCGTGAACCTGCGCGGTGTCCGCGAGGCGTCGTTCGCGTTCGCGATCCCGACATACATCTTCATCGGTTCTGTCGGCGTCATGATCGTCACCGGCCTGATCCGCACGCTCCTGGGCGACGCCCCGGTGGCATCGAGCGCGGAGTTCGCCGTGCACGCCGAGGACCTCAGTCAGGCGGCCGTGATCCTGCTCATTCTGCGCGCGTTCTCCAGCGGCTGCTCGGCGCTCACCGGCGTCGAGGCCGTGGCCAACGGGGTCCCGGCCTTCCGCGCGCCGAAGGTGCGCAACGCCCAGGCCACGCTCGTGCTGATGGGCTCGATCGCCATCGGCCTGTTCGCCGGTCTCACGGCGCTCGCGCTGATCAGCGGCGTGCACTACGCGGAGGATCCGTGCGCCCTCATCGGGTTCGACTGCGCGACCCCGCAGCCGAGCCTGATGGCGCAGGTCGCGTCCGCCACCTTCGGCGGGGGCACCATCCTGTTCTTCATCGTCCAGGCCGCGACCGCCTGCGTGCTGCTGCTGGCCGCGAACACCGCGTTCAACGGCTTCCCGCTGCTGGGCGCCGTGCTCGCCCGCGACGGCTACGCGCCGAAGGCGCTGAACACGCGCGGAGACCGGCTGGTGTTCTCGAACGGCATGATCCTGCTCGGCATCGCCGCGATCGCGGTGCTCATCGTCTTCCAGGCGCGGCTGACGACTCTGATCCAGTTGTACATCATCGGCGTCTTCGTCTCGTTCTCACTCGGGCAGATCGGGATGGTGCGCCATTGGCGGCGGATGCTGAGGGCCGCCGCCACCTCGGCATCCGATCGCCGTGGGGCCCGGCTGGGACTGGTGATCAACTCCGCCGGCGCGACCCTCACGGTCCTCGTGCTGGTCATCGTCACGATCACGAAGTTCACGCACGGGGCGTACCTGGTGTTCTTCGCCATCCCGGTCCTCGCGTTCCTGATGATGGGCGTGAAGCGGTACTACCGCGACGTCGACCATGAGATCGCCATCGACGACACGACGCGCTTCGGATCGACCGGCGACGTCGCGCTGGTCCTCGTCAACAAGCTGCAGAAGCCGGTCGTGAAGGCGCTCGACTACGCGATCGCAGCCAAGCACGGCAAGACCGTCGCCGTGCACGTGGCCGTCGAGGGCGACGAGGCCGCCCAGCTGCAGCAGGAGTGGGCGGACCACCTCATGCCGGTGCCGCTGATCATCCTGCAGTCGCCGTACCGCTCGTACGCCGAGCCCGTCGCGCAGTTCATCGCGCAGTACCGCGAGAAGCACGGCCCGTCGGTCGTCACCGTGTATCTGCCGCAGTACATCGTCGGGCACTGGTGGGAGACCTTCCTGCACAACCGGCGCGCCCGGCGCGTGGCCACGCAGCTCATGCTCGTGCACGGCGTGACGATCACGCTCGTGCCGTGGCTGCTGGATTCGTCCGAGATCATCTACGGGCGCCGCTCGCGGCCCCTGCCCGGACAGGAGCGCGCCGGCCGGCCGGTCGTCGCGAACGGCCGTCGTGCTCATCGGCCGGCGGGGCCCCCGGACGCCGAGGCGTGAGCATCCCGCATGGTTCCGACCCGAACACGTAGGGATGCCGTGAGGATCGATGCCGCCCCCGCGACGCAGGAGTTGTATCGGGTCTCGTGCTCGATCTTCTCTATCTCGCGCTGACTCTCGCGCTGTTCGCCGTCGTCTCGTTCGTCGCGAAGGGGGTGGAACGGCTGTGATCGTCCTCGAGATCGCGGCCGTGGCTCTCGCCCTCGCCGCCGTCGTCTACCTCGTCATCGCCCTCGTCCTTCCGGAGCGCTTCTGATGACCGCCACGATCTGGCTCGGCATCCTGCAGGCGGCGACCCTCATCGCCGTGCTCGTGGTGCTCTACCGCCCGCTGGGCGACTACATCGCCCGCACCTATGCCTCGCCGCGGCATCTGCGCGTCGAGCGGTGGACCTACCGGGCGATCGGCGTCGACGCCGAATCGGAGCAGACGTGGCGGGCGTACGCCCGCGGCGTGCTGATCTTCTCGGTCACCGGGCTCCTCCTCGTCTACGCCCTGCAGCGGGTGCAGGCGGTGCTTCCGCAGTCGCTCGGGCTCCCCGCCGTGCCGGAGGGGCTGGCCTTCAACACCGCGGCATCCTTCGTCGCGAACACGAACTGGCAGTCGTACTCGCCCGAGCAGACCATGGGGTACACGGTTCAGCTCGCCGGTCTCACCGTGCAGAACTTCGTCTCGGCCGCGGTCGGTCTCGCCGTCGCCGTCGCGCTCATCCGAGGCTTCGCGCGGCGCGGCGCGACCACGATCGGCAACTTCTGGGTGGATCTCGTCCGAGGTCTCGGACGCATCCTGCTCCCGATCGCCGCGCTCAGCGCTCTGGCGCTCATCGCCGGTGGCGTGGTGCAGAACTTCGCCGGCTTCACCGAGGTGACCTCGCTCTCGGGGGCGACGCAGGCGATCCCCGGCGGCCCTGTGGCGTCGCAGGAGGCGATCAAGCTGCTCGGCACCAACGGCGGCGGATTCTTCAACGCGAACTCCGCGCACCCGTTCGAGAACCCGACGGCGTGGACCAACCTGCTCGAGATGGTGCTGATCCTCGCGATCCCGTTCTCGCTCCCCCGTGCGTTCGGACGCATGGTCGGCGACGACCGCCAGGGATACGCGATCGCCGCGGTCATGGGTGTGATCTTCCTCGTGTCGACCTTCGCCCTGTCCGCCTTCGAACTGGCCGGCCGCGGCTCGGCACCCGAACTGGCGGGAGCTGCGATGGAGGGCAAGGAGCAGCGCTTCGGCATCCTCGGATCCGCGCTGTTCGGCAGTGCGTCGACGCTGACCTCGACCGGTGCGGTGAATTCGATGCACGACTCGTACACGGCGCTGGGCGGCATGATGCCGATGATCAACATGATGCTCGGCGAGGTCGCCCCCGGCGGCGTCGGCTCCGGTCTGTACGGGATGCTCGTGCTGGCCGTGATCGCGGTGTTCATCGGCGGGCTGCTCGTCGGCCGCACCCCGGAGTACCTCGGCAAGCGCATCGGACCGCGCGAGATCAAGCTCGCCAGCCTCTACATCCTGGTGACGCCCGTCCTCGTCCTCGGCGGCACGGCGCTGAGCTTCGCGCTCCCCGGCATCCGTGAGGATGTCGTATCGACGAGCATCCTGAACCCCGGTGTGCACGGCATGAGCGAGGTGCTCTACGCGTTCACCTCCGCCGCCAACAACAACGGCTCGGCGTTCGCGGGTCTGACCGCCAACACGCCCTGGTTCAACACCGCCCTCGGGATCGCGATGCTGCTCGGGCGGTTCCTGCCGATCGTGCTCGTACTCGCGCTGGCCGGTTCCCTCGCCGCGCAGGAGCGCATCCCGGCGACCACGGGGACCCTGCCCACCCACCGGCCGCAGTTCGTCGGCCTGCTCACCGCCGTCGCGGTCATCGTCACGGCTCTCACCTACTTCCCGGTCCTCACCCTGGGACCCCTCGCCGAAGGACTCGTCTGACATGGCACTGCTCACCTCCTCCGAAAGCCCGGCGCCGGACCTCGCCGAACCGGCATCCGATGCGTCCGCCCCGCGCCGGGCGTTCGGCTGGCGTCCCCTCGTCCAGGCCCTGCCCGGTGCGGCGCGCAAGCTCAACCCCGCGACGCTCGTGCGCAACCCCGTGATGCTGCTGGTCTGGGTCGGCGCCGCCTTCACCACGATCCTCGCCGTCGCCGAGCCGTTCCTGGCCGGTGCGGCCGAGTCCGGCGGCACGCCGGTCCCCGCCGGCTTCACGTGGGGCATCGCCGCGTGGCTGTGGCTGACGGTGTTCTTCGCGAACATCGCGGAGTCCGTCGCCGAGGGCCGCGGCAAGGCGCAGGCCGCCACACTGCGCAAGACCAGGACGAGCACCCTCGCCCGTCGCGTGGTCGGCTACGACGCGGCGACGGATGCCGATGCGCATCGCGCGCCGACCACCGATGTGGCCTCGTCGGAACTGCAGCGGGATGACGTGGTCGTCGTCGAGGCCGGGGAGCTGATCCCCGGCGACGGCGACATCGTCGCCGGCATCGCGACGGTCGACGAATCGGCGATCACGGGCGAGAGCGCACCGGTCATCCGCGAATCGGGCGGAGACCGCAGCGCCGTCACCGGCGGGACGCGCGTGCTGTCCGACCGGATCGTCGTGCGCATCACGTCGAAGCCGGGCGAGACGTTCGTCGACCGCATGATCGCGCTCGTCGAGGGCGCGAACCGGCAGCGCACGCCCAATGAGATCGCGCTGAACATCCTTCTCGCGAGCCTGTCGATCGTCTTCGTCGTCGCGGTGCTCATGCTGAACCCGATCGCGTCGTTCGCGGCCTCCCCGGTCAGCATCCCCGTGCTCATCGCCCTTCTCGTCTGCCTGATCCCGACGACGATCGGCGCGCTGCTGTCGGCGATCGGCATCGCCGGCATGGATCGGCTCGTGCAGCGCAACGTGCTCGCGATGTCCGGACGCGCCGTCGAGGCGGCGGGCGATGTCACCACGCTGCTGCTCGACAAGACCGGCACCATCACGTACGGCAACCGCCGCGCCGACGAGGTCGTGCCGCTCGACGGCGTCGACGAGGCCGAGCTGCTGCGGACCGCCGCGTTGTCGTCGCTCGCCGACCCGACCCCGGAGGGCTCATCGATCGTCGAGCTCGCCGGAGCACGCGGCATCCGGATCGACCAGCCGGCGGACGCCGTGATCGTGCCGTTCACGGCGCAGACCAGGATGAGCGGGCTGGATCTCGCCGACGGGACGCAGATCCGCAAGGGCGCCGGCTCCGCCGTGAGCGGCTGGCTCGGTCTGGGCGCTGCGGATGCCGAGCTCACCCGACGGACGGATGCCGTCGCCGGCAGCGGCGGGACCCCGCTCGTCGTCGCCGTGAAGGCTGCGGACGGCAGCGGCCGGGTGCTGGGCGTCGTGCATCTCAAGGACATCGTCAAGACGGGCCTGCGCGAGCGCTTCGAGGAGCTGCGATCGATGGGCATCCGCACCGTCATGATCACCGGCGACAACCCGCTCACGGCCGCCGCCATCGCGCAGGAGGCCGGTGTCGACGACTTCCTCGCCGAGGCGACACCGGAGGACAAGCTCGCGCTGATCCGCCGCGAGCAGGAGGGAGGGCGGCTCGTCGCGATGACAGGTGACGGGACGAACGACGCGCCGGCGCTCGCGCAGGCGGACGTCGGAGTGGCGATGAACACGGGCACGTCGGCGGCCAAGGAGGCCGGCAACATGGTCGATCTCGACTCGGATCCGACCAAGCTCATCGACATCGTCCGGATCGGCAAGCAGCTGCTCATCACGCGCGGCGCACTGACGACGTTCTCGCTGGCGAATGACATCGCGAAGTACTTCGCGATCATCCCTGCCATGTTCATGGGGGTGTTCCCCGGGCTCGCCGCGCTGAACATCATGCAGCTGCACTCCCCGGCCTCGGCGGTGACGAGCGCGATCGTCTTCAACGCGATCGTGATCGTCTTCCTCATCCCGCTCGCCCTCCGCGGCGTCGCGTACCGACCGGCGAGCGCCGCGCAGATCCTGCAGCGCAACCTCCTCGTGTACGGCCTCGGCGGCGTCATCGCGCCGTTCATCGGCATCAAGCTCATCGATCTCGTCGTCAGCCTGCTCCCCGGCTTCTGACGCTTCACACTTCTGGAAAGGCAGATCATGTCTCAGTCCCGCACCACGGTGCGCACCGTCGGCGTCGCGATCCGCGCGATGCTCGTCTTCACACTCGTTCTGGGCGTCGGCTACACGCTCGTCATCACCGGCATCGGACAGCTCGCGATGCCGTGGCAGGCGAACGGGTCCCCGGTCGCCGATGAGAAGGGCACCGTCGTCGGCAGTGCACTGATCGGCCAGTCCTTCGCGGATTCCGACGGGGAGGCCCTGCCGGAGTACTTCCAGTCCCGCCCCTCGGCGGCCGGGTACGACGGACGCGGCTCGACCGGCAGCAACCTCGGGCCGGAGAACCCAGAGCTCGTCGCCGCGATCGACGAGCAGCGGCACGCGATCGCTGAGCGCGAGGGCGTGCCCGTCGCGGACGTCCCCGCGGACGCCGTGACCTCATCCGGGTCGGGCCTGGACCCGCACATCAGCGTCGACTATGCACTCCTGCAGGTGCCTCGCGTCGCCGAGGAGCGCGGTATGGAAGAGACCGAGGTGCGCACCCTCGTGGAGTCTAGGATTCAAGGGCGGGACCTGGGGTTCCTCGGCGAGGAGCGCATCAACGTCGTGGAGCTGAATCTGGCACTCGACGGGCAGGAGGGCTCATGACGGAAGGACGCACGACGCGTCGCGGCCGCCTCCGAGTCCTGCTCGGGGCGGCCCCCGGCGTGGGGAAGACCTTCGAGATGCTCGCGGAGGGCAACCGACTCCGGGAGGACGGCGTCGACGTCGTCATCGCGTACGTCGAGGCGCACGGGCGCAGCGCCACCGCGGCGCAGGCAGCGGGGCTGCCCGTGGTCCCGCGGCATGTCGAACAGCATCGCGGCGTCGAGCTCACCGAGATGGACGTGACCGCCGTGCTCGCCCGCGCGCCGCAGATCGCACTCGTCGACGAGCTCGCGCACACGAATGCGCCGGGTTCCCGCAACCCCAAGCGCTGGCAGGACGTCGACGAGCTGTTGGATGCCGGGATCGACGTGATCACGACGGTCAACGTGCAGCACATCGAATCGCTCAACGCCGTCGTCGAGAAGATCACCGGCATCGCCCAACAGGAGACCATCCCGGATGCCGTGGTGCGCGGCGCGGACGAGATCGAGGTCGTCGATCTCGCGCCGCAGACCCTGCGCGACCGTCTGTCGGCCGGGCTCGTCTACCCCGCCGAGCGCATCGATGCGGCGCTGTCGAACTACTTCCGCCTCGGCAATCTCACCGCTCTGCGCGAGCTGGCCCTGTTGTGGCTCGCCGACGAGGTGGACAGCGCCCTGCGCACCTACCGCGCCGAGCAGGGGATCGAGGGCAGCTGGCAGGCCCGTGAACGCGTCGTCGTGGCGCTCACCGGCGGCCTGGAGGGCGAGACACTGCTGCGTCGGGGAGCGCGCATCGCGGCCCGTTCCGCCGGCGGTGAGCTTCTCGCAGTGCACGTGTACTCGCAGGACGGATTGCGGCGCGATGTGCCTGGCGCGCTGACGACGCAACGGTCGCTCGTCGATTCGCTCGGCGGCAGTTATCACCAGATCGTCTCGGACGACGTGCCCGAGGCACTGGTGGACTTCGCGCACACGGTGGATGCCACGCAGCTCGTGATCGGCGTCAGCCGGCGCGGGCGTCTCGCCGCAGCGCTGACGGGCCCCAGCGTCGGCACCGAGGTGATCCGCCGGTCCGGCGACATCGACGTGCACATCGTCACGCACGCCGCGGCCGGCGGGCGCGCAGCACTGCCGCGGATCACCGGGGGCGCTCTCGGGTGGCGCCGGCAACTGCTCGGATTCGCCGTCGCGCTGGTGTTCGGTCCTCTGCTCTCCTGGCTGCTGTTCTCACTGCGCAGTCCCGAATCGATCACGTCGGAAGTGCTCGCGTACCAGCTGCTCGTCGTGATCGTCGCCCTCATCGGCGGCATCCGACCGGCCGTATTCGCCGCGGTGCTGTCGGGCATCACACTGGATGTCCTGTTCGTCGCACCGCTGTACACCGTGACCATCGCGCATCCGCTGCACGCGATCGCCCTGCTCCTGTACGTCACGATCGCCATCCTCGTGAGTCTCATCGTCGACCAGGCAGCTCGCCGCGCTC
The DNA here is from genome assembly GCF_050434165.1 of Microbacterium sp. ZKA21. Lineage (NCBI taxonomy): Bacteria > Bacillati > Actinomycetota > Actinomycetes > Micrococcales > Microbacteriaceae > Microbacterium > Microbacterium sp. ZKA21. The sequence continues at coordinate 140,065 of NZ_JBNPVV010000008.1, forward strand.
GTGACGCGCAGCGGGCGACGGCGGAGGCCGAGCTGCTCGCCTCGGTGGCCGGGAACGTGCTCCGCGGGGAGAGCGCCGTACTCGCCCTCGTCTCGCGCACCCGCGAGGCGTTCGGCCTGAGCGGGGTGCGGCTCGTCGCGCGCGACGGCGTCGTGATCGCCCGCGATGGCGAGCCGTTGCGCGACGGGCGATCCACGACCTACCCGGTCGGCGCCGTGAACGGCGAACCCCGCGCCACGCTCGAACTGCACGGCGGGCCGCTGGATGCGCCGTCGCGGCGCCTGCTCGACGTGATCATCGCGCAGCTCACGGCGGCCATCGAGCACACTGACCTCAGCGCGACGGCCCGCGAGGCCGAGGCCCTCGCCGAGACGGATCAGGTGCGCAGCGCTCTGCTGTCGGCGCTGAGCCACGATCTGCGCCGACCGCTCGCTTCGGCGGTCGCGGCGATCGGGGGCCTGCGCGGCACCGGCCGGATGTCCGCCGCGGATCGCGCCGAGCTGCTCGCCACAGCGGACGAGAGCCTCGAGACGCTGTCGAAGCTCGTGACGGACCTGCTGGACGTCAGCCGCGTGCAGGCCGGTGTCCTGGCGGTGTCGACGACGTATGTGGACGCCGGCGGAAGCATCCTCGCCGCCCTCGATGAGCTCTCCCTGGGCCCCGCGGATGTCGAGCTCGCACTGGATGCCGAGCTGCCGCCGCTCAGCGCCGACCCCGTGCTGCTGCAGCGCGTGCTGGTCAACCTGCTCGCGAACGCGTTCCGCCACTCCCCCGATGGCGAACGCGTGCTGGTGTCGACGAGCCGGCTGGGCACGAGGGCCGAGATCCGCGTCGTCGATCGGGGCGTCGGCGTCCCGCAGGAGCGACAGGGGACCATGTTCCAGCCGTTCCAGCGCTTGGGCGACACCGACAACTCGACCGGACTCGGGCTGGGGCTCGCGCTGTCGCGCGGATTCACCGAGGGCATGGGCGGTACCCTGAGCCCCGAGGACACCCCAGGGGGAGGCCTGACCATGGTGGTCTCGCTCCCGCTGTCCGAGCCGGATATCGACGGAAGAGGAACCGCGGGATGAAGCTGCTCATCGCCGATGACGATCCGCAGATGGTGCGGGCGCTGCGCATCACGCTGGCCGCGCACGGATACGACGTGGTCGCCGCGGCGGACGGAGCCGCCGCCATCGCGATGGCGGCGCAGACGCACCCCGACATCATCCTTCTCGACCTCGGGATGCCGCGGCTCGACGGGATCGAGGTGATCCAGGCGCTGCGGGGATGGACGACCATCCCGATCATCGTGGTCTCCGGACGCACTGGTTCCGGAGACAAGGTGGATGCGCTGGATGCCGGCGCCGACGATTACGTCACGAAGCCCTTCCAGGTGGATGAGCTGCTGGCCCGGCTGCGCGCGCTCTCGCGGCGCTCGGCGTCGACCGGGGGCGAATCGACGATCGCGTTCGGCGACGTCGTCGTCGATCTGTCGGCGCGGATGGTCACCCGCGCCGGCGAGCGCGTGCATCTGACGCCGACGGAGTGGCGGATGCTGGAGCATCTGGCGCGGCATCCGGGCGCTCTCGTCACCCGGCAGGAACTGCTCAAGGAGATCTGGGGCACCGAGCAGGTCGCGGACTCCGGGTACCTGCGTCTGTACATGTCGCAGCTGCGCAAGAAGCTGGAGCGGGAACCGAGCGCTCCCGTCCACCTGCTCACCGAGTCCGGGATGGGTTATCGGCTCGTGGTGTAGCGCCCCGTAGCCTGGGGCGATGACCGAGAACGCCTGGCCCGCCCGCACCGCGCGCTTGGAGATCCGCCGTGCAGCACCCGAAGACCTCGAGGCGATATGGGAGTACCGCCGACTCCCGGAGGTGAACAACTGGCTCGGCGGCGGAGCGGGATCGCTGGAGTACTTCCAGGAGCGCATGCGGGACCCCGACCGGTTGAACACGCTCTTCGCCATCACGCTCCTGCAGGACGGCGGAGCTCCGGTCATCGGCGACATCATGGTGCGTATCGGCGACGGCTGGTCGCAGCGCGAGGTGAGGGATCAGGCGGCCGGGGTCGAAGCCGAGCTCGGCTGGGCGCTGGCGCCCGCGTTCACCGGACACGGCTACGCGACGGAGGCCGTCCGCGCCGTGATCGATGTGTGTTTCGGCCCGCTCGGGCTGCGCCGAGTGCACGCCGGATGCTTCGCCGCGAACGAGGCGTCGTGGCGACTCATGGAGCGTCTCGGCATGCGCCGAGAGGAGTTCAGCCGCAAGACGGCGCTGCACCGCTCCGGCGAATGGATGGACGGCATGAATTACGGCATCCTCGCGGAGGAGTGGTCCGACCACTGAGCGAGCCCGTTCCCCTCGTCCGGCTCCGCCGTCCTCCCTCGACGAACGAACCGCTTACGCGTCGCGCGACCGCCAGAGCAGCCACACGAAGTACGGCGCACCGAGCAGCGCGACGACGAGCCCTGCCGGCAGCTGTTCCGGCGCGATGACCGTCCGCCCGATCGTGTCGGCGGCACCAACCAGCAGCGCTCCCAGCAGCACCGCGACCGGGATCACGCGTGCGTGCCGCGCCCCCACCAGCGCGCGAGCGGCGTGCGGGGCGACGAGTCCGACGAAGCCGATCACGCCGACCGCCGTGACGCTCAGCGCCGCCAGCACCGCCGCGGTCACGAGCAGCACGAGCCGTGTGCGCTCGAGACCGATGCCGACGAGGCGCGGAGTGTCCTCATCCAGCGCGAGCACGTCCTCTTCGCGACGCAGCGCGAAGGCGAGAGGCAGAGCGACCAGCAGGACGACGGCGATCGGGATGATCTGCTCCCACACCCGCCCATAGGTGGTGCCGGAGAGCCAGGTGTAGATCTTGGGCGTGTCCCAGGGGTTCGCCTGCAGCAGTACGAACGTCGTCAGCGCGACCGCTCCGTAGGAGACGCCGATCCCGATGAGGATGAACCGGTCGGCGTTGAGTCCCCGTCGCCATGCGAGCAGGTACACCAGCGCGAAGGCCAGCAGTGCTCCCACCACGGCCGCGGCGATCATCCCCGCCGTCGAGGCGACCGCGCTGGTGACGACGATCACGGCGCCGAGGCCGGCACCGCCGGTCACTCCGAGGATGCCGGGGTCGGCGAGCGGGTTTCGGCTGACGGCTTGAATGAGAGTTCCGGAGAGCGCCAACGCGGCACCGGCGCACACGGCCGCCGCGATGCGGGGCGCACGCTCGGACAGGGCGAAGGCGATCTGCGGCGGCGCCTGCCCCTGCAGCCACAGCGACACGTCGCCAGTGCGCAGCAGGCTCGTGCCGAGCAGCAGTCCGGCGACGACGATCCCGACGACGCCGACGACGGACAGCACGAGCACTGCCCAGAACCGCCCGCGGCTGCGCACGCCGAAACGCACCTTCGGAGGCTCGCGGGTGGGCCCGGCATCCCGCAGCCTGCGCGCCATCAGCACGAGGATGACGGCTCCGAGCAGTGTCGTCGCGACGCCGGTCGGGATGCTGATGGCCGCCTCGGCCCCGAGCAGCGCGCGCAGGAGGGCATCCGAGAGGATGACCACCAGCGCCCCGATGAGTCCCGAGGCCGGCAGGAGGAAGACGTGGCGGGTCAGCCCGGGGACCACCCGAGTGAGCAGCCGTGCGAGCACCGGAGCGCACAGCCCGACGAAGCCGAGCGGACCGGCGAGGGTGACCGAGATCGCGGTCAGAGCCACGGCGAACAGGATGCCGGCGGCGCGCGTCGAGCGGATCGGCACCCCCAGCGAAGACGCCGTGTCGTCGCCGAGCGCGAGCACGTCGAAGCGGCGCCCCATCAGGATCGCGACCGTGAGCACGAGCAGGACGATCGGAGCCGCCTGCAGGAAGGCATCCAGATTCAACTGGGTGAGCGAACCGCTCCCCCAGGCGAGCAGCCCTTTGGTCTCCTCCGAGAACAGGATGAGCAGGGTCGACGTCGCCGCCTGGAACGCCATCGCCAGCGCGGAGCCGGCCAGGACGAGTCTGGTGGTCGAGGACGCCGCGCCGCCCGCGAGGCCGAGCACGATGACCGCGCCGACGAGACCACCGGCGAACGCGACCGTCCCTGATGCCCAGATCGGCACGGCGATGCCGAACGCCGCGATCACCGTGACGGCGAGGTAGGAACCGGCAGTGATGCCGAGCGTGTCCGGCGAGGCCAGTGCGTTGCGCGACAGCGACTGCAGCAGCGTGCCGGCCACGCCCAGCGCGATGCCGACCGTGACACCGGCGGCGAGGCGCGGGATGCGCGAACCCCACAGCACGGTCTCGTCGGCGAAGACGGCGCCGCTCGTACCCTGCGTCAGATGCCAGAGCGACACCAGCACGAGCAGGATGCCCAGCGCGACCAGCGCTGAGACAGGACCGAGCCGCGCGGGACGCTGAGCGGTCGCGGCATCCGCGCCGGCCGGCGTGCCGCGCGTCTCGGCGAGCGTCACTTGCTCAGCGCGTCGACGTACGCGTCGATGATCTGCTGGGCCGAGCGGGGACCGCCGAAGGTCCAGATGCCGCCAGGGAAGCTGTAGACGCGCTCCTCGGTGACGGCGGGCAGCGACTCCCAGACGGGGTTGCTCTCGAGCGCCGAGAGGAAGTCGTCCTCGACCTCGGCCTCCGTGCCGGTGTGCAGCAGATTCGCGTCGCCGACGGCGACCATGCCCTCGATGTCCGTCTGACCGAGGCCGTACGCGGCGTCGACCTCGCCGGTCCACGCGTTCGTGAGCCCGAGCTCCTCACCGATCTCGCCGATGAGCGACCCCTGCCCGAACGGACGGATCGCGACGTTGCCGCCATCGACCCAGCCGTCGAAGAAGACGAAGTCGGTGGTGGCCAAGTCGGCATCCGCGAGATCGCCCTTGGCATCGGCCAGGTAGGCGTCGAACTCGTCGGTGACGACCTGGGCGCGCTCCTCGCGACCGGTCGCCTGCGCGATGAGGTCGAACGTCGCGAGCATCTTCGCGATCGGGTCGACCGCATCGGCGCCGATCGTGGCGAGCACGGGGACGTCGTACGCCTCGAGCTGGGCGATGATCTCGTCGTCAGCGCTGGATGCCTCGACGATCACGAGGTCGGGGTTGGTGGCGAACAGCGCCTCGAGGTTCGGCTCCTGGCGCGTGCCCACATCGGTGACGCCCTCGGGGAGCACCTCTGCGGTGTCCCAGGTCGAATAGCCCTCGGCATCCGCGACGGCGACCGGCGTGACGCACAGCGTGAGGGCATCCTCGATCTGCTGCCACTCCAGAATGGCGACGCGCTCGGCCGGCTTGTCGAGCTCGACGGTGCGACCGTAGTCGTCGGTCAGCGTAACCGCGTCCGTGGAGGTCGCGGTGTCGTCGGCCGAGCAGTCGGCGCTGACGACGGACTCGGGGGCGGCGGTGTCCTCCGCTGTGACATCGGTCGTTCTGCAGCCGGACAGCGCGAGCGCGAGGACGCCGAGCGTCGCGAGCGAGGCGAGGGGAGCCTTCTTCATCATTCCTCTGTTCAGATCGTCGAGGCGGCGGCCATGGCATCGGATGCCGAGCGGCGCCGCTCTTGGTGACGCCCGCGCGGGTACACGCGGACGTGGCCTGTCTCGGCGTCGACGACGGTGTCGATGCGCAGTCCGTAGACCTCGGAGAGGTTCTCGGAAGTGAGCACGTGTTCAGGGGATCCGGCCGCGCGGACGCGGCCGCGGTGGACGAGGACGACCTCGTCGGCGACGGATGCCGCGTGGTCGAGATCGTGCAGCACGACGCCGAGCGCGGTGCCGCGGTCGGCGAGGTCGCGCACGAGTTCGAGCGTCTCGATCTGGTAGCGCAGATCGAGATGGTTGGTCGGCTCGTCCAGGAGCAGGATGCCGGTGTCCTGGGCGAGGCAGGTGGCCAGCCACACGCGCTGCAGTTCGCCGCCGGAGAGCTCGTCGACCGCGCGGTGCGCCATCTCGGTGAGTCCGGTGAGAGTCAGCGCGCGCTCGATGGCCGCCCGGTCGGCATCGCTCACGCCCGAGAAGCGGCCGCGATGCGGGTGGCGTCCGAACGCGACGACATCACGGATCTCCAGGCCGGACGGATGCGGCCGCGACTGCGACAGCATCGCGACCGTGCGCGCGAACTCGCGGGCGTTGAGCGTGCGCGACTCGGCGTCGCCGACGTGCACGGTGCCGGCGTCGATCGGGTGCAGTCTCGCGAGTGAGCGCAGCACCGTGGACTTGCCGCTGCCGTTCGGGCCGATGAGAGCGGTGACAGCGCCGGGGCGCAACTGCAGCGAGACGTCGTGGACGACCCGATCCTTGCGATACCCGAGTGCCAGATTGTCGCCGCGCAGCGCGCTGACGGGGGCGTGAGGATCGGGTGCATTCACGTTAGGAGAGCCTAACCTATAGACGGATGCGCGCCAAGCCCGTGCCTCGTCTCGTCTCGTCTCGTCCGAGGCTCGAGGGCGAAGATCAGCGGCGGGCCAGGACCAGCGCCGCCTCGGTGCGCGTCGCGACGCCGAGCTTGCGGAGGATCGCCGACACGTGCACGCTCGCCGTCTTCGTGCTGATGAACAGGCGTTCGCCGATCTGGCGATTGCTGAGTCCTTCCGCCACGAGCTCGAGCACCTGCCGTTCACGAGCCGTCAGTTCGGGATCGTGAGCGGCTGCGCCGTGCGCGCCGGTCCGTGCGACCAGCTCGGCCACGGAGCGCTGCAGCCGATCGTGACCGATCTCGGCGGCGATGCGCCCCGCGTCGTCGAGATGCACGCCCGCCGTTGGGCGGTCTCCTTCCGTGAGCAGGACTCGAGCCAGCTCCAGCCGGACGGCCACCCGCACCACGGCCGGCATGTCGTCGACGTCGCTCGCGAGCACTGCGCCCTCGAGCGCCGACCGCTCGCCCTGCAGTAGTGCGCGCATCACGTCGGTCCACCCGGCGTCTTGGAGGGACTCCGGCTGAGCCTCCCAGGCGTCGCGGATCGCTGCGCCTGCAGCATCCGATTCGGCGCCGACGGCTCGCGCCTCGGCGACGGCCCATGCCCCCTCGATCAGCAGGCGGCGCTGGTTCGCGAGCGCGGGTCCGTCGTCCGCCACCATCCGACCGATCACGCCGAGGGCACCGGTCCAGTTGCCGCGGGCGATCGCCAGCGCGAAGTCCGCCTCGATCGCGTAGTACCAGACCTGCCGTTCCATGGGTGCGGTGCGCAGCAGCGCAGGCATCCACTCGTCCCACACCTGGCCGCCGTCGTCGACGCGCCCGCGCCAGGCCAGCGCGCGGATGCGCGACGTCGACAGATACAGCCCCGAGCGCTGCACGATGTGACGATCCGGCACCGTTGCGAGCAGACGCTCGACCTGCTCGATCTCGCCGAGCGCGATGAGCGGCTCGATCATGTTCTGGGTGAGCGCACCGCCCGAACTGCGCAGCACTCCGAGCTCGCGCACGCGTTCGAGCCCCTCTTCGGCGACGCGCAGCGCCGCACGATAGTGGCCCCGCAGAGTCAGCGAGTCGGAGTAGTTCACGCGGAACTGCACGCCCGCCCGCCCGCCCTGGGCGAGATGCTCCGCCTCATCGAACGCCCGTTGGCCGGAGTCCAGCTCGCCGAGCAGCATGAGCGAACAGGCGCGCAGGTTCAGCGCGATCGAACGCTCGCTCTCGTCCGCCGCCGATGTCGCCGCGCGCTCCGCGGCGGTCGCCGCGATGACCGAGGCGACCGAGCGTCCGGCGAGCATGTGCCGGCTCGCCAGTCCGTTGAGCACCGTGGCGCGCAGGTGGCCGTCGATGATCCCGTGCTCATCGAGCAGTGCGAGGGCGAGCTCGTACCCTTGCCTTGGACCGGGCCGCCCGAGGTTCGAGAGGTACTGAGCACGGTCGCGCACGAGACGGATGTGCTGCACGGGGTCGACGGTCTGCTCGTCGAGTTCATCCAGACCGAGCTGGACGACGGCGAGCGCCCTCTCGTCGTCGCCGGCGTTGCGCAGCACCGAACCGAGGGTGATGAGCAACGAGACACGGTCGATGCCCGCGGCGTCCTCCGCGTCGGGCACCTGTTCCCACAGCTCGAGCACGAGCTCGCCGAACCGGGCGGCGCTCGCGAACGCATAGCCGGACTTGGCCTGCCGCATCGCCGCCATCGCCGACGCGAGGGCCCGCCGGCGATCCTGCGCGAGGCGCCAGTGATACGCGAGCGACGCGTGGTTGCGAGACCCGTGCTCCTCGAGAGCCTCGGCGTACGACCGGTGCAGTCGCGCCCGCTCGCCGGGAAGCAGATCGTCGTGCACGGCTTCGCGCAGCAGCGCATGGCGGAAGCGGTAGTGCTCGTCGTCGACGACAAGGATGCCGCTCGCCGTCGCCTCTCTGATCGCCGCGTCGAGGCGGTCGTCGTCGAACCCGGTCAGCCGCGCGAGAAGCGGATGCGAGAGCGCCCGTTCGGCTCCCGCCGCGATGCGCACGACGGTCCTCGCGTCGTCGGCGAGGCGGTCGAAGCGAGTGAGCAGGAGTCCGCTCAGGCTCTCCGGCAGAGGTTCATCCGAGCAGCAGGCGAGCTCCTCGATGAAGAACGGGACGCCCTCGGCGCGCTCATGCATCCGCTCCAGCGCGGCGTCGCTCAGCCGTCGCCCGGAGAGCTGCTCGGCCAGGGCGCGCGTGCCATCGGCATCCAGTCGGTCGAGCACGATCCGCTCGACCAGGCGGGCGCGCCGGACGTCCGCGATGAATCGACTGGTCGCATCCCCGCGACGGACGTCTTCTGAGCGGCAGGTGAGCAGGAGGAGGACGCGGCCATGATCGAGGGTGCGCAGCAGGAACGACAACAGCGACAGTGTCGAGTCGTCCGCCCAGTGCAGATCCTCGACGAGGATGATCTGCGGACGGCGCGTCGCCGCGGCCTCGATGAGCGTGGCGATCGCGTCGCGGAGCGCTTCGGGGCTGGTGCGGTCGCGACGCACCGCCTCGGTCGAGAGTTCCGGCAGGAGCATGCGCAGCGCCTCGCCACCGGCGCCGACCGCGGTCAGCGCGTCGTCGGGCCCGAGGACCGACACGAGCGAGCGCAGGATGCCGATCAGCGGGCCGAACGGCGTCCGGGCGGCGCCGAGGTCGAGGAACCAGCCGGCGTGCACATCAGCCTGCTCGTCGACGGACGCCTGGAACTCGCGCACCAGCCGGGTCTTGCCGATGCCCGCCTCGCCTTCGATCAGCACGGTCGTCGGCTCGCCGGCATCAGCGCGCTCGAACGCGCGCATGACGTCGGCGAGGTCGGCGTCTCGGCCGACCATCGTCGACGTGAGCGTCGCGAGGGACATGCCTTCATCGTCCCACTCCCCACGGACATCCGGGGCGGGCGCAGTGACCGCTGTCGGCGTCACCGGACCGGCAGGACGAGGATGTCGGCGTCGGCGAGCGCGCTGTCGGCGGGCATGGCGTCTTCCGGCACTCGGGCCGCACCCAGGGGGAGCAGCCGAGTACGACCCGCCGGTTCGGCGGCATCCGTGATCGTCGCGGCCGTCCTCGAGTCCGCAGCCGCGGTCGTGCTGCGCGCCGCCGCCCGCGGGGATCCGCCGCGGGCGGCGGCACGCACACGGTCGAGCCAGCTCGGCCGTGGCACGCCCTGTGTCTCCAGGCGCTCGAGAATGGCGCGACGCCGCTCGACGGCACGGTTCAGCATCTGCTGCTCCTCGAGCATGGCGGTGATCGTGAGGGACGGGTGCTCGTACATGGTGGCTCCTCGGTAGGGATGCCTCCACACTCCGCTCTAAGGCACCCGGCGGACATCGGGCGAATGCCCTATTTCTCCCGGTCCGCAAGACTTGGCCTGCGGTGTGAGACTTACCCGGGGTGACCCTGTTTCGCCCCGCAAAGTACGTCTCGCGAACTGCACCGGTCGCGAGAAAACGTTTCCCGTGCCAGACTCGATCCGTGACCTACCATCTCGCAGGCGACTCGACCGTCGCACCGATGAAACCGCAGGAAGTGCCCATGAGCGGTTGGGGCCAGTTCCTCGAAGAGACCTCAGGCGTCTCCACCCGCAACCACGCGTTCGGGGGCGCCACCACCGAGTCGTTCATCGAGTCCGGATCATGGGAGCAGCTGCTCGCCGACGTCCGACCAGGCGACACCGTGATCATCCAGTTCGGGCACAACGATCAGAAGCAGCCGGAGCTGCTCGCCTCCCGCGGCGGCTACCAGGACCGCCTCCGCCGGTTCGTCTCCGACGTGCGCGAGCGCGGAGCGGATGCCGTGCTCTGCACGTCCTGCGCCCGGCGCTGGTTCGACGGCGACCGCGTCACGCCGACGCATGGCGACTATCCCAACGCCGTCCGCGATCTCGCCCACGAGCTGGATGCGCCGCTGATCGACCTGTCGGTGTTCACCACCTGGCTGTACGAGGACCTCGGCGACGAGGGGTCGGCCCGCCTGCTGTCGCACTACGCTCCCGGCGAGACGGCGGCATGGCCGGATGGGCTGACGGACGACACGCACTTCCGCATCGAGGGCGCCCGCAAGATCGCGGCGTTCGTCGCGGCATCCCTGCGCGGGATCGAGCGCCGCGACGGCGACCTGCCGCCCCGCGGCGGCGCGCTCGTGCACTGACCCCACGCTGTCCCCCGGCATCCCAGCCGTAGATCCCGGCCGCCCGCGCGTCCAGGTCGCACTTTCCGTCGGAATCCAAGTCAGCGCGGGTGTTCAGGTCGCAGAATCTGCCGCTTCGTTCGCGTCAGAACAGCAGAATTCGCGACCTGAACGGGCTCCAGCGCGCTTCAGAGCATAGGCTTCGCGAACCCAGCCACGGCGCACGAATGCAGCGGCTTCGCGCCTCGGACCGTCGGACCGCCGGCGCACGAGAGCACCGACTTCGGACTTCAGACCGTCGGTGCGCCGCACACCGTCCCGCCCGGGCTCAGGGCGTCATCCGGTCGCCCCGCGCACCCCGCCCGACGCCGTTCACCAGCAGCAGCGCTCCGGTGTCGCTGAACTCCTGCAGGATCTCCTGCTGGCGCTCCGACCCTGCGCGGTGCGTCAGCAGACTGACGACGACGGCCGCGATCATCGCGCACACGAACGCGGGCAGCAGCTCGTACATCTCCGGCCAGGCCGCATCCCAGATGAACACGCCTGCCGCGCCGACGAACATCCCGGCGAGCGCTCCCCAGTTGGTCAGTCGACGCCAGAACAGGCTGAGCAGGATCAGCGGGCCGAACGCCGCGCCGAACCCGGCCCAGGCGAACGACACCAGGCCGAGGATCGTGTCGTCGGGGACGAGCGCCAGGATGGCGGCGACGATCGCAACGGCGAGCACGGCGATCCGCCCGAGCAGGACCATGCGCTTGCCGTCCGGCGGCGTCTTGCGCATGACCTTGTAGAGGTCCTCGACCAGCGCGGACGAGCACACGATCAGTTGGCTCGAGATCGTCGACATGATCGCCGCGAGCACGGCGGCCAGCACGAGACCGGCGACGAACGGATGCAGCAGCGTCTGCGACATGACCAGGACCACGGTCTCGGGGTTCGCCAGATCGATGCCCTGCGACGCCATGTACGCGATACCGACGAAGCCCGAGAAGACGGCCCCGATCAATGAGATGATCATCCAGGTCATCCCGATGCGACGCGCGCTCTTCGCCTCGCGGGGGCTGCGCAGCGCCATGAAGCGCACGATGATGTGGGGCTGTCCGAAGTAGCCGAGCCCCCACGCCAGCGACGAGACGATGGCGAGCAGCGTGCCGCCGGTCAACGCGGTGCCGCCGAGGAACGACATGTGGTCCGGAGCGAGCTCCTCGACGTACGCGCCGACCTCGCCGAATCCGCCGACCGCGACGACGGCTGAGATCGGCACGACGATCAACGCGATCAGCATCATCAACCCCTGCACGACATCCGTGAAGGAGGCCCCGAGGAACCCGCCGAACAGCGTGTACAGCAGCGTGACGCCGGCCACGAGCGCCATCCCGAGCAGGTAGTCCGAGTTGAACGAGCTCTCGAAGAACACGCCGCCCGCGACCATCCCGGACGAGATGTAGAGGGTGAAGAACACCAGGATGACCACGCCGGCGAGGATCCGCAGCAGCCGCGACGAGTCGCGCAGGCGGTTCTCGAAGAAGCTCGGCACCGTAATGGAGTTGCGCGACACCTGCGTGTAGGCCCGCAGCCGCGGCGCCACGAGAAGCCAGTTCAGGTACGCGCCGATCGTCAGGCCGATCGCGATCCACGCCTCGATCAGGCCGGACAGGTAAATCGCCCCCGGCAGTCCCATGACGAGCCACCCGGACATGTCGGATGCCCCGGCGCTGAGCGCCGCCACCCACGGCGGCAGATTCCTGCCGCCCAGCATGTAGTCCTCGTGATCCGTCGTGCGCTTGAAGGCCACGTAGCCGATGATCAGCATGGCTGCGAAGTACAGCCCCAGCGCGATGAAGATGAACACCTGGTCGGACATCGTCGTCCCTTCCGTCGTGCGGTGAGTCCTCCGATCCTGTCAGGGACGGATGCCGAGGACCACCCCTAGCGGACGAGAACGGTGTCGGCGCTCACCGACGAAGCGTCAGGCGAGCGAAGCCGTGATGAGCACCTCCGCGGCGCTGCGCGCTTGGACAGCGGCCTGCGGATCACCGGAGATCGCCGCAGTGCTCTGCGCCCCCTCGGCGAGGATCGACAGCTGCGCGGCGAGCGCCTCCGAACCGCCGGCATCCTCGACGAGCTGGGCCATCGATCGCTGGAACGACGCCTTGTGGTCGCGGATGATGCGGGCGACCTCCGGGTGGGTTCCGCCCAGTTCGCCGAACGCGTTGATGAAGGCGCATCCGCGGAAGTCGTCGGTGCAGAACCAGTCCTCGAGATACCCGTACACGGCGAGCAGCCTGTCGCGCGGGTCGGCCCCCGCCGCCACCACGGCGCCGGACAGCGACGACTCCCATTCGCCGTGTTTGCGTTCCAGCACGGCGGACACGATCTCATTCTTCGAGGGATACAGGGCGTACAGCCGTCGCAGCGACACGCCGGCCGCCGCGCGGAGCTCATCCATGCCGACGGCGGCGTATCCCTTGCGGTAGTAGAGGTCCTCCGCAGCGGAGAGGATGCGTTCGCGCGCTTCGTTCTCGTCCATGAGAACATCCTACTTGACACGAGAACGATCGTTCTCTATTGTCGATTCCAGCAGCGAGAACGAACGTTCTCACCGAGACAGAGGAGACATCATGGGCTACATCACCGTCGGCCAGGAGAACAGCACGTCCATCGAGCTGTACTACGAGGACCAGGGCTCCGGACAGCCGGTCGTGCTCATCCACGGCTACCCGCTCGACGGCCACAGCTGGGAGCGCCAGACCCGCGAGCTTCTGGATGCCGGCTACCGCGTGATCACCTATGACCGCCGCGGTTTCGGGCAGTCCTCCAAGGTCGGCACCGGATACGACTACGACACCTTCGCGGCGGATCTGAACACGGTCCTCGAGACGCTCGACCTCCGCGACGCCGTCCTGGTCGGCTTCTCGATGGGCACCGGCGAACTCGCCCGCTACGTCTCCCGCTACGGCCACGATCGTGTCGCCAAACTCGCCTTCCTCGCCTCGCTCGAGCCATTCCTGGTCGCACGCGACGACAACCCCGAGGGCGTGCCCCAGGCGGTCTTCGACGGAATCGCCGCCGCGGCCAAGGGCGACCGCTACGCCTGGTTCACCCAGTTCTACAACGACTTCTACAACCTCGGCGAGAACCTCGGCAGCCGCATCAGCCAGGAGGTCGTCACCGCCAACTGGAACCTCTCGGTCACCAGCGCCCCCGTCGCGGCCTACGCGGTGGTGCCGGCCTGGATCGAGGACTTCCGCGCGGACGTGGATGCCGTCCGCGATGCGGGCAAGCCCACGCTGATCCTGCACGGCACGAAGGACAACATCCTTCCGATCGACGCGACGGCCCGCCGATTCCACCAGGCGGTGCCGGCCGCCGACTACGTCGAGGTGGAGGGTGCGCCGCACGGCCTGCTCTGGACGCACGCCGACGAGGTCAATGCCGCGCTGACCGCGTTCCTCGCGAAGTGAGGCGAGCCTCCGGCATCCGGATCGTGGATCGGATGCCGGGGCCACGGCCGGCGAGCCGGGCGTCACGGCGTCCAGGTCGCGAATTCTGCCGCTTCGGCCGCGTCAGAACGACAGATTTTGCGACCCGAATGTGCGGTTCGCGGGCGGAACAGCAGAAAGTGCGACCTGGGACGCGGGAACCGCCGACAGCCGTTCGCACCGGATGCCGGGGGCGACGCCCGTCAGCCCCGGACGCGCACCGTGAGCGGCTTGCTCTCGGTGACACCGGCTGCGTTCACGAACTCGACCACGTACGTGTGCGTGCCGACCGCGCGGTCGCCGATGCTCATCTCGACGTGCTGCGCTCCCGGCGTCTTCGCGACCAGGTCGCCCGCCGTCAGCAGTTCGCCGTCCTCGTAGAGGCGGTATCCGGTCGCGTTGGTGCCCCACCACAGGTCCGCGGTCACCGTGTAGTTCCCGTCGCCGTCATGATTGTCCGCTGCGAGCGCCGGGACACCCGGAGCGGCATCCTTCACCGTCACGGTCACGGGCTTCACGACCGTCGATCCCTGCGAATTGACCAGCTCGCCGGTGTATTCGTAGGTGCCGTTCGCCTTTCCGCTCACCGCGACGGTCGCGGTCTGGGCCGCGGTCCCGCCGTACGCGAGCGGGACGGTCGCGACGAGCTCGCCGTTCTCGAACACTCGCAGCTTGGTCGCGTTCTCGCCCCACCACAGGTTCATCGTGACGGTGAAGTCGCCGTCGCGCAGGCCGGTGTCGTGACCGTTATCGTGCGAGAGCACCCCGCGCGCCGGCGCGCCGGTCGCTGCGTCGCGGATCACGAGCGCGTCGAGGGCATCGTTCACGGCCTTCAGCGCACCGGTCACGGCGTCCGCGGTCGGCGACGCGGCGCTCAGCACGATGTCCGCGCGGGCGATCGCGCCGGCGAGGCCGGCCGTGGAGGACTCGACGTAGTCGGCCGGGTCGACGGATGCCGCGGCATCCCGTTGCGTCTTCAGCCGCGTCGTGTCGGCACCGGGCTCCGGCATCCGCACGAGCTCGAGGTCGTCCAGGGTGCCCCACGCCCCGGCGGGCAGGTCGGCGGTGACCCGCACGGTCGCCGTCCCGCCCTCGGCCACCTGCACGGCGGTCGTCGTCGGGGTCGACCACGCACGCCACCCGTCGAGGCCGAACGCGACGGGTTCCGGCGCGACCTCGGTCGAGGACAGCGCGAGCACGACCCGCCCCGCTTCGCCTTCGCCGTCGCCCTGCAGAGCGGCCCGCGCGACGTAGGCGCCCTCGGCGAGTCCCGTCACGCTCTGGCTCAGCTCGAACGTGTACGCGGCATCCGCATAGAAGTGAGCCGAATGCGTGCCGGAGTGCGGGTCATCCCAGGACCACAGAGTCAGCCCGGTGCCTGCCGTCGTCCACGCACTGGTGTCAGCATCCTCGAATCCCGGGTTCACCAGGAAGTTGCGCGGCGAGATCGTGATCGTAGCGGATGCGGTGAGTCCGGCGCTCGTCGTACCGGTGACCGCGTACTCGCCGACGCCCTCGATGTACCGCACCGCGTCGGACCAGATCACCGACTGCGCCTCGGATGTGCCGTCGGTGTAGCGCACCTCGACCTCGTCCGGCAGCGCCACGGCGTCGCCCTCGGTCAGCTGCAGGGCGACCGGTCGCACCGCCTCGACCTCGCGCGGAGCGACCGCGCCGGTGCGCACGTAGGAGAAGATTTTCAACGCATCGGAAGCGGTGCCGTCGAACGCGAACAGCGCCTGGTTGTCCCACGCGGAACCGCCGTACCACTGGCCGGCGTCGTGCGGGTCGTACTCGCCCGCGAAGCTCGACGCCCAGCCGGATCCGTCGCGCTCCCACAGAGCCTGGTTGGCCTCCAGCTCGTCCGACGTGCCGACCGGCAGCCAGGCCGGCTCCCAGTAGAAGACGCCGATACCGGCATCCCCCACGTCGGCGACCGCCTGCACGACGTCGCGCACCGCGTTCGCCTGACCCTGCATGCTGAGCGGATACTGCGTCGCCTCGGAAGCCAGATCGATCACGTTGCCGTGGCCGTCTCCGTCCTCCAGCGTGTACGCCCACGAGGTCTCGGCGACCATCACCTTCTTGCCGTAGGCCTGCGCCACCTGCGAGAGCACGCTGGTGAGATTCTCCGGGGTGCCGTGCCAGAACGGATAGTACGACGATGCGAACACGTCGTAGTCGACGTTGCGGCTGTCCAACTGCGCTGCGACGTTCGCGTAGAAGCCGGCCCGCTCGGGGTTGGTGAAGTGCAGCGCGACGAGGGCATCGGGCGCCTCCGCCCGCACCGCGGCGGATCCTGCGGAGAACACCTGCGCCATGCCGTCCCATCCGGTGATGCCCGCGACGCCGTTGTTCGTCTCATTGCCGATCTGCACCATCCGCACATCGACCCCGGCGGCCACGAACTCGCGCATCGCATCGCGCGTGAACACGCCGACCTGCTCGGCCGTCTGCGCGGCATCCATCCCCGCCCAGGCCTTCGGCGCCTGCTGCTTGGCGGGGTCGGCCCAGAAGTCGGAGTACTGCAGGTCGACGAGCACGCCGAGCCCGGCATCCGTCGCCCGCTCGCCGATCTCGACCGCACGGTCGACGTCGACGTTGCCGCCGCCGTAGCCGTTGCCGTCGGCATCGAACGGGTCGTTCCAGACGCGCACGCGCACGTCGGTGACTCCGGAGTCGGCGAGGATCTCGAACAGGTCGCCCGGTTCACCCGCCTCGTCGCGGAAGACGACGCCTGATGCCTCCAGCGACAGCACCGACGACACGTCGACCCCGCCGATGAAGTCGTCGGAGAGGTTCTCGACGCGGGGCACGGTGATCTCGGCATCCACCGGAGCGGATGCCGCGGCGACGGCGGTTTCGACCGGAGCCGCCGCGGCGGCCGGCGCCGAGCCGCCGAAGACGGCGAGCGCGGCGACGGCGGCGATGACCGCGGGGAGCAGGGGGCGTGTGCGACGGTGCATGACGGCCTTTCGGGTGGGAGTGTGCGGGCGTTCAGCCCTTGACGGCGCCCTGGGTGAGGCCGCCGACGATGTACTTCTGCAGCGAGAAGAACAGCGCGAGCACGGGGATGGCGGCCACCACGACACCGGCGGCGAACAGTCCCCAGCGCGAGGTGAGCTGGTTCGAGACCCACTGGTACATGCCGACCGCGAGGGTCCAGTTGTCCTCGCTGGTGAGGATGATCTTCGACAGGATGAAGTCGCCGAATGCCGCGAGGAAGGCCAGCAGTCCCACCACGGCGAGGATCGGCACGACGAGCGGCATGATCAGACGCCAGAAGATCTGCGCGTGCGTGGCACCGTCGATCTTCGCCGACTCGTCGATCTCCACGGGGATCGTGTTGAAGAAGCCGTACATGAGGAACGTGTTCGCCCCGAGCGCTCCGCCGAGATAGACGCAGATCAGGGCGATCTTCGAGTTGATCCCGAGCGCGGGCACGACCTCGCCGAGGGTCAGCAGCATGAGGAAGATCGCGATGAACGCGAGCGCCTGCGGGAACATCTGCAGCACCAGCAGCGTGGTCAGGCTCGCCCGCCGGCCGGTGAAGCGGAACCGCGAGAACGCGTATGCGCCTGCCGCCCCCATCAGCACCGAGCCGATCGCGGTCACGACGCCGATGAGCAGCGTGTTGCCGAACCACACCCAGTACCTTGACTGCCCGAGCTCGACGTAGTTCGTGACGTCGAATGCCGAGAACAGGGCACTGGATGCCGCGAGCGACCCGTTCGGATTCAGCGACGACGACAGCACGTACACGAGCGGGAACGCGGCGAAGAAGAGAATGCCGACGGCCAGGATGTACTTCCAGCCGACCTCGCTCCACCAGCGGCGTCGGCGGGCTCCGGCTCGGGATGCCGCGGCATCCGCGGATCCGGTGACGACGACCTTGGTCTGCATGGACATCACTGGTACTCCTCGAGCTTGCGGGTCTGGCGGAAACTCAGCGCCGAGATCACACCGACCACGATGAAGGCGATGATGGAGAGCGCACTCGCGAGGCCGTAGTCGCTGGCGCCGCCCGAGACACCGGAGACGTCGTAGATGGCGGACACCAGGATGTCGGTCGAGCCGAGCGCGTACGGCGCCCCGGCGATCGCCGGCCCGCCGTTGTTGAACGTGTAGATGACCGTGAAGTTGTTGAACGCCACCGCGAACGAGGCGATCAGCAGCGGAGCGGTCGACACCAGCAGCAGTGGCAGCACGATCGAACGGAACCGCTGCATCTTGTTCGCACCGTCGATCTCGGCCGCCTCGAGCGTGTCGCCCGGAAGGGACTGCAGCGCGCCCGTGCACACCAGGAACCAGTACGGATAACTCAGCCAGACGTTGACGAAGATCACCGCTGCCCTGGTCAGCCACGGGTCGCCCAGCCAGTTGATCTGCTGCCCGAAGAAGAACAGATCGTTGATCACGCCGAACTCGGCGTTGAACATGCCGCGGAACAGCAGCGCTGCCATGAACGCCGGGAAGGCGTACGGCAGGATGAACAGCGCCCGCAGCACGCGGCGCCCTCGCACTCGCGGATCGTTGTAGACGATCGCGAGGCCGAGCCCGACGGCGAAGCTCAGCACGACCGACAGGATCGCGAACGCGAACGTCCACACCGTGACGCTGCCGAGCGTCGAGGCCAGCAGCGGATCGGTGAACAGCCGCAGGAAGTTCTCGAACCCGACGTTCACGTACCAGCCGGTCGGCAGCGCGGTGCCGTCCTCGGCGACGAAGGACCCGCGGTCGTCCGCGCTGTACACCGTCCCGGTGGTCGTATCGGTGATCGTCTCGGCCTCGGCATCCCACACCAGGGTGGACTCGTAGATCGCACCGGACGAGCCGTCACGCGTGCGGACCGAGCCGTCGTTCGGGTCGTCCGAGACCGGCACGCGCAGTTCGGCGATCTGCGCCTGCAGCTCGGTGTCGCTGAGCACCGTGGCACGCGGGACGACGGTCCAGCCTGGGACCTCGTCGGGTGCGCCGCCGGTTCCGACGGAGGCTCCGGATGCTTCGGCGAGCGGCTCGAGAGCCGAGCCGACCTGCACGTCGCCGTCCTCGTCGACGATCGCGAAGCCCATCTCGCCCGTGCGCTCGACGACGGACAGCGGATAGGTGGGTGATCCCTCGACGCGGCGCTCGCCCTGGATGAGGGCCGCCTCGACCGCCTGCTCCTGGGAGCCGATGTGGCCGGAACCGTAGTTCGTGAAGGCGATGTAGGCGGTGTATCCGAAGATGAACACCTGGAAGACGAGGAGGAAGACGAGACCGGGGAGCAGGTACTTCAGAGGCAGCGCCTTCTTGGTGAAGTACACCCAGTCGGCGATCGCGACGAGCACGACGATCGCGCCGAGGACGATCCAGGATTCCACGCGCCAGGCGGCGATCGCGGTCATGATCCCGAAGGCGTTGATCAGCGCCATCAGGGCGAGCTTGACCAGGAAGCCCCAGCCGAGCCCGCGGAATCCGCGGGCGTGCGATTCGCGCTGTTCCGACGCGGGCGTCTCCTGCGTCGACGTTGCCGGTGACGGCATCCTGTCCTCCTGTCTGCGGGGTGCGGGACGCGGGCCGGGAGACGAAGGGCCTCCCGGCCCGCGACGGATCAACCGGCGGTCGCGGCCTCGACGTCGGCGACCATCGTGTTCCAGGTCGACACCGGGTCGGCGCCGTTGATGATCTGCACCTGCGCGGCGTTCCACAGGTCCCAGACCGAGCCCATCTCGGGGATCGACGGCATCGGGACGCCGTTCTTCGACGATGCCACGAACCCGGCGATGATCGGGTCGGAGGAGACCTCCTCGGCCAGCGCGGTCCACGCGGGGATGCGCGGGTCGGCCTCGTAGAGGGCGCGCTGCGCATCCTCCGTGCCGAGGTAGTTCACCAGGAACTCCTGCGCGAGCAGCGCGTTCTCGCTCTGGCTGGACAGGTAGAAGCCCTGAACACCCACGAACGGGGCGGCCGTCTCGCCACCGGCGGACGGGATCGGGTTCACGACGACGTTGACGTCCGGGTAGGCGCTGATGGCCCACGGCCCCTGGATCGTGTACGGCGCCTTGCCGGAGTTGAACAGCTCGTTGTTGATGTCGTAGTCGACGGTCGTCGAGAGGTAGCCAGTGCCGTTCGCGCCGTTCGCTCCCAGCCAGGTCGCGAAGGCCTCGCCGTTCGCGCCGCCCATGCCGACCTCGCTCGTGTACGAACCCGTCTCGTCCTGGACGAACACGGGAGCACCGAAGGACGTCTGGAACGGGTACATCGTGTAGCCGTCACCCGTCTCGCCCTCGGTGTTGATGACGAACGGACGCTCGGCGCCGGACTCGATGCCCTTCTGGATCATCTCGTCCCAGGTCGCCGGGGCCGCGTCGCCGACGAGGTCGACGTTCTGCACGAGCGCGATCGACTCGAGCGAGTACGGCAGCGCGTACAGCTGCCCGTCGTACGTCATGGCCTCGATCGAGACCGGCTCGAATTCGGATGCCGTGTCGCCGAGGTCGATCGTGTCCACGACGCCGGCGGCCACGAGCGCGCCCAGCCAGTCGTGCGCGCCGACGGTGATGTCGGGGCCCTCGCCGGTGGGCACCTGGGCGATGAAGTCGTCTCGGAGGTCCTCGAAGTTCTTCTGGACGAGCGTGACGGTCGCGCCGGTCTCCTCCTCGAACGCTTCAGCGGCGGCGGTGATCGCCTCTTCGCGCTCGGCGTCGGTCCAGATGACCAGTTCGGCGCCCTCGCCCGTCGGTTCTTCGGACTCCGGCGTGCTCGATCCGCAACCGGTCAGACCCAGGACGACGGCGGCGGTCAGCGCGAATGCGCCGACTGCGATGTGCTTGCGCATGCGGTGTTCCTCTCTGTTGTGGCCGCCGACGCGCTTCGCTGAGCGAGTCGCATCGTCACGACCGGGGTATGTGCGACGGGCGGGAGCCCGTCGGTGTGGAGTTGTCAGTCGGTGGTGGTGCGGATCACGGCGACGCCGCCGGCGGGCACCGTGGCGGTGCCGTCGACAGCGGATCCCGTGACCAGGTCGATGCCGGTGGCGGCGAACGAGGCGTCGTCTTCGTTGTGGTTGACGGCGATGAGGTAGGTCGCGTCGTCCTTGCGGCGTGCGATCACCTCGAGGCCTTCGCGGTGGGATGCCGCGGCGACCCCGGCATCCGCATACACCGAGCTCAGCAGGGTGCGCATGCCGGCGGCATCCAGTCGGGTGCTCACGTACCAGCCGAAGCCGTCGCCGTGCGCGTGGCGCGTGACGGCCGGGCCGTCCTGGCCTGGCCCGTCCGCAAGGCGGGCGACGACCTCCGCACCTTCGAGGCGGATGTCCTCCTGCCAGATGTCGACACGGACCGCGTCGTGGCCGGGCCAGACGACGTCGTGGCTCGCGCCTTCGCGCAGCGGCAGGAACTCCTCGACCGACAGGCCGAGCGCCTCGCGCAGCCCGGGGGCGAAACCGCCGGGGTGCACCGCGTCGTTCTCATCGACGACGCCCGAGAAGAACGAAACGAGAAGCGTCCCGCCGCCGGACACGTAGCGCGCCAGGTTCTCGGCATCCGCAGCGCTCAGCATGTACTGGGCCGGAGCGACGACGAGCTTGTAGCCGGACAGATCGTGACCGGGGAGGGCGAAGTCGACCGTGATGCCGTCACGCCAGAGCTGCTCGTAGAAGTGCCGGACCTGGGCCGCGTGCGTGACGTCCTCGGAAGGGCGCCACTCGAGATCCTGCGCCCAGAACGACTCGAAGTCCCAGAGCACGGCGACATCGGCCTGCACGACAGAGCCCTGGACCTCTTCGATCCGCTGCAGCGTCGCGCCGAGATCGACGACCTCGCGGAAGACGCGCGAGTCGGTGCCGGCGTGCGGGAGCATCGCGGAGTGGAACTTCTCGGCGCCGGATCGGCCGGCGCGCCATTGGAAGAACAGGATGCCGTCGGCACCGCGCCCGACGTGGGTGAGCGAGTTGCGCTTCATCTCGCCCGGGCGCTTGGCGATGTTGCGCGGCTGCCAGTTCACGGCGGAGGTGGAGTGCTCCATGAGGATCCACGGCTTGTTGCCGCCGACCGAGCGGGTGAGATCGGCGGCGATCGCGAGCCCGATGTGCCCGTCCTCGTCGGCGGCCCACAGGTAGTGGTCGTCCGAGACGATGTCGACTTCCTGCGCCCAGGCCCACAGGTCCGTCGTCCAGCTCTGGTTCGCCATGAAGTTCGTGGTGATCGGCTGGTCGGCGTGCGCGCGGATCGCATCGCGCTCGAGGATGAAGCACGCGCGCAGCTGGTGGTCCGTGAAGCGGGCGAAGTCCAGGCGCTGGGCCGGGTTCACGACGCTGGGGGCGATGGCGGGGGCGCCGATGTGCTCCCAGTCGGTGTAGTGCTGGCTCCAGAAGGCGGTGCCCCACGCGGCGTTGAGCGCGTGGAGGCTGCCGTACTTCTCCTGCAGCCAGAGCCGGAAGGCGGCGACGGATGCCGGAGAGTAGTCCTCCCCGACGGGAACGCCGTACTCGTTGTGGACGTGCCAGAGCACGACGGCCGGGTGCTTCGCGTAGCGCGCCGCGAGCGTGTCGGCGTAGCGGACGATCGCCTCGCGGTAGGCGGGCGACGCGTGCGATGCCATGCCGCGCGAACCGAAGCCCATGACGCGGCCCTCGCGGTCGATGACGCGCGCCTCGGGGTGGTTCGCGAAGAACCAGGCGGGCGGGGATGCCGTGGGTGTGCCCAGGTCGACCTTGATGCCGTTGTCGTGCAGCAGGTCGAGCAGCTCGTCGAGCCATTCGAAGTCGAAGACGCCTTCGGCCACCTCGATGAGCGCCCAGGAGAAGATGCCGACACTGACGAGATTCACCTCGGCCTCGCGCATGAGGACGACGTCCTCGCGCCAGGTCTCACGGGACCACTGCTCGGGGTTGTAGTCGCCGCCGTAGGCGATTCCCTCGAGGGCGGGCCAGGCGTGGGGGGAGGTCATCGGCACTCCATCGGGTCGGTGCAGGTGGTGCAAGTGGAACTGGGACCGGTCTCAGCCTGTCGCATACCTGAACGACTGGGACCGGTCTCAGTTCTACCCGATGGGCACGCCGGGACACAACCGCCGTTACCGAACTGAGACCGGTCCCAGTGTCGGCTACGCGGAAGCGCCGGAAGTGGGTAGAGTCGCTCCGATGAGTGATCTGACGGCGAAGCGGAAGCCGACGATCCGCGACGTGGCGGTGCAGGCCGGGGTTTCCCGCAGTACGGTCTCGCGCGTGATCAACGGCGGGCACTGGGTGTCCCCCGATGCGCGTGTCGCCGTTGAAGAGGCGATCGTCGCCACCGGTTACACCGCGAACCACCACGCGCGCAGTCTCGCGACGGGCCGCGCCGGTTCGATGGCATTCCTGCTCACCGAGCCGCAGCAGCTGCTTTTCGACGACCCGACCTTCGCCCTGCTGCTGCGCGGTGCCGCCGAGGCGCTGGCCCAGCGTTCGATGACACTCGTGCTGCTCGTGGCGGGATCCGCCGCCGAACGCGAAAGCGTCGCGCACTTCATCAGCGCCGGTCACGTGGACGGGGTCATGCTGATCTCGTCCCACGAATCGGAGCCGCTGCTGGAGGAGCTCATCGACACCGGCATCCCGACGGTGTGCTGCGGCGCGCCGCTCGGGCACGAGGGCGAGCTGTCGACCGTCTCGGTCGACGAGGTGGGCTCGGCGCGGATCATGGCCGCGCACCTGCGCGCGCAGGGTCACAAGCGGATCGGCATGATCGCCGGGCCCGACGACACCCCAGGCGGGCGCTATCGGCTCGTCGGCTTCCGCGAAGAGCTCGGTTCGTCGTTCGACGAATCGCTCGTCGAGACCGGCGACTATTCGTTCGAGTCGGGTCAGGTCGCGATGAGCCGGCTGCTCGAGCGCGGAGTGGATGCCGTGTTCGCCGCGAGCGACCGGATGGCGGCCGGCGCGGCGGCGGCGGTGCGGAAGGCCGGACTGCGCGTACCGGAGGATGTGGCGATCGCCGGGTTCGACGACTCCGGCCTCGCGGCGACGCACGAGCCGCCGCTGACGACCATGCGCCAGCCGTGGGATCAGATCAGCGCGCAGATGGTGGGTGTCCTGCTGGACGTCATCGCCGGCGCCGAGCCGCGGTCGGTCATCCTGGACACCGAGCTCGTGGTGCGCGCGAGCGCCTGATCGGTTCGCCGCGGTTCAGCGATTGCGGAGCGTCGGACGCGCCGACGGACGCGATTGCTCTGGCGACAGCACGGCGAGGATGCGCACGAGCGTCGTCATCCAGAGCAGGCCGAGCCCGACCGCGATCACCTCGAGCACCGTGAGCGAGTAAAGACGGAACGGATCGCACAGAACGAACGCGATGACCAGCGAGGCGCCGACCACGACCGTCGTGAACACCAGCGGCTTGGGCGGCCCTGGCATCACGATGGTCGTCACGACGGCGGCCGCGATGAACAACGCCAGCGTCGCGAACGCCGCGATGTTGTGCGCGACGACGATGCGGTGGATCGGGAAGATCCCGACGCAGGCCAGCGCGATACCGGCTCCAGCCCACAGCGCCACGACCCAGAGGATCTGCCGGAACGCTCGGTCGCCGCGGATGCGGTGCAGGTCGCGCCCGATGTACGCGCCGACGGTCGCGACGAGGAGGCCGGCGACGACGAGCGTCCCGTTGAACGCCCAGGATCCGGCGCCGATGCCGAGCTGGGAGAAGTTCAGCGACCACCAGTCCGGGTCGGCCGCCGTCAGCATCGCGAACAGCGTGCCGATCACGAGATAGCTGAACAGCAGACCTGCCAGATCGCCGGTCTCCAGCCCGACCCCGGCCGCGAAGGCGAGGCGCCCGCCGACGGCTGCGGCGACACCGGTCAGCAGGCCGCCGCCGATGGCCGGGAGCTCGAGGCCCTGAAGACCGACCCCCAGGATCTCGCCTGCCAGCAGCACGCCCAGCGCTGTGACGCCGGCGAACGCGATCGTCAGCGCGACGGCCGAGACATCGGACACGATCGCCTGCCAGCGCGGCATCGGCTTGGTCTCGCCGCGACGATGCAGGAACGTGCTGAGGACGAATGATGCCGCGGCGACCAGGCCCGCGATGACGGCCGCGGGGATGCCGACGGAACCGTCCCCCGCGATCGGCCGCGGATTCCCCCACAGCACGATCGTGCCGACGACGGTTCCGACGAGGAAGCTGATGGCGGTGGCCCAGATCGCGCGGGTCTCCTGCAGCATCCGCTTCCCTTCGTCCATGCCTCCATCGAACCATGGCCCGCCGACGTCACCGGCCGCGGGGAGAGTCCGCATCGGCGACGCCGCCCGCCGCCCGCGCGAACCTCGCCGCAAGGCGGTCGAACGCGGCGGCGAGCTCGGCGCCCTCGATGATCTCGACGTCGACGTCGAGCTGCGCGATCCACAGCGCGAGCCGGTCTGGATCATCCGCGCCCAACTCGGCGCGGCACGTGACATCGTCGACTGCCTCGATCTCGACGGGGATGGGAACGACCTTCGCCGCGAACTCCGCCGCTGACGCGTGCACGAGCAGTCGGGCGCGATATCGCCACGCCGCCCTGCTCACGCGCGCGACGACGAACCGGACGACGTCGTCCTCCGCGATCACGCGCGCTCGGAACGTCACGCCGGTCGGCGCGCGCGGCACCATGCGATCGACCCGGAAGACCCGCCAGTCGTCGCGATCGAGGTCCCACGCGAGCAGATACCAGAACGGACCCCAGCTCACGAGCCGCTGGGGTTCGGTGTGGCGCGACTCCTCGGCACCGCCGGGCTTGGTGTATCCGAACCGCAGCCGTTCATGACCGCGGATCGCCGTGGCCACCGCGCCGAGAGCCGACAGGTCGAGGGGAGGTTCGATGCCGGGCACCGCGCTCGTCGCCTCGCGAACCGCTGCGACCCGAGGCCGCAGGCGCGAAGGCAGCACCTGCTCGAGCTTCGCGAGCGCGGTGAGCGCGGTCTCCTCGATTCCGCTGCGCCCGGTGGCGAGCGAACCCAGCCCGACCGCGACGGCGACCGCCTCCTCGTCATCGAGCAGCAGCGGTGGCATCGCCGATCCAGCCGCCAATCGGTAGCCGCCCGCGACGCCAGGACGCGCATCGACCGGATACCCGAGCGACCGCAGCTTTCCGACGTCGGCGCGCACGGTCCTCGTGCTCACCGAGAGCCGCTCGGCGAGCTCGACGCTCGTCCAGTCGCGCCGGACCTGCAGCAGCGACAGCAGCTCCAGCAGCCGTGCCGAGGTCTCCAACATGCATCCGATCATTCCACCGATTGCGGAAGCGAACCTGCCGCAATCCCAGCGAGTGTTGATGCCATGACCGACACCACCGCCCTCACCCCCTTCCGCATCGACATCCGACAGGCCGATCTCGACGATCTGCGCACTCGGCTGGCTCACACGCGCTGGCCACTCCCCCTGCCCGGTCGTGATGACCGAGAGGACTTCAGCCGCGGCATCCCGCAGGCCTACCTGACCGAACTCGCCGAGTACTGGCGCGACGGATTCGACTGGCGCGCGCAGGAGGCGCGGCTCAACGCGCACGAGCAGTTCACGACCGTCATCGACGGCCAGACCTTCCATGTCGTGCAGGTGCGCTCCGCGAATCCGGCGGCCACGCCGCTGCTCCTTGCCCACGGGTGGCCCGGCTCGTTCGTCGAGTATCAGCGCCTGATCCCGCGGCTGACCGACGACTTCCACCTCGTCATCCCGGCGCCGGCGGGCTTCGGCTTCTCCACTCCACTGTCGGGCACGGGCTGGGAGCTCGCGCGGACGACGGATGCGTATGCCGAGATCATGACGCGCCTCGGCTACGAGCGCTTCGCCGTCCACGGCAGCGACATCGGTTCGGGCATCGCCGGCCGCCTGGCCGGGGTCCACCCCGAGCGCGTGATCGGCACGCACGTCGCCATCGACCGCGCCGTGCTCGGACTCGTCGGCACGGTCTTCCCGGCGCCGGACGGGCTCTCCGACGACGAGACCGAGCAGCTCGCCGCAGTGCAGGCCTCGAGCGCCGAGGAGCGCGGATACCTCGAGATGCACAACCACCGCCCGGACACGATCAGCCCGGCGCTGACCGATTCACCGGTCGCGCTGCTCGCGTGGATCGCCGAGAAGTTCAAGACCAGGACGGATGCCGGGCACCGGCCGCCCTCCGTCGATCGCGACCAGCTGCTGACCGGCATCAGCCTCTACTGGTTCACCCGCAGCGGCGCATCCAGCGCGCAGTTCTACTACGAGGGCGAGCACGCGGAGCTCGACTTCGTCATGGCTCAGGTGCCGTCGGCGTGGGCGGCGTTCGACACGCATCCGCTGCTGCGGCGGACGATGGACCCGTGGGGCGCGGTCACTCGATGGAGCGATTTCACCGAGGGCGGTCACTTCCCCGCGATGGAGGAGCCGGCGCTGCTGGCGGACGATATCCGCGCATTCTTCCGCTCGCTCGCCTGACGGCCCCTCCTTCCCTTCTCCCCAGCCGTCGGCGAAGCCGGCGCTGTCTCCCTCGCGCGCAGCGGAGGGCGGAGGGGTGCTGGCTTCGCGAGCGTCGGGAGGGCCCCAGCGGAGCTGGGAGGGACCCTCGGCGAGCGAAGCCAGCACCCCGCAGCCCGCAGCGTCTCCCCCGCAGAACCTCAGCCGCGCATCGCGACGCCGCGGCGCCAGTACCCCATGAACGCGACCTGCGATCGATCGATCCCGAGGTCCTTCACGAGGTGGCGCCGCAGCGTCGTGACGACGCCGCTCTCCCCGGCGATCCAGAAGTAGCGCTCGGCGGAAGCGCCGGTGTTCTCGAAGTCCTCCCCGAGCCCCGAGTACACCGGCGTCTCCCACACGAGATCCTCGCCATCGATGTCGGTGACGACGATCTCCTCCGCCGAGGCATCCCCCAGGTAGTCCAGCACCGTCGGGATCAACCGCAGGCCGTGGTTCGCGCCCCCGCGCGGCAGCCAGTGCACCTCCACCCCCGCCGGTGCGTCGACCGGGAGGACGTCCTCGGCATCCGGAACCTCGATGAACGCGTGACCGCGGAGATCCCGCGGGGCGTCCTCGAGGATGCGGGCGATCGCCGGCGCGGCCGTCTCGTCCCCCGCGAGCAGCACCGAAGACGCGCCCCCCGGTGCGTATTCGATGCCGCCGCGGTCCTCACGGCCGCGCCGCGGTCCGATGAGGAAGAGCTCTTTGCCGACCGCGGCCGAGCTCGCCCACAGGGATGCCGGGCCGGTGAGCCCCGGCGCCAGGTGCAGCACGAAGTCGATGACGACCTCGGTCTCCCCGGCATCCGACACCCGCAGCTCCCTGATCGAGTAGGTGCGCATCGATCCGCGCTCGTCCTCCGGGACGGCCAGGTACGACCCCCACCAGTCGTCCGTCTCGCGATCGATCGGAGGGAGGATGCCGGAGGCCGGCGGGAAAATCAGCTTGATGCGCGCGTCGTAGACGTCGCCGGGGGTGCCGAAGTCGGCGATCTCCTCACCGCCGAACGTGATCCGCACGAAGTTCGGCGACACCCGTTCGACCGAGCGCACCTCGGCGCGTCCGAGGACGTACGACGACTTGGCCTTGGTGGTGGTCTCAGCGGACATGGTGCCTCCCGATTGGTGTGACCATCGGCTTGCCTGAAACCGGGTCGGTGGTGATCTGATTGGCCATGCCGAACACGGACTCGACGAGGTCGCTGGTGACGACCTCGGTCGGGGTTCCGGTGGCATGCACGCGTCCGCTCTTCATCGCGACGAGTTCGTCGGAATAGCGGGCGGCGAGATTGAGGTCGTGCAGCACCATGACGATCGTGGTGCCGCGCGAGACGCTGAGGTCGGTGAGCAGGTCCAGCACCTCGACCTGGTGGGCGACGTCGAGGAACGTGGTCGGCTCGTCCAGCAGCAGGATGTCGGTCTCCTGCGCGAGCGCCATGGCGATCCAGACGCGCTGGCGCTGGCCGCCGGACAGCTCGTCGACGCTGCGGTCGGCGAGTTCGGCCGTCCCGGTGGCGGCGAGCGCATCGGCGACGGCCTCGTAGTCGCGCGCGCTCCAGCGCGACAGCACCTTCTGGTGCGGATGCCTTCCGCGACCGACGAGGTCGGCGACCGCGATCCCCTCCGGCGCGACCGGCGACTGCGGCAGCAGCCCGAGGATGCGCGCGACCTCCTTGGTCGGACGGGAGTGCACAGAGGTGCCGTCCAGCACGACCTGACCGGCGCTCGGCGACAGCAGGCGCGCGAGCGAGCGCAGCAGCGTCGACTTTCCGCATCCGTTGGCGCCGACGATCGTCGTGATCTTCCCCGGAGCGATCGCCAGGTCCAGCCCGTCGATGATGGTGCGGTCGCCGTAGGCGAGAGTGACGCCTTCTGCGCTCAGCTGGTGGGTCGCGGTCACAGCGAGGCCCCCTGTCGGTTCGTGCGGATGAGCAGGTAGATGAGATACGGAGCCCCGAGGATGCCGGTGATCACCCCGACCGGATAGCGACCGGGCAGCAGGAACTGCCCGATCAGGTCGCCGCCCAGCACGAGCAGAGAACCGATCAGCGCGGAGGGCAGCAGGAGGTTCGCGCCCGGCCCGGTGATGCGGGACGCGATGGGTCCTGCCATGAACGCGACGAACGCGATGGGCCCGGTGGCCGCGGTGGCGAACGCGAGCAGCGCGACGGCGCCGACGATGAACAGCATCCGCGTGCCGGTCACCCGCACGCCGAGGCCCGCGGCCGAATCGTCGCCGAGCCGCAGCATCCCGAGCGAACGCGCCTGTGAGAACATCAGCGGCAGGATGACGAGGCTCGCGAGCGCGAGGGGCGTCACGCGCTCCCACGAGGCGTTGTTCAGGCTGCCGGTCATCCACTGCATGGCCGTCTGGATGTCCCATTGCGCGGCACGCGACAGCAGGTAAGAGATCACGCTCTGCAGCATCGCGGCGACACCGATGCCGATGAGGATCAGCCGGGTGCCGGCGAAGCCGCCCTTGTTCGAGAGCAGATAGATCGCGAGCGCCGTGATGAGCGCGCCGGCGAGCGCCAGTGCGGAGACGACGGGGCCGTCCAGCGAGAGCACGATGATGCCGATGACCGCCGCGACGCTCGCACCTTCCGTGATGCCGATGATGTCCGGCGAAGCCAGCGGGTTGCGCAGCAGCGTCTGGAACGAGACGCCGGCGATGCCGAACGCGACTCCGGCGAGGATCGCCAGCGCCGTCCGAGGCAGTCGCAGCTCGCCGACGGTGAACGACGCGCCGGGGACGGTCTCGCCGAGCATGACGCGGACGATCTCGTTCGGCGTGTAGAACGTGTCGCCGAACATGAGGGCGACGGCGGCCAGGACGAACACCGCGACGGCCAGCGCGATCACCGCCACCGCGTGGCGTCGGTGGCGTGCGCGGCGCCCGGCAATGACGGCGGCGACGTCGCGGCGCCCTTCGACGGGCTCAGGCCGCAGGTCGGTGTCCATGACGCTCACAGTTCGCGCACCTTCTGCCTGCGGACGATCCAGATGAAGAACGGGGCGCCGACGAGCGCGGTGATGATGCCGACCTGGATCTCCTCGCCCGACGGGGCGATCACGCGGCCGATGATGTCGCTCGTGAGCAGGAGCACGGAACCGGCGAGCGCCGAGAAGGGCAGCAGCCAGCGATGGTCGGTGCCGAGCAGCATCCGGCAGAAGTGCGGCACGACGAGGCCGACGAAGCCGATGGGACCGGCAACGGCCGTCGCGGCGCCCGCGAGGACCACGGCGCCGATCGCCGAGAGGAGCCGGGTGCGGAACACGTGCTCGCCGAGCCCCTTGGCCATGTCGTCGCCGAGGGCGAGCGAGTTCATGCCGCTGGCGGAGGCGAAGCAGATGATCGCGCCGATGGCCAGCACAGGGACCGTGAGCGCGATGCGCGACCACTCCGCGCCGCCGACGCCGCCGACCTGCCAGGACTGGAACGACTGCAGCAGATCGACGCGGGGCAGCATGATGGCGCTGATCAGCGAGGCGAACGCCGCCGATGTCGCAGCTCCTGCGAGCGCAAGTTTGAGGGGGGTCGCACCGCCCCGGCCGAGGGAGCCGACCGTGTAGACGAACGTCGCGGCGACGGCCGCACCGAGGATCGCCACGAACAGGGTGCCCGTCGCGTCGGCCATGCCGAGGAACGCGATGCCGATGACGACCGCGAGCGATGCACCGGTCGTGACACCCAGGATGCCGGGGTCGGCGATGGGATTGCGGGTGACGGCCTGCATGGTCGCGCCAGACAGGGCGAGAGCCGCGCCGACGAGGATGGCCAGCACGGTACGCGGCATCCGCTTGATGACCGCCGCCTGGGCGATCGTGTCGTCGTGCCCGGCGAGGGCGGCAGCGATGTCGTCGATCGTCACGGCCTTGACCCCGAATGAGAGCGACAGGATGGAGAGCACGACGATCGCACCGAGCCCGGCGAGCAGCCAGAGCACGCGCACCACCACCGGGCGCCGCAGATCGACGGCGCCCGGTGGTGCGGTGACGGCTGCTGAGGTCACTCGGAGACGAGCGGTGCCTCGAGGATCGCGAAGTACTCTTCGATCCCCCACGGGATGGACAGCGGCGACGGGTTGGCCGATGCCGCGAGCGGCGTCGCGTCGCCGAGGACGGCGATGTCGCCGGCGGCGATCGCCGGGATCTTCGACAGCAGCGGGTCGGCCTGCAGCACCGGGATGATCGACTCATCACCGTACGAGACGAAGACGTCGACGTCGGCGAGCGCCTGGGCGTTCTCCGCGCTCGTGGTCAGGTAGAACTCCGTGCTGTCGGCGGTCTCCTCGACGATGGCCGGCAGCGGCAGCCCGTTGTCACGCAGGAAACCGGGGCGCGTGTCGGCCGCGGTGTAGTAGCCGATCTGACTGAAGTCGCTCGGGTCGATGTACGCGAACAGCAGCTTCGCGTCCTTGAGCGCGGGGTGCGCCTCGAGCGCGGCATCCGTCTGCGCCTGCAGGTCGGCGTTGAGCGCCTCGCCCTCGTCGGCAAGACCGAGCGCCGTCGAGTTCATCGTGACCATGTCCTCGACCGAGGTGCTCCAGGGGATGCCCGGCGGCGCCACGACCGGCGCGATCTTGGAGAGCGTGTCGTACTCCTCCTGCGTGAGGCCCGAGTACGACGCCAGGATGACGTCCGGCTTCGTGTCCGCGACGGCCTCGTAGTCGATGCCGTCGGTCTCGTCGAAGAGCACCGGGGTCTCGGCATCCAGCTCCTCGAGCTTGTCCTCGACCCACGGCAGGATGCCGTCGCCGTCGTCATCGCCCCACGTGGCCTTGCTCATGCCGACCGGGACGATACCGAGGGCGAGTGGGACCTCGTGGTTGGCCCACGCGACGGTCGCGACGCGCTCGGGCTTCTCCGCGATCGTGGTCTCGCCGTACACGTGCTCGATCGTGACGGGGAAGACGCCGTCGGATGCGGCGGCGTCTGCGCCCGCGTCGGTGCTGGTGGGGGCGGATGACGAGCAGGCAGCGAGGCCGACGGCCAGCACTGCAGCGGCGCCGAGGCCGAGAAGTCGAGAGGTGCGCACGGGAATCCCTTTCGGGTCGGGGTTCGGGGTCGTGTTCTGTAAGGCTCTGACGAGCGGATGCTTTGGTAAGCCTGCCCTAATTTATCAGAGAGTTAGGGTCGCCTCACTTCGAGACGTGCTCATGTGACGCGACGTTGCGCCGGGACAGCCCACGCCGGGCGCCGCGCTCGCGGACTACCGTGGGACTCATGCGGATGACGGCGGCAGTGCGCAGCGCGAAGCGCGGACCCCTGCTGCAGGTCGTGAAATCAGCGGTCGCGACGATCGCCGCATGGCTCATCGCGGGCTGGCTGATTCCCGGCCCGCTCCCGGTGTTCGCGGCCATCGCGGCCCTGCTGGTCGTGCAGCCGAGTGTGAACCAGTCGCTGGCCAAGGCGCTCGAACGCAGCATCGGCGTGATCGCGGGCGTCCTGATCGCCGTCGGGCTGAGCCTGCTGCTCGGTCCGCAGAGCTGGGTCGTGCTGCTGGCGATCGTCGTGGCGATGCTCGTCGCCTGGTCGTTCCGCGCGACGCCTGGGACGGGGAATCAGGTCGCCATCTCGGCGATGCTCGTGCTGGCGCTCGGGTCGGACAGCCCGGAGTACGCAGTGGATCGGATCGTCGAGACGCTCATCGGCGTCGCGATCGGCATGATCGTCAATGTGGCGCTCGTGCCGCCCGTGCTGGTCGCTCCCGCGCGGCGCGATATCGGGCTGCTCGGTGCAGAGGTCGCGGCGAGCCTCGACCGGCTCGCCGACGCCCTGCCCGCCGCGCGGACGCCGGCGCAGTTGCAGGAGCTCATGCTCCAGGCGCGCCTGCTGCGGCCCATGCAGGTGTCGGCCGAAACAACCATCGCAGCCGGCGAGGAGTCGCTGACGCTCAACCCGCGGCGGTCATCGCACCGCGACGAGCTGCGCGAGATGCGCGAGCTGCTGACCCGGCTCTCCCCCATCGTGACGCAGGTGATCGGGATGACCAGGGCCTACTTCGACCACTACGACGATTCGCTCGGCGACGAACCGACCGTGCACGCGATCGCCGAGCAGCTGCGTCGTGCCGGCCACGATGTGCGCCTGGCCGTGCAGATCGCCGACGTCGCGCCGGAGCCGGAGGCCCTGACCTCGGCGATCCCGGCGTTGACGGCACCGCTGGAGGTGGCGCCCCCGGCATCCGCGCACTGGATCCTGATCGGATCGCTGCTCGAGGATCTCCGCCGCATCCGCGGGGAGCTCGTCGGGGAGGAGTGACCGTTCAGCGGCGCTTGTCGTCGTACATCGCGGCGTCGGCGCGGTGCAGTGCCGCCTCGACGGGCTCATCCGGTTCGACGAGGATCACACCCCACGACCAGGGATGGGTTGCGTATGACCGCAGGCGGCGCATGACCGCGGCAGCCTCGTCGGCATCCGTCTCTGGAAGCACCATAGCGAATTCGTCCCCGCCCAGCCGACCGACGATGTCGGTGCTGCGCGACAGCGACATCCACTGCGCCGTCAGCACCCTGAGCACGTCATCGCCCGCCGCGTGGCCGGCTTCGTCGTTCACCTCTTTGAACTTGTCGAGATCGAGCACCGCGATCGCCACCGGTCGCGTGTGCCGAGCGGCACGACGGAACTCCATCTGCGCCTTCGCGAGGAACCCGCGCCGGTTGAGGACACCCGTCAGTTCGTCGGTGTTCGATTCGAGGCGGATGCGGTGGCGGACGTAGAGCCCGGCTTCCAGGCACAGCCAGGTGAAGCATGCCGCGCCGATGAGGTTCGCGGGTCCGATCGGTCCCGCAGCGCCGCCGATCTCACCGGTGAAGGGCCCGGACACGGCAGCCGTGCCGACGGCGAGGAGGATCGCGAGCTCGCCGATCCTGGCGATGCGGGCTCCGTAGAACCACGAGAAGTACATCGCCATGATCGGCAGTTCCTGCAGCGCCGCGATCGCGTTCTGGCGCTCGTCGGAGAAGCCGAGATAGTAGACGGACACGATCGCGTGCAGCCCGACCAGCGCGAATCCGAGCCAGTGCGGCAGTTCGACCCCGCCGAAGACGACGATCCCGGTGACGCTCAGTCCTGCGACCAGGATGCCGATGGACAAGCCGACCTCGAACACGGTGAGGTCCGTCTCGAAGAGCTCGAGCGCGCCGAGCAGCGAGAACAGCAGCGTCAACCCCGCCGTGACGACCGAGTAGATGGATGTGCGTTCACGGGCCTGCCTCAGCCAGCCCGTCCGCAGCCAGCGGAGCTCCTCAGCGTCCGAGGCCTTGATGCCCTGTACGACCATGATGGCGTCCTCTCACAGGACCCTCCCCAGAGCCCCTCCCCTCCTCTAGAGTACGGGTTTTCCGCAGGGCTACACTGAACCGTGACCAGACCGCTGTCCCCCCAGGACGATCCGACCGCGCAGATCGTCTTCCAGCCCATCGTGGATCTCGCATCCTGGTCGGTCGTCGGCTTCGAGGCGCTGGCCCGATTCCGGGACGGCACCGCGCCTCTCGTGCGGCTGGCCGATGCCGAAGCCGCCGGACGGCGCGAGTGGCTGGAACTGCATCTCATCGAGCTCGCGGTCAAGGAAGCCGCGCCGCTGCCTGCCGGGCTGTTCATCACGTTGAACGCCTCGGGGACGACGATGCTGCACGCACAGCTCCCGCCCCTGCTCGCCGCTTCCGACCGCCCGTGGGGGATGGAGTTGTTCGAGGGCGAGACGCCCGCGGATCTCACGGTGATCCGAGAGCTCATCACGCGGCTCGGCGGCCAGCTGCTCGTCGATGATGCCGGCGCAGCCCAAGCGGACGAAGCCCGGATCGCCACGCTGCGCCCCGACGTCGTGAAGATCGACCGCGCTCTGTTCTGGGAATTGCGCTCCGATCCGGGCGCCCGCGAACGGCTCCGCCCGCTCGTCGCCGCGGCGCGAGACGCACAGGCCAGCCTGCTCGTGGAAGGCGTGTCCGAGCCCGATCACGTCGATCTCGCCCGTGAGATCGGAGCGGATCTCGCCCAGGGCTTCCACCTCGGCAAGCCGGTGCCGGCAGCCGAGATGGCCGAAGCGCTGCGCGCCCTACGCCGGAGCATCGGGGTGGATGCTGCGGGTCTCTGACCTCCTGCTCGCACCGCCTCTGCTGCGGCGCCGCACCTTCGGCAGCACCTTGATGACGCCGAGGACGACGTAGATCACGGTGTTGATCGCGACGAACGTCGCGAAGACGCTGAACCAGTCGCTGTACAGCACGGACTCGGGCAGCAGGAATCCGGTGCGCACGACATCCGTCGCCAGCACGATCATGCGGTCGCCCCCTTCCCCGAGCCGTGTTCGACGTGCTTCCACGTCGCGCTGCGACCGAATGCGATCTCGAACACGCCCCTGAGGAAGGCGAGATTGAGGAAGCAGTCGTAGACGAGTTCGGGGAACACCAGAGCCGCGACGATCCGGGCGCGCCATCCGCCCCGCCACACCGTGATGACCCGCTCGGCGGCGAACAGCACCCCGATCCCGAGCCAGAACGGGAACCACACCCAGGTGTCCATCGACACGATCATCAGCAGGATGAGGACGAAGTAGGAGAACAGCGCGAGCACGCCGTATCCGATGCCGATCTGCTGAGCCCAGTAGCGCAGAGTCTGAGGCGTGACGCCGTACGCCCCGAGGTTCTCGAGCGCTCCGCGCTGCCAGCGCAGGCGCTGAGCCCACAGCATCCGCCAGGAGGGCATGAGCTCGGTGACGACGCTGCACTCCCGCGGCGAGATCGTCAGTCCGCCCAGCGACTTGATCGCGATCGTCAGCTCGTTGTCCTCCGTGAGCGCGAAGGTGTCGTAGACGTCGCCTGCCCGGCCGGGCAACTGCGTGCCGCGCGCCTCGGCGATGGCCCGCAGTGCGGACGCACGGAACACCGAGGCGGTACCGGTGAGCACGAACACGCGACCGTCCCGGCGCTGGATCTCGCGCTGATACCGGAAGTACTCGTTGCGCTGGAACTGCCCGAGCAGACCGTGGCCCTCTTCACCCTCGAAGAGCCCTCCGACCGACATGAGCGCACGGTCGTCCGTGAAGCGGCGAACGGCCTCGGTGAGGAAGCCGGCACCGATCTGGCTGTCCGCGTCCATCACCATGACCGTGTCGTTGTCGCCGAGCACCGGCAGCAGATCGGCGAGCGCCTGGTTGAGCGCGCCGCCCTTCTTGTGCGTGTTGCCGACCGTCTCGAAGACGTCGGCGCCGTGCTCACGCGCGACGCGGACCGTGCCATCCGTGCAGTTGTCGGCGACGACGACCACCCGCGTCGGCGGCGTGGTCTGCTGCTGAAGGGAGCGCAGCGTCTCGGGGAGCGAGGCCTCCTCGTTGTGCGCCGGGATGAGGACCGTGACCGTGACCTCACCGGCGAACACGCCGCGAGTCCGGTCCATGACCGCGCGGGGTGCGAGCGTCAGCTTGGTCACCTCGGCTCCGGCGCGACGGTACCGACTGGCCACGACGCGCTCACTGACCACGACGAACAGCACCAGCAGCAGCGCGATGCCGAGGGCCGTCGCGAGCACGGCGAGGTTCGGCAGCTCGGTGCTGTACATCACCTGCCACACCCCCGCGAGCGTGAGGTGCGCCGGGTCCCACAGCGTCGGCGGGTCGGTCACCGCGATCCCCCACCACAGCAGCCCTGCGGCGAGCAGAACGATGACGATCACGGCGAGCCCGACGGTTCGCTGGAAGATCCTGTTCACAAGCGCCCCCTCCGGCGTCTGTCCCCTGCCTCACACCTTGCCATACGTGCGCGCCGGGCGTGCCCTGGACGGCGACGTACCCTGGAAGCATGACCCGACTGGATCAGGCGCTGGCGGATCTCGCCGCCCTCGAAGACCCGAAGATGCGCGCGGCGAACGAGAAGCGCGGCGACGATCACGGGATCAACCTGTCGCAGATGCGCGCGCTCGCGAAGCAGATCAAGACCGATCACGACCTCGCGGTTCAGCTCTGGGCGACGGGTGAAACGGCGCCGCGTCTGCTGTCAATGCTCATCTGCCGGGTTAAGGACTTCTCGGCCGACCAGCTGGATGCCATGGTCCGCGAGACCGAGGTCCCGAAGGTCAACGACTGGTTCGTGAACTACCTCGCGAAGAAGTCGCCGCACGCGGAAGAGCTCCGGCTGCGCTGGTTCGCGGATGCCGATCCGACGGTGGCGGCGGCTGCCTGGTCGCTCACGAGCGTGCGGGTCGCGAAGGACCCCGAGGGCCTGGATCTGTCGGCTCTGCTGGATCTGATCGAGCGCGACATGAAGGATGCGCCGTCACGACTGCAATGGGCGATGAACGAGACGCTCGCGCAGATCGGAATCTTCCACCCCGACCTGCGCGACCGCGCGCTGGCGATCGGCGATCGTCTGCAGGTGCTGGCCGACTATCCGACGGCGCCGGGGTGCACGTCGCCGTTCGCGCCGATCTGGATCACCGAGATCGTTCGGCGTCGCGAGGGCTGAGCGCCGCGGTCACGCCGAGGTCGCGCCGGATTCGGGGTCGGGAGCCGTCTGCGCGCCGTCCCATCCGAGCCCGCGGGTGCCCTGTTGACCGATGAGGGTCTGCAGGTCGGCGTGGATGGCGTCCAGACGATCGCAGATGGCTTGCCCGTCGGTGGTAGCGGCTGGGGTGAAAGTGTCGTTGGTGGTCATGAGGCGACTCTTCGCCTGGTCCGGCCCGACGCACAGACCGTTGAAACGCGGGCGGGGCCGTGGTAGCGACCGCTGAGTAGGGGATGATCGAAGGACCATGACTTCCTCTCCACGGCTCGACCCCGCCGTCCTCCCGGACGGGTCCGATCCGGATGCCGTGTACCTGGCGTTCGTCGAATGGGCGGAGTCCACCGGCATCCGCCTCTATCCGGCGCAGGACGAGTCCGTGATCGAGATCGTGTCGGGCAACAACCTGATCCTTTCGACACCGACCGGCACCGGGAAGTCGCTCGTCGCCATCGCCGCGCACTTCGCCGCGCTCGTCGACGGTCGGCGCAGCTATTACACGGCTCCGATCAAGGCGCTCGTCAGCGAGAAGTTCTTCTCCCTCGTCGACGTCTTCGGTCCCGAGAACGTCGGCATGGTCACCGGCGACTCCGCTGTGAACGCGGACGCGCCCATCATCTGCTGCACCGCGGAGATCCTCGCGAACCTCTCGCTGCGTCAGGGGACAGTTGCCGAGGTCGGTCAGGTCGTGATGGACGAGTTCCACTTCTACGGCGACCCCGATCGCGGCTGGGCGTGGCAGGTGCCGCTGCTCGAGCTGCCGCAGGCGCAGTTCATCCTGATGTCGGCGACGCTCGGCGACGTCACCTCGCTCGCGGAGGACCTCACCCGTCGCACCTCACGCGAGACCGCGACCGTCACGGGCGTCGAGCGCCCCGTGCCGCTGCACTACTACTACGAGACGACGCCGATCCACGAGACCGTCGAAGAGCTGCTGTCGACCGGTCAGGCTCCGATCTACGTCGTGCACTTCTCGCAGGCGGCCGCCATGGAGCGGGCGCAGGCGCTGTCGAGCACGAAGCTCGCGACCCGCGAGCAGCGCGACGAGATCGCCGAGCTCATCGGCGAGTTCCGGTTCACGACCTCGTTCGGAAAGACCCTGTCCCGGTTCCTCCGCGCGGGCATCGGCGTGCATCACGCCGGGATGTTGCCGAAATACCGTCGCCTGGTCGAGCAACTCGCCCAGCGGGGGCTCCTGCGGGTCATCTGCGGAACCGACACGCTCGGCGTCGGCATCAACGTCCCGATCCGCACGGTGCTGCTCACGGCGCTCACGAAGTTCGACGGCACGCGCATGCGTCAACTCAATGCCCGCGAGTTCCACCAGATCGCCGGGCGAGCGGGACGCGCGGGCTTCGACACGGCCGGCACGGTCGTCGCGCAGGCTCCCGAGCACGAGTCCGAGAACGTCGCGGCCGTCAAGAAGGCCGGCGACGACCCGAAGAAGAAGCGCAAGATCGTCCGCAAGAAGGCACCGGACGGCTTCGTTTCCTGGGGCGAGCCGTCGTTCCTCAAGCTCGTCGCCGCCGAGCCCGAGACTCTGACCTCGCACATGCAGATCACCAGCGCCATGATGCTCAACGTCATCGGCCGCGGTGGAGACGTGTTCGCGAACATGCGCTCGCTCATCTTCGACAACCATGAGCCGCGCGCCAAGCAGCGCGTGCTGGCGATCCGAGCGCTCGGGATCTACCGGACGCTGCGGGAGTCCGGCATCGTCGAGGACGACTCGGACGGCATCCGCCTGACCGTGGACCTCCAGCCGAACTTCGCGCTCAATCAGCCGCTGTCCCCGTTCGCCCTCGCCGCGTTCGAGCTACTCGACACCGAATCGGCGACGTTCGCCCTCGACATGGTCTCGATCGTCGAGTCCACGCTGGACGACCCCCGTGCGATCCTCAGCCAGCAGGAGTTCCTCGCTCGCGGCGAGGCCGTCGCGAGCATGAAGGCCGAGGGCATCGAATACGACGAGCGCATGGAGCTGCTCGAGCAGATCACCTACCCGAAGCCGCTCGAAGAGCTGCTGGATGCCGCGTTCGAGACGTTCAGCGCGGCCCAACCGTGGATCCGCGACTTCGAACTGCGGCCGAAGTCCGTCGTCCGGGACATGTACGAGCGGGCCATGTCGTTCGGGGAATACGTCGCCCAGTACAAGATCGCCCGCTCCGAGGGCGTCGTCCTGAGGTATCTGTCCGACGCGTATCGCGCGGCATCCCAGACGATCCCCGAGGACCTCAAGACCGAGGATCTGCGCGATCTCATCGAGTGGCTCGGCGAACTCGTGCGGCAGGTCGACTCGAGCCTGCTCGACGAATGGGAGGAGCTGCGCGCGGGTACAGACAACGGCATCATCGACCTGCATCGCCCCGATGACGAGCCGATCGTCCCGCCGGCGCCCAAGCGGCTGACCTCGAATGTGCGCGCCTTCCGGATCCTGGTGCGCAACGAGATGTTCCGTCGGGTCCAGTTGGCAGCCCGCGAGGATGTGGATGCTCTCGCCGAACTCGATCCCGACTTCGGCGCCGCCGCGTGGAATGCCGCCCTCGACGGCTATTTCGCCGAGCACGATGAGATCCTCACCGGCGGCGACGCCCGCAGCTCGAAGCTGCTGCTCATCTCCGAGGGACGCGCCGAGTGGGCCGTCCGTCAGATCCTCGACGACCCCGCCGGCGATCACGACTGGGGCATCGCCGCGACGATCGACCTCGCCGCCTCGGATGAGGCAGGCGAGGCCGTCGTCCGGGTGACGGCGGTCGACCGGCTGTAGTCCGGCCGTTCAGACGGCGGAGCCCACGGCGCGCACCGTCGGAACCCGCGCGCCGGCCACGAGGCGCCCCACCAGGTCCTCGTAGCCGACGCCCGCCGCGGCGAACATCCGCGGCACTTGGGATGCCGCTGTCATCCCAGGCATCGTGTTCACCTCGTTGAGCACCGGGCCGTCTGCGGTGAAGAAGAAGTCGATCCGCGCGACCCCGGAGCAGCCGAGCGCGTCGAACATCGCCAGCGCCGCCTGCACCAGAGCCGCGTGCTCAGCGGCATCCAGAACAGCCGGCACCGTGAACTGCGCGGAGCCGTCGTACTTGGTCTCGGTGTCGAAGAGGCCGCTCGTCCGGATCTCGAGCGGCGGCGCGGCCCAGCGCGTGCCGTCGGCCTCGCGGAGCACGGCGACGTCGATCTCGCGACCATGAACGACCTCCTCGATGAGGATCCGGCGGTCGAACTCGGCGGCGGTGTGCAGCGCGTGACGCAGCTCACCGGCATCCGAGACCGACGACACTCCGAAACTCGACCCGGCCGACACCGGCTTCACCACCACCGGCCCGTCGTACTCCTCGTCGCCGATGTCGGATGCCGAGATCAGCCGCCCCCGCGCCACCCGGATGCCGATCGCCTCGGCGACCAGCTTCGTCGCCCACTTGTCCATGCCGATCGCGCCGGCCCCCAGCCCCGACCCCACCACGGGTGTGTGAGCGAGCGCGCACAACGCGGCCAGCGCACCATCCTCTCCGAGACTTCCATGCACGGCGGGGAATACGGCATCCGCCCGACCGATGAGCGCGACCGCAGCGGCCAGTGAATCGGCCACCCCGAGCCCGAGCGGGCCGGACTCGACGCACCAGATGCCGTCGCGTCCGATCGTCAGCGCGTCCACCGCCCATCCGCGTGCGCGCAGTGCCTGCGCGACTCCGGCCGCCGACGCGATCGACACGTCGTGCTCCGCGTTCTCTCCTCCGCCGATGACGACGACGTGCTGATTCATCCGATGCTCCTTCTCACACGCGGCCCGATGCCGGTGACGATGGTGTGCGGGATCGTTCCCGCCCAGCGGGCCCACTCCTGAATCGTGGGTGCAGCCGTGCCGGCGGGGCCGAACACGGTCGCGGTGGCACCGCGCTCGATCGGGACGCGACCGGTGTCGACGACGATCTGATCCATCGACACGCGTCCGACGATCGGATGCCGCTCCCCGCCGATCGCGACGCAGGCGCCGGATGCCAGCTCGCGCGGGATGCCGTCGGCATACCCCACCCCGACGACGCTGAGATGCGTGTCGACGCTCATGACCATGTCGTGTCCATAGCCGACGGCGGTTCCGGCGGGCACGCGCGCGGAGTGCACGACCGGGGCGGTGAACGTTCCGGCTCCGGTCAGTTGGGTCGTGTCTGACGGATCGATCCCGACCAGCCCAGCGCCGATCCGGACGAGATCGAAATTCGTCGCGGGGTCGGTGAGCGCCCCCGCGGTGGCCCCGAGATGCACATTGAGCGGGCCGAATCCCGCGCGCAGCACGGCATCTCGCGCGTGCCGCATGCGCAGCACCGCAGGCGCGTTGATCGCAGGATCCGCACGGTCGGCGAGCGGCAGATGCCCCATGACCCCGACCACATCGATGTGTCCGCGACCCTCTCGCGCCACTCGGAGCAGCTCCGGCCATTCGGCCAGAGGGCTGCCTCCGCGCGCCATCCCGGTGTCCATCTGCAGATGCACTCGGACCGGCCGGTCGGCGTCGGCGATCAGCTGACGCAGCTCGTCGACCGATCCGACGGCCACGTCGACCCGCAGCTCGGCGGCGAGTGCGGCATCCGCTCCGACGGGGTTCAGCCAGGCGAGAATCGGCGCGTCCAGCCCGGCATCCCGCAGCGCGACGGCGTCGGCGACGTCCGTGATGCCGAGCCAGCCGGCGCCGGCGTCGACAGCGGCCTCGGCCACCGCGACGGCACCATGACCGTAGCCGTCGGCCTTGACGACGGCCATGATCGTGGACGCGGTCGCAGCCCGCACCGCGGAGATGTTCGCGGCGACGGCTGACCGGTCCAGGCGCAGCGTGGGCATGCGGGGCCGGGACCCGGTCGCCGACGTTGTGATCGTGGGTACGGATGCACGACTCGGGAACGGATGCGGATCGGTCGTGCAACCGTTCCCCGGTCGTGCATCTGACCCAGCCGATCGAGACTTCCCGTCCGCGAGGGCACTGGTACGGCCGGGGGATGGATGCACGGCAGCACGTCCAGGAACGGCTGTCGTGCCGCCCCCTTGCAGAGCGACTGCGTCGTTCTGCGGAACGGCACCCCCTGGGACGGACCTGCCGTGCTCGACGAGGCTCATGACTGCATCCTCGGGTCGTCGGTCGGATCGCCGTACATAGACGGGCAGCCGTTCGCCTCGGCATCCGCTCGCAGCTCGTAGTGCCAGCGCTCGTTCGCGTAGATCTGACACAGGCCGAAGCGGTCGCCGTGCTGCGTGAGCCAGTCCAACGCGGCGTCGGGACCCAGATCGACGGCGTCTCCGGTGACGTGAGCGGACGTGTCCGGTGTCGCCACCCAGCGTGCGGCCTCGTCCTCCGATCCGTACTCGGCGGTCGCGTTGTCGAGCAGCCACTGCTGGTACCGCGGCGTCCGCCACCCGCTGTTCACGCGGAACTCGACGCCGTCGCGCTCTGCGCGTTCGGCCGCGGCTCGCAGCGCCGCGAGAAGATCGGGATTCAGATTGGCCACGGCCGGCACTGTGTCGTCGAAGACGGTCGGCCGTTCGTTCTCCGGGATGAGTCCATCGGCCGCAGCGGGCTGGAACGCCGCCGTGTCGATCGACGCGCCGCGAGGGGCCGTCACGGAACCGTTCGCCGCCGGAATCGCCTGCAGCACCACGACCGTCGCGACCGAGGCGACGGCGAGGGCGGCGAGGAGGGCGACTGCGCGCCGACGGACGCGGCGCGGTGCAGAAGGATCGTTCATGCTCACCAGTGAACGCACTCCCGTGTTGCGAGGGCGTATGCGGTTTCTCATATGCTCCCGATATGCGCGTCTGCGTAGGATGCAGAAATGCGCGTGCTGATCGTCGAGGACGAGCCCTACCTCGCGGAAGCCGTCCGAGACGGCCTCCGCCTCGAAGCGATCGCTGCGGACATCGCCGGCGACGGCGACACCGCGCTCGAGCTGCTGAGCATCAACGCCTACGACATCGCGGTGCTCGACCGCGACATCCCCGGCCCGTCGGGCGACGAGGTGGCACGGTGGATCGTCTCGTCGGGCAGCGGCATCCCGATCCTCATGCTGACGGCGGCGGACCGTCTCGACGACAAGGCATCCGGGTTCGAGCTCGGCGCCGATGACTACCTGACCAAGCCGTTCGAGCTGCGTGAGCTCATCCTGCGGCTGCGGGCTCTGGACCGCCGACGTGCACATGTGCGACCGCCCGTGCTCGAGATCGCGGGGTTGCGGCTCGATCCGTTCCGGCGCG
The DNA here is from genome assembly GCF_050434165.1 of Microbacterium sp. ZKA21. Classification (NCBI taxonomy): domain Bacteria; kingdom Bacillati; phylum Actinomycetota; class Actinomycetes; order Micrococcales; family Microbacteriaceae; genus Microbacterium; species Microbacterium sp. ZKA21. The sequence continues at coordinate 184,235 of NZ_JBNPVV010000008.1, forward strand.
AGGTGTTCCGCGACGAGAAGTACGTATCGTTGACCCGGAAGCAGTTCGCGGTCCTCGAGGTGCTCGTCGGCGCCGGCGGCGGGGTCGTGAGCGCCGAGGAGCTGCTCGAGCGCGCGTGGGACGAGAACGCCGATCCGTTCACGAATGCCGTCCGCATCACGGTCTCGTCCCTGCGCAAGCGGCTGGGCGAACCGCAACTCATCGTCACGGTTCCGGGTGTCGGGTATCGGATCGGAACGGATGCCGATGCGTAGGCCGCGGGGCATGAGCGCCCGCCTCAAACTCACCCTCAGTTACGCGGCCGTCGTCGTGACGTCCGGCGTGCTGCTGCTGGCGGCGGTCTATGTATTCCTGTTGCGGTATGTACCCGACGCGGTCGACTTCTTCCCCAATCGCGGCGATCTCACCCGCGCTTTCATCCCGTCGGCCGTCTTCGTGATGCTGGTCCTGCTCGCGATCGGCCTGGGCGGAGGATGGTGGCTCGCCGGTCGGATGCTCGCACCACTGGATCGGATCGGCGCCGTCGCCCGTGCGGTCGCGCAGGGCTCGCTGTCGCAGCGCGTCGGGATGGAGGGACCGGGCGACGAGTTCCGCGACCTCGCCGATGTGTTCGACTCCATGCTCGACCGACTCGAGGCCGACGTCGCCGAGCAGCAGCGCTTCGCCGCGAACGCTTCCCACGAACTGCGGACGCCGCTGGCGATCTCGCAGACGATGCTCGAGGTGGCCCGCACCGATCCCGACCGAGACGTCGACGGGCTGATCGATCGGCTGCGGCAGGTCAACACGCGCGCGATCGAGCTGACAGAGGCGCTGCTGGTGCTCAGCCGAGCCGAACGGCGCGCGTTCGCGCGGGAGAGCGTCGAGGTATCACTGCTCTCCGAGGAGGCCGTCGAGACGCTCGCCCCACTGGCCGACCGGCACGGGGTCACGATCGACGTCGGCGGGGATGCCGGGACCGTGATCGGCTCCCCGGCATTGCTGCAGCAGCTGGTGACGAATCTCGTCCACAACGCGATCGTGCACAACGTTCCGGCCGGTGGGATCGTGGCGGCGCGCACGCATGCGCGGCCCGGCGCGATGGCGCTCGTGATCGAGAACACCGGGCCACTGCTGTCGCCGATGATGATCGAGACGCTCACCGAGCCGTTCCAGCGCGGCGCCGAGCGCGCGCGGACCGACGATCACGTGGGAGTCGGACTCGGGCTGGCCATCGCCCGCCGGATCGCCGAGGCGCACGACGGCGAGCTCGTGCTGTCGCCGCGCGAGGGCGGCGGGCTCGTCGTGACGGTCTGGCTGCCGCAGGCGGTCATCTGACCCCGGGGTCACCGCGGCCTGGTCAGCGGGTGCCACCCTCGCCGGTCTGAGGTGCTCGCATCGCCGGACGGCGGGGCCGGGCGCCACCGATTCGGGGGCCGACACGCCACTTGTCGGACGCGTTCGCCCCGAATGTCCGACATCTGGCGTGTCGGCCCCCGCTCTGGCGCGTGACAGTCGCCTCACGCACCACGGCCGCAGGTCAGGCGGCGGTGCCGCGCTTGGCCGCGATCTCGCGACCGTACGTGCGAGCGGACTCCTCCGCGGCCTGCTTCAGCTCCTGAGCGGCGTCGGCGAAAGCATCCATCGCCGGGTTCACGCCCACCAGGGTGAACGGGCGCTGCACGACGCGCAGATCGAGGCCCCACACATCCGCGAGGACGCGGCGCAGCCAGCCGGTGGAGTGGTCCCAGCCCTCCTTGGGGGTCCCTGGCGCGTAGTTTCCGCCGAGAACGGTGACGAGCGTGGCCGGCTTGCCGTTCAGTGCCGTGCCGGTCGGGTCGATGCGCGGGTCGGTGTAGGCCAGGTCGAACCAGGTCTTGAAGTGCTGGGAGACGCCGTAGTTGTACAGCGGGACCGCGAACAGCAGCGCGTCGGCGCCGATGAGCTCGTCGGCGAACGTCGTCGCCAAGTCACGGGCGGCGTTCTGAGCATCCGTCCGGTCTGCGGGCTCGACGAATCCACCCGTCACGGCATCGGCCCACGCGGTCGAGGGCACCGGATCGAGGGTCAGATCGCGACGCGTGACGGTCGAATCCGGGTGCGCGGCGGTCCACTCGGCCTCCACGAGGTCGGCGAGCGAGCGGCTTGCGGAGCTCGCGGGCAGGATGCTGGCATCCAGACGGAACAGCGACATGAGGGGCAGTCCTTTCTCTTTTCGTAGTCACTTTGTTTTTCTTAGCGACTGCGGACAGACTAGCACCGTTAGACTGAGGGCATGGCCGAGACCGAGGTGAGCGTCCAGATCTGCGACGCCGCAGTCACCCTCGCCTTCAGCGTGCTCGGCAAGCGCTGGAACGGCATGATCGTCGCCACGCTCGGCGGCGGAGCGGCGTCGTTCGCCGCACTGCGCCGCGCCGTCGACGGCATCAGCGACACCGTGCTGTCCGACCGGCTGTCCGAGCTCGCGCACGCAGGACTCGTCGTGCGCACGGTCGATGCCGGCCCTCCCGTCTCGGTGTCCTACGAGCTCAGTGAGAGCGGTCGCGGGTTGCTGCCGATCCTCGATCAGCTCGGCCGATGGGCATCGGCGAATCTGGGCGCACAGGCGCACTGACCGCGTCGCTCAAGGCGAGCGGCAGTCCGACGTGCGTGCGGGCCAACGGACGAGCGACTCCGGCCCGGGGGCCGACACGCCACTTGTCGGACCGTTCGCGCGGGAACGTCCGACATCTGGCGTGTCGACCCCCAGCGTGGTGAGCGCCACGCCGGACCTCACCAGGGGTTCGGCTTGTAGTCCTTGAGGAAGACGCCGTACAGATCGTTGCCCGCCTCGCCCTGCACGATCGGGTCGTACACGCGCGCGGCGCCGTCGACGAGGTCGAGCGGAGCGTGGAAGCCCTCTTCGGCGAGACGCACCTTCGTGTAGTGCGGGCGCTCGTCCGTGATCCAGCCGGTGTCCACGGCGGTCATGAGGATGCGGTCGGTCTCGAACATCTCCCCCGCACTCGTGCGCGTGAGCATGTTCAACGCCGCCTTTGCCATGTTCGTGTGCGGATGCCCCGGCCCCTTGTACCGGCGTGAGAACTGTCCCTCCATGGCGGAGACGTTGACGATGTACTTCTTGTCGAATTCGGATGCCGTCATCGACGCCCTGAGCCTGCTGATGAGCAGGAACGGCGCGGTCGTGTTCGCCAGCTGCACCTCGAGCATCTCGAGCGGGTCGACCTGATCGACCGACTGCACCCAGCTGTTGCTTCGGTTGACGTCGGGGACGAGTCCGCCGGCGTCGATCGCGGTGCCGTCCGCGTGCTTCTCGAGCGACGATGATCCGGGAGCCATGGCGAGGTTCGCGAGCTCTTCGGCGGTGAGCGCCCGACCGCCCCGCTCGGCGACGGTTCCGGCGAGGGCGGCGACCGAGAGCAGCGGGTGCGCGTCGACCGACGCCTGCAGCGCCTGAGGGTGCGGGTCGGCGGTGTGCCCGAAGGTCTCCATCTCGGGCAGCGGCCCGTCGGGGAGCGGCTGCAGCTCGGCATCCGCCAGCAGCGAGTACGCGCCCGGCGAGCGACGCACCGTCTGTGCCGCGTTGTTGATGAGGATGTCCAGCGGCCCCTGGGCCGCGACCGAGTCGGCCAGGCCGATCACCTGGGCGGGGTCGCGCAGATCGATGCCGACGATGCGCAGTCGGTGGATCCACTCGCTCGAGTCCGGCAGAGAGGTGAACCGGCGGACCGCGTCGCGCGGGAACCGCGTCGTGATCGTCAGGTGCGCGCCGTCGCGCAGCAGCCGCAACGCGATGTACATGCCGATCTTGGCACGTCCTCCGGTGAGCAGAGCACGGCGTCCGGTCAGGTCGGTGCGCGCGTCGCGACGCGCGTGACTGAACCGAGCGCAATCGGGGCAGAGCTGGTGATAGAACGCGTCGACGACCGTGTACGGCTGCTTGCAGATGTAGCAGTTGCGCGGTTTGAGCAGCGTCCCGGCGGTCGGCGCCTCGGAGGATGCCGCGAGCGGAATGCCTCGTGTCTCGTCGTCGATCCGGTCGGGGGCACCGGTGGCGGTGTTGGCGACGACCGCCTTGTCCGCGTCGGCGATGGCGTCGCGGATCTCCTTCCGACGCACCCGCTTGGCCGCCTTGAACATCGCGGCCGTCGCACGGCGGACCGTGATGAAGTCGGGGTGCTCCTGGTCGATCTCGTGCAGCGCACTCAGCACGCGCAGAGTCGTCTCGAGGTCCGCGGGGTCGATGCCGGAATCCAGCACGGGGTCAGGGGCATCGGTCATTGGGCCGATTTTACGCGAGCGACCTGGGGAACCACCGCGCGTGATGGGCGACGTCGGCGGCCCGGCGTAGTGTCGTGGACATGAGCAGCAGCCACGACGGATCCCCCGGAATCATCCCCTCCTACCTGCTTGCGCGCTTGGCCGAATCGGGGCGGTTCCCCCACGCTGCGGATGCCGCGCGGCAGACGCTCCTCGCCGGGCGCCCCGCCTTCCGCGGGCGCATCGATCTGTCGATCGATGCCGACGGCTCGCTCGTCGCCGAGCTCTCGGACGCTCCCAACCGCACGATCAGCGACGCGCAGAACACCGAGACGCTGCCCGGTGCGATCGTGCGCGCCGAGGACGACGCCCCGGTCGAGGATGCCGCGGTGAACGAGGCCTTCGACGGCCTCGGCGCGACGTTCGAGCTGCTCCTCGCCGGTTTCGCCCGCAACTCGCTGGACGATGCCGGCGCCCCGCTCGATGCCACGGTGCATTACGGCGTCGATTACGACAACGCCTTCTGGGACGGCGAGCGCATGGTGTTCGGCGACGGCGACGGCGAGGTGTTCCGCGGTTTCACGGGTGCGCTGTCCGTGATCGGGCACGAGCTGGCCCACGGAGTCATCCAGCACACGGCCGACCTCGCCTATCAGGGGCAATCCGGCGCACTCAACGAGTCGATCGCCGACGTCTTCGGGGCCCTCACCGAGCAGTACGCCTCCGGGCAGACTGCGGATCAGGCATCCTGGCTGGTCGGCGCCGGCATCTTCACCGACGAGGTCCAGGGCGACGCGTTGCGCAACATGCTCGAGCCGGGCACGGCGTATGACGACGACGAGCTCGGCAAGGATCCGCAGCCGGCGCACATGCGCGATTTCGTGACCACGACCGAGGACAACGGCGGAGTGCACATCAACTCGGGCATCCCCAATCGCGCATTCGCGCTGACCGCGAAGGCTCTCGGCGGTCACGCCTGGGAGCGGGCCGGCCAGGTCTGGTACCGCGCGCTGACCAGCGGGCTGTCCAGCACGGCGGACTTCCGGACGTTCGCAGATGCCACTGCGGATGCCGCGACCGAGTTGTACGGTGAGGAATCGGAGGTGACGACCGCGGTCCGCACGGCGTGGAGGACGGTCGGCGTATACGAGGATGAGCGCTCAGCACCACGGTGACCAGGTGACCATCGTCGTCGTGCGCTCCGGCGGATTCGCCGGCCTTCGGCGCGAGTGGCGGGTGGATGCCGGGGACGACGATGCCGACCGATGGCGCGTGCTCGTCGAGGCGTGCCCGTGGGACGACGATTCTGCGGCGTCGGAGCCGACTCCGGCACCGGGCCCTCCGCCACGCGCAGCAGACCGCTATGTCTGGATCATCCGAGCCCTGACTCCCGAGCAGCGCCTCGAAACCGAGCTCCCGGAGCCGGCACTGACCGGGCCATGGCGTGAACTCGTCGATGCCGTCCGATCTGTGAGCTGAGCAGCAGACGCCCTTGCACACGCGATGTCCGAGGCCCACTGTTGAATCAGTGCCAACACCCCATGCATCCAGGAGGTCGCGATGTCGCAGAAGATCGTCCCCAATCTCTGGTTCACCCGCAACGCCGACGAGGCGGGCGGCTTCTACAGTGAGGTGCTGCCGAAGACGAGCTCGACGGTGAGCGCGCGGTATCCCGACGAGGTGCCCGACTGGCAGTCCGAGTTCGCCGGCGAGACCCTCGTGGTCGACCTGGATGTCGACGGCTACCGGATCGCCCTCATCAACGCGGACGAAGGGTTCCGTCCGAATCCCTCGATCTCGTTCATGCTGAACTTCGACCCGCTGGCCTTCGACGACGACGCGGATGCGGCGCGACGCGCTCTCGATGAGACCTGGGAGGGACTGTCGAGCCAGGGCCGGGTCCTGATGGAACTCGGCGAGTATCCGTTCAGCCGCCGCTACGGCTGGGTCGAAGATCGCTTCGGCGTCAGCTGGCAGCTCATCCTGACCGACCCGGAGGGCGAGCCGCGGCCGTTCGTCATCCCGCAGCTGATGTTCGCGGGTCCCGTGCAGGGCAAGGCGCAGGAGGCTGCGGAGTACTACGTCTCGCTGTTCGACGACGCACGCCTCGGCTTCATCGCCGAGTACCCGGCACCGACCGGGCCCGCCGCCGCAGGAGATGTCATGTTCGGCGAGTTCCACCTCGCCGGGCAGCCGTTCGCGATGATGGACTCCGCAGTCGAACAGGACGTCACGTTCGGCTACGGCGTCTCGCTCGAGGTGCGCTGCGCCGATCAGGCCGAGATCGACCGGCTGTGGGAGGCCCTCAGCGCGGTGCCCGAGGCCGAGCAGTGCGGCTGGCTCGCCGACCGCTACGGCGTCAGCTGGCAGATCGTGCCCGCGAACATGGGCGAGCTCATGGAGCGGCCGGGCGCCTACGACACGATGATGCGGCAGAAGAAGATCGTCATCGCGGACTACTGATCCGTCGATCGAGCGGACAATAGTCGCATGGGAATGTTCTCGCAGCGCCCCGAAGAGAAGAGCACGTGGGCGGCCCTGCCCGGCGAACCGCTGGAGTCGGATGTCGCAGACGCGCTCCCCTCCGCCTACATCGATCCGCTGAGCATCGGCCTCGGCGCGTCCGTCGAATCGATCGTCTTCCCTGTCGCACCGCCATCGCCCGAGGCATCCGATCACAGCGACGGCGAGCCTCCGACGCCCTGATCCGCCGTCGTCTCATGTGTACACTCGTACGCATGCAGGACTACTTCCGTGGAGACCCCCGGACCAACCACGAACGGATGCTGGCCGGAGACCTCTACATCGCCGACGATCCGGAGATCGAGAAGCGGTCGGCTCGAGCAGCACGATTGGCGGATCTGTACCACCGTCAGGTGATCTCGGGAGACCCGGCCGCCCGCGGCTGGCTCGAGGACCTCATCGGCGAGCTCGCTCCGGATGCGGTGATCCGCCCTCCGCTGTTCGTCGACTACGGCGAGCACATCTCGATCGGCGCGCGCACGTTCATCAACTTCAACCTGACCGCACTCGACGTGGCCAAGATCGTGATCGGGGCCGACTGCCAGATCGGACCGAACGTCCAATTGCTGACGCCGACGCATCCGGTCGACCCGCAGCCCCGACGCGACAAGCTGGAAGCAGCGCAGCCGATCACGATCGGCGACAACGTCTGGCTCGGCGGCGGGGTCATCGTGTGCCCCGGCGTCACGATCGGCGACAACAGCGTGATCGGCGCCGGAGGGGTCGTCACAAAGGACATCCCGGCGGACGTCGTCGCCGTCGGCAACCCGGCCAGGGTCATCCGGAGCATCTGATGGCGACGAACCCGCGTTACGACCCTGCCCGTCGCGACCGCATCATCGACGCGTGCCTCGACGTCATCGCCGAACGCGGTGTCGCCGGCACGACGCATCGCCGCGTGGCCGAAGCGGCCGGGGTCCCGCTGGGGTCCATGACCTATCACTTCGATGGCATGGACGAACTGCTGCGCGCAGCGTTCACGCGCTTCTCGCACGAGATCGCCGACGGCTTCGAGGCCAGACTCGGGCAGGACATGACCCGCGAAGAGGCGAAGGATGCCGTCGTCGACCTCATCCAGCAGGATGTCTTCGCCGGGCATCGCGAGCTCGTCCTGTCGCACGAGCTGTACACGCTCGCGGCGCGCGACCAGCGTTATCGAGAACTGACCAGTGCGCGGATGACGCGCAGCCGGGTCGCGCTCGAGCACCACTTCGACGCGATGACCGCACAACTGCTCGACGCGCTGATCGAGGGCCTCAGCATCCACAGCGCGCTGGACGTGACTCCGACCGATCGGGCCCTCATCCGCGAGGCGGTCGATCGCGTCGTCGGGCCGTGACGCGCAGGGCGTGCCGGCGGCGGCACCGATCCGTGGTCTGATGTTCCTGTGACGCGCGACTCGACCCGAATGCTTCTGCTCCTCCTCCCGGCGCTGGCCGTCACCGTGACGGGATGCGGTGCCCTCGGCATCCCGGAGTCCCTGGACGACGAAGCGCTGGTTCAGATCTCGGATCGCATCTCCGAGGCGCAGGAAGGACTGGACGCGAGCGTCCGCGCCGATGCCAAGCCCTGCGAGGGCCTGTGCCAACGGATCTTCATCGACCTCGTGCCGCGCACGCCGGACTACACCGCTGTCGACATCGCACTGGCGATCCATGAGGCGGACACTGCTCTCGAGGAGCGGTCGATCTCGGCGTTCGAGTACTGCTTCCACTCGAACAGCTGGGACCTCGCAGACGCCCAGTACCTCGATTCGCTTCTCCTCGAGATCCCGGCCCTCGGATACGCCGACGCGTTCCGCGATGAGGAGGAGAGCCGGCCGCTCTACGACTGCCGTTCGTTCGCCGCGATCGACGGCCGCGACCTCCTGGAGTCGTTCCTCGCAGAGCAGGGCGCACCGGGATTCTGATCCGCACCGGCCTCCGCCCGCAGCGACGGCGAACCGTCGCGCGACTGTCAGTCGAGGCGCTCCGGCCGGGCCCCCAGCCCGACGAACCGGCCGGCGATGCGCGCGAGAGCGGGATGGTCACGCAGGAACCGCAGCGGCACCGGCATCGCCGTGCCGGCATCCGGCGTCGACAGCAGAGGCCGCTGCAGCAGGCGCTGCACCCGCTGGGTGACCCGAACCGGCCAGACGCGACGGCGCTGCACCCGACGCAGTTCCCGCGCACTCGGCGCCCGTTCCCGCAGCACCGGAGCAAGGATGCGCGCGGTCGCCACCGCATCCTGGATCGCAAGGTTGATGCCGACGCCACCGGCGGGCGACATCGCGTGCGCGGCGTCGCCGATGCAGAGCAGCCCGTCGGCGTACCAGCGGCGCAGCCGTTCGAGGCGCACACGCAGCAGGTGCACGTCATCGCGTGCGACCCTCGCAACCGGGCCGGTCATGCGCGGTGAGATCCGGGCGATGCGCTGTCTCATGAGAGCCAGATCCTCCTCCGACCCTGTCCACGTCCCCGCGGGGATCACGTGCGCGATCTGGAAGAAGTCTCCCCGGTCGATCGTGATGATCATGCCTGCACCGGCCTGGATGAACGGATAGGCGTCATCCGGCGCCTTCGCCAACCGGAACCACAGGACGTCCATGGCCGCGGCGACGCCGACAGGGATCAACCCGGCTGCCGATCTGAGATCCGAATCACGACCGGACGCATCGACGACCAATCGCGCCCGGACATCGGTGGTCCCGTCCGGCCCCTCGCCGGAGATGCCGATGATGCGATCACCGTCGTGGATCACTCCGGTCACGCGCGTCGAGCGCAGCAGCCGGAAGTTCGTGTAAGCCTCCGCCGCATCGGCCAGCAGATCGAGGAAGTCCCACTGGGGCATGAAGGTCATGACCTTGCGTCGAGTGGGCAGCCGAGTGAAGTCAGCCAGCGTCAGCTCCTCGCCGTGCCAGCTGAGCCGCACCCGGGGCATGTCGGCATGAGGCCGTGCCAGGAACGCGTCGAGGAGCCCGAGCTCGGCCAGCACGTCCTGCGTCGAAGGATGGATCGTGTCCCCTCGGAAGTCACGGAGGAAGTCCGCGTGCTTCTCCACGACCACCACGTCGATGCCTGCGCGAGCCAGCAGCAGCCCGAGCATGAGTCCGGCGGGTCCGCCGCCGGCGATCACGCAGTCCGTGTCGATTCGGATGTCCATGCCCCCAGCTTCCTGCGGCCGGTGCGAACATACGAGCATGGTCAATAAACGCCCTGGCCGTCCGCGCGGCGTCGCATCCGCGCACGACCGCCTGCTGTACGCCGCCCAGGCTCACTTCGAGCGCGGAGATCTCGCGAACGTCTCATCCCGTGACCTCGCGGCGGAGGTCGGGGTGAGCCACACCCTGGTCAATTACCATTTCGGCTCTCGCGACGGTCTGATCGCAGCGGCGGTCGCGTTGCGCGCCGCCCCGCATGACGTCATCGCACTCAGTCGCGACAGCCGAGGACACATGGATCTCGCACGGCTCGCCCACGGGATCCTGGCGGTATGGGAGCATCCGGAGCACGGCGCGCATCTCGCGCATTTCGCACGCCGACTGGCGAGCGGCGATGCGAGCGCCGCCACGATCGGGTCGTACCTGCAGAACTCGGTGTACGAGCCGTTGTCCGATGAGTTCGGTCGCGAACACGCCCACCGCATAGCGACCGCCATCGTGGGGTTTCTCTTCGGCCGCTATGTCCTCGCCCTTCCGATGTTCACCGCACTCTCCCGCGCGGATGCCGGCCAGCTCCTGCTCTCGATGCTCCGGTGACGCGACCGGAAATCATCGGCGCTGCGTATCGCAGCAGGCAGAATGGCCCCATGAGCGACGCCGATCCCGACGCCCACCTGCTCGGACCAGGACTCCTGCCGACCCCGTTCACGGCGGACGAGATCCGCCGTGCGACCGGCGGCGGCAAGACCATCCGCATCCAGGTCGAGAACCCGGACGGAACGCGGACGATCCGCGTGAACAGGTTCCGCGAGACCGATGCCGACGGCGCCACCCTCGATCGTTGGACGGCGGGCGCGACCGGGATCGTCGACGGCGAGATCGCCAGCAGTCGCGTCGCATGGACCGACCTGCAGCGGCACGCGGCGTTCCCGTCCGACGGCACCGTGCTCTCGACGGAAGCACTCGACCTGCCGATCGGCCGGGTCGACTGCCTGCGCTACGACGTGCGCGAGGCGCCGGATGCCGAGCCCTCCACGTTCTGGTTCTCGGTCGCTCACCCCGGGATGCCGGTGCGCTACGAGACGGCGCTCGATCACGGCATCCAGCGCACCACCGTCGTCGCGATCGAGTGGGGCTGAGCGGATACGCTGGTGCCGATCGCGACCGATCGGATCGAGACCGAGGGGGACTCATGCCCACAGCCGACGCGGCCAATAGCCTTCTGCAGCACGCCAAGGATGCCCGCGCACGCGGCGACCTGCTGCTGCACCTGCAACTGGATGTGAGTCTGCTCACCGGCGAATCGTCGTCGTGGGGGTCGGCCGGCAACATGATGTCGACGGATGACACCGTCGGCTACTTCCTCGGCGAGGTCGAGAAGATCGGCTGGCGTCTCGAGCACACCGGGTACACGTTCGTGGAGAGCGGGGCGACGACGTCCGCGCGCATCTTCGGCACCGGCGAGGGTGTCGTCAATCACGGCGCCGTGGCCGGTTACTACACGTTCCGCCGCGCCTGATCCGGCGCGCCCGAGTCGCACCCCGCGCGCGGCTACGCTCGAAGGATGACGATCACCGCCGCCGCAGACGGCTCCGCCCTGGGCAACCCCGGTCCCAACGGCTGGGCCTGGTACATCGACGACGCGAACTGGGCGGCCGGCGGGTCTCCGCACGGCACCAACAACCAGGGGGAGCTGCAGGCTGTGCTCGAACTGCTGCGCGCCACGGCCGGCACGGACGAGAAGCTCGTCATCGAATGCGACAGCAAGTACGTCATCGATTCGATCACCAAGTGGATGCCGGGATGGAAGCGCCGAGGATGGCGCAAGTCGGACGGCGGCCCCGTGCTCAACCGCGACCTCATGGAGGCGCTGGATGAGGCGATGCGCGGGCGGGACGTGTCGTTCTCGTGGGTCAAGGGGCACGCCGGGCACGCCCTGAACGAAGCGGCCGACGAACGCGCGAACGCGGCGGCGAAGGCGTATCAGGCCAAGGTCGAGCCGCGCCGTGGGCCCGGCTTCACCCGAGCCTCGGATGCCGGGGCCGCCGTCGCGGGCTCGGCGGCGGTCGCCGCCGGGGCGACGCGAGCGGCATCCGCTCCGGCTGACGGCGAACCCGGCACGCCGGCCGACTCGCCGCGCCGCTCCACCACGGCCGCAACCGCCACGGCCTCCGCGGCTGCGGCCTCTGCCCCGTCGCCTGCTGCAGCGGCATCCCTCGCGGCCCCGCTGTGGGCCGAGGCGTCCGACCTGCTTGCGGGGCTCGATGCCCCCGCCGCAGAGGCGATCGACCTGCACCTCTCGCTCACGCCGGATGAGCACGCACGGCTGCGCGACAGAGCCGATGCGCAGGGCGTATCCCTGGAGGAGGCGCTGCGCCGTCTGATCTGACGGCGCAGCCGGGCGTCGGAGGCTGTCGTCACTCGGTCGTCGACGCATCGACCAGCACGCGCGTGCGCGGCAGCGCCTCCGGGTGATCCTGCTGCAGCCACGTCATCATGCTCTCGCGCACGTGGCAGCGCAGATCCCACTGGTCGGAGGAATCCTTCGCCGACATCACGAACCGCACGGTGACATTCCCGCCCACGGAATCGGTCACGACCGCGCTGGCGGAGCGACCGTCCCACGCGGGGGACGCCTCGACGACCTCGAGGAACTTCTCACGCACGGCATCCATCGGAACGCGCCAGTCGAGCTCCATGTAGACCGTGCCGAGGATCTTGTCGGAGCGCCGTGTCCACGTCTCGATCGGATGAGTGGTGAAGTAGCTGCACGGCACGACGAGCCGGCGCTCGTCCCAGATGTAGACGACGACGTAGGACAGATTGATCTCGCCGATGCGCCCCCATTCGCCCTCGACGACGACCACGTCGTCGACACGGATCGCGTCGGTGAAGGCGATCTGGATGCCCGCGATGAGGTTCCCGAAGATCGACTGGGCAGCGAGGCCGGCGATGATGCTGACGATTCCGGCGGATGCGAGCAGGCTGGTGCCGACCACGCGCAGCTCGGGGAAGCTGAACAGGGCGGTCCCGACGGCGGTGACGCCGATCAGCACCAGCACCAGGCGATGGATCACGATGACCTGAGTGCGGCGTCGGCGCATGTCGGCACCGACGAGCGTGGCGTCGTTGCGGAGCAGCAGCCGCTCGAACCCGAACGAGACGAGAGCCGCGATCAGCCAGGCGCCGAAGAGGATCGTGAGGACGAGGAAGAGCCTCGAGACCGCCGGCCACCAACGCTCTTCCAGCGGTTGCGAGATCGCACAGGCGGTCCAGAGCGCGACGACGCTGCACACCGCGGTCCACGCGCGGCGGATGCGGCGATCCAGGTCGGCGACCCAGGGCACTTTGCGGCTCACGATCGCCGCGATGAGACGCGTCAGCACCACGGCGATGACGGCGGCGAGCAGAGCGATGGCAATGGCGACGGCTGTTCCGGTCCAGGAGGTCCAATCGATCATCGGTCCACCGTACGTCGCTCCGGATGCCGGATGCGAGCCGGGCGCAACGGTCCGTCCGACGCGTACACTCGCACCATGTCGTCTCCCGCGCGGACCATCGGCCGCCTCTTCCTCGGATCCGCGCTGGCGTTCGCGGGCGTCTCGCATCTCACGTTCGCCCGTCGCGAGTTCCGCGCACAAGTGCCCGAGTCGCTGCCGCTGGATCCGGACACGACGGTCGTCGCATCCGGTGCGGTCGAGATCGCGCTGGGTGCGGCGCTGCTGTTCGCCCGTCGGCGTCGCAGGCTCGTCGGCACGGTCGCGGCGCTGTTCTTCGTCGCCGTGTTCCCCGGCAACGTGTCGCAGTGGATGCATCACCGCGACGGCTTCGGTCTCGACACCGACATGAAGCGGTTCGTGCGGCTGTTCTTCCAGCCGGCCCTCGTCGTGCTCGCGCTCTGGTCGACACGGGAGCCGCGCGGCTGAGCTCATTGCGGCCCAGCCGCCCAGCCGCGCAACCGGCGCTCAAGGAGGGCGTCCTGCGCGACGACGACCATCCCGGACGCCGAGACCGGCCGCCCCGCGTAACGGGACGACCGGCCTCTGAACCCCTCCGGGTCAGACGGCGAGCAGTGTGCTCTCCAGCCGTGCGTAGGACGCCTCCATGCCGTCGGCCATGCCGGTGGCGAGGATCATGTCGCGGGTGTCCTTGTCCGGATACTCGATGAACACCGTGATGAGCGTGGCGCCGTCTTCCTCGTAGAGGTTGAGGTCGTTGAGCGTCTCGGTCGGCATCCCCTGCATGCGCTCGGTCGTGACCGAACGACGCGGCGGGTCGAACACGAGCACTTCGCCTTCGAAACCGAAGGGCTCGCCCTCGGTGTCGCCGACCGGGGCCCAGGAGTTGCGGTACGAGGCGCCCGGCTCCGTGCCGACGACGCACTCCGTCATCTCCCAGCCGTCGGGTCCCAGCATCCACTTCCGGATCAGTTCCGGATCATGGTGCGCACGCCAGACGAGCTCGCGCGGCCCGTTCACGAGGCGCGTGATGCGGACGTGCGTGTCGTCGAGGAGCTCGACCCGCGTACCCTTGCCCTGCGCGTACTCGCGGAGGTCCTGCAGGACGACATCCAACTGGCTCATCGCGAGCTTCAGGCCTTCGACCATGCCCATTCCGACGAGCTGCTCGAGCGCTTCCACCGAGGGGAAGTGGCTCGTGGTCACCATCCGGGTGCCGTCGTCGGTCGATGCGAACTCGAACGTCATCCGCGTCGCCGGGGGCTCGTCGACCGGCGCGCCGTTCTCGTCGGCGAAGCTGTCGAGCACCTCGAAGCGGTGCGGCTCCTCGATCGCGAGGAACTCCCACAGACCGCCCGGGGTCTCACCGTGCGGGCCGTTCATCCGGTAGTGCGCGCGACCGCCGACGGCGTGGTCCCAGGCGGTGAAGGTCGCCGGCCATCCTGGGGGACCCCAGAAGCGCTCGAGCTGGCGAGGGTCGCTGTAGGCGTCCCAGAGACGCTCGACCGGGGCTGCGAAGTCCGCGATCACGGTCATGGTCAGGTTGTCTGCGTCGGTGATGACGTCGGTGACGGGCATGGTCATTCTCCTTCGTTGTCTGGTGCCGGCTCGGCCAGCAGGTCGTCGAGGCGGGCGACGCGCGCCCGCCACAGTGCTTCGTATCGAGCGAGGAGCGCCCTGGCGCGGGCGATCATCGCTGGGTCGGCGCGGACGAGCCGCTCGCGTCCCTCGGCGCGCTTGATGATGAGGTGCGCAGCTTCCAGCACCGCGACGTGCTTCTGGACAGCCGCGAACGACATGTCGTACTCGGCGGCCAGTGTCGAGACGGACTGCTCCTGCTCGATCGTCCTGCGCAGGATGTCACGCCGAGTCGACGTCGCCAGTGCGTGGAACACACGGTCGATCTCCGCTTCGCTCAGTTCTGTTTGTGCAACCATTTGGTTGTACGTTATGGCAGAGCGGATGCCGTGTCAAGAGGTTCGTCCTCGCTTGTGTACGTCTAAACACTGTCCAGAGGGCAGGGTCGAGGCCCGCAGGCGTCATCGAGTTGCTATTAGTCCTGTCTCACGGAGTGTCGGAGTCTCACGAAGCTGCCGAAGTGCATCACGGGAGTGTCGGATCTCACGAAGCGCGTCGGATGAGGCGCGTTCGGTCAGGAGCGGTGGCCAAGTCGTCTCTCAGCCGAAAACGATCGTTTTCGGTGGAGCGCATCGCGCTGCTCAATCGCCCGGCGTCATGGGGCCGCAGCAGGGGCCGCGGTGCGGCTTGCTGTACTCCTCCCTCTGGCCGTGGAAAGTGCGAAGCAGCCGAGACGCACGCCGGATCATCTCCGGATCTGCGCGCACGAGCCGCTCCCGCCCGCGCGCGCACTTGACGATGAGTCCCGCACGCTTGAGCACCGCGACGTGCTTCTGCACGGCCGCGAAACCCATGTCATAGTGACGCGCGAGCTCGGTCACGGACTGACCCTCGACGAGCGTGCGGGCGAGGATGTCGCGCCGAGTGCCGTCGCCCAGGGCTCGGAAGACCCGGTCTGCCTCGCTGCGACTGAGTTCTCCGGGAATCACGAATGGCGGGATTCCGCGGCCGTCGGGATCACGGGAGGACCTCGCCGAGAAAGGGCACGATCGAAGGCATCAGCGCGGCCGGTTTCATCATCGGCGTCGCGTGATGTGCGCCCTCGATCGTCGCGTGTCGGGCTCCGATCAACGTCGACAGCTCTCGCCTCCCGCTATCCATGAACGGCGCACTCTTGCTTCCGAGGAGCACGAGAGAGGGCGCCCGGAGCCCGCTCCACCGGTCACGGGTGAGAGGCGTTCCGTCCTGCAGCCCTGCGCAGAGGCGCGTGTCATAGACGGCCGTCTGGGCCATCGCGACCATGGTCCGCCACGGGCCGATCATGAGTCGCATGGCGTGGATCATGAAGGAGGGTGCACCGAGGGCGACACGGTGGAACTCGCGAACCGCGTCCGACCCCCGCCCCTCGTCGACCAGCTGCTGAAGTTGGTCGGCGAGGTCGCGGGGGACGGGTGCGCGTCGATCGTCCACGATCACCGGGGGCTCGAAGGCGATGACGCCCGCGACCTTCTCGGGAAGAGCTGCCGCGGCGTCCACCGCGAGGATTGCGCCGGATGACGCTCCGAAGAGAGCAGCCCTGCCTCCGTGCGCATCGATGAGCGCCTCGATATCGGAGATCTCGCGAGCGATGCGCCAGGCGCCGGCGTCCCCGCTGTTGCCGCGTCCCCGACGGTCATAGTTCACGACCGTGTGGCTGGCGGCGAGCAGGGCCGCGAGGCGACGGTTGTCGCGGAGGTCCGACAGCGCCTGCGCGACGAGGATGACGACCGGCCCGGCTCCGTGGCGTTCATACGAGATCTCCGTGCCATCCGCGGACATGACCTGGTGCAGGGAGGGCTTGGGAGAAGGGTTCTTCTTCGGCATGGTGATTCCGCGCTCTTCGAGAAGTGGGTGGTGTCAGCGGCGGGTCATCGTGGACGAGTATCCGCCGTCACCGGGGTAGACCCAGGCGCCGTCGAGGACACGATCGTCGTCGCTGAAGGTGCCGGTGAAGGAGGCCGGGCTTCCCTTGGCTCCGGCCCAGATGGTGAGCGTGTCTCCCTCCAGCTCGTAGACGTAGTCGAGTGTGTTGCCCATTGAGTCGTAGAACCGGGAAACGATGTCCGTGCCGGTGGGCTCACCGAACGGTCGGAGCTGACCGATGACCTCGATGCCGGTGATGGCCTGACCGAACTGCTCCAGCTCGACGTGCTGGAGCAGGAAGAACCGTCCACCCGTCCACTCGTACCGCACGACTCCCTCGGCACCGCCCGTCACCGTCCATTCCCCGACGAGCCTGTCGAGCGCCGTGACGGCGCTGCTGGGCGTGGGCTGCTCACCGAGGCCGTAGCCGTCGATCTGCTCGGCAGTGACGTTCTCCAACGTGTTCTCGTTCATGAGGTGTCCTTTCACGTGCAGCCCGGCGGGCCGCTCTTGCAGATACCTCGGAGCCGAACGCTGCGGATTGACATCTGCGCGCGAATCCGTCGGAAGCGATCCGCCGGGCGCCCCCTCACCCGTCGCGACCGCACGATGTCAAGATTCTTCGCGCGGCTCCGAGGTATCAGTGCAGAAACACTCGACCCAGAAGAGGAGCTCACAGTGACAACGAACTCAGCACCACGCCTCGCGCACAGGGAGATCAGCGCACTCCCTCGTTCGACCCGCCCCTTGCTGCTCGCGGGCGCATTCGCGGGACCGCTGTTCTATCTGTCCGCACTCGTGCAGATGCTCACGCGCCCCGGATTCGACATCCGCGTCCACCCCCTCAGCCAACTCTCCACGGGAGAGTTCGGCTGGATCCAGATCCTCACCTTCGTCCTGGTCGGACTGGGACTGATCTGCCTGGCGGTCGGTCACCGGCGGGTCGTGACCGACGGGCTCGGCCGCGCCGCCATCCCGGTCCTCATCATCATCAGCGGGGCAGGCTTCATCGCCGCCGGCCTCTTCCCGCAGGACCCCGCGAACGGTTTTCCGCTCGGCGGGGCCGACGGCCCCGCGGTCGAACCCACCTGGCACGCGCTCATCCACATGGGAGCAGCGATCATCGGCTTCACCGGGCTGGCCGTGGCGGCCATCATCGCGCTCATCCGTGCCACCCGCGAGCGGCGTGCGGCCGCAGCAATCGGGAGCGGCATCGTCGCGATCGCCCTCCTCGCTCCCGTCGCCCCCAACATCGCCAGCATTCAGGTGGCGATCACGGGGCTCTTCGCCTTCGGATGGTGCACCGCGACGGCCATCTCCCTGCTGAAGTCACCGCGCGTGTCTCGCTAGCCTGGACACTCGCCCACTCAAGGAGATGAGATCATGAAGTTCCTCATTCTCGGCTACACGCCGAGCAGCAGCTGGGACGCCGCCACCGCGGACGCACCCACGGAGGAAGCGCTGGCCGCCTTCGCCGCGTATCAACAGTTTGAAGCTGAGTTGCGTGCCAGCGGGGAGTTCGTCAGCACCGAAGGGCTCGGACACCCAGCGGTGTCGACGACCGTGCGCAGGGTCGACGGAAACATCGTCATGACCGACGGTCCGTTCGTCGAGCTGAAAGAGGTCCTCGCGTCGTTCGCCGTGATCGAAGTGTCCGGCGTGGAACGAGCGAAGGACATCGTCGCGCGAATGGTCGAGATGCTCGGCGAGCCGATGGAGATCCGTCCCATCATGGGTGACGACTTCGCGTGACGGCTCGACCCGACGCCATCGAGGACCTGCTGCGCACGGAAGCGCCGCAGGTCCTTGGGGCTTTGGTGCGCCGCTTCGGCCACTTCGACATCGCCGAAGAAGCCACGCAGGACGCGCTTCTCGCCGCAAGCCAGCAGTGGCGCCCAGATGCGATCCCCGCACAGCCCCGCTCCTGGCTGATCCGCGTCGCCTACCGCCGCATGGTCGACGCGCTGCGCGCCGAATTAGCCGACCGCCGCCGCGAAGAGCAGTACGTGGCCTCCGAACCGCACGCGTCCTTCTCACATCCGACCCCGGCCGACCACGACGACAGCCTGAACCTCTTGCTGTTGTGCTGTCACCCCGCCCTATCGTCCGCCTCCCGCATCGCCTTGACGCTGCGCGCAGTGGGCGGGTTGACCACCGCGGAGATCGCGCATGCCTACGGAGTAACGGAGCAGACGATGGCCGTGCGGATCAGCCGCGCGAAGCAGCAGATCCGCAAGAGCGGCGCGCGCTTCGAGTTCGCGGCCGATGGCGATCTGCCCGGCCGCGTGTCCGCGGTGATGCGGGTGCTGTACCTGATCTTCAACGAGGGATACACGGTGACCACCGGAACCGAGCTCATCCGGACCGACCTGACCGGCGAGGCGATCCGACTTGCGCGACTCCTCCACGCCCTCGTTCCTGATGACCCGGAGTCGACAGGACTTCTCGCGCTCATGCTGCTGATCGATTCGCGGCGCGCGACGCGCTCCACCTCGAATGGCGACCTCATTCCTCTGCGTGACCAGGACCGCGCTCGATGGGATCAGGAGTCCATCCGAGAGGGATCAGACCTCATCCGTGCGGCGTGGTCCCAGGGGAACGTGGGAACCTACCGGCTGCAGGCCGCGATCGCCGCCGTCCATGCCTCCGCTCCCGTCGCCGAGCAGACCGACTGGGCACAGATCGCGGCCCTGTACCTGGCGCTCGAGCAGGTCGAACCCAGCGGACCCGTCAGGCTCGCACGAGTCGTCGCCGTGGCACACGCTTTCGGGCCCGCGCGCGCCACCGCCCTGCTCGAGGAACTGGATCGCGAGCACGGACTGCTCCAACATCCCCTGACCCGGCACCGTGCCCACGCGATCCGCGCCCACCTCCGCGAAGCGGAGGGGGATCCCACTGCGGCGAGAGAGGACTTCCTCGCCGCCGCCCACATGACGACAAACGAACCCGAATCCCGCTACCTCTCCCGAAAGGCATTCGGCGAGTGACACCTCCCCGGTGCAGCACTCGGCGCACTGTAAGCATCGGGATCAGAAAAGTGTCACGACAAACCACGATCGGAGAAGGCCAGACTTGCCCAACCGAATGACGTTCGGTGTCATCTCAATCCGTTTCCGACAGTTCTCTTGTGTGTCGCTGTCCGGGCTGCACGCTCGCCCGGATCAGACGCCGATGCGGTCCAGCGCCTCGGCGAGCCGGGCGACCGTGCCCTCGACGTCACCCAGCTTGTCGAGGCCGAACAGCCCGACGCGGAACGTGGAGAACGACGCCGGCTCGTCGCAGTGCAGCGGGACGCCCGCTGCGACCTGCACGCCGGCTTCGCGCAACCGGGCTCCGGTGCGGAGCCCCGGGCCGTCCGCGTGCACGACCACGACACTCGGCGCCGCCCACTCCGGCGCCGCGACGGAAGGCAGTCCGCGCGCGGCGAGCAGCTCGCGCACACGGCTGCCGAGTTCGATCTGGGCGTCCCGAAGCGCGGCGAAGCCCCGTTCACGCGTCTCGACCATCGCGACGAGGTTGTGCGCGATCGCATCCGTGGGCATGGTCGCGTGGTACGCCGCTCGCCCGCCGGCGTAGGCGTCGGAGAGCGACAGCCAGGTGCGCAGGTCGAGGGCGAAGCTGGTGGACGGACGCGACTCCACGGCGGCGCGGCCCGCAGCGCTGAGCAGGACGTACCCGATGCCGGGGCTGCCGCTCCAGCCCTTCTGCGGTGCGCTGATCAGCACGTCGACGCCGAGCGCCGCCATGTCGACCCACATCGCCCCGGACGCGACGCAGTCCAGCACGAGCAGGCCACCCACCTCGTGCACCGCGTCCGCGAGCGCCCGCACGTACTCGTCGCTGAGCTGCATGCCCGCGGCCGTCTCGATGTGCGGAGCGAACACGACCTCGGGTCGCCGCGCCCGGATGACCTCGACGACCTGTTCGACGGGCGCGGGACTCCACACTGACTGATGCGCGTCGGACTCCGGCCGCGCCTGGCACACCGTCACGTCGGTGGCGATGTCGCCGGCATCCAGTATCTGCGACCAGCGGTACGAGAACAGCCCGTTCCGCACGACCAGGGCGCGGCGGCCGGTGGCCAGATGCCGGGCGACCGACTCCATGGCGTAACTGCCGCCACCGTTCACGAGGGCGACGCTGTGCGCGTTGTACGCCTCGCGCAGGATGCCCAGGGTCTGCTGCATCACGCCGATGAAGCGGTCCGACATGTGATTCAGCGACCGGTCGGTGAACACGACCGAGTACTCCAGCAGGCCGTCGGGATCGATGTCAGCATGGGGAAGGCTCATGCTCACAGCTTCGCATGACAGCCGGAGCGGTGTCAGGACCTGGCATTCCGCTGCGCGAGGGACGTAGCGTGGAACAGTGAGCACCCCCTTTGCGACGCACCGCGACACCGAGCGCACTCTCGCCGATGCCGGCTGGACACCCTGCGGCGCCGGAGACTGGGCCGTCGCACTGCTCTCGCCGGACGGGCGGACCGTCGCCCGCATCAGCCCGTTCGACCCGACAGGCCCGTACACCGCCGAGCTGTACGGCCGCGCCGCGCACACGCTTCTGGTGCCGCAGTTGTTCGCGCATCATCGGCTCGTCGGCGGCGGAGACCTCATGCTCATGGAGCGCCTGCATCCCGTCGATCCCGCGGATGCCGCAGGCCTGCACCGTCTCATCGCAGACGAGGACGAGAGCGTCGCCGAGCTGACCGGCATCCTGCACGAGATCCACACGCGCGCCATCGCAGAGCTGCCGTGGTGCGGGCCGATCGACGAGAATCCATCGAACGTCATGCGCGGCTCCGACGGCCGGCTCGTCCTCACCGATCCGTTCTACGCGGATGGCCCCGCGCTCTACGCGACAGCCGGGTCGGATCCGGATGCCGTGGCCGCCCGCATCCCCGAGGATCAGCGCCGCTTCATGACCGAGATCCCCCTGGCCGCATCCGGTCCCTGGGCCGCCGAGGATCGCGAAGCCATGCGGGCCGGTCTGGCTGTCGCCGACGCCCGCCGCTGATCCGCCCGGACGCGGTCAATATCTCCTCACCGATCGCGCTCGAATCGCCTTGTCCGCGTGGAATCGCGCCATCATGGCGGCCCGAACGCGAGGCGACCGCGATTTCTGACGAGTTGTGAACCGCGCCGCCCGCGTCCGCGCTGGCACCACACAGTCCAGTCCCCCCGGCATCCGGGACAGATGTCAGGACGATGCGCGGATGCCGGGCGAAACGGGCTCGAATCTCCCGACATCCGGGAATTCTCCCGACATCCGTCCCCGCGTTCAGCCGCGCGCGGGCCGTTTCTCCAGCACGCCGGCGAGCGCGAACGCGACGAGCCCGGCGATCGGGGCCACGAGCAGACCGGCCCGCAGGCTGACCGTTTCGGCGATGAAGCCGACGAACGGCGGCGACAGCAGGAACCCGAGCCGCAGCAGCCACGACACCACCGTGAGCCCGACGCCGTGCCGCAGCCCCGGCAGTTCGTCGGCGGCGTGCATCGCGGCCGGGATGAGCGTCGCGATGCCGAAGCCGACGGCGGCGAATCCGGCGATCGTCCCCGGCACACTCGGGAAGGCCAGGGCGAAGCCCATGCCGACCGCGGCGATGAGGCCGCCGACCCTGGCGACGGCACGCTGTCCGAAACGGTCGACCAGTCCGTCGCCGAGGAGCCGGCCGATGAACTGCGCGCCCACGAGCGCGATGAAGCCGAGCGAGGCGATCGCGGCCGGTGCCCCGAGCGATTCGGACAGATAGAGCGTGGCCCAGGTGTTGCCCGCGTCCTCCGCGACGGCGCCGGCCATCGCGATCAGGGTGAGGGCGACGAGCATCCAGATCGTGCGCGGGCTGACGCCGCGACGCACGGCACCCTCGATCTCCGGGACGTCGGCGACGGCATCCGTGGTCGTCTCCTCGTCGCGACCGGGCAGGCAGAACTTCAGCGCGACGAGGGCGACGATCGCGAACACGGCCGTGGAGATCGACAGATGGATGCCCACCGGAATGCGCAACGCGATCGCACCCGCCGCCATCGCTCCGCCGAGGACCGCGCCGATCGACCAGATGGCGTGGAAGGAGTTGATGATCGAACGCCCGTACCGCTTCTGGACGCGCAGGCCGTGGGCGTTCTGCGCGACATCGGTGATGGCATCCGACGCCCCTCCGAGGAACAAGGCCAGCGCGAACAGCAGCGCGGACGGGGCGACAGCCGCGCTGAGCAGACCGAGACTGGTGAGCACTGTGCCGACCACGGCCACGCGCGCCGAGCCGAGCCGCCGGATCAGGACGGCGGCGGCCAGACCCGCGACGATCGCCCCGGCCGGGAAGGCGGCGACCGAGACGCCGTACGCGATGTTGTCGAGCTCGAGCGCGGCCTTGATCTCGGGGTAGCGCGGCAGGATGTTCGCGAACAGGGCGCCGTTGGTAAGGAACAGCGCGGAGACCGCGATGCGGGCACGCCGGGTCGCGAGATCCGGGCCGGGTGCAGAAGTCATGCGTACAAGCGTACACGTGCGAGGAGGCCTGCTCCGCGCACGCGGCGCGGAGCAGGCCCTTCGCCCTCAGTCGCGCGGCCAGAGAGCGACGACGGCTGTCGCGACGAGCGCCAGCGCGGCGGTTCCGATGAACAGCCAGGAGAATCCGCCGGTCAGCGCTTCGGCTGCCGTGGCTCCGGATGCCTCGAGCGTCGCCGTGCGCAGTCCGGCGATCGTGCCGAGCACGGCGAGCCCGACGGCGCCGCCGATCTGCTGACTCGTGTTGACGAGCCCTCCGGCGAGCCCCGCCTCCCCACCTTCGACGCCGTCGACGGCGAGTTGCGTCGTCGCCACGAAGGCGCCGCCCATGCCGACGCCGATCAGCAGCGACGGTCCGAGCAGGTGCGCCAGGAACGCGGCATCCGCAGGCGCGAACGCCAGCCAGACCAGTCCGACCGCGAGCACGACGAGCGATCCGCCGAGCACGAGGCGCGTGCCGTGCCGACCGATCAGCGCGGGCACGACTCCGGCGACGACGACGAGCGCACCGGCGAGCGGCAGCTGCGCGAGCCCGGCCTCGAGAGCGCCGTAACCGAGCACCTCCTGCATGAAGACCGACAGCGCGAAGAACAGGGCGACCATCGCGGCGCCGACCAGCAGCATCACGATGTTGCCGAGCGAGAGGTTGCGGTTCGCGAACACCGACAGCGGCACCAGCGGCTGCGCGGCCCGTCGCTCGACGGCTGCGAAGACCAAACCGAGGAGGATGGCCGCGATGAGCAGGATGATCGGAAGCGGGTGAAGGAATCCGACCTGCTCGATCGCGCTGAACGCTCCGACCAGCGCGACGAGCGCGGCGGTCACGGTGAGCGCCCCTGCGGCATCCAGTCGGCCGCTGACGCGTGCGCCATCGCGCCCCACGAGGAACGGGATCGCGATCAGGACGACGAGACCGACCGGAACGTTGACGAAGAACACCGACTGCCAGCCGAGGGATGCCGTGAGCACCCCGCCCAGCAGCACGCCCGCCGCGGACCCGATGCCGGCGACACCGCCCCACACTCCGAGCGCCTTCGCGCGTTCCCGCGCGTCCGGGAACAACCCGGTGAGCAGAGCGAGCGCGGCCGGGGCGAGCAGTGCCGCCGACGCACCCTGCAGCGCCCTCGCGGCGAGCAGCATCTCACTCGAGAACGAGAGGCCGGCGAGTGCGGATGCCGCGACGAAGCCGGCCGTGCCAACCAGGAAGACGCGCCGATGTCCGAAGCGATCCGCGAGTCGTCCGCCGAGGAGGAGCAATCCGCCGAACGCGAGCACGTACGCGGTGATGACCCAGGCGAGGGCGGCGGTGGTCATGTGCAACTGCTCACCGAGGACGGGGAGAGCGATGTTGACGATGGAGGCGTCGAGAACGACGAGGAACTGCGCGAGCGCGAGCACGCCGAGGGCTGCCCAACGGCGCGAGCGAGGCGCCGCATCCGTCGCGCTCGGAGAAGCGAGAAGAGTCATGAGTGGTCCTTTCAAAGTGAGAGCATCAGCACGATGCTCAGAGTGATGACGCCGAGGACGATCCACCAGATCGTCTTCTCGGCCGTGGTGCCGTCGGGCTGGGATTCGGTGGTCATGCGGTTCTCCTGGTACGTCGTTTCTCGAGCGGGGCGGGTCAGTTCCAGGCCCAGAACATGGCGATGGCGATGGCGATGAGCGCGAGCGGCACGAGGGCCGCCCAGCGCACGGCGATCTCTTTCTTCATCTCTCCTCCTCTCATAAATAGAGTGACTAGTCACTCACTCTTACGGGCACACGGAAACCACTCCGACGCGAAGACACTTAGACGGGGTGGCTCATGCCGGCGGTGAGGATCGAGGCCCACTCCTCGGGGCGGCCATCGATCTGGGCCGTGACGATCAGGTGGCACAGCTGCCCGTAGGCGATGAACCGCTGCACCTGCTCATCCGCCCCCCGCGAACGGCTCTTCGCGAAGGACGTCACCCGGGCGATGCCGGCGCGCAGCGCCGTTCCGATGTCGGGGACGTCGGCGACCGACTGCGCGTGCACCTGCAGCATGAGCAGCGTGCGATCGGCGATGAGACGAGCGTACGCATCACCCATCGCGTCGAGCACCTGCTCGGGACGAGCGGCGTCGGCCGCATCGGCCCCCTCCTCCAGCGTCTCGATGATCGCGTCGAAGCATGCTTCGATCGCAGCGACGAAGAGCGCCTCCTTGCCGGGGTACAGCTTGAAGACGTATGCCGGCGAGATCTTCGCCACGCGTGCGACCTCGGCGACCGTAGTGCCGTGATACCCCTTCTGCGCGAACGCGCTCATGGCTGCGGCCGCGACGAGCGGACGCCGAGCGTCGGCCGTGGAGAGGATCGAGCTGCGCGTCGGAGACATATGAGTGACTGTACACTCACTCTTCCGATCCGGCAACCACAGTTCCCCCTCGAGCGCAACCGCTTCGCCGTCTCACCGGCCGCCCCGTACTCTCGGGGGCATGACCGACCTCACCCAGCCGACCGGCCGCGAGAGCGCCTTGCGTGCCCTCCCCCGCGAGGACGGCAGCGCTCCTCGGGCGCTCGTGCTCGGCGCGACGGGGTACATCGGCGGGCGCCTGACTCCCCGCCTGCTGAACGCCGGCTACCGGGTGCGGGTGCTCGCGAGGGATGCCGCCCGCGCCTCGTCCTTCCCCTGGGGAGCCGACTGCGACATCATCGAGGGCTCCGCGGACGATGCCGATGCCGTCCGCACCGCCATGGCGGACGTCGACGTCGTCTACTACCTCATCCATTCGATGGGCGCCGGGAAGGGCTTCGAGGATGCGGACCAGCGCGCCGCCACGACGATCGCCGAGGCCGCGAAGGATGCCGGAGCGCGCCGGATCGTGTATCTCGGCGGCCTGCATCCGGACGATGTGAAACTCTCGCCGCACCTGCGCTCCCGCGTCGAGGTCGGCGAGATCCTCCTCGACTCAGGGGTGCCGACGCTCGTCCTGCAGGCCGGCGTCGTGATCGGGTCCGGTTCGGCGTCATTCGAGATGATCCGGCACCTGACCGAGGTGCTGCCCTACATGCCGGCACCGAAGTGGGTGCGCAACCGCATCCAGCCGATCGCGATCCGCGACGTCCTGCACTATCTGCTGGGTGCAGCGCACGTCGGCGACGATGTGAATCGCACGGTGGACATCGGCGGTCCGGACGTGCTGCGGTACGGGCAGATGATGAACGGGTACGCCGTCGAAGCCGGTCTCCCTCAGCGCGGCATCGCCGCACTCCCCGTGCTGACGCCGGAACTGGCATCGCACTGGGTGAACCTCGTCACGCCGGTGCCCCGCTCGATTGCGCGCCCCCTCGTCGCCTCCCTGCAGAACGAATGCGTCGTCAAGAACGACGACGTCGACGCATTGATCCCGCCGCCGGAGGGCGGGCTCACACCGTATCGAACGGCGGTGCGGCTCGCGCTCGGACGCGTCGATGCCGACAGCGTGGAGACGAGCTGGCAGGATGCCGAAGTCTCCGGCGCTCCGAGCGATCCGCTGCCGACCGACCCGGAGTGGGCGGGCCGGACGGTCTTCACCGATGCCCGCTCCCTGCAGACGGAGGCCTCGGTGGACGAGCTCTGGCGCGTGATCGTCGGCATCGGCGGACAGAACGGCTGGTATTCGTCACCGTTCCTGTGGGCCGTGCGCGGCTGGATGGACCGCCTGATGGGCGGCGTCGGGCTGCGCCGAGGGCGCCGCAGCCGCAGTCATGCGCGGGTCGGCGACGCGATCGACTTCTGGCGGGTCGAAGCAGTCGAGGAGCCCGATGCCGAGATCGGCGGCCTGCTGCGCCTGCGCGCCGAGATGAAGGTCCCCGGTGCCGCGTGGCTCGAGTTGCGTGCGGTGCCGGACGGGGCGGGCGCCCGTTACGAGCAGCGGGCGATCTTCTTCCCGCGCGGGCTGACGGGACGCCTGTACTGGTTCGCCGTCCTGCCGTTCCACGGATCGATCTTTGCCGGCATGGCCGCCCGGATCACCGGCGCGGCCGAGGGCGCGAAGCCCTGACTCGTTCGAATCGGACTAGGTCCGGCGTCGACCGCCGAACAGCGCGTGCAGCAGCGGCAGGGCGGAGGCGCCGATCAGGATCCAGGCGAACACCGGTGCCGCCGGCAGCAGCAGAGCGCCACCGACCACGAGTGCCATGAACAGCACGGCCGAGACGACGCGCCTGCCGATGCCGACGAGGACGTCGAGGCGCCGCTCGAGTCGCGACGTGTCGAACGACAGAGTCCCGCCGTCGGCGCGGGAGATCACGTCATCGAGACGCTTGGGCAGTCGCCACAGGATGCCGACGTTCGCCGCCGCCTGCTTGCTGAAGTCCTGCACGAGATTGCCGCCCTCGTCCTGGATCAGCTTCGTCGCATACGGCTCGACCGGGTCCCAGATGTTGAAGGCCGGATCGAGCGCGCTGCACACTCCCGATGTCAGCGAGACGGCCCGGATGAGCAGCAGCAGGTTCTCGGGCAGCTGGATGGGCAGCTCTCGCACGGTGTCCGTGAACTCGGTCGCGAACCCCGTGAACTCGCGCGGGTCGACGTCGCGCAGTTCGGCGAAGCCCATGCCGCCGAAGCGGGCGAACAGCGTCGTCAGCGCCCGTTCCAGTTCGCGGGTGTCCGCGGAGGGCAGCAGCACGCCGATCTCCTGCGCGGCCGCCACGAGGCCCTTGCTGTCGCGCCCGGCGACGGCGATCACCAGCGTCCGCAATCCTGCGCGCAGCGAATCGGGAACCTCGGTCATCATCCCGAAGTCGACGAAGGTCAGGCGCCACGCCGGCCCCCCGGCATCCGAGGATAGCGGGGTCACGAAGATGTTCCCCGGGTGCGGATCCGCGTGCACGAACCCATGTGTGAAGACCTGGTCGAGCATGACGTCGGCGAACGCGTTCGCGACGTCGGTCGGGTCGATGCCGGCAGCGCGCAGCGCCACGGTGTCGTTGATCTTGATCGCGGTGACATCCGACAGAGTGAGCACGCGGCGCGTCGTGCGCTCCCACACGACCTCCGGCGCGGCGACGCGCGGGTCAGCGGCGAAGTCGGCGGCGAACCGCTCGGCGCCGGCCGCCTCGTGCAGGTAGTCGATCTCCTCGCGGCACGTCTGCGCGAATTCCTCGACGAGCGCGGGAGCATCGACGCGGTTGGACACCACTCGCACGCGGCTCGCCCAGCGCGCGACCCTCCGCAGAGCGGCGAGGTCCGTCGCGACGATGCCGTCGATGCCCGGTCGCTGCACCTTGACGACGACGTCGCGCAGGCCGGTATCCGCGGCATCCTGGTCCGACAGACGAGCGCGATGCGCCTGGCCGAGGGATGCCGCGGCCAGCGGCACCTCGTCGAACCAGGCGTAGGCGCGGGCGAGCGGCACGCCGAGCTCGGCCTCGGCGAGCGTGCGGATCTCGGCGAACGGGACAGCGGGGACCTCGTCCTGCAGTCC
Organism: Microbacterium sp. ZKA21; assembly: GCF_050434165.1. Taxonomy (NCBI): domain Bacteria; kingdom Bacillati; phylum Actinomycetota; class Actinomycetes; order Micrococcales; family Microbacteriaceae; genus Microbacterium; species Microbacterium sp. ZKA21. Next base: position 213,006 of record NZ_JBNPVV010000008.1, read on the forward strand.
CTCGAGCTCGGCAGTGATCTCGGGAGGGAGGACGTCGAGGCGCGACGACATGAACTGGCCGACCTTGATCATGAGTCCGCCGAGTTCGACCGCGAGGTCGTGGAAGCGGCGTGCGAAGCGCTGCATGCGCGCCGCGCGGTTCCGCTCGCCGACGGCCGCGAGACCGAACCGCGGAAGCACGAGCTCGTACCACCAGACCGTCAGGAACTCTCGCGCCGCGAAGCCGACGATGCGGCGATAGCGGGCACGATGTGCCGGGTTGCCTCGCCCGACCCCCTCCGCGAACGGCGCCGCATCCGCCTGCCTCGGCGCGTTCTCGGCCACGGCATCCGACGTCGAATCCATGCGCGCTCCGATCAGCTGTCGGCGAGGATCGCGTACAGCTTACGTCGGGCGTCGTCGAGGACGTCCACCGCCTTCTGGATCTGATCGGGCGTCCCGGTGCGGGTGACCTGCGCGGCGACGCCGGCGAGTTCCATGCCGGCCTTGGGCAGCGCGGTGAGGTTCGCGGCGGTGCGTCCGCCGAAGGCTTCCCACGGGGCGGCCTTGTCAGCGGCGGCCTCGGCCTCGGCGATACCCGCCTCGGTGAGCGAGTAGGTCTTGCGTCCGTTCTGCTCCTCGGCACTGATGAGGCCCTCGTCGGCGAGCAGTTGCAGCGTCGGGTACACCGAGCCGGCGCTGGGCTTCCAGGCGCCGCCCGTGCGGTCCGAGATCTCGCTGATGATCTGGTAGCCGTGCATCGGCTGCTCGGCGAGCAGCGCGATGACAGCCGCACGGACGTCTCCGCGCGCCATCCGCGAGGCGCCACCGGGGCGCTGCTGCTCGAAGGTCTGACGGAGCTGCTCGAACGCGTCGAAGATCGATCCGCCTGGGCCGTTGGGTCCGAAGCCGAAACCGCCGGTGGGGAATGAACCGTTCATGATGCCTCCTCGTAGGTGAGCGATAGTCAACGATATATCGTTAGCTGCACGTGCGGAAGCGCCCGTGCATGTTCGCAGGTTCTTCCCAGATCGAACGATTAACGATAGATTCCTATTGTTCTTCGATGAGAGGCTGATCCATGGGAAACGTGACGATCGTCGTGCTGAAAGTCGTGATCGCCCTGGCGCTGCTGGGTTCCGTGGCGGTGCAGGCGCTCATCGTGCCGGCGCTGTGGCTCGACCTGGCCGACGAGGAGCTCTGGGGGCGGATCGTGTTCGTGGGCATCGCCGTGCTCGGCATCCTGACGATGCAGGTGTTCGCCGTATCCGTCTGGATGCTGCTCACCAAGATCCGGCGCGGATCGATCTTCTCGGCATCCTCGTTCGGGTGGGTGAATGCGATCGTCGCGTCGTTCGCGGTGGCGGCCGTCCTGGCACTCGTGCTGGCGATCATCCTGGCCCCGGGGTCTACGGCGCCGGGCCTGGTCGGGCTGATCTGCGGAGCGTCCCTGGTGCTCGGCGGGATCGCGTTGCTGGTGGTCGTCATGAAAGCGCTGCTGCGCCAGGCGATCGCCAGGGAGGACGAAGCGCAGGCACTGCGATCCGAGTTGGGCGAGGTGATCTGATGCCGGTGATCGTCGACATCGACGTCATGCTCGCCCGTCGCAAGATGGGCGTCGGCGAGCTCGCCGACCGGATCGGGATCACACCCACGAACCTCGCCGTCCTCAAGAACGGGCGGGCGAAGGCCGTGCGCTTCACGACACTGGATGCACTGTGCGCGGTGCTCGAGTGCCAGCCGGGCGACCTGTTGCGCTGGGTGCCGGAGGACTAGCGGTCCCGGGTGGTTCGCTGCGTCGGAGAAGTCCCCGGCGTCGGACCGGATCCCACGAACGCCTCCGACGGACGGGGTATCTCCGGCCTCGGAGCCCGACCGGATCGGATGCCGCGGCTAGGCGCACGCCCCGATCGCTGCCCAGGATCCGCGGAGGTCGACTCCGGGCTCTGCTCCCCGCGCCCACCACTGCGCACGATAGGTGACATCGCCGTGCGACACGGTGTCGCCGGAATCGTAGTCCGCCGCAGCATCCCACCCGGCGACGCACGGACTCACCGCCGGACGCGCCTGGATCGGCCCGACCTCGACCCAGGGGGTGCGCTTGACCGCGGCGCCCGGTTCGGAGTTCCGCGTCCACCACTGCGCCTCGTATACGACGCCGTCGTGCTGCACGAGATCGCCGTCGTCGTAGGCGGCGCTCGGGTACCAGGCATCCGGTCCGGGCTCGCCCGGAACCGCCGGGAGCAGCACGATCGTGGTCGGCGACGGATTCGAGGCCAGGCGCGCCCCCGTATCGGCCGGCGCCGCGTCGGTCGGCTCGAACAGGCCGCCCATGTCGATCGATCCGTCTTCGGCGATCCGCGGCACGATCGAGGTGTCGGTCGAGACGAACCAATCGGCGCCGACCTGGGCTGGTCTGCCATCCGACGCATCCGCCGTGGCGCCGTTGAAGTAGTTCGACGGCGCGACCAGCAGCGACGTGTCGGCCTGCTTGAGTCCCAGGACATCGGCCTGCGGGTTGTTCCACGAGATGATGCCGGATGCCTCGTACGCCGTCGCCTTGGCATTCGTCTCGAGTCGGATGCCGCGGTCGTTGCCGACCGAGGTCACGCCCTGCAGCCGGACGTCCGGCCCGGAGTTCGACGTCGCACCCGTGCCGAGGTTGCCGAAGCTGATCGAGTTGCGCAGCAGATGGTCGCCGGGGATCGACTCCCCGCCGAGCTTGAATCCGTTGCCCTCGCCGCGCAGGGTCGGGTTCTCGCTGAGGAAGCCGTTCTCGTAGGCGACCGAATCCTCGACGATCACCGTGCCGATCGGGCCGGTCGTCGACTTCGCGTACAGATCCCAGCCGTCGTCGATGTTGTGGTGCGCGACGTTGTACCGCAGCACGTTGCCCTCGCCGACGGTGAGCTTGACGCCGAAGCCATCGGCGTCGTTGCCGCCCGGGTCGGCGTTGTGGTGCGATTCGGACGACAGCACGAGGTTGTGGGAAGGCCACATCGCCGGCTTCTCGGCGGACGATCCGGAGATCTGGATGCCGGAGTCGGCGTTGTGATGCGATTCGACGCGTTCGATGACGTTGTGGTGGCCTTCGATGAGCAGCGGCTTGGCCTTGTCGCGGGACCCGGTGATCTCGAGGTCGTACACGTGCCACCAGTCCCCGCGGAGCACGAGCCCGCCGTCCGGCGAGTTCTGCAGGTCGAGCACCGCGCGGCCGCCGGGTTCGGACATCAGCGTGATGGGCTGCTCCGCGGTGCCGTCGCGGCCGCGGTCGATCTCGAGCTTCCGGGTCAGGCCGTAGGTGCCGGTCTTCAGCACGATCTGCTGGCCGGGTTGCCCGAACGCGACCGCGGTATGGATGTCGAGCGGGTTCTGCGGGGTTCCGGTGCCGTCCGCCGTGCCGTCCGGCGCGGCCCACAGCGACTGCCCCGGCAGGCCGTACTCCTGCACGGTGATCGTGACGTCGGTGTCGACCGGATCGGTGGATTCGAGCTGTTCGCGCTCCCCGAGCTGCGGCTGATCCGGACCGGGCGTGGCCCGGGCGGTGAAGCGATTCTCGCCGGGCTTCAGGGGGACGGTCGCGAGGGCCTGTTCGCCGGGGACGAGCGGCAGCGCGTCGACGATGACGGTGCCGGCGGCATCCAGAACCTGGCCGGTGCCGTGGAAGTCGGCCACGAGCGGCAGGGCGATCTCGCGCTCCGGAGTCGTCGCCGTGATGTCGACCTTGAGGTTGGTGGGGACGTACGTGATCGGAGGCTCCTGCGCCGGCTCGTCGTCCGCGGGGGCGATGGTGGTGAAGTCCCAGTCCGTGACGGTCACGACGATCTTGCGGGCGACGGCCATGCCGACGTAGAACGTGTCGGGATTCTGCTGCAGCAGCAGTTCGGGGTCGTACTCGATGACCTCGATCGGCTGCCCGTCCTGGTGCCAGATGGCGTGGAAGCCGGTGTTCGACTTGCGCAGCGTCAGCTCGTACACGTCACCGGTGAGGAACTTCGGGCCTGCCGCATCGGCCCGGTACGTCGGATCGAACGCCTGCGAATGGCTGCTGTCGCGGGCGCCGGCGGTGTTGTCGTTCGGGGCCCCGGTGTATCCGCGCACGAAGCGCGCGCCGGGGGTTCCGTCCTGGGTGCCGACCGGTGTGGAGTACCGGGTGATCATGGCGCCGGCGGAGTTGAAGTATCGGTCGGCGGACGAGCCGGCGACGAGATCGTCGACCGCGATGATGCCGAATCCGGACTGGTTGTCCTTCGTGGATGCGTCGTCGACGCGGAAGGTCGCGTTGAGCGTGAAGTTCTCGGATGCCGGGTCGACCGCCGTGTAGAAGTACTGGAATCCGTCCTCCGAGGTGGCGATCTTCGTGCCGCTCGTCTTCGCGTCGAACGTGATCGTGCCGTCGCCGTTGTCGGTGATCGAGCCGCCGGTGCCGGCACCGGAGCCGATCACGGCGCTCTGCCAGCGCGGGTCGGCGGCTTCTTCGGCGGTGGCGGCGGTGGCGCCGGAGAACATGAGCGCGGTGGCGGCGAACACGGCGGCGGTCGCGCGCAGGCGCGGGGCTTTCAGGGGCAAGGCATCTCCTCGTCGAGATTCCGGCGCCGGCTCACGGCGTGAGAAAGCGTTTTCTGGGATGAGCCTAGGACTGAGCCGGATGCCGCGTCAAGCGTTTTCCGCGGGGTGCGGTGGCCACTGCGTCGGCGGAATCCCGTTCATCCGACTGAAGGGCCGAGGGATGCTGGAGAGCGCCTCAGCCGCGCAGCACCGAGTCCAGCAGCCCGGGGAAGCGGGCGTCGAGATCGTCGCGCCGCAACGACAGCAGCCGGCGGCGCCCGTTGGGCTCGTTGCGGATGACCCCGGCCTCGCGGAGCACCTTCATGAAGTGCGACTTGGTCGACTTCGGCAGGTTTGGATCCGTCATGCTGCATTCGGCCATGTCGAGGGGCCCGTCGACGAGCTGGCGCGCGACGGCCAGGCGCTCGGGATCGCTGAGCGCGAAGAGCACGTCGGTCAGCTGGATCTCAGCGCGCGAAGGATGCGGCAGGCTTCCGGGCATAGTTCGATAATAATTGAACTATTACTCCCTGTCGACTACGCTTCGATTGTTCGAGGATTTTCGAACGTTCACGCGCACATCGTCAAGGAGCCGCCTTGTCCGCCACCGACTCGATCGTCGTGCCCCAGCGCACGGCGTCCGCCCTCCCCGTACTGTCGCGCGGACGCTTCGGATTCGCCCTCGCGGTCACCGCCCAGATCCTGATGACGGTGGCCGCGAGCGCACCGTCGCCGTTCTACCCTGTGCTGGCGCAGCAGATCGGATTCAACGCCTCCGTGATCAGCGCGGTCTTCGCCGTGTATGCGATCGCTCTGCTGCTGACACTGCTCACGACCGGATCTCTGTCCGACCACATCGGACGCCGCCCCGTCGCGATCGTCGGGTTCGCGCTGCTCGCCGTCAGCACACTGCTGTTCTGGCACGCGGATGCGGTGGCGATTCTCGTCGTCGCGCGTATCGTCCAGGGCATCGCGAGCGGCCTGCTGCTCTCGGCATTGTCGGCGACCGTGCTGGATTTCGCCCCCGCCGGCCGCACCGAGACCGCGGCGCTGTGGAATGCGCTCAGCCCCGGCATCGGCCTGGCCGTCGGCGCTCTCGCCTCCGGCATCCTGCTCGACCTCACCCGCGATGCGCTCGCCGATGTGTTCGCCGCGCTCACCGTGATCTTCGTCGCGATCGCGGTGCTCCTGTTCTTCCTGCCCGAGACCGCACCGCGCCGGCCGGGGGCGTGGGCGTCGCTGAGCTTCCGGATCTCCCTTCCCCCGAGCATCCGCGCCGACTTCTGGCGCAACGCGCCGGCCGTGATCGCGGGATGGGCGACCGGCGGATTCTTCCTCTCCCTGGGAGCGAACGTCGTGGGCGGCGAGCTCGGCGGCACCGCGCACGTCTGGCAGGGCCTCGTCGTCGCGCTGCTCGCGGGCGTCGGCGCGGTCGCGGCATTCGTGCTGCGCCGGCGATCGGCACGCACGGTGACGATCTTCGGCACGACGGCGCTGGCCACCGGAACCGCGCTCTCGCTCGTCGCGCTCGGCAGCGGATCGCTCGCCTTCTATCTCGTCGCGGCCGGCATCACCGGCATGGGGTTCGGCACCGCGTTCTCGGGCGTCGTCGGCTCGCTCGCCCCGCGCATCCCGTCCGCCGACCGCGCAGACACCTTCGCTGTGATCTATCTGCTCGCGTACCTCGCGTTCGGCGTTCCCGCAGTCGTCGCCGGCCTGCTCGTCGGAGTGTTCGGACTCGGCGCGGTCTGCGTTGGCTACGGCGCGGTCGTCATCGTGCTCGCGCTCGTCGCGCTCGTGCTGCGGGTCCGCCGGGCCGAGTGATGGTGCGGGCCACGGCGCCCGCACCACTGCGTCGGAGAAATCCCCCCCCCCCCGTCGGACCGGATGCCGCGACAGCACCCGACCCGCGGGATAACTCCGCCCGACGGGATGCCGCGGACCCGGCCGCCGCCCGACGGGATGGGTCAGCGCGCCGCGAGCAGCTCCGCGAGCCGCTCAGCCTCGCCGGCCGCCATCGCGTACGTGTGCTCGGGCGCGGGATAGGCACCGCTGCGCACCTCGTCGGCATACGCCGCGACACCTTCGAGCGCAGAGTCGCGCAGGTCGGCATACCGACGCACGAAGCGCGCTGCCGCTCCCCGGTGGATGCCGAGCAGATCGTGGAACACCAGCACCTGTCCGTCGGCAGCCGCCCCGGCCCCGATGCCGATGACCGGGATGTCCATCCGAGGCATGAGCGCGGCGGTAACCTCGGCAGGCACGGCTTCGACGACGAGCATCGAGCATCCGGCATCCTGCAGCGCGAGGGCGTCCTCGATGACGGCCAGCGCTGCGTCGGCCGACCGGCCCTGCGCGCGATAGCCGCCGAGAGACGCGGCGGTCTGGGGTGTGAGCCCGACGTGCCCGACGACCGGGATGCCCGCCGATACCAGCGCGCGGGCGCGATCGACCGATGTCCCGCCGCGCTCGATCTTCACGAGATCGACGCCGGCCTCCTTGACGAAGCGCCGCGCCGTGGAGATGGCCTCGGCATCCGATGCCTCGTACGAACCGAACGGCAGGTCGCCGACGAGCAGCGGACGATCCAGGCCTCGGCGAACAGCGCGGGTGAGCATGAGCATCTCGTCGACCGTGACCGGGACGGTGCTGTCGTAGCCGAGGACGGTCATCGCGGCGGAGTCGCCCACGAGGACGACGTCGACTCCGGCGGCCTCGACGATCTGCGCGCTCGGGAAGTCGTAGGCGGTGACCATGACGATGGGCGTCCCGGCATCCTTCGCGGCAGCCAGGTCGTTCAGTGTCAGGCGCTTCGCCGGGCCGGGGTGCGCGCTCACGCCGTCACCAGCTCGCCGACGGCATCGTCGACCCGGACGATCGTGTTGGACCGGTCGACGTGCACGACGACGGGTTCGTACGACGCGAGATCCTTGCGCGAATACTCGGCATAGGAGATGACGATGATCGTGTCGCCGGTGTGCACGAGGCGGGCGGCGGCGCCGTTGACCTGGACGACACCGGATCCGCGCTCGCCGACCAGCGTGTAGGTGACGAAGCGGGCGCCGTTGTTCACGTCGACGACGTGCACCTGTTCGTGCGGCAGGATGTCGGCGGCCTCGAGCAGGTCGGGATCGATCGTGATGGATCCGACGTAGTTCAGGTCGCTGCCCGTGATGGTCGCGCGATGGATCTTCGACTTCAGCATGGTGCGTCGCATCAGGCCTCGCCCCTCAGGGTGTGGTTGTCGATCAGGCGGGCCGCGCCCACGCGGGCGGCGACGGCGATCAGGGTGTCGCGTTCGGTGGTCGCCACCGGGGCGAGGGTCTCGGCGTCGCGGAGTTCGAGGTACTCCGGGGTGATGCCGGCTTCCTCGAGGACGGCGATGGCCGCGGCGCGGATCGCCGCGGCATCCCGCTCCCCGGCGTCGTGCCGGGCGTGCGCGGCGTCGAGCGCGCGACTGAGCGCAGTGGCCTGTGCGCGGGCATCCGGGTCGAGGTAGACGTTGCGTGAGCTCATCGCGAGCCCGTCCGGTTCGCGCACGATCGGACACGATTCGATGCGCACGTCGAGGTTCAGATCGTGCACGACCCGGCGGACGACGAGCATCTGCTGGGCATCCTTCTGCCCGAAGTAGGCGACGTCAGGTCGGACGATCCCGAACAGCTTGGTGACGACGGTCGCGACGCCGTCGAAGTGATGGATGCCGCGACTCGCGCCGTCCAGCACCTCAGTGATTCCGGCGACATGGACGGTCGTGGCGAAGCCGTCGGGATAGATCTCGGCGGGCTCGGGCGCGAAGAGGATGTCGACGCCCTCGGCTTCGGCGAGGGCGGCATCACGGGCTTCGTCGCGCGGGTAGGTGCTGAGGTCCTCGTTCGCGGCGAACTGGGTCGGGTTGACGAAGAGCGAGACGACGACGAGGTCGTTGTTCTTCCTAGCCTCGCGCATGAGCGAGAGGTGACCCTCGTGGAAGGCTCCCATCGTCGGGACGAGGCCGACGGTCCGGTGGCTTGTGCGGGCGGCGACGACGGCGGCGGCGCGGATCTCGGGGATCGTGCGGAGGATCTTCATGGGGTCTCCTCCGTCGAGCCATCCGCTCGTTGAGCGCGGGAGCGCAGCGACCGAGTCGAAACGCCGTCCCCCGATGCTTCGCCCGCACGCAGGATCTCCCCCGTCGAGTCCGCGAGCACGTCGAACAGCACGCCGAGGTTCTCGCGTGCTGCGGCATCCCGCTGCCGCTCCACCGTCGTGACGTCGCCGCGGACGATGGGCCCGGTCAGCGCCGCACGCGCTCCCCTGGCCTGCCAGTTGTCGACGCTCTGCCGCACCAGCGGGCCGAGCAGCTCACGGGGTTCCGAGACGCCAGCGGCCCGAGCGAGGACCTCTGCGGCATCCAGCACGGCGAGCAGGTAGTTCGACGCGAAGGATGCCGCGGCGTGATAGCTCGCCCGATGCACCTCGTCGATCTCGAACGGGCGCGCGCCGAGGGCGCGGGCGAGATGCTCGGCCGCCTCGCGGGCGACGGGTGTGCGCCCGGCGATCGCGGCGCCGATGCCGTGGAAGACCTCGGGCGGCTCGGTGCCGGTGAAGGTCTGCAGCGGGTGGATGGTGAAGTCGACGTCCGTCAGCGGCGTCGCGCCCGAGACGTGGCCGACCAGCCGTGCGTGCGGGCGGACGCGGGCGGCGGCCTCGGGGATCACGGCATCCGGGACGCACAGGACGGCGATGTCGCTCTGCGGGATCTCCTCCCTGCGCCCGAGTGGCCCGCGGACGTCGAACTCCGCAGCACGCAGCGCGCGTGCGAGGACGGCGCCGAGACGGCCCGCGCCGACGACGGCGATGATCGCGTCCGGCGTGAGAGCAGCGGCAGGATGCATGGCGGATTCCGGTCGAGAACGGAGAGCGGGGACGCCCCGAGTATCCGCCCGGGACGGCATCTGTTCCAAATCTGAGAGCAGATAGACAAGTCGATGACCCACGTCATTTGTGTATATGACATGGATATCGCATTTCACCCTGCCAATTGGATTCCGCGGACGCAAGGAGGCCCTGCGGCAGTGCACGCGCGCACCGCCCCAGGGCCTCCGTCGTCCGCCTGGCACTCAGCGCAGCACGAACTCCACCGTGGTGGCGTTGCCCGCGACGTCGTAGGCGACCAGCGTGTTGGCTCCCGCGACCGCGCCGAAGGTGCCCGGCTTCACGTGATTCAGGTCGGACCACGCGTCGTTCGTCAGGTCCTTCGCGACGCCGTTGAGCTCGACGCGATCGATCCTGCCCGCGTCGTTGAGCTTGAAGCTCACGGTCTCGTATCCGGTCTCGTCGCCGATCGTGAACGACGCACCCTCCTTCACCGTGACCTTGGGAGCCGTCGCGTCGACGGTCACGTCGAACGTCGACGTCTTGGATGTGTTGCCTGCGGCATCCCGTGCGTTGTACTTCACCGTGTACGTGCCGTCCGGGAGGTCGACGGTGGTGATGTGCGATGCGCTGGTTCCGGTCACTGCGGACTGCGTGCTCTTGATGAGTTCGCCGTCCTGGTAGATGTTCGCCACGATGCGGGCGAGGGCCGCGTCGTCGGTCGCATCGACCTGGATCTGGAGGTTCGACGCGGGTCCGGCCGTGGACGGGCTGGCCAGGGCGACCTGGGGTCGCGTCGTGTCCGGCGCGGTGTAGGCGGCGACCACGCTGCGGGTGGCAGTGTCCCCGTCGACCGCTGCGCTGAGTTCGGTGACGGTGACGCCGTCAGCGATGCTCTCCTGCTTGGTCGGGAAGGTCTGCGATACGGTCTCCCCCGGCTGCACCTCCGCGAAATCGTGCACGCCGAACGCCGTGAGCACCTTCGCCGAGACAGGGACGCTGTCCGTGTTGTCCACCGTGACGATGAGCTGGACGCGTCCGCCGGTCTGCTTCGTGGCGGTGGTGACGTTCGCCGCCGGGCGAGGCGCCGCCTGGTGACCGAGCGGCGTCAGCTCCGCGGCCGCACCGAACCCGAGACCGTTCTGCGCGCTGAGCCCAGTCAAGCGGATGTACCGGCCCGTAGTCTCGGCGAAATCGACCTGCTTGGCGTCGGTGCCGGCGCTGAACGAGCCGGTGGCGACGGGCTCACCCCACTCGACGCTGTCGTTCGACACGTGGATCTCGTACCCCTTGAGATTGCCGTTCGTGCCGGTCTGGCGCGGCAGGTAGCGCAGCCCGTCGAGGACGTGCTCGGACCCGAGATCGAGCGTGACCCAGTGCGGGAACGTCGCCGCCGGCGCGACGGCGTACTGGCTGTGCCAAAGCGAAGCAGGGTCGCCGTCGATCACGTTGGCGGCTGCTTCGGATGCATCGGCGCCCTCACTGGAGACACCGGCGATCGACAGTCGTGAACGCGGCACGGCATCCTCGGCAAGGGTCGTGAGCGTCGTGCGACGGGTGATCGACCCGGCGCCCTCGACCGAGGTGAAGGCGGCGTCGGCGGTCACGGTGTAAGAACCCGCGGCGGTTCCGGCAGGGGGCACGACGACCCATTCGATCACGCGCTCCTCGCCGGCGGCGAGCTTCTTGACGGTCGTGGCGCCGGTCGCGAAGACATGCCAGCCCTCCGGTGCGTTCAGCGTGACGGACGCCTCCGTCATCTTCGCGTCCGTCTGGTTGGTCAGGGTGGTGCTGATCCTGGCCGCTTCACCCGGGAGCGTCTCGGATGCCGAGGCGGACAGCTTCAGCCGCGCGGGGAGAGCTGCGGCATCCTCTCCGGCGACGAACTCGACGGACTTCGTCTGCGAGCGGTTGCCATACATGTCGACGGCGGTGGTGTCCGCCACGTAATCCGTACCGGCCGTCAGACGGATGAGCGGTGCGTCGACCTGGCGTCCGTTGCGGATGGCGAGCGGGATTTCGAGGATGCTGGGGCGCGGCGCGACCTGGAAGTCGGAGAGCACCTTGGCTCCGGTGCGGATCGGGAGGGCGAGCGCACCGGTCGCGGCATCCTTCACGCGCACGTCGTAGCCGTAGACGGTCTGGTCGTCGGTCGCGGCCGGCACGCGGAGCACATCGGCGCCATCGACCAGGGTGTGCGCCGGTGTGCCCTCGAAGATCGGGGCCGTGGTGTCACGGGACGCCGTCGTGTAGTCGAAGTTCGCACGGACCTCTTCGGGTGTGCTGCCGTCGAGGCGGACCGTCCAGGTGGGGCCGGCGAGAGTTCCAGCGCTCGCGAACGGATACTCGGACTTGGAATCGCCCCAGACGCCATTCTTGTACGTGCGGTCCTGCTCGGCGGCGAAGTTGATGCGGTCGATCTCGGTGCGGTCGTCGTATACCTCGACGTACAGCGCCTGCGCGGTGGGAATGGTGAACTCGTCCCAGAGGGCGTTGCCGTAGATCTGGTAGGCGTCGTGCGGCGTCTCGGTGTACGACATCGAGCCGTCGTTGACGGCCGTGAAGCCGCCCTGCCAGATCGAGCGCTCGTCATTGAGGTGCAGGTGCGAGTGGCCCGAGAAGTAGACGACCTGCGGGTAGGCGGCGAGGTCCTGGGTCAGGTTCGCGTTGGATGCCTGGGCGCCGCTGTTGACGGTGTTGGCGGCGGGGCGGTGTCCGACGACGAAGATCGGCTTCTCGAGTGCACCGTCCTCGGCCGCGAGCGCGGCGAGACGCTGCTGCAGCCAGGTGCGCTGCGCGCCGGAGTAGGCCTCGGTGTCGATGACGAGGAAGGTGCTGTCGTCGATCGTCTTCTCGTAGTACCCGCCGGCGGCGTTGGGGAACCAGTCGCTGTAGTACTCGGCCATGTCGGCGTTGCCGACGTCGTGGTTGCCGTGCGACATGAGGATCGGGGTGTCGTCGAGACCGAGCCGGCTGATGTTCTCGTCGAAGATCGTCTTGACGACCTGGTGGTCCGGCGCGGTGTTCCAGTTGTTGTCGTTGATCTGGTCTCCGTTGGAGATGATCAGGTCGGGGTCGTCGTTGATCGCGGCGAGGGTGTCGAAGTGTGTGGACCAGATGCCCCGGCTGGTCTCGTCGAGCGTGGAGGTGTGGACGTCGCTCAGCACGAAGAACGACAGCAGGGGCTTCTCATCCGTCTTGATGATGTAGCCCTCGATCTCGGCAGGCGAGACGGTGCCGTCCTGGATCGCGACAGCGGCGACGTTCGTCGTCTCGTCGATCGTGAGGGGTTCCTCGTAGAGGGCGCTGTCGGACGTCGGGGTCGAACCGTCGAGCGTGTAGCGGATCTCCGCACCAGCCGGAGCACTGAGCTCGACGGTCGTGGGCTCGCTGAAACGTCCGCCATCCTGGCTGAATGTCAGCGCGGTCGGGGCGTCGGCGGCGCTTGCTGCCGTGGGCACAGCCACGGCAGCGGCGACCACAGCGAGCGCGCACGCGCCCGCGATCTGTCTCTTCATGTCCACTCTTTCCACATGTCTATCCATGAGCCGCGGGTTCGGCATCATGAGCGACGCTAGGCAGACAGAAGGGACGCAACAGGACGGAATCGGGAACGTCAGGTGAACAAGTTGTGTGCCGAGGTCGGCACGTAATGAAAAAGAAGTAAATACAAGATCACGGACGCACCGCTGGGCGCCTCAGCCGAGTTCACGGAGCGGCGAGGTGCGGTCGCCTCGGGCATCCCCCGTATTGACCGTGCCCTGCGGCTCGAACAGGAGCGCGTGCACCTCGGCGTCGGCCTTCGGGCAGTGCTCGACGCCCTTCGGGACGACGAACACGTCGTTCGGTCCGAGGACGACATCGCGGTCGCGGAGCTGGATCGTCAGCTCGCCGCTGAGCACCAGGAACAGCTCGTCGGTGTCCGGGTGCGTGTGCCAGACGAACTCGCCCTGAAGCTTGACCACCTTGACGTCGTAGTCGTTCACGCTGGTCAGGCGGTGCGGCTGCCAGTGCTCGGTGATCGCGGCGAGGGCGGTGTCGATGTTGCGGGGGTCGGTGGTCATGGTTCGAGGGTATTCGGGTTCGATGTCGGGGCGTCCTGCTACAGTCCATCTCAGGTTCAAGAGCTGCAGTCATCGGTACCTGGCCGGCTGCACGGCAACCCTCCTCCATCGAGCGGGGTGCCCCGGGGGAAGAACCGGTCCGGCGCGAACGCGTTCGGGCAAGTCGATGGGTCCGCGTCGTCCGACGCGGTGGCGCGGGCCCTTCCTCGGAAGGAGCACACCATGAACGCCGACCACACCCCTCGCCCCACAGGCGGATGGCCGAACGACGAGAACCGTCCGGTCTTCGCGGAACCGCCCCGCGACGCCTGGTGGCGCCGCCTCGGTCTCGCCGCCCCGTCGCCGCGAGAGCGCGACGGCTCATGCGCACCGAGCCGTGCTCGCCTCGCTGACGCCGCAGGGTTTCGTCCGCCGGATGGATGCCGGTGAGCAGCGCCTCTCGCTCGACGACGTCGTCGCCGAGCTCGATCTGGTCGCGGAGACCGTCGGACTCGGCATCCGGGATGCCGCGGACGAGCGCCGCCGGTACGGCTGGGAGCGAGTGCGCGCAGCGCTGTCGGCACCCGACGCTTCGGTGCTCATCGCAGACGGGCCCTGGGCCGGGTTCACGCGCGGCCAGGCCGCAGCGTGGTGCTGGAATCTGTTCCAGTACGAGCCACACGGGTTCGTCAGCCCGGGTGCGCAGGCGCGGGCCGAAGCGCTTCGGGCGCTCGAGGCTGGCGGGCTGCCGACCGTGTTCGGCTACCCAGCCCGGGCGGCCGAGCTCGAGCGGGCCGGGCTCACGCCGGAGTCGTACCGACAGGCGCAGGAGGCGCTCGGGAAGCCGACGTTCAGTCCGGACGACGTGCGGCGCTGACGTGATGTCGGGCCCACGGCGTACGCTGAGCTCACCCTCATCGACGAGGCAGTCTCGACACGAGATGAAGAACATACGGAACCGGAGTGAAGAACATGAACGAGACGATCATCACCGTCGTGGGCAACCTGACCGCCGAACCCGAATTGCGCCAGACGCAGGGCGGGGTCGCGGTCGCCAGCTTCACGATCGCCAGCACGCCGCGCAGCTTCGACCGTCAGGCGAACGAGTGGAAGGACGGCGACGCCCTCTTCATGCGCTGCTCGGCCTGGCGCGATCTCGCGACGAACATCACGGGCTCGCTGACCAAGGGCATGCGCGTGATTGCCAGCGGACGCCTGCAGCAGCGCGAGTATCAGGACCGCGAGGGCAACAACCGCGTCAGCATGGAACTGCAGATCGACGAGATCGGTCCGTCGCTGCGGTACGCGACCGCGCAGGTGACGCGGGGGGAGCGGTCGGGCGGGAGCTTCGGCGGTGGGCAGGCGCGGGATGCGGCGGTGGCGGCACCGGCCGGCGCCGCGGCGAGCCCGAGCACGGCGGAGGGCTGGGCCGCACCCGGGCAGAGCTGGTCAGGGGCGGACGAGACGCCGTTCTGACTTCATCCGAGGGCCGCGCCGCAGCTACGCGCAACGCGCGGCGTCCACCAGGTTTTCGGCAGTCTCGAGGATCCGGTCGGCCTCCCGCGGGTTCGTGAACGCCTTGGGCGCCAGGCGCTCGCGCGGCGCACCCGACAGTTCGAAGACCGCGGACGGCACGTAGTACTGTCCGGGCACAGCGTCGGACTCCAGCGCGACGAGGGCGGTCTCCGCCGCCTGCCGCGGCGTGCTGCCGAGGCGTTCGACGAGCCGGCTGGTGGCGCCGGACGCCCGTTTCCGAGCATCCGCCGCGATCCCCGTCCCCGGCGCGACACCTGGATGGCACAGCTGCACGTTCGTCCCCCAGATGCCTGCGATGCTGGACTGCGCGAGCGCATAGGCGTAGATCCCGAGTACGCGCTTGGATGCCGCGTAGGCACGCAGTGGGTGATACCGGCGCTCGGACTGCAGGTCATCCAGTCGCCCGTGCGAGGCGGCAAGGCTGAGCTGCACGGCGATGCGTGCACGGCTGCGTCGAAGCAGCGGCAGCAGCAGTTGCGTCAGCGCGTAGTGGCCGAGGAAGTTGGCCTGGAAATGCAGCTCGAGCCCCTGCTCGGTCAGGTGACGCTCGGCATCGCCGAGTAGTACGACGCCGGCGTTCATCACGTAGCGATCGACGGCCTCGCCCTCGGCGCGCAACGCCATCGCGAGCGCCGTCACGGTCTCCGGACGGGCGAGATCGAGATCCCGGATGTCGATCTCGGCATCCGGGACCGATGCGAGGATGCTGCGGGCTGCGGCGTCTCCCCTGAGCCGGCTGCGCACCGGGAGGATCAACCGTGTGCCTTCCTCCGCCAGGCGGCGGGCGATCTCGAGTCCGACGCCGTTGCTGGCGCCTGTCACGAGAGCGCGTTTGCCCGTCCACCGACCCGACATGGCAACTCCGATGCGCGCAGATGATCCATTCAATGATCAAGAGCGCGCGGAGTCCTGCCTGATACATCGTCCAAGGCTGCACACGCCGTCAGCAGTAGTCGCAGACGCCGCTCGGGGGCAGCACCATCCCACAACCAGGAGTAGTGCAGATGCGCCTTTCGGCTTCTTCTCGTCGTCGCTGGACCGGTGTGCGCCCGCCGTCGCGACACCCGCGCGCGAGGAAGTCGATCAGTCGCGTCGTCCGACACGATCGTTCGGGCCCTTCCCATGCAATGAACACACATATGAATACTGATCACGCGCCTCGGACCACTGGCGGATGGCCGAACGACGAGACCCGTCCCGTCTTCGGTAAGCCACCTATAACGCCCGACTGCTCGTGACGACGGGCCGCAACGGGCACGGCTAGGATCACGATTAATTGATCACAGGCATGGAGTTATGGATGTCCCTAACATCGCAAGACCGATTGCGAAAGATGATTCTCCTCACCCTGGCTGAGTCAGCAGACGGTGAAATGACGCGCGCAGATACGCTCGACGCCATCAATCGGACATGGAAAGCTCATTGGAGCGAAGAGGACCTGACGCCACCGCGCACGCGCCCGCACGAGCCCAATTGGCGGAATCGAGCGAGCTATGAGCGGGCGCGCATGATCCGCGAGGGGCTTCTCGACGACCGCGCTGACGGAACATGGAGCCTGACCGCGCAGGGCTATGCCGCAGCCACAGGAACGCTACGCCCCGAAGATGAGTTGCGCGAGTTTTATCGTTCGATTGGGAAACCACGCCGATAGTCGATTGTGGCACCGGCGTAGTGAACTGCCGGTTGACCAGATCGCTCGGCAACACCGTCGCCCTATCGAAGCGCGTGCTAACGCCCGCTCCGACTTCCGGAGCCCGCGGACCCCGTCGATACGCATGAGGCGTTCGATCTGATCGCGACCGATCTTCCACCCTTACCGGCGCAGGAGCGCGGGCATCTTCCGGCGCCCGTAGACGCCATAGTTCTCCGCGCGCAACCGCATCACCGCCGGAACGAGCAGCTCGTCCTTCAGCCGCCGCCGGACTGCGCCCGACCGACGGCGGCACCATAGCCGCGGGAGGCGAGGAATCCTCTAACTGCCGGTCGGAGGACCTGGCAAATGAGCTCGACCCCGAAACGATCCGGTGTTTGTTGATGATCATCTCGTTGAGGGGTGGTCGAGCCCCTTCGCGAAAAACGCTCACAGCCTTGAGGAGCCTCGTTCGCCTTCCGCAAATCCGAGACCTCCTCTTGCAAGCGCTTGATCTCGCCGTCGCTTCGGTAATGACGCCGGGCTTCACCCCGGCGTCTACCTTGTAGCTGGGTTGCCACAGCCGCAACGTCTCCGGACTCATCCCCAGCAGACCGGCGACATGCCGGATCGCGCTCATCAGCGCGGGGTGCGCCGGCCGCTACCAAAACGCGCCACACCTGCTACGCGCAGGCAGATCATATCGCCCTGGCACCCGGGACGAGAACTGCTGAGATGATGGGCCGGTGAACGATCGGCCGCCCTTGAAAGCTACTGACCTCACGACCGATGAAGACGCATCGGTCGTGGAGGACAAGACGACTCCCGCATGGCGTCAGTTCGAACTCGATGTCGTGAGGACCATTGCCAATCTCGATCCCGCCGCGGAGGTGGTGCACAACGAACACGTCAAGGGTCATTACTCCGGAACGATGCGCCAACTGGACGCCATTGCGAGGAAGTCATTGGCGGGAGCGCCCGCCGAGGTGGTGATCGAATGCAAGCAGTACAAGCGAAAGCTCGGCATCGGGAAGATCGATGAGTTTGTCGGCAAGCTGATCGACATCGGGTGTGGCCACGGCATCCTGTATGCCACAAGCGGCGTCACGGAACCAGCAAGACTGCGCGCGTCCGGAAGCATAAGTCCGCGGATCACGCTACGCGATATGTCCGATCTCCCGCTATACGCCGACCCCTCGCAGGTATCCGCCGACACTCTCGAGAGCGTTCTTGACGAGCATGCAGTGGACTTCTCTGATCTGGTAGAAGAAGCAGTGCTCGGCAACTGCCAAGCCAGCAACTGTTGGTACGGCAACGTCCAGTTAGGGCCGGTGGACGGGATCTTTGTTGGCCAGTGCGACTCGTGTGGACAACTTCACGTTATGTGCAGATGCTGCGACGAGATATCAGAGATGGATTGGTCGTCGGGCACTTGTTTCGTATGCGGCGCGGAGTACCACGTGATCAGCTATCAAGGCGATCTCGACGGGATGGAGCAGATCTCACACGGACCAGACTGCAACGGTGAGCACACGCCGACCGAAACTGCGTCGTAGACGATACGGGTCGGACCGTCCTCTGAACTCGCGGATCTAGTGCGGACCTGGTGTCAACGTTGTGTCCCGAGCATCACGAGGCTTGCGACTGTCGACGGCGGCCGGCTGCTCTCACGTCGCGCCGCGTCGACCCGCTAGTCTCGGACATATCCGGAAAGATCCGGTTCAACTTGCTTCGAGGGAGCTCGCATGCCCGAGCCATGGCTGTCTGCCGACGACATCGCGGACTACCTGGGCGTGACCAAGGACACGATCTACGCCTGGATCTCCGACAAGGGGATGCCAGCCCACAAGGTCGGGCGCCTCTGGAAGTTCCAGACGAGCGAAGTCGACGACTGGGTGCGCCGCGGAGACGCCGCATCGGCCGACTAGTCGTACTCGTCGCCGCAATGTCGGCGGCCAGACGTATCCTGATCGACTTGCCCAAAATCGGAGGAGGAGCGAAGTGGATGAAGCCACGATGA
>NZ_JBNPVV010000009.1:0-230437 GCF_050434165.1 Microbacterium sp. ZKA21
GGTGATCGTCCGTCGGGTGGGTACCAGCGTCGTGATGGTGATCGTCCGTCGGGTGGGTATCAGCGTCGTGATGGTGATCGTCCGTCGGGTGGGTATCAGCGTCGTGATGGTGATCGTCCGTCGGGTGGGTATCAGCGTCGTGATGGTGATCGTCCGTCGGGTGGGTATCAGCGTCGTGATGGTGATCGTCCGTCGGGTGGGTACCAGCGTCGTGACGGTGATCGTCCGTCCGGCAGTTACCAGAAGCGCGATGGCGACCGTCGTGAAGGCGGGTATCAGAAGCGTGAGGGCGGCTACGAGCGCCGTGACGACCGTGGCCGCAGCCCGCGTCCGACCCGTGGTGGCGCTGAGCGTCCGCACAACGACCGGCCCTATGACGACCGTCCGCGCCCCGAGCGCGGTCCCGACATTCCCGACGAGGTCACCGCTCGTGATCTGCAGGGGCCTGCACGCAACGAGCTCAAGACCCTGAGCAAGGAGAACGCCGAGCAGGTGGCTCGTCATCTGGCGATGGCGGCGAAGCTGATCGAAGAGGATCCTGAGCTGGCGCACGAGCACGCCCTCGCGGCATCCCGTCGGGCCGGACGCATCGCCATCGTCCGCGAGACGCTGGGCATCACCGCGTATGCGACCGGCGACTTCGCTCTGGCGCTGCGCGAATTGCGCACCTACCGACGGATCTCCGGCAAGGAGGATCAGATCGCGCTCATGGTCGACAGCGAGCGCGGCGTCGGCCGCCCCGATCGCGCGCTCGAGGCCGGTCGTGCCGTCGACCGTTCGGCACTGCCGGTCGACGTCCGCGTCGCTCTCGCCATCGCGATGTCCGGTGCACGTCTGGACCGCGGCGAGACCGAACTCGCCCTCGGCGAACTCGAGATCCCCGAGCTCGATCCGGATCGCGCCTTCAGCTGGAGCCCTGCGCTCTTCGCCGCGCGCGCCGCCGTGCTCGAGGACCTCGGACGCAACGAGGAAGCCGAATTCTGGGCTCAGCGTGCCGAGGTCGCGCTCGAAGCGCTCGGCCTCGACGAGGAGGGCGATGAGGAGCTCATCGTCGAAGACAGCCTGATCGAGGGCGAGTTCCCGGAGGACTCGGCGGCCGAGGAAACGGCAGCTGCGCCCACGGAATCGGCCGTCGTGGAGGCCGATGCGACTGAGTCTGAAGCCGCGCCAGAGCCCGAGGAAGCCGACGAGCTCGATGCTGCCGAGGCCGCCCCGGAGACAGAGACTGCACTCGAGCAGGATGCCGCTGACGATTCCGCGTCTGCGTTCGAGCCTGCGGTCGAGTCCGTGGCTGAGGCCATGCCGGCGTCCGACGCGCAGACCGAGATCGAGCCTGCAGCCGACCTCGAGCCCGCGGCCGCGGTCGACCCCGCTCCGTCCGAGCGGGAGCAGATCGAGCAGGAGGTCGCCGAGCTCCTCGGCGAGTCCGACGAGGACACCGACGCGAACAGGGACGCCGAGGACGAAGAGGACCGCGCCTGATGGGCCTGTTCGCCAAGAAGCATCCCACTCCTCTCGACGGCATCGACGTCGTCCTCGCCGACCTCGACGGTGTCGTGTACGCCGGACCGTCGGCGCTGCCGTACGCCGTCGACAGTCTGAACGCGGTTGCGACCGGGCGGCGCCTCGGCTACATCACGAACAACGCCTCGCGCACCGATGCATCCGTCGCCGAGCATCTGACCGAGCTGGGGCTGACGGTGGCGCCGCGTGAGGTCGTCACCAGCCCCCAGGCGGCGATGCGCCTGCTCTCGACCATGGTGCCGGCGCCTGCGACGCTTCTCATCGTCGGCGGCGAGGGCCTCGTCGTCGAAGCGGAGAAGGCCGGCTAC
The DNA here is from genome assembly GCF_050434165.1 of Microbacterium sp. ZKA21. Lineage (NCBI taxonomy): Bacteria > Bacillati > Actinomycetota > Actinomycetes > Micrococcales > Microbacteriaceae > Microbacterium > Microbacterium sp. ZKA21. Next base: position 1,833 of record NZ_JBNPVV010000009.1, read on the forward strand.
ACCGTCACCCGCAGTGCCGAGGATGCGCCGGATGCCGTCGTCCAGGGTTTCGCGCCCGACGTCGCGTGGACCGACCTCGCCGAGGCGGCGTTCGCCCTCAAGCTGCCCGAGGAAGAGGGCGGGATCCCCTGGATCGCGACGAACAACGACTGGACGATCCCGCGGGAACGCGGCATCGCGCCGGGAAACGGGACGCTCGTCTCCGCCGTGCACACCGCTGTCGGACGCCTCGCAACCGTCGCCGGAAAGCCGGAGGTCCCGATCTTCGAAGAGGCCATCGCGCGCTTCGGCGGTCGGCGCACGCTTTTCATCGGCGATCGTCTGGACACCGACATTCTCGGCGCCAATCGCGCGGGAATCGACTCGATCCTCGTGCTCACGGGCATCGATCGTCCCAAGCACGTGCTCGCCGCGCCCGAGGGATCACGGCCGACGTTCGTTCTGTCGGACCTGCGTGAGCTCCACGCGCCGTATCCTCAGGCCGTCCGCACGGACGGCGCCGTGACGGTCGGGGGTGCGACGGTGCGCGTGAACGGCGGCGACGTCGAGATCCTCGCCGAAGGCACGAGCCAGATCGAACTGCTGCGCGCCGGCGCTCTGGCGATCTGGGAGTCCGGAACGCCGATCTTCGTCCTCCGAGTGCCAGAGCGCCTCTACGAGGATCCGTTCCATCGGCCGTAGGCTGGTCAGGTGAGCGACGACAGCACGACAGGTCCGACCGACGGTCTCTGGAGCCGTCTGCGCCTGATCGAGGGTCAGCCGCTCGCGGCCCGCGCCGATGCCTATGCGAGCCTGCACGACGAGCTGTCGCGACGGCTCGAGTCCGGCGCGCGGATCGACCAGCGAGAGAAGTCGTCGGAACGGTGACGCGTCTGGACGCAGCCCTCGCGGCCCGTGGCCTCGCCCGGTCCCGCACGCACGCGGCATCCCTCATCGCGGACGGACTCGTCCAGGTCGCCGGGCGCACGGTGATCAAGGCATCCACCGCGGTCGACGACGGCGCCGACATCACCGTCGCCGGTGCCGACCACTACGTCAGCAGGGCGGCGCACAAGCTGATCGCCGCACTCGACGGATTCGAGGTGCCCGTGGCGGGGCGGCTCGCGCTCGACATGGGCGCATCGACCGGTGGATTCACCCAGGTGCTGCGCGAGCGCGGCGCAGAGCGCGTGCTGGCCGTCGACGTCGGCCACGACCAGCTCGCGCCCGTCATCGCCGCAGACCCCGCCGTCACGGTCGTCGAAGGCTACAACGTCCGGCACATGACGCCGGAGAATCTGGCCGCCGCGACGGGGGAGACCCGCGCCCCCGACCTCATCGTCGGCGACCTGTCCTTCATCTCCCTGGAGCTCGTGTTCGGCGCGATCGCGCTGGTCGCGGCATCCGAGTCCGATGTGATCCTGCTCATCAAGCCGCAGTTCGAGGTCGGACGCACGGCTGTGCGCGGCGGGCTCGTCACGAACCCCGTCATCCGAGCGGATGCCGTGGCGCGCACGCTCTGGCGGGCATGGGACGCCGGGTTCGGGATGCACGGCATCCTGCCCTCGCCGATCCTGGGCACCCACGGCAACGCCGAGTACCTTGTCCACATCGCGCCCGGCCGGGGGACGTCTCCGGCAGAATGGACGCAGCAGATCGACGAACTGGCAGGAGGACGATGAACGAGCGCTACATCCTGGTCGTCGCGCACGCCGGCCGCGAGGACACCGTTGCAGCAGCTCGTCGAGTCGTCGAATCCCTGCGCGGTGCCGGCGCTCGTCCGGTCCTGGCCGCCGAGGACCGTACCGAGCTGGCCGCCGTCGACGGGGATTTCGCGAACGTGGACGTCCTCGGTGACGGCATCGCGGTCGACGACCTCGAACTCGCGATCGTGCTCGGCGGCGACGGCACCATCCTGCGTGCGGCCGAACTGGTCCGCGACAGCGGCGCACCAGTGCTCGGCATCAACATGGGCCACGTCGGCTTCCTCGCCGAGATCGAGCGCGACGACATGGACAACGCCGTCCGACGCGTCATCGAACGCGACTACGAGGTCGAAGAGCGCATGGCGCTGGCCGTCCGGGTGAAGGATGCCGCCGGCGACGTCGTCTACGAGACCTGGGCGCTCAACGAGGCGACCGTCGAGAAGGCGAGCCGCGAGCGCATGATCGAGGTCGTCGTCGAGATCGACGGACGCCCTCTCACCAGCTACGGCTGCGACGGCATGGTCGTCTCGACCCCGACCGGATCGACCGCCTACAACTTCTCCGCGGGGGGTCCGGTGATCTGGCCGGGTGTCGAGGCGATCGCGGTCGTGCCGCTGTCCGCGCACGCACTCTTCGCCAAGCCGCTCGTCGTCAGCCCTCAGGCCTCGGTCGCGATCGAGATGCTGGAGAGCACCAGCGGCACCGGCATCCTGTGGTGCGACGGCCGCCGCTCGCACGAGCTGCCGCCCGGCGCCCGCGTCGTCGTGCGCCGTTCGTCGCGCCCGGTCCGCCTGGCGCGGCTGCACCCCGCAGCTTTCACCGACCGGCTCGTCCGCAAGTTCCGCCTTCCGGTCGCCGGCTGGCGCGGCAACGGGACGGAGGCTCCCGCATGATCGAGGAGATCCGGATGCAGCACCTCGGCGTCATCGCCGACGCCGTGCTTCCGCTCGGCAAGGGTTTCACGGCGATCACCGGCGAGACCGGAGCGGGCAAGACCATGGTCGTCACCGGCCTCGGGCTTCTCCTGGGGCAGCGCGCCGACTCCGGCGCGGTCCGCGCCGGCGCAGCGCAGGCCTCAGTCGCCGGGGTCTGGGTCGTGCCCGATCAGGGCGCCGTCGCCGACATCGTGACGGATGCCGGGGGAGAACTCGAACCCGCAGGAGCAGGTCGGTCCGAACTGTACGTGTCGCGCACTCTCAGCTCCGAAGGACGCAGCCGTGCCAGCGTCGGCGGACGCGCGGCCCCAGCCGGAGTGCTGTCCGCCCTGGCAGAGCAGCTCGTCGTCGTGCACGGGCAGTCCGAGCAGCTGCGGCTGAAATCCGCCGCCGCTCAACGGGACGCGCTGGATCGCTTCGCCGGCGAGCCGGTGTCCGCCGCGCTGCGCGTCTACACGGAGGCGTGGGAGACCTGGCGGACGCTGGATGCAGACCTTCGCGACCTCACCGAGAATCGCGACCGGCGAGCCGAGGAGGCGTCCCGGCTGCGCGAGGCACTCGCGTTGATCGAGGCCACCGCGCCCGAGCCGGGCGAGGACGACGCCATCGCGGAGCGCGCTGAACGACTCGCGAACGCCGAGGAGCTGCGGCAGGCGGCCGCCCTCGCACACGGTGCGCTCTCCAGCGAGGACGATGCCCCGGATGCCTCAGAGCTCGTGGCCGACGCTCGTCGGGTTCTGGAGCGGGTGACCGACCCCGCCCTGTCCGCGGTGGCCGAGTCCCTCGCCGACGTCGGCTATCGGCTGACGGATCTCGCCGGCCAGCTCGCCGGCTACCTCGCCGATCTCGACGAGGCCGGGCCGCACGAACTCGCCGCCGTCGAGGAGCGCCGCGCGGCGCTCGGCGCCCTGGTGCGCGCCCACGGCTCGCTGGATGAGGCCCTCGCCGTCTGGGAGACGGGTTCCGCCCGCCTCGCCGAGCTGGATGACGACAGCGGCCGGGTCGAACGGCTCGAAGCCGAGCGCGCCGCCGCACGAGCGGCACTCGACGCGGCGGCGGAGCGGCTCACCGCCGCCCGCACGGAAGCCGCAGGCCGCCTGGGCGCCGCGGTCTCCGAAGAACTCCATGCGCTGGCCATGCCGGATGCCCGGCTCGAGGTCGCGGTGACACCGGGCGCGGAGAGCGCCCACGGGCGCGACGACGTTGCGATCCTGCTCGCGCCGCACCCTGGCGCCGAGCCCCGCCCCGTGGCGCGCGGAGCGTCCGGAGGTGAACTGTCGCGCGTGATGCTGGCGATCGAAGTCGTCATCGCAGGGACGGATCCGGTCCCGACGTTCGTCTTCGACGAAGTGGACGCCGGCATCGGGGGAGCGGCGGCGATCGAGGTCGGGCGGCGACTCGCCCGACTCGCCGAACGATCTCAAGTCATCGCCGTCACGCATCTCGCTCAGGTCGCCGCCTTCGCCGGAAACCATCTGTCGGTCGTGAAAGCCAGCGATGGCGCGGTCACGGCATCCAGTGTGCGTCGTCTGGACGGCGCCGATCGCGAGGCCGAGATGGCCAGACTCCTGTCCGGATTGACCGATTCGGATGCTGCAATCACCCACGCCCGAGAACTTCTCAGTCTCGGCGCCGCCGCTGCCTGTTAGGATAGAAGCCCGTGATGAACTCTTCTTCTGCGGGGCCCAAGAACGACACCACCAAGCACATCTTCGTGACCGGCGGTGTCGTTTCGTCTTTGGGCAAGGGGCTCACCGCCGCAAGCCTCGGCAACCTTCTCACCGCCCGCGGACTGCGGGTCGTCATGCAGAAGCTCGACCCGTATCTGAACGTCGATCCGGGCACCATGAACCCGTTCCAGCACGGCGAGGTCTTCGTGACCGACGACGGCGCGGAGACCGACCTCGACATCGGCCACTACGAGCGCTTCCTCGACATCAACCTGTCCGAGGCCGCGAACGTCACAACGGGCCAGATCTATTCGCAGGTGATCGCGCGCGAGCGCCGCGGCGAGTACCTCGGCGACACCGTGCAGGTCATCCCGCACATCACCGATGAGATCAAGCGCCGCATGCGCCTGCAGGCCGACGAGTCGCCCAAGCCCGACGTGATCATCACCGAGGTCGGCGGCACGGTCGGCGACATCGAGTCGCAGCCCTTCCTCGAGTCCGCCCGTCAGCTGCGCCACGAGCTCGGCCGCGACAGCGTGTTCTTCGTGCACGTCTCGCTCGTGCCGTTCATGGGGGCGTCGGGGGAGCAGAAGACCAAGCCCACGCAGCACTCGGTGGCGGCTCTGCGCCAGGTCGGCATCCAGCCGGACGCGCTCGTGCTGCGCAGCGACCGGCCGGTGAGCGAGTCGAACCGCAACAAGATCGCGCTGATGTGCGACGTCGACGCCGAGGGCGTCATCAACACGGTCGACCTGCCGAGCATCTACGACATCCCGTCCACGCTGAACGAGCAGGGACTCGATTCGTACATCGTGCGTCGCCTCGGACTCGCCGAGAAGGCGGCCGACGTCGACTGGACGCGCTGGAACAAGGTCCTGCACGCCGTGCACAACCCGAAGCACGAGGTCACGATCGGCCTGGTCGGCAAGTACATCGACCTGCCGGACGCCTACCTGTCGGTGACCGAGGCGCTCAAGGCCGGCGGCTTCGCGCAGGAGACCAAGGTCAACATCCGCTGGATCCCCTCCGACCTGTGCGAGACGCCCGAGGGCGCCAAGGAGCAGCTCGGCGCGCTCGACGGCATCTGCGTTCCCGGCGGCTTCGGCATCCGCGGCATCGAGGGCAAGCTCGGCGCGCTCACCTTCGCGCGCGAGCAGGGCATCCCGACCCTCGGTCTGTGCCTGGGGCTGCAGTGCATGGTCATCGAGTACTCGCGCAACGTCGCCGGCATCGACGGCGCCTCGTCGAGCGAGTTCGACCCGCAGACGCAGGCTCCGGTCATCGCGACCATGGCCGAGCAGGTCGACATCATCGATCACGGCGACCTCGGCGGCACCATGCGGCTCGGGCTGTACCCGGCGCACCTGGCCGAGGGCTCGATCGCCGCCGAGGTGTACGGCGCCACCGAGGTGCAGGAGCGCCACCGGCACCGCTACGAGGTCAACAACACGTACCGCGATCGCATCGCCGAGGCCGGCATGGTGTTCTCGGGGCTGAACCCCGAGCTCGACCTGGTCGAGTTCGTCGAGCTGCCGCGCGACGTGCACCCGTACTACATCGCCACGCAGGCGCACCCCGAGCTGCGTTCGCGTCCGACCGCCCCGCACCCGCTGTTCCGCGGCCTCGTCGGCGCCGCTATCGATCGGCACCGCGCGAGCGAGCTGTTCGACGTCGAATCCGATGACTGACGTGCAGGACGCGTCCGTGCTGCACGACGAGCCGTTCGAGCCGGAGGTTCTGCAGAGCGACCTCGTCCACAAGGGCTGGGTCTGGGACGTCCGCTCCGACCGCGTCGCCTACGGCGACGGTGAGATCATCCGCGAGTACGTCGCCCATACCGGTGCGGTCGCCGTCGTTGCGATCGACGACGACGGACGGGTTCTGCTGATCCAGCAGTACCGGCATCCGATCCGGCATCGGGACTGGGAACTGCCCGCCGGACTGCTCGACATCCCGGGTGAGGAGCCTCTGCTGGCCGCACAGCGCGAGCTCGCGGAGGAGGCCGACCTGGTCGCCGCGACCTGGGAGCCGCTGATCTCGGTCTGGACGACGCCGGGCGGCAACGACGAGATGATCCACGTGTTCCTCGCGACGGGCGTGTCGGCGGCCTCCGCCGCGCACGCACGCGAGGACGAGGAAGCCGACATCCGCATCGAGTGGGTTCCGCTGTCGGATGCCGTGGACGCGGCGCTCGAGGGGCGCATGCACAACGGCATCCTGTCGGTCGGCGTGCTCGCAGCCGAGCGGCGGCTCCGGGGCGCAGGCGCCGGGCAGTAGTCGTGCAGGTCGCACGCGCGGTCGACGCCTATCTCAGGCACGTCACGATCGAGCGCGGTCTGTCCACGCACACCGTGGCGGCCTACCGTCGCGACCTCGAGAGCTATACGCAGTGGCTCGCGGATGCCGGGATCGACGACACCGCGGCGATCACCGGTTCGATCGTCAGCCGCTTCATCGCGGATCGCTCGGCCGTCGTGCCCGCCCCTGCGGCGACGAGTCTCGCTCGGCTGCAGTCCTCGGTGCGCGGGCTGCACCGGTATCTGGTGCGCGAGGGCGTGGAGCCGGAGGATCCGACCGGGCGTCTGCGCCCGCCCAAGACGCCGCAGCGTCTGCCCAAGGCGCTCACGATCGATCAGGTCGAGCGGCTGCTGGCCGCGCCGTCGCCGGACGATCCGCTCGGGATCAGGGACCGCGCACTCCTGGAGCTGCTGTACGCCACCGGCGCGCGGGTGTCGGAGGCGATCGGCCTCGACGTCGACGACCTGTCGTACGGCGAGGTGCTGCGGCTGCGCGGCAAGGGATCCAAGGAGCGGATCGTGCCGGTGGGCTCCTACGCGCGGGCCGCGGTCGACGCCTACCTGACCCGGGTGCGTCCGGGGCTCGCGGCCAAAGGCCGCGCCACGGCGAAGCTGTTCCTCGGTACCAGGGGGGCGCCGCTGTCGCGCCAGAGCGCGTGGCTCATCATCCGCTCGGCAGCAGAGGCCGCCGAGATCACATCCGAGGTGTCGCCGCACACGCTGCGTCATTCGTTCGCGACGCATCTGCTGCAGGGCGGCGCCGATGTCCGCGTGGTGCAGGAGCTGCTCGGACATGCGTCGGTCGCCACGACGCAGATCTACACCCACGTCTCTGTGGACGCGCTGCGCGACATCTACGCCACGTCGCACCCTCGGGCGCGGTAGCCCCCGACCCGATTCGGCAGATCGCCGGGGGCCGGCGGCGTGTCCGCGCCCGTGCCGACTAGAATCGAGCGAGCACAAGGGAGCAGGAGAACCGGTGGCTGACAAAGCGGCGAAGTCCAAGGGAAAGACGTCGAAGGCGGACGAGACCCCGATGGGACCCACCGGCCGTCCCTATCACGGCTTCCCCACACCCGCACCGCTGGACTCCCATGGCCCTGCGCGCATCATCGCGCTGTGCAACCAGAAGGGCGGCGTCGGCAAGACGACCACCTCGATCAACCTCGCCGCTGCCCTCGCCGAGTACGGGCGCAAGGTCCTCGCCGTCGATTTCGATCCGCAGGGTGCGCTGTCCGCCGGCCTCGGCATCCACACGCACGACATGCTGACGATCTACGACCTGCTGCTGGACACCAAGCGCGATGTGCACGAGGCGATCGTGCCGTCTTCGGTCGAGGGTCTCGATGTGATCCCTGCCAACATCGACCTTTCGGCGGCGGAGGTCCACCTCGTCAACGAGGTCGCGCGCGAGACGATCCTGTCGCGGGTGCTGCGCCAGGTCGCCGGCGAGTACGACGTCATCCTGATCGACTGCCAGCCGTCGCTGGGCCTGCTGACCGTGAACGCGCTCACCGCGAGCCACGGCGTGCTCATCCCGTTGGAGTGCGAGTTCTTCGCCCTGCGCGGCGTCGCGCTGCTGATCGAGACGATCGACAAGGTGCGCGACCGGCTGAACCCCGCGATCCAGCTCGACGGCCTCCTCGCCACCATGTACGACCCGCGGACGCTGCACTCCCGCGAGGTGCTCGAGCGCGTCGTCGAGGCGTTCGGCGACGACGTCCTCGAGACGGTCATCGGTCGCACCGTGAAGTTCCCGGATGCCTCGGTGTCCGGCGTCCCCATCACCGAGTTCGCGCCGGAACACGCCGCCGCTCAGGCGTACCTGCGGCTGGCGCGGGAGCTGGTCGCCCGTGGCGCCGTCGCCTGACACCGATTCGACCGAGGACTCCGGGTTCCGGGTCTCCCTGGGCAACTTCGACGGACCGTTCGATCTGCTGCTGAACCTCATCACCAAGCACGAGCTGGACATCACCGAGGTCTCGCTGAGCAAGGTCACCGATGAGTTCATCGCCTACCTGAAGGACCTCGGTCCCGAGGAGGAGCTGGACCAGGCATCCGAGTTCCTCGTCGTCGCGGTGACCCTGCTCGATATGAAGGTGGCGGGTCTGCTGCCGCAGGGCGAGCTCGTCGACGCGGAGGCTGTCGCCCTGCTCGAGGCGCGCGATCTGCTGTTCGCCCGTCTGCTGCAGTACCGCGCCTTCAAGGAGGTCTCCGCGTGGTTCGCGCGGAGTCTGCAGCGCGAGGACCGCAGGCACGTCCGCGCCGTGCGACTCGATGAGAAGCATCGCAGGCAGACGCCGGAGCTCGTGTGGAGCCTCAGCGCCGCGGACTTCGCCGCTCTCGCCCTGCTCGCGTTCGCGCCGAAGGAGATCCCGCACGTCGGTCTCGATCACCTGCACGCACCGCTGGTGAGCATCCGCGAGCAGGCCGCGATCGTGGTGACGCTGCTGCGCAACACCGAATCGCTGACGTTCCGCGAGCTCGTCTCCGGGGTGAACGAGCCCGGCATCGTCGTGGCGCGGTTCATCTCGGTGCTGGAGCTGTACCGGCACGCCGCGCTGTCCTTCGAACAACTGGAACCGCTCGGCGAGCTGACGCTGCGCTGGGCCGCCGACACCTGGTCGGATGAGATGCTCGCGACCCTGGGGGCCGACTATGACCGATGACGTGACCGACGAGATGTCTTCCTCGCTCCCTGAGCCCGTCGAAAGCGCCCCGCTGACCGAGAAGCTCGAGGCGATCCTCCTCATCCTCGAGGAACCGCTCGGCCTCGTCGCCCTCGCCGCCGCCGTCGGCGCACCAGTGCCCGCGGTCCGGCAGGCGATCGAGACGCTCGTCGACGATTACGACGGCCGCGGCGCAGGCCCCCGGCGCGGCTTCGAGCTGCGCGAGGTCGGCGGCGGCTGGCGGCTGTACGTCCGCGAGGACCATGACGGCCTCGTCGCGGAGTTCGTCGGCGGGCAGGCGCCTGCCCGGCTCTCGCAGGCGGCGCTCGAGACGCTCGCCGTGATCGCCTACAAGCAGCCCGTCACGCGCGGCCAGGTCGCGTCCATCCGTGCCGTGAACGTCGACTCGGTGGTGCGCACTCTGCTCGCGCGAGGACTCATCACCGAACTGTTCGCCGACTCCGAGACCGGCGCCATCAACTACGGCACCACCGATGCCCTGCTCCAGAACCTCGGCATCAACTCGCTCGACGAGCTTCCCCCGATCTCTCCGCTGCTCGACGATGGGTCGAACGGCTTCGAAGAAAGCAGCATCCGATGATTCCCACGACCGATCCAGCCGCTGACGGCATCCGACTGCAGAAAGTCCTCGCCAACGCGGGCGTCGCGTCCCGGCGGGTGATCGAGGACTACATCGTCGAGGGGCGCATCCGCGTCAACGGCGAGGTCGTCACCGAACTCGGCCGTCGGATCCACCCGGACAAGGACCTCGTCGACGTCGACGGCACGGCGGTGCAGTTCGACGTGTCCAAGCGCTACGTCATGCTGAACAAGCCCGTCGGCGTCGTCAGCACCATGCGCGACGAGAACGGGCGGCCCGACCTGCGCCGTTTCACGAAGGACTACGAGGAGCGGCTCTACAACGTCGGACGCCTGGATGCCGAGACGAGCGGTCTGCTCATCCTCACGAACGACGGCGAACTGGCCCACGTGCTCGCGCATCCGTCGTTCGGCGTGACGAAGGTGTACATCGCAAAGGTCGAAGGCGCGGTCACCGCGCAGACGATCGCCACGCTGACCAGGGGCATCGAGCTCGAGGACGGGCCGATCGCCGCCGACAAGGCGCGGCTCCTCGACGTGTCGACGAGCTCCGCGAGCGGTGAGCAGTCGAGTCTGGTGGAGCTCACGCTGCACTCCGGGCGCAATCGGATCGTGCGTCGGATGATGGCGGCGGTCGGGCATCCCGTCACCGAACTCGTGCGCCGTCAGTTCGGCCCGCTGCACCTGGGAACGCTCCCGGCGGGGAAGTCGCGGGAACTGAGTAAAATCGAACTCGGCGCGCTGCTGACTCTCTCGCGCCAGGATGCCCCTGCGGATGCGACGCCGGGAGACGTGCAGGAGACGCAGTGACCGAACAGTTCCGTGGTGCCGTGGTGCCCCCACGGCTGTCGGGGACCGTCCGCGTCGTCGGATCCGGCCTGCTCGGGGCGAGCATCGGCCATGCACTGCGGGCCAAGGGCGTCGACGTCGTCCTCGCCGATGCGTCGCCCGCGCAACTGCGCCTCGCCATCGACTACGGCGCCGGCCGCGCAGAGCACGACGACGATCGCCCGGTGCTCGTCGTCGTCGCCGTTCCGCCGGATGTCACCGCCGACGTCATCCATGCCGAGCTCGATCGCTACCCGGATGCCGTCGTCACCGACGTCGCGAGCGTGAAGCTCGAGCCGTTCCGTGCGCTGCAGCAGCGCGGCGTCGACCTCACGCGCTACATCGGATCGCACCCGCTCGCGGGACGCGAACGCGGTGGTGCCATCTCTGCCAGAGCCGACCTCTTCGTCGGCCGCCCGTGGGTGGTGTGCCGGGATGAGCAGACCCGCCCCGCCGATCTCGCGCTCGTCGAGGCGCTCGCTCTCGACGTGGGCGCGATGCCGCTGGAGATGACGCCGGAGGAGCACGATCGCTCCGTCGCGCTGACTTCGCACGTCCCGCAGGTCGTGGCGAGCCTGCTCGCGGGCCGTTTCACTTCCGCCGACGAGGATGCCCTTCGCCTGGCAGGACAGGGGGTGCGCGACACCACGCGCATCGCGGCATCCGCTCCGGAGCTCTGGGTCCAGATCCTCGGCGCGAACGCGCAACCCGTCGTCGAGATCCTCGACCAGCTGGCCGAGGATCTGCGCGATGTCTCGGATGCGCTGCGGGATCCCGCAGCGCCCGGCGCGCGCCGTGCCGTGGCCGACGCCATCCGGCAGGGAAACGAGGGCGTCGAGAGGCTTCCGGGCAAGCACGGTCAGAACCGACGCTACGAGCAGCTGGTCGTCATGGTCGACGACACCGCAGGTCAGCTCGGACGACTCTTCGGCGAGCTCGGCGAGCTCGGCGTCAACGTGGAGGACCTGCGCCTGGAGCACTCGCCGGGCGCACAGTTCGGCCTCGCCGAGATCAGCGTCGCCCCGGCGGCGCTGCACGGCGCGATCACCGGACTGCGGGAGCGCGGGTGGCGGATTGCAGGGACGACCAATGACTAGTGCGCTCAAGTTCATCGCGATCGACGGACCGGCGGGCTCGGGCAAGTCCAGCGTCTCCAAGGCCGTCGCCCGCACGCGCGGTTACGGCTACCTCGACACCGGCGCCGCGTACCGGGCGCTCGCCTGGCACGTGCTCGATCGCGGCGCCGACACGGCGGATGCCGAGGCGGTGCGCACCGCGGCATCCGATTTCCCCCTGGTGATCGGACTCGACCCTGACGACCGCTCGGTGCGCGTCGGCGAGGTCGACGTGACGGACGCGATCCGCGAATCCCGGGTCTCGGGCGCGGTGAGCGGCGTCGCGCGCGTGCCCGAGGTGCGCGCCCAGGTCAACGAACTGTTCCGATCCCTCGTGGCGGATGCCGCCTTCGACGCCGTCGTCGTCGAAGGCCGTGACATCACCACCGTCGTCGCACCGGACGCTCCCGTGCGCATCCTGCTCACCGCTGCTCCCGAGGTGCGCGCTGCGCGCCGCGCCGGCGAGCTCGCGGGCGAGAACGCCGCAGCGGTCGCCGACGCGCTGCATCGTCGCGATGCGGCGGACAGCACGGTCGTGGACTTCCTCAACGCCGCAGAGGGCGTCGAGGTCGTCGACTCGACCTCCCTCGATTTCCCCCAGACCATCGACGCCGTGCTCGCGGTGATCGACCGAAAGCAAGGAGCGGAACATGCCCGCTGAAGACGAGTACGAGGGCGGCCCTGACCGCCTCGAAGAGAAGATGAACGACCTGGATGAGGTGCTCGCCGAACAGCGGGCGGAGGCGCTGCGCGCCGGCCTCGCCGAGTACGACCTGGACGAGGACGACGCGCAGCTGCTCGCCGGACTCGCCGGTGAAGAGGGCGGCATCGAGTTCCTGCCCGCGCTGCCGGTCGTGGCGATCGTGGGTCGCCCGAACGTCGGCAAGTCCGCGCTCGTGAACCGCATCCTCGGTCGCCGCGAGGCGGTCGTCGAGGACACCCCCGGTGTCACGCGCGACCGCGTGACGTACAAGGCCGAATGGCTGGACCGTCGCTTCTCCGTCGTGGACACCGGCGGCTGGGAGCCGGATGCCAAGGGCATCGACCGGTCGGTCGCAGCGCAGGCCGAGGTCGCGATCGACCTGTCCGACGTCGTGCTGTTCGTCGTCGACGCGAAGGTCGGCGCCACATCCACCGACGAGCACGTCGTGAAGCTGCTGCGCAAGAGCGGCAAGCCGGTCTTCCTCGTCGCGAACAAGATCGACGACGCCCGCCAGGAGCCCGAAGCCGCCGTGCTGTGGAACCTCGGACTCGGCGAGCCGTATCCGGTCTCCGCGATCCACGGCCGAGGCGTGGCCGACCTGCTGGACGCCGTGATGAAGAAGCTACCGAGCGTCTCCGCCGTCGCCAAGGCCGAGATCGGCGGACCGCGCCGCGTCGCGATCCTCGGTCGCCCGAACGTCGGCAAGTCCTCGCTGCTGAACAAGGCGGCGGGGGAGGAGCGCGTGGTCGTCAACGACCTCGCCGGCACCACCCGCGACCCGGTGGACGAGGTCGTCGAGCTCGGCGGCAAGCTGTGGCGTCTCGTCGACACCGCCGGCATCCGTCGTCGGGTCCACCTGCAGCAGGGCGCGGACTTCTACGCCTCGCTTCGGACGTCGGCCGCGCTGGAGAAGGCGGAAGTCGCCGTCGTCGTGCTGGACGTGTCCGAGTCGATCAGCGAGCAGGACATCCGCATCATCGACCTGGTGCTGGAGTCCGGCCGGTCGCTCGTGCTGGCGTTCAACAAGTGGGATCGCCTCAACGACATCGATCTGGAGAACCAGGATCGTCGTCGTTACCTCGAGCGCGAGATCGAGCAGGACCTCGCGCACGTGGCATGGGCGCCCAGGGTGAACATCTCGGCCAAGACGGGCCGTCACCTCGACAAGCTCGTGCCTGCGCTGGAGACCGCGCTGGAGAACTGGGATCGCCGCATCCCGACCGGCAAGTTCAACGCATTCCTGTCCGAACTCGTCGCCGAGCACCCGCATCCGCTCCGTGGCGGCAAGCAGCCCCGCATCCTCTTCGGGACGCAGGCGGCGACGCGCCCGCCGACGTTCGTGCTGTTCACGACGGGGTTCCTCGACCCCGGCTACCGGCGCTTCATCCAGCGCCGCCTGCGGGAGATCTACGACTTCGAGGGGACGCCGATCGTCATCAACATGCGGGTGAGGGAGCGCCGCCAGCGCTGACCCTCCGGCGGTACCATGGGAGGTGGATGCCGCAACGCCGTGGCATCCACCGAGCACGCCCACAAGGCCCGCCGAAAGAGGATGCGATGACGCACACCCTGCCCCTGCCCGATTTCACCCACGAACGCGTGGAGGTGATCACGGGACGGCGCAGCGGTCTGTTCATCGCCGTCGCCCTGCACTCCTCGGCGCTCGGCTCCGCTCTCGGCGGCGCGCGCCTGTGGACGTATCCGCACTGGAGCGACGCTCTCGGCGACGCGCTGCGCCTGTCGGCCGCGATGACGCTGAAGAACGCAGCGGCCGGTCTCGATGCCGGTGGCGGCAAGTCCGTCATCGGACTCTCCGAGGGGACCGTGCTGGATTCCGAGCGTCGACGTGCGGCTTTCCTCGACCTCGGCGACGCCGTCGAATCCCTCGGCGGTCTCTACCGTACGGCCGAGGATGTCGGGTCCACGACCGAGGACATGCTCACGGTCAGTGAGCGCACGTCGCATGTGGTCGGCCTTCCGGATGCGGTCGGCGGTTCGGGTGAGCCGGCAGGCCCCACGAGCCTGGGCGTCTACGAGTCGCTGCGCACAGTGCTGGAGCGTCTGACCGGGTCGTCGGATGTCGCGGGCCGACGGATCACGATCTCCGGTCTCGGTCAGGTCGGCGGACGACTCGCCGTCCGACTGTCCGCCGAGGGCGCGATCCTCACGGCTACCGATGTCAACCCCGCGCGTCGCCAGTTGGCTGCCGACCTCGGCATCGCCTGGGTCGAGCCGGGTACCGAGCATCTGGTCCCCGCTGACGTGTTCGTTCCGGCTGGCATCGGCGGGCTGCTGACGGATGACGTGATCGATGCGCTGGATGTGCGCGCGGTGTGCGGGCCGGCGAACAACCCGCTGGCCGCGCACGATGGCGCACAGCGACTTGCCGACCGTGGCATCCTGTACGCGCCCGACTTCGTCGTCAACGCCGGCGGCGTCATCTACCTGGATCTCGAGGCGAAGCACGGCGGCACGCGGGCCGCGATCATGGAGCGCGTGTCCGGCATCGGAGACACGGTCCGCGGCATCCTCGATGATGCGGCCGAGCGCGGCATCACGCCGCTGCAGGCGGCAGAGGAACTCGCCGAAGCGCGGCTCCGTGCGGCGCGGGCGTCGCAGAGCGTGCTGTCGTAGACCGCTGACGGGTCAGGCGTCGAGCTCGGCCTGCAGTCGCGCCCAGAGGTCGCGGCTGCAGGCCGCGACGGTGACCTCCCAGGTCTGGTTGGCACCGTCTTGAGCGGTGTCCGAGACGGCCTTCCAGATCCGGATGGGGACCCCGAACTGCTGGGCGACCCATGTGTAGACGTACGCCTCCATGTCGACGAGGTGCCCGCCGAGCGCGTGGATAGCGCGCACGGTGTCCGCGTCGTCGACGAAGCTGTCGCCGGTGGCGATGACCACGTCGCCGTCGCCGAGCGTGAGACTCTGCGGCATCGACACGTGGTGGCCCGCGACGCCGTTGTCGTCGATGACGTCGTACTGGAATGCCCGGTCGATCGAATGCACGCCGGGGGCGATCTCCTGGTCGATCGCGCCGGCGGTCCCGACCACGAGGACCTCGTCGTAGTCGCCGGCATCGAGCGCACGGGTCAGCGAGTAGGCCGCCTTGATCTTGCCGGGGCCGGTCACCAGCCGTTCGTAGCCGGGCACGTGGTCCGGGAAGGCGCTGAGTTCGGATGCGAGGGCGGCGACGAGAAGCTTCACGGATCAATCTTCGCAGAGGCGTTACGCCGCTGGTCGCGTCGGGTGCCCTGATCGGGATGCTGTGACAGGCTGGAGGGGTGACGATCGTTCCTCCGAGTGCTGGTGAGCCGCGTCGACCCGAGGGTCCGCGCGACCCGGGGGATGCCTGGGTCGTCGCGCCGACGGGTGAGCGGTACTGGGGCCGGTTCGGCGCCGCCGGCCTGCTCGCGCGGGATGCCGAGCGCGGCGTGCTGCTGCAGCACCGGGTCTCCTGGAGCCATTTCGGCGGGACGTGGGGTCTGCCGGGTGGCGCCCTGCACGAGGGTGAGTCCGCGATCGACGGCGCGCAGCGGGAGGCGACCGAGGAGGCGGGAGTGCCCGAGGGGGCGCTGCGTCCGCGGTTCACGAGTGTGCTGGACCTCGGCATCTGGTCGTACACGACGCTCGTGGCGGATGTGACCGTGCCGTTCGAGCCGGTGATCAGCGACCCCGAGAGCGTCGCGTTGGAATGGGTGGCGGTGGAGGACGTGGCGAACCGTCCGCTGCATCCCGGGTTCGGGGACGCGTGGCCGCGGCTGCGTTCTCTGCTCGAAGTTCAGCCCGCGGTCGTCGTGGACGCCGCGAACGTCGTCGGCAGCGTGCCAGATGGGTGGTGGCGCGATCGGGCGGGAGCCGCGGCGCGGCTGCATGGCTCGTTGGCGGGATTGGCGGTTCCGGCTGCCGATCTCGGTCTCGACGGCGACGTGTGGTTCCCCGATGTCAGCTTCGTCGTGGAAGGTCAGGCCAAGGCGTTCGACCCGGATGCCGAAGGCGGAGCGGTCCGGGTCGTTCGCGCCCCCGGCGAGGGCGACGAAGAGATCGTCGCCGAGGCGTCGCGCCTGATCGACGACGGGCGTCCGGTCACGGTCGTCACGAGCGATCGTGAGCTGCGCGAGCGTGTCGAGAGGGCCGGGGCGCGGGTGCAGGGTGCGGGCTGGTTGCGGGGGCTGATCGGCTGATCGCGCGTTGCGTGGGAATCGCGGATGACCAGCCGCGCGGTCAGTGCATCCGCGCGCGACATGCCGCTGCAGTCCCGGTTCTCCCGGCTTGCAGGGCATGCCGCGGGCTCAGTCGTCGCGGCCGCGGAGCCGATCGATGTCGCGTCGCTCGCGCTTGGTCGGGCGACCTGCGCCGCGGTCGCGGACGCCGAGGGCGGCGACGGGGTCGCGCGGCGGCGTGCGGTCTTCGTACGCGAGCGCCGCGACCGGCGCTCCGACGCGCTTGACGAGGGTCTGACGGACGACGAGGTGACGGTCGAATCCGCTGATGCGCACGCGGAGCTCGTCGCCGGGCTTCACGGTCTGAGCGGCTTTCACCTTGTCGCCGTTGACGCGGACGTGTCCGGCGCGGCAGGCGGTCGTCGCGGCCGAGCGCGTCTTGTACACGCGGATCGCCCACAGCCAACTGTCGACGCGGACCGGCTTCGAGAGGGCCGGGTTCGCGGCGTGTGCGGAGTTCACGGCATCCGTCATCGTTGGATCTTCCCTTCGCGCAGTGTCGTGAGGGCGCCGGCCACGATGAGTCCCTGCCCGAGCGTGTAGGTCGCCATGACGACGGGGCTCGTCCAGTCCGGCATCGCATCCGGGACGAAGAGCCGGAACGCGAGGACGGTGTCGCTGGTGAGGAAGAAGATGCTGCCGACCATCACGAGCGGGTGACAGCGGGTGGCCACGGCCGCGGTGGCACCGAGGACGAGCCCGTACGCGCCGACGGCGATCAGCAGGTCACCGGTATGCGGTCCGAGGAACAGGATCATCGCGATCCACCAGGCGGCGTAGACGAGCGCCCACCACGGCATCCGCTGGCGTCGGAGCACGCGCAGGAACAGAACGATGTAGGCGACATGCGCGAGGCCGAAGAAGCCGAGCATGAGCGGGAGCTCCGGTGCCGACGGGAAGAGGGCGCCGGCGCCGTCACCGAGCCAGGAGAACAGCAGTGCGGCCAGCAGCAGGATGATCGCCAGCATCGGACGCAGCCGGGCGGAGACTACGACCGGGATCGCGAGCAGCGGCATGAGCCACAGCTTGGTCGGGGGAGCGAGGTCGCTGCCGACGGCGAGCGCGCCGACGTGCAGGACCGACATCAGCGCGTAGGGGACGAACGTCCACCAGATGGTGGGCCGACCGAAGACGCTGCGTTGCATCCTCCCATCGTATGTTCGTGCGCGTGCAGGCGCGCGTCTCTCAGACGTTGGCGGTTCGCAGTTCGAGGGCGACGATCGCGCGCCCTGGCTTCGGCGCGGCCGTCTCGGTGAAGCCGGCGGCCAGGAATGTCGTCAGCGCGCCGTGGTAGAGATCGTTCGACGGGACCGTGCCGTTCGAGGTGTCGATCGGGTATGCCTCGATCACGCGCGCGCCTGATTCGCGGGCGAGGTCGATCGCGGAGCGCAGCAGCTCGGCGTTCAGGCCGAGCCCGCGGTGCTCCTTGCGGACGACGAAGCACGTGATCGCCCAGACCGATTCGTCGTCGAGGGGCTCCGGCGTGCCCGTGACGATCATGCGGGTGCGGGCGATGCGCCGTTGGGCGGTGCGGGGGCCGACGCGGACCCAGCCGGCGGGTTCGCCGTCGACGTACGCGATGAGACCCGGAGGCGGGGCAGCGTCGACCTCGCTGTGCAGAAGTTCGCGGCGCTCGTCGACCGTCGTGCGGTCGAACTCGGCATTGGTGAGGGTGAACCAGGCGCACTGGCAGCTGCGTCCGTCGCCCCCTCCGGAGAGGGCGTGCTGCACATCGTCCCAGCGGTTGGCAGTGGCGGGTTCGGTGGTGATTGCGGGCATGTCGGCACGCTACGCTCCACCTCCGACACGGGCAAGGGATGCCGGTTCGCGAACGCCCGTTCGTCCGGCTAAGATAGTGGAGTTGCCTGCGCGAGAGCGAAGACAACGGGCTGTGGCGCAGCTTGGTAGCGCACCTGACTGGGGGTCAGGGGGTCGCAGGTTCAAATCCTGTCAGCCCGACGAAATGCAGAAGAGGGACCGGCCGGAGGCTGGTCCCTCTTCTGCATTCACGAGCACTTTCAGCGCGGCCACGAGGCGCAGCAGGTTCCGCATTTGCACGCCGGCATCGGGTGAAGACGATGAACGTCGTAAGCATGTCCGTGGTGCGGATTACCGTAAGCGAATGACGCGTCGAACACGCTACTCGGACGAAGAGCTGGTCGCAGCGGTTCAGGCCGCCGGATCTTGGCGCGACGTGTTGCGTCGGCTGGGCGCGGCAACGACATCTGGTGGCAGTATCAAAGCTGTCCGCGATCGCGCCGATTCCCTGGAACTGGACTACTCGCATTTTCGGGGCAGAACACGTTGGCGAGAGGAAGACCTCGAGTCGGCGATTGTAAACGCTACCACTTGGGAAGGCGCGGTCTCAGCGTTGCGAATGACTGACGTTCCGTCGGTCGCCAGTCTGAAAGGACATGCGGCGCGACTCGGTGTGAATGTAGGCCATCTAGCATCGGACCAGATCGAACCAGTCGCCGAGATGCTGCCCGACCTCGGTCGACTCAATCGTGCAGGCCCGATGCTCGCGGCAGCTTGGTTCACCTTGTGTGGTCTTGATGTCGCGTGGCCGCTTGAACCATGCCGATACGATCTCGTTGTCACGAGCCGCACCGGTGCCCGACGAGTTCAGGTGAAAACGACCACGACGCGTGTGGACGGCTCGTGGAAGGTGTTCCTGTCAACGACTTCGGGGGCGAGACACCCGTACTCACCGGATGAAATCGACGACTTCTTCGTGATCGACGGCGATCTCAAGTACTACCTGATTCCGATTGAGGTGGTGGGCGGACGGCACGCTCTCCATTTGACTGCGTACGAGCGTTTCGGAGTCGCCACTCGATCGTGACTGTGATTGAACCGTCTCGTCGGACACATGCGCGTTGGCCAAGACCGCGCCTCTCGTTTCGCCGCCGTATTCCCACTGCGGGATGTGATGGATCAGTGGCCGGTACCGCCCTGTTCGACCATCTCTAGGAGGGCGTCGGCATTCTCGCCTTGCAGGAACACGACGCTCATTCAGCGCAGTTCGGCCGCACACCCGGTGCTCGCTCGACAGGCGGGAGACGTCCCGCTCAGTCGTCGATGTCCGTACCGACGACGACGAAGTCCGCGCCGAAGTCGATGTCGATCGAGCGGTTGTCCGACGTGAGGACCGAGGCGTCGTACGGGCTCACATCGTCGCCGTCGACATCGAGGTCGGTGATCATCCCGTCGGCTTCGGCGAGTGCGGCGGCGACCAGTGCGCGGATCGTCTCGTCATCCAGGCTCAGGCTGGCGGCAGTGTCGTCGCCGTCACCCGGGTCGGTCGAGATGACCGATGCCGTGAGCCCCTCGTCGACGCGGACCTCGGTCTCGTCGCCTGCGGCGTTCGTCAACTGCACCTCCCAGGTGCCGTCGCGTTTCGCGTCGATCGATGTGACATCGCCCTCGGCGGCGTCGCGCGCGGCATCCGCGATCTCGATCAACTCGTCCGCCGACGCCGTGCCGATGCCGGTGACCGGGCCGCCGCCGGTCGAGGATTCACTCCGGTCATCATGCTCGTCGTCGCTGTCACCGTGGTCCCGGTCATCGTGGTCCGTGTCGTCGCGGGCCGTGTCGTCGTGGCGCGAACCGTCGGACGCCGATGAACTGTCGTCATCGCCGAACTCGTCTCCGATCGCCGCGCCGACCGCGATGCCGCCGCCGGCGAGCAGCACGGCCGCTGCGATACCGCCGCCGATGAGGAGCGCTCGCTTTCGTCCGCGCTTCGCCTCGGCGGGAGCGGGTGCCGCTGCGGGGGCCGCCGAATGCGGTGCCTCGCCGGACGCCGGTGTCACGGGACCCGCCGGAGCGCCTGGTGCGGAAGCCGGGGTCTGGTGAGGCGTGTTGTCGGGAGTGGGTGTCTTGTCGTCCATGTCTCGATGGTGTCGCAGTGGTGCTGAAGCCTCCCTGAAGCGTCCTGAAGGCTTCTTCAGGAAACGACGATCCAGGCGTCCGATCAGTCGCGGAGGGGGAGCGCGAGCACGAAGCGCGCGCCGCCCCAGCGGGAATCATCGACCGTCAGGGAGCCGTGGGCGGACGCTGCGATGCCTCGCGCGATCGCCAGACCGAGTCCGCTGCCTCCGGCGTCACGACTGCGCGCCTCGTCGAGTCGGACGAAGCGTTCGAAGATCCGCTCGCGCTCCTCTGCGGGGACGCCGGAGCCGTCGTCCTCGACCGTGACGAACACGTACCGATCCGACGGGGTCACGCCGATCGCGACCCGGCCGCGACTGTGGCGGGCGGCGTTGTCGGCGAGGTTGCGCACCAGCTGTCCCAGCAGGCGCGGGTCGCCGTGCACCCGCGCGGCGTGGATGCCGGAGCCGTCGACCTCGAGCCCTGCCGCGCGCAGGCGCCGCACTTCGCCGAGCGCGACGTCGTCGAGGTCCATCGCCTCGTCGTGCGTTCCAGCGCCCTCGTCGAGTCGGGCAAGCAGCAGCAGGGATTCGACGATGCCCTGCAGACGCAGCCCCTCCTCAGACACGACCTCTGCCAGCTCGTCGATGCTCGTCACCTCGGGATGGGCCTGCGCGAGCTCCGCGTGCTGACGGATGGTCGCGAGCGGGGAGCGCAGTTCGTGCGACGCGTCGGACACGAACCGCCGCTGCGCGGTGGCGGCGGCATCCAGCCGATCGAGCATGCCGTTCATGGTGATCGCGAGCGCGGCGATCTCGTCGGCTGTGTCGGGCACCGGCACGCGCTGGTGGAGGCGATCAGCGGTGATGTCGTCGACGCGCTCACGGATCCGCTCGACCGGGCGGAGCGCACGGCCGACGACGAGCCAGGTGGTCACCGCGACGAGGAGCAGCAGCAGCGGGACGGCGATGGCCAGCAGGATCGAGACCGTCGCCAGCGTCTCCGCGTCGTCGTCCATCGAGACGGCGGCCACGAGAGTCTGGTCGTCGTCGAGGCCCTCTGAGACGACGAGCATCTGCTCCTCGTCGACGATCAGCGTCCGCGGGTCGTCGGAGAGGGGCAGAGCGTTCGATCCCAGCGCTTCGCGGGCTTCCTCGCTGGCCGCGCGGACGGACCCGTCCGGCCCGATGATCTGAACGATCTCATCGTCGATCGCGTTGATCGCGTCTCCGCCGCCAGGGCCGTCGAGGCGTTCCGCGAGCACTTCGAGGCGCTGCTCGGCCGCGCGTTCCGTGCTGCCATGGATGCTGCTGCTGAGGACTCCATAGAACGTGAAGGCCCCGATGAGCAAGGCGACCGCGACGACGACAGTCGCTCCGAGCGTCGTCCTGCCTCGCACCGAGCGCCACCCGCGGTCAGCCACCGTCCGCCGCCAGCCGGTAGCCCGCACCGCGGACGGTCTCGATCGCCTCGCGGCCGAAGGGCTTGTCCAGCTTGCGGCGCAGATGCCCGACGTAGACCTCGACGATGTTCGGATCGCCGTCGAAGTCGTCGTCCCAGACGCCGTCGATGAGGGCGCGCTTCGACAGAACCTGACCGCGATGACGCATCAGATATTCCAGGACGGAGAACTCGCGGGCGGTGAGAGCGATGGCGCTCTCACCGCGCCAGACGCGATGCGCGGCGGGGTCGAGCCGCAGATCACCCGCTTCCAGAATCGCCGGACGGGCGACGGCTCCCCGCCGGACGAGCGCGCGCAGTCGAGCCACCAGGATCGCGAACGAGAACGGTTTCGTGACGTAGTCGTCGGCCCCCGTCTCGAGGGCCTCGACCTGATCCCACTCGCCGTCCTTCGCGGTGAGCATCAGCACCGGTGTCCAGTTCTCCTCTGCGCGCAGCGCCTCGCACACCTTCCACCCGCTCATGCCCGGCATCATCAGGTCGAGCACGATCGCGTCGTAGCGCGTCTCCCGCGCCCGCCAGAGTCCGTCGACGCCGTTGTGTGCGACATCGACGGCGAATCCCTCGGCCTCGAGGCCGAGGCGCACGCCCTCGGCCAGGCGCACCTCGTCGTCCACCACCAGAATCCGCATCCTTCCAGTGTGGCCGCTCGATGCTGAATCCGGGCTGAAGCGACGGGCGCAGCGGCGCGTCCGCGAAGCGTTTCGAGGGGCAGAACGCTGCGCCCGCCGCACCACGTGAAGGATCCGGCATCCTCATGCCAGACCGGACCGAGAGGACCCGGAGACTCGCAGGAGTCCCCGGGCCCCATGTCTACGTGTGTCAGCCGCGCACGGCCAGTTCGTAGACGCGCGCGATCTTCGCCTCCGTCGTCGAGGCCGAGGGGTTCGTGACCACGAGGCGGATCTGATCGACTCCGCTCACGCCGACCGGAACATCCCGAGCTGCCTGCGTGTTGCCCGTGACCGCGGCCACTTGCTGCCAACCAGCGGAGGTGTGGACCTCGATCGTGAAGTCCACGAGCACGACTCCCGTCCCGCCGCTGTAGCCGCTGTAGACGCCGACGGACGAGACATCCTGGGCCGCCGCGAGCGTCACGGTCGCCGTCGGTGTCGTGTCGCCGATCGCCGAGATCCAGCGGCCGGCATCGGTGCAATCGCCGTCGGTGAGGTTGTCGCCCGTGAACGTCTGGTATACCGAGGACACCTGCACGCTCGCGCCGACGGCGTCGTGCGTCTGGCACGGCGACACGTTCGGTTCGCCAGCGAGCCAGGACTTGATGAACTGACCCTGATACTCGCCGCCCATCAGGTTCCAGTCGTAGTCGAACATCTGCGGCTTCCAGAAGTTGTCGAGGATCCACGCCTGCCATCCGATCCACGGATGCGCGTCCACGTACTCGCGGAACGGAACGCCCCAGTTGGACGTCGTGCCGCGCGTGACGGCGTCGGAGAACTCGCCTTCGGGGTTCCAGCCGAACTCGGTGATCACGACAGGGACCTGATCGGCGGCATTTCCGAACTTCGCGTCGAGCAGCGCCGCGGTCGGCGAGCCCTGGTTGGGGTAGATGTGATAGACGTACGCCAGGTTGTCGTCCTCGACGGGGTTCGTGGTCGCGCCGTTGAGCATGGTGCTCCACTGCGGCGAGCCCATCAGGAGCAGCGTGTCGGGAGCGGCCGTCCGGAGGGAATCCACGACGGGCTGGATGTAGTTCTTCCACGTGTTCCAGTCGGCCGGGTTGATGGGTTCGTTGAACACCTCGAAGATGACGTTCGACGTGCCGCCGTATATCGGCGCGATGTAATCCCAGAACCGCTTGACCATCGACTGCGGGACCGCACCCGCCGTGTCACCGTAATCCCGCACGAGGTGCAGGTCGATGATGATGTAGATGCCGAGATCGACGGCCTGCTGGACGTACGGCGCGATGTACTGCGCATCGTACGCGGCGAGATCCGTCGTGGAGCTGATCTCGGTGACGGGTAGACGCACCACGTCAGAGTTCCAGCCGGCCCCGGCATCCGCCGCCAGGTCGATGAGCTCAGACGTGGGGCGGGAATTGCAGTACTCGCACACGTCGTTCTGCTCCGGTGCGAGGACGGAGACTCCCTGGAGCGTGACGCCGTTGCCGTTCGCGTCGCGGATCCAATTGCCGTCCACCTGAAGAGCCGGAGCACTCCCGATGGGGGCTGCCGTGGCCGTCGCCGGCACCGCCGCGAGCGCGAGCACCGTCGCGACGAGGCCGGTCAGCGCGAACGCGACCCGGCGAGATCGATGTGGTCTGAACATTGTTCTCCCTCTCATCCGTCCGCCGCCTCGTTGCGGCGCACGAGTCCCGGTCTCAGCGGACCGGGACGTCCTGGGCATCCACCGGATCCGGCTTCCAGTGGTGCGTGCGCACCTCTTCCGACCACTGCAGCGTCACGCCGAGACGGTCGGAGAGGAGCCGCCGGTAGTCGTCACGCAGGTCGGCATCCGCACGCACGGCACGCGGCGGGCAGCCGCGCTCGAGCGCGAACGACGCCAGCGCCCCCACGGCCTCGCCGATGGCCCACTCCACCGGATGCAGCCGGTAGCAGCCGTTCGTGATGTGCGTCGAGCCGATGTTCTTCGCCGCCGGCAGCAGATTTTCCACCCTCACCGGCAGGAGTGCGCCGAGCGGAATCTGGAACGGGTACGCCTCGATGTCGACGTACGTGCGTCCCGACGTGCTCGGGTGCAGGTCGATGCGGTAGTGACCGATCCCGACGCTGTCAGCGAAGATCTCGCTGCCGACTCCGGGGCCGCGCGCCTCGACCCCCACGTGCTGTTCGAGCACGCGGAACTCCGTGATCGCTCGGCGCGCTTCGCGGATGTACGGCGTCTTGGCGAAGCCGTCGTCGGTGCCCGTCACGTCGCCGCGCAGGCGCAGCCCTCGGTAGCCGGTTCCGCCATCCTCTCGGGGTGCCTCGGTCTGCATCCAGTAGAGAAAGGATGCCGAGAGCTCACGGCTGGCCGCGAGCGCGCGCGCGGCGGCATCCTCGTCGACGCCGAGGACCGGCGCCTCCCAGTAGTCGATCTGCGGCCAGTTGACGATGGTGACATCCGAGTCGATCGTGCCCTCGCGGAAGTTCTCCGCAGCGAGGATCCGACGGAAGCGCCAGAGATCGAACGGCATGTCGGGGGTCGGGCGCAGGTGGAAGAGCGGGCGCGTGTGCACCCGCAGGCTGATCGGATCCACGTCGGTCCAGGACAGCTGCGGGCCGGGCCAGAACGGAGACACGTGCGTGCGCCAGTGCTCGTAACGCGCCGGGCGATCACCCACGTGGTCCTCTCCGGGGCGATGTTCGAGCGCGAAGCACCAGGAGATCGCCTGCTGATCGAGCGGGTTCGCCGTCTCCGGGGCGTGCAGCTCCCCTGTGTCGTCGCGACCCTCCGCGCCGATCACGTGCTCCACGTCGCCGAGCGCCAGCAACTCACCGAGTTCCGTCGCGTCGACGACGATCGGGGCGGAGAGCTCGCGCTCGGTGCCGTCGGCGCGACGGACGGTCACCGATCGCACGTGGTCTCCGTCCATTTCGACCGCGACAGGACGATATCGCAGAAGCACCTCGAGCCGGCCGGATGCGACCCAGGGCGCCAGCATCTCCTCGATCACCGCGAGGGCGACGCGCGGCTCATGGCACAGCCGGCTCACGACGCCCAGTCCCGGGTTGAGGATGGGGGCCGCCGCGGCCGCGGACGTGAGCGGATAGTTCCGCCGGTAGTAGTCGCGGACGCGGCGGCGGAACTCGGCGTAGCCGGGGCTCGTGGAGGGTTCGTCGATCCACGCATTCTCGTCCGGAGGCACGGCCTGACTCGTCAGCTGGCCGCCGAGCCAGTCGGTCTCCTCCGTGAGGACCACGCGGCGTCCGAGGCGGACGGCGGCGAGAGCGGCGGCGACGCCGCCGATGCCGCCGCCGACGACGAGGAGGTCGGGCGCGACCGGGGTCATCGTTCGTCTCCCTCCGCCGTCGTGGGCGCGACAGCGGTCGGCACCGCGCCGCGCGGCCCGGTGATCGTCTCGCCCGGCATCACCGTGCATGCGACGAGCACGCTCTCCCGCGGGGCATCCGGATCGTCGACCATCTCGATGAGCCGCTCGACCGCGATCCGTCCGATCTCCTTGCGCGGGATGCGCAGGTCGTCCCAGCGCACACCGGCACCGGAGGTGTCCTCGAGGACGGCGACGGACACATCGTCCGGAATCGACAGTCCGCGAGCGACCAGCTGCCCGCGGAGCGTCTCCGCGATCCGTTCGCTCTCCACCACGGCAGCGGTCACGGTGCCGTCGACGAAGCCCTCGATGACGGCATCGGAGAGCCCGCTCTCGTCATAGAGGAACCCGGGGGAGACATCACGGATGCCGAGCTCGGTCACCGCGGTCCGGTAGCCGTCGCGACGGTCCTCATACGGCTCGCCCTCGATCGACTCGCGGATGAAGGCGAAGGACCGGTGCCCGTGGTCGTGCAGCCGACGGACGATCTCGGCGGATGCCCGCCGATAGTCCGGGATGATGCACGGGAACGGGGCGCCGAGCACCTCGCGCCGGCCGATGTGGACGAAGGGGTAGCCCTCGTGCCAGAGCCGCGCGAGCTCGTCGCGATCGGGAGACATGCCGAGCAGCACGCTGCCGTCGGCGATCGTGAGTCGGTTGGTCTCGTCGCGGTAGATCTTCCGCGCACCGCCGCCGTCGCCCGTCGAGCTGAACAGCACGAGGTCGTGACGAGTCTCCTCCGCGCGCTCCTCGATGCCGAGGAGGAACTCGAAGTAGAAGCTCTCGCGGGCGTTGGGGAACAGCGCCTCGAACGTGTGCACGCCGAGCAGCTGCGTGCGCTTTCCGCGGAGGTTCCGCGCGATCGGGTTCGGCACGTAGCCGAGCGTCGCGATGGCATCGAGCACGCGACGGCGCGTCTCCTCGGGGATCCGCGAATCCGCATCTCCGCTGATCACGCGGGACACCGCCGACTGAGAGACCCCGGCGAGCGCCGCGACATCCGATTGCCTGGCCGCGCGCTGGCGTCCGTTGGTGCTGGTCATCGGGGTTCCTCCGTCAGTTTTCGTGTGATGCGTTCCGTCATCGTGGCGTGGGCGAGTTCATCGGCTCGTCCCTCGTCGTGCAACCAGCAGTCGGCCCATCGGCCGTCGGCCAGCTGCGCGCGGGGAGGGGGAGTCGTGCGGCACTTCTCCATCGCGAAGGGGCATCGCGGATGGAACCGGCATCCCGGCGGCGGGTCGATGAGACTCGGCGGCTCGCCGAGCTCGTCGGCGGCCCCGAAGATGTCGTCGCGATCCGTGGCCGTGGTCCGGTGCGGATCCGGCGACGACTCGACGAGCAGCTTCGTGTACGGATGCTGCGGATCGGAGATGACGGCATCCTTCGGACCCGCCTCCACCATCTGGCCCGCGTACATCACGACGATGTCGTCGCACAGATAGCGCGCACTCGCGATGTCGTGCGTGATGTACAGGAGCGCGAGGCCGTCCTCGCGTCGCAGCTTGTCGAGCAGATTGAGCATCTCGAGTCGGATGGACACGTCGAGCATCGAAATGGGCTCATCGCCGAGCAGCACGCGCGGTTCGACCGCGAGCGCCCTGGCGATGACGACCCTCTGGCGCTGGCCACCGGAGAGCTCGTGCGGGAACTTGTCGAGGTAGTCGCTCGCCGGCGTGAGGCTCACGCGCTCGAGGAGGCTCGCCAGGCGGCGATCGACCTCCGTCCTGCCGAGGCGACCGTGATGCAGACGCACCGCTCGTTCGAGGTTGTGACGCACCCGGTGGAGCGGGTTGAGGGACCCGAAGGGATCCTGGAAGATGAGCTGCACCGCCTTCCGGTACGACTTCGGCACCGTCGACCTGCGGATGCCGTCTCCGGCGACGGTCACGCCGTCGAGGCGGATCTGCCCGGAGGTCGGCTCGTAGAAGCGGGCCAGGAGGCGCGCGAGCGTCGTCTTCCCGCTTCCGCTCTCCCCGACGACGGCGGTGATGCGGCCCGGCTCGAGTCGGATGCTGGCGCCTTCCACGGCGCGCACGACGGAGGAGTCGCCGACGGAGTTCGCGACGGCGAAGTGCTTCGCCACGTCGACGGCTTCGAGCACCGGTTCGGTCATCGGACGAGCTCCTCATCGTGGAGATGGCAGGCGACCGAGCGGTCGTCGCGCGGGGTCAGAAGGGGAAGATGCTCGTGGCATCGCTCCATCACCGCCGGGCAGCGCGGTGCGAAGGGGCACCCCGAGGGAAGGGCCCTGAGATCGGGTGGCGTTCCGGGGATTCCTTCGAGCCGCTCGAGCGGAGCGTGCAACGGGGGGAACGAATCGCGCAGGCCCCGCGTGTACGGGTGCATCGGCGTCCGGTAGAGGTCCTGTGCCGAGGCCAGTTCGACGATCCGTCCGGCATACATCACCGCGATGCGATCGGCGAGTTCGAGCAGCAGCGAGAGATCGTGGGTCACGAACACCACCGCGAAGTCGAACTCGCGACGAAGCCGCAGTACCTGCGCGAGGATCTGCCGCTGCATGACGACGTCGACAGCGGTCGTCGGCTCGTCCATGACCACGAGCTCCGGTCGGCATGCCAGAGCGAGCGCGATCGTCGCGCGCTGGCGCATGCCGCCGGAGAGCTCGTGCGGATAGCTCCTGGCGCGATCCGCGGAGATGCCGACCAGGCCGAGCAGGCGCCTGGCCTCGGCCCATGCGGCCGCGCGGCTCATCGAGCGGTCGTGGACGCGGAGGACGTCGACGAACTGCTCGCCAACGCGCATCACCGGATTGAGTGCGTCCATCGCGCTCTGCAGCACGATCGAGAGACTCGTCCATCGCAGCGACCGCAGCGCGCGCGGCTTGAGCTGCACGAGGTCGATACCAGGCCTGCCGGATTGCGGATGGAACACGATGCGACCACTCGTGGTGACCGCCGGTGGTCGCTGCAGCCGCGTCAGTGCCGTGATGAGGGTGGATTTCCCCGAACCCGACTCGCCGACGACACCGAGGATCTCCCCGCGGCGCAGTTGGAAGGTCACGTCGGTGCAGGCGCGGACCGGTGCCCCGGCGGTCGCGTACTCCACCGAGAGCCCGTCGACGTCGAGCACGATGTCGGATGCCGTCGTGACGGCTGTCCCGCCGTCGCGCATCGTCTGGGTGAACGTCATGTTAGACCCCTTCCGGGACGAGGGCGGCGCGCTGCACGGCGGCCGTGCGCTTCGCCACGCGGCGGGACGCCGAGCGGAGCTTCGGGTTCGCGAGCTCATCCACCCCGAAGTTGATGAGGGCCGCTGCCGTGCCGACGAGTGCGATGCACAGCCCAGGCGGGACGAACCACCACCACAGGCCGCGGAGCACGGCGCTCTGCTGCTGGGCGGCCTGGATCATCGTCCCCCAGCTGATCGCGGACGAGTCGGAGACTCCGAGGAACGCGAGCCCCGCCTCCGCCATGACCGCCCCGATCAGCCCGCCGAGGAACATGGACGCGATCCAGCCGTAGAGGTGGGGCATCACCTCGGTGAAGATGAGGCGGCGGTCGGATTCGCCGAGCATGCGCATGGCCTGCACGAAGTCGCGGTTGCTCACGCTCATGGCCTGGGCGCGCAGGGTGCGAGCGCCCCCGGCCCAGCCGAACACGCCGATGATGAACGCGATCATGACGAGCCCCGTTCCCTGCAGGTAGCCGGCGAGGACGAAGATGAGCGGCAGAACCGGCATCACGAGGAACAGATTGGTCAGGAAGTTCAGGAAGTTCCCCGTGGTGCCGCCGAAGTAGCCTGCGGGGACGCCGATCAGCACGGCGATGGCCGTGCCGATGGTCGCACCGAGGAATCCGACGAACATCGAACCCCGTGCGCCCTCGATCACCTGGGCGAGCACGTCCTGACCGAACTGGGTGGTGCCGAGCGGGTGCTCGGCGCTCGGTGGAGCGGCGATCGCCGAGATGTCGTTGGCACGCGCATCGAGGCCCAGGACGGAGCCGGTGAACCACGGGCCGAACACGGCGAGGAGCACGAAGAACGAGAGCAGGATCACCCCGAAGGCGACCTTGCCGTTGCCGAAGATGTTGTACTTCACGACCTCAGCCCTCCTCTCGGACACGGGGATCGAGCCAGACGTACACGGAATCGGCGATGAGGTTCGCGACGAGCACCGTGAAGGTGACGAGCAGGAAGACTCCCTGCATGACCGGGTAGTCGCGCTTCTGCAGCGCAGAGAAGAGGAGGTACCCGATGCCGGGATAGCTGAACACGATCTCCGTGAGCAGGGCTCCGCCGACCACACCGCCCAGGGCCATCGCGAAGCCCGTGAACTGCGGCAGCATCGCGTTGCGGGCGGCGTAGCGCCAGCGCACCCTGGCGGGGGAGAGGCCCTTCGCCTGAGCGAGGAGGACGTAGTCCTCTCCGACCGTCGTGACCGTCATGTTGCGCATGCCCAGCATCCAGCCGCCGAAGGCGGAGAACACGATCGTTGCTGCGGGCAGCGCACCGTACTGCAGCACGCTCGCGATGAAGGCCGGATCGAACGAGATCGGGATGTTGGGGTCGTAGCCGCCCGCGAGCGGGAACCAGCCGAGGACGAAGCCGAAAGCCCAGAGGGCGAGCAGCGCCACCCAGAAGTACGGGACGGAGGAGAGGAAGGTCGTGAGCGGCGTGACGATCGCGTCGAAGCGGGTGCCGGCGCGCCAGCCCGCAGCGACGCCGAGGGCTGTCCCGAGGATGAACGCCACGACCGTGGTGGTGCCGACCAGCAGCAGTGTCCAGGGGAGGCCCGCCGCCACGAGATCGGCGACGGGCACCGGGAAGTTCACGATGGATACGCCCAGGTCGAAGCGCGCCAGTTGGGCGAGGTACGCCACGTACTGCTCGAACAGGTTGTCGTCCGGGTTGCCGAAGAGGCCCTGGATCGAGACGAGCGTGTCCGGCGGCAGCGACTGCCCGCTCACGCGCTCGAGCTGATCGATGATCGCGGCCGACGGGTCGCCGGGCATCAGACGCGGGATGATGAAGTTGAGCGTGATCGCCGACCACGCGGCCACGAGGTAGAAGCCGAGGCGGCGGAACAGGAACCGTCCGCGCTTGCGCTTCTTCGGCGTGCGTGGAGCCTCGGCGGGCGCGGCGTCGGCCGCGGCCGCCGAGACCTGACCGGCGGTGGTCGTCATGATGCGGGCTCGAGCGAGAGCAGCGTCAGCACCGTGTCCGGGCCGAGGCTCGGGAACGGCACGGCCGTGAAGTCCTCGGGCGTCGGCCAGCCGCTCCAGTTCGACGCGTTCACATCGACGAACCAGTAGGAGTTGTAGAGCGGCGTGAACGGAACCTCGTCGACGACGATCTTCTGCATCTCGAGCGCGAGCGACTTCATCGTCTCCACGTCGGAGGCCTGGGTCATGCCCGTGAGGATCTCGTCGGTCTCCGGATCGTTCCAGCGGCCGATGTTCGTCGCGGCGGACGTGCCGATCGGTTCCGCGTAGCGGCTGTCGAGGAAGCTGTAGACGCCGTACACGCCCGCACCGCCGGTCGTCGCGATCGTGAGATCGAACTCTCCCGTCTTCTGCTGGTCGTAGAGCGTGGCACCTGGGGCCCCGGCCGGCGCCACGGTGATGCCGAGCACCTTCTGCCAGCTGTTGATCATGATGTCCGCGTAGGCGTTCCAACCGAAGTCCTGATTGAAGGAGAGGCGGGGCGTATAGGTCTGGCCATCCTTCACGAGAGCGCCGTCGACCACCTCGTAACCGCTCGCTGCGAGGGCGGCCTTCGCGGCATCCTCGTCGACCTCCTGCACGACCCCGCGGTATTCCGGGGCGATCCACTCCTCGTAGATCTCGTCGACGAGGCCCGTCGGTCCGGCTTCGGTACCGGGGCGGTTGAGGGTCGCGGTGATGTCGGAACGAGGGATCGACAGCGCGAGCGCCTTCCGCAGGTTCGCATCGTCGAAAGGTGCCTGTGCCGTGTTGTACATCATCGAGTACGCACCGCCGGTGGCGTAGAGCTGATAGAGATTCGTCTCCGGGTTCTTCGCCACGAACTCGTCCTCGGCCCCCGGCCAGCCGGTGGGCGCCCAGTCGACGTCTCCCCGCAGCAGTTGCGCCTTCACGGTCTCGCCGTTGGTGGCGAGGATCTTGAAGTACGTCATCGGCATCTCGCCGCCCCAGTACCCGTCGCGCGCCTTGAGCGTGACCTGCTGCGCGGCGAAGGCGTCGAGCGTGAACGGCCCGGTGCCGATCGGTTCGGGGTTCGTCCAGGTCGTGAGGTCCTGCTCCTCCCAGATGTGCTTCGGCACCATCGGAAGCGAGCTCGATGCGAACTGGTTGAGGGCGGCGAAGGAGGGAGAGTCGAAGATGACGGCGACGGTGAGGTCATCGATCTTCTCGACCGAGGTGTAGGTGACGCCCGCGAGGTTGAGCGCCGGGTTCTCGAGCGGGAGCGACAGCGAGTAGGCCGCGTCGTCGGCGTCGAACGGGTCGCCGTCCGAGAACGTCACGTCGTCGCGCAGGCCGATCGTGAGCGTCGTGCCGGAGTCGTCGAAGTCGAGCGATTCCGCGAGCCACGGCTTCACCAGGGCGCCGTCGCTGTAGTCGACGCGCGCGAGGGGCTCGTAGATGAGCTCGGAGTTCGGAGCCTTCTCAGTGGCCGGCCCGAGCACGTTGTAGTTGCGCACGTACGTGGTGCCGCCGTCCGACTTGCCGAACACGATCGTGTCGGTACGAGCGCTCGAGGCCGCTGTCCCGGGCGAGCACGCGCTCATTCCTGCGGCAAGCGCGAGCGCCGTGAGCGCGGCGACGGTGCGTGACGTTCTGGACATTCCTGTCTCCCTTGACTGGATGTGCCCGCCGATGGTCCGGGAATGCTCATACGTATGACCGGTCGGGCGTTGAAGAATTCACATTGCTTCTACGTATGAGCAATACGGTAGCGAGGCCTCCGGAAGGTGTCAAGAGCGGAAGTCGCCTGCCTCGGCCGTCAGCCGATCTCCTGCTCCAGCATCCCCTTCGCCAGACGCCGCGCCGCCTCGAACGGCTGCGGGAAGGTCTCCATGCCGACAGTCACGATCGCGCCCTCATAGAGCAGCATCATCGCCTGCGCCGTCGTCTCTGCATCGGTGACGTCGGCCTCGCGGCACAGTTCGTCGAACAGCTCGAACAGCCACTTCTTCTGGCGAGAGACCTCGGGGAAGACCGGATGCCCATCGTGTCCGTCGCCGATCTCGGCGCGGGCATTGATCGCACTGCATCCCTTCGGGCTGTTCTCATCCGACCAGCTGATCGCCGCATCGAACACGGCGAGGATGCGATCCGGCCCAGGGCTGGGCGCAGCAGCGAGATGCTCGGCGACGTGCGCGCGCCAGCGAGCATCCCGGTGCTGCAGATACGAGACGACGAGCGACTCCTTCGAACCGAATCGGTCGTAGAGCGTCTTCTTCGTGACGCCGGCGGCCTCGGCGATGGTGTCGACGCCCACCGCGTGGATGCCGCGCTCGTAGAAGAGCCGCGAGGCGGCGTCGAGCACGCGGGTGGCACCCGGCGTGAGCGGGGCGAGTTCGGGAACGGTGACGACCATGGACTCGACTATACCAATCTGTATAGTCGAAGCCATGAGTAAACAGATCGGTGTACTTCATGGGGGAGTGACGGCGGCGGCCGCCATCGCCTTCGTCGTGAGCTGGAGTTCCGGGTTCCTCGTTCCAGCGATCGCCGCGGACGACGTCTCGCCGCTGACGCTGCTCGTGTGGCGATTCATACCGCTCGCCGTGGTCCTGCTCGTCGTCGTGGTCTCCACGGGCGCCGCCCGCGGGGTCGCCCATGCGGACGTGCGCCGACAAGCACTCATCGGTTTCTTCGCGCAGTTCGGCTACTGCACCGCGGTGTACGCGGCGATCGCGGAAGGTGTCGCCACCGGCACCACGGCTCTGATCGATGCCGTGCAGCCCCTCGTGGTCGCGATGCTGGTCGGCCCGCTGCTGGGTCTGCGCGTCCGCGGAGCGCAGTGGGGCGGGCTCCTCGTCGGAGCGGTCGGGGTCCTGCTGGTCGTGCGCTCTCAGCTCGATGACTCGACCGCACACCCGGCCTCCTATCTCTGGCCGGCCCTCGCGATGGCATGCCTGATCATCGGAACATTCCTCCAGCGCCGCTCTGCGCCCAGAACCGGGACGCTCCTCACCCTGACCATCCACGTGACCGCGACCGCCGCGGCACTGGTGCTGGTCGCCGCGATCTTCGGCGTCCTGGCGCCGCCGGCATCCACGGCGTTCTGGGCCGCGGCCGGCTTCGCCGCCGCGTTTCCCACCCTCACGGCATACGGACTGTACTGGTGGCTGCTGCGCCGAATCGGCATCACGGCACTGAATGCGCTGCTGTTCCTCGTCGCTCCGACGACCGCGGCCGCGGGAGCGCTCCTGCTCGACGAGCCGCTGACGATCGTGACGCTCCTCGGGTTCGCCCTCTGCGGCGCAGGCGTGGCGATCGTGTTGACGAGCGAGACGCGTGGGACGCGCGAGGCCGGTTCTCCCGCCGCAGCGGCCGGGCGCGCACAATAGGAGGACGATGACGACCGATCGCCTCTCCGTCTCCGTGGTCATACCGGTTCGGAACGACGCACCTCTGCTGGAGGCGTGCCTCCGGGCCCTCGAACAGCAGACCCGTGCGGCGGACGAGATCGTGGTGGTCGACAACGGCAGCACCGACGAGACGACGGCGGTCGCCGAGCGGCATGGCGCACGCGTCGTCACCGAGCCCGTCCCCGGCATTCCTCAGGCCGCATCCGCAGGTTACGACGCGGCGACGGGCGACATCATCGCGAGGCTGGATGCCGATTCCCGACCGGGTCCGCAGTGGATCGAGCGGATCGCACGGTCGTTCGAGGCCCGTGCCGAACTCGACTTCGTCGCGGGGGATCCGCGCTTCTACGGGGCGTGCGCCTCCACCTGCCGCACGAGGCGCCGCTTCGGCGACGACGGGCGCGTCGCAGGGCGCGCGCGGCGGCATCCGCTCGCCGATGACTCAACGGCGAGCGTCGGCGAACAGGTCCAGCAGATCCGCGCTGAGCTGGTGCGGCGTCGTCTCGCTCGGGCTGTGTCCGGTCGGATAGATGCGGAACTCGGCGCCGATGTCGCGCGCGAACCGTTCGTGGGCGGATGGTGGCCACAGATCCCGCGATCCGGCCGCGACGAGCTTCGGCAACGGCAGCCGCCGAAGCCGGTCCCGCAGATCCGGAGACGCCATCATCAGGCCGACGATCTCGTCGACGCTGCGGCGGCTGGTCAGCGCGAACCGAGAGCGCACGAACTGGAGCCGTCGGGGCGGTACGCGATTCTTGTTCGTCACGATGCCCCAGATCATGAGTCCGGCACCGTGCCGCGCGCTCGCGACAGGAGCGATCGGGCCCAGCCACCGCATTCGTGCGAAGACGTTGCCCGAGCCCGGCGGCGTGCTCAGCAGCGTGAGGGAGAGCAGCAGCTCCGGTCGGCGGACAGCGACGAGTTGAGCGATCGTACCCGCGAATGAATAGCCCAGAAGATGGGCGGGGCCTCCCGCCTCGAGGAAAGCGACCAGATCGTCGATGAAGAGCTGATACGTGTAGGTCGAACCCTCGCCGGCGAGGTGCGACTGGTACTGACCGGCGAGGTCGAACGACTGCACGAAGTAGCCGGCCCGGGCCAGGATCGGCAGCATCAGCGCGAAGTCCTCTTTGGAGCCCGTCGCGCCGGGCACCAGGACGACGCGCGGCTGCGTCGGATCGCCCAGTGATACGACTGCCAACTCACCGCTCGGCGCGCGGAACCGTGACAGCACCGATCCGGAGGGAGGGATCGTCCAGTCGATGTCGCCGAGGGCGGCATCCAGGGCGGCAGCGGAGACCGATGCGCCCCTGTTCCGAGATCCTGTCGACACGATCACAAAATAGCTGCCGAACGTGCATCGGGGGAGCTCCGGATGGGTGAGTCACACGGAATCGGATAAGTCGGACGCACCGGCGACGGCAGCCACGACATCCTGCCGGTGCCGCCTACGTTTCCGTGCCGCGATGCGGCGATCGGCCTGCACGGGTGCCGAGGAATCGACGGCGACGGCGGCTCTTCGGCCTCTCTTCCTCCTGCGCCCTGGCCTCTTCCGCTCGACGGCGGGCCTCCTCGGCTCTGGTCGTCCGACGAGCGGCCCAGGCGGACACCGCGGCCTCGACGTCGCGCGGCATGGTGATCAGTGGCGGCCCTGCGGGGAGTTGATAGCGCGCCTGGATGACCCGTTCGTTGAACTGCTCCACCTCATGGCGGACGGCGGGCTCGTTCGAGAGCTGATCGAGTTCGGCGTCCAGCGCGGCATCGTCCTTGCGGAGCTGGATGGACGGCGGCAGCATGACGATCTGCTCCCGTCGCATGAGGCTCTTCAGCCACCAATCCGGGTCATGGTGGTCAGGCAGATCGAGCGGCTCGCCGCTGCCGGGCAGGTCGTCGAACTCCCCGCGTTCGATGGCCTTGCGTATCTGCATATCGGCGATCAGCGCGATCGCCACCTCGGGGTCGAAGGCGAAAGCAGCGGGGTTGTAGAAGGAGAGAGGGGGTCTCGATTCCGGGAATGTCATCGGCCTCACGTCCGTCCGCACGTTTTCGGTCAAGTGTATTGTTTAAATCGTACGGGAACGAGGAGGCAGTGTGCCCAAGCAGGTCGACCATGCCGAGCGACGCGAGTCCATCGCGCAAGCGCTGTGGTCGATCACCGATCGGCACGGGTGGGCGAAGGCGACCATGCGCGAAGTCGCCCGCGAGGCCGGCGTCTCACTGGGCCAGCTGCAGCACTACTTCTCCTCCCGCGCCGAGATGCTGACCTTCGCCGTGGATCTCGCCGCCGACCAGACCTCTCAGCGGGTCGCGCAGGCCATCGCCTCACTGGAACAGCCCCCGCATCCTCGCGACGTGCTGCGAGTGGTGCTCATCGCGATGCTCCCGCTCCGCCCGGACGCCACGGCGGCGAGCCGTATGCATGCGGCCTACGTGCTCGAAGCGCTGCATGACACAGCGCTGCACGAGCAGGTCGCCGTCGGATTGCGCGAAGGCCGGGCCATGGTCGAACGCCTCATTCGGCAGGCGATCAGCAAAGGTCAGATCGCAGCGGACCGCGATCCAGAGGTCGAAACCGACCTCGTTCTCGCCCTGACCGGCTTCGCACCGCTTCTCGAGCTCGACGTCATCGCACCGGAAGCGGCACTCGCCGCCATCGACCATCATCTGGAGCGGCTCTTCCGCCCCGTGCCGTGACGGCTACTGCAGGCCTCAGCGCCCCGCATCCTCGATCCCGGCGCGCATCGCCGCCGTAACCTCGGCGGCGCCCGCGAACGACTCGCCCTCCAGCCCGTCGATGACCCCGAGCCGGTCGACTTCGCTGCGGTTCTGCGAGAGCTTCGCCTTTCCCTCGATCTTCGTGACACTGATCTCGATGCCCACGATCCCCGGCAGCTGCTCGTCGATGAAGTCCGCAGGCGCATCGGTGATCGCCCACGGCTGCGCGCGCTCGGACTCGTGCATCTCGGTCAGGTCGGCGACGGCATCCCGCAACCACTCGGCATCCGTGTGGACGACCGCCGTTCCGCTGAGGTGGACGGCGGAGTAGTTCCACGTCGGGACGACCTTGCCATGCTCCGCCTTGGACGCGTACCAGCTCGGGCTGATGTAAGCCTCGGGTCCCGCCACGATCAGCAGCGCCGGGGCGGCATCCGGCAAGGTCCGCCACTGCCGGTTCGCGCGGGCCATGTGCGCGATCACCGTGTCGCCTCGCCAGATGATCGGCAGCAGCGTCGCCACGGGCACGCCATCGGCATCCGCGGTCACGAACCACGCCGTGCGCGCGGCTGCGACCATCGCCCGGATCTCATCCTCATCGGGCACGTGGTTGAACCGCGGCGTGTACATGGACCCAGAGTAACGAGCCTCCGCCACGCGATTGCCCGGATGAGGTACCGTCACCCCATGGGCACACTTCACTATGGCGCGTCGGCTGACGCCATCCACATTGAGGACCGCGCCCTCGCGCACCTCAAGGTCGTCATCGCGACGAAACTGCGCAGGCAGGAGTCCTTCACGCTGTCCTGGCGTCATCCCGACGGCGAGCCGGTCGGCCGTTCCACGATCTGGATCCATCCGTCGATACCGCTGCGGTTCACCTTCGAAGAACCGGAGCCTCCGGAGCTCAATGCGAAGTGGATCGAGGCGCTCATGCACTCCCTGAACTCCACGGGTGGCATCACCCTGGTCGACGAGGTCCTCGACGCGCCGGACGCCTGAGATCTCAGTGCGTCTACGGCAGATCCTCGACCTCGATCGTGTCCTCGTCCGCATCCTCCTCGGCAGGGGAGGTATCGTCCGGATCCGGGCGGGCATCTGTCGTGGGGATATCCGGATCGAAGCCGTCGGCATTCACGCGGCGCTCGTCGTCCGGTAGAGCATTCGGGTCGGACATCATCTTCTCCCATCGTCGTTCCGGCCAGCGTGATCCTCTTCGCGGATGCGTTCACACCCGTTGACAGCGACCCGCTGCGACGGGAGAATCGCCGGCCCGGCGAGCCCTCGCCGTGACGTATGACGGCTGTGGAGCCGACGGCGTTGCCCCTGGCGCACGCCGGTCGGCGAGCGTAGCGTGCGGATATGGGTCGACTCATCTATGACGGCGAGCATCGTCCGATCGTCCTGGACGATCGCACCCTCGCGCACCTGAAAGTCGTCGTGACGACCAAGCTTCGTCGCCACGAGGGCTTCACGATGTCCTGGCGGCATCCGGACAACCAGCCTCGGGGCAGATCGACGATCTGGTTGCATCCGTCGATCCCGCTGAAGTTCATCTTCGACGCTCCCGAACCCCCGGAGCTGAACCAGCGGTGGATTCAGGATCTGATGGACTCGGCGAACTCCTCTGGCGGCATCGCGCTCGTGGACGAAGTCATCGACGGCCCGCAGTAGGTGCTCCGCTGACCGGCAGGGAAGGGATCCAGCACCGCACACGCCTCCGGTAGTCCTCGAACGCCGCGCCGAACCGACGCGCGAGATCCGCCTCCTCGTGCGGACGGATCAGGAAGTTCCACACCAGCGATCCGCAGAGCGCGCAGAGCACGACCAGCCACGATCCCAGCAGCATCCCGACCGCGACGCCCTGGGCGATGCCGGCGAGCGCCATGGGGTTGCGTACGAATCGGTACGGCCCCGAGATCACGAGCCGATGGGGCATCGCCGACGGCAACGGCGTGCCGTCGCCGCGCTTCGACATCGTCACCGCTGACCAGAGTCCCAAAGCGCTCATGGCGATCAGGAGGACGGCTCCGACGATCCGCACCGGTGGCCCGACCTCGAGCGTCAGAACCCAACGGTGCTCCACCGCGGCGATCACAGCCGGCAGGACGACGAGGAACAGCCCCCAGAACACGATGATCTGCGCGAACGTGCGACCGAGATGCGAGCCGCGCTCCGGAGCCGTCCGGAAGCGGAACGGCCCGGTCAGCAGCCATTCGCTGGGCAGGCGCCCCCTCAGCACCAGCAGACCTGCAACGCCGCTGCCAC
Organism: Microbacterium sp. ZKA21; assembly: GCF_050434165.1. Classification (NCBI taxonomy): domain Bacteria; kingdom Bacillati; phylum Actinomycetota; class Actinomycetes; order Micrococcales; family Microbacteriaceae; genus Microbacterium; species Microbacterium sp. ZKA21. The sequence goes on from NZ_JBNPVV010000009.1 coordinate 41,423, forward strand.
CCGCCGCGGCGATCATGAGCAGGGCACCCCATCCTGCGGATCCCGCGATCGTCGCGTACCCGGCCATGCCAGCCGCTACGAGAATCGTCCAGGACATGACGATCCATACCGCCCACCGCAGGCCGCACGCGGCGAGCGCGGAGGCGATCACGAACAACGGGAGGTCGAGCATCGCCACGAGCACCGGGTCGAGCGTTCCGAGCGTCGCTGTGCGGATCGTGGGGCTGGCCCCGACCATGATCCACCAGACCGCTCCGGCGACTGCCTGCAGTGCGAAATAGGTGCGCCCGGTGCGCGCCGTCGGATGGATCACGTCCTCATTCTGCCGGGTCGATGGAGATGCGCCGCTCCCATCGTGAGCCGGACGTGGACCCTCTCCGATCAGACCGCCGCGCGATCGCGGCGGGACTGACGCACCCGAAGCACGATCCACACCACGGCGGCGATCACGACGACCGCGATCACCAGCTTCTGGAAGATGCCGGCATAGTCCTCGACGATGTGCCAGTTCGCGCCGAGGAGATAGCCGGCCATCACGAAGATCGTGTTCCAGATGGCGCTTCCCGCCGCGGTCAGCAGCGTGAAGCGCAGCAGCGGCATCCGTTCGATGCCGGCCGGAATCGAGATGAGGCTGCGGAAGATCGGGATCATCCGGCCGAAGAACACCGCTTTCGAACCGTGTCTGAGGAACCAGGATTCGGCTCGTTCGACGTCCTCGACCTTGATCAGCGGCATCCGCTCCGCGATCGCGAACAGCCGTCGTCTGCCCAGCCACGCGCCGAGGCCGTACAGGGCCAGAGCGCCGACGATCGAGCCGACGGTCGTCCAGATCAGCACGGACACCAGACTGAGCGAGCCCTGGTGCGCCGTGAAGCCGGCCAGGGGAAGGATGATCTCGCTCGGCAGCGGAGGGAACAGGTTCTCCAGGGCGATCGCGAGACCGGCTCCCGGTCCACCCAGCGTCTCCATCAGGGAGATCGCCCAGGCGGCGATGGCGTTGAGATTCTCGGCGCTCGACGTCATGGCATCCACGCTAGGCGAGCGAAGCTGAAGGATCGCGCAGAGCGTCCCGACCGCCGGATAGGATGGCCGCGGCTCGCTCGAGCCCACCCGTACCAACCACGAAAGATCGGACCCTTCTCGATGAGCAGCGACGCTCGCCCGCGCACCATCCTCTTCTTCGGCGACAGCATCACGGATGCCGGACGACGAAACGACCCGGAGCAGCTCGGTGACGGGTACGTCCGGCTGATCGCGGCGCGCCTCGCCGATGCACGTCCCGATCTGCGCGTCGTGAACCGGGGGATCGGCGGGGACCGCACGGGCGATCTGATCGCGCGCCTCGATGTCGACTGCATCGATGAGAACCCGGATGTCGTCAGCATCCTGATCGGAATCAACGACGTCTGGCGCCGCTACGACGACGACGACGCCACCAGCGCCGAGCAGTTCGAGGCCAACCTGCGCACCATCCTGACAGCGATCCGCGAACGCACCGACGCGGCCATCGTGATCCTCGAGCCGTTCCTTCTCCCGGTGACGGACAAGCTGCGGTTCCGTGAGGACCTCGACCCGAAGATCGAGATCGAACGACGTCTTGCCGACGAGTTCGGTGCGACGTTCGTCCCGCTGGATGCCGTGCTCGCTGCCGCCGCGCAGACCGATGGGCCGGAGAGCATCGCCGGCGACGGCATCCACCCGACGGCGGACGGCCATCGCATCGTCGCGGAGACCTGGCTGGCCGGGGCGGGCGAGCTGCTCCGCGACTGATGCGCTCTTCCGCTCTCGTCGCGGGCGCGGCATCCTGGAAGCAGGAGGAGACGAGCCCGGAGCGGAGGATGCGATGAGCGATCCGAAGAATTCCATCGACGATGACACGCCGCTGCCCGATCGCTGGGATCAGGAGCGCGACCTGCGAGCCGATCCGGATGACGTGGAGGAGCCGCTCGGCGATGCGCTCCCGGATGCCGCGGGTGTCGACGCTGATTTCGCCGACGTGTTCGAGCAGTCGCTCGACGTGCCCGACGAGGAGCGCCGCGAAGACGACGACTGACCGAGTGCGCCGCACAGGCGAAGTTCCTAGAGTGGTGTCATGGACAGAACCCTCGTGCTGGCGGCTTCGGCGCCCATCCCCGTCGGTCACCGCGTCGAGGTGGCGGAGCAGCTCGACCTCGCGAGCGGGACGAGCACGGTCGTCGCGATCACGGATCTCGAGAGCGGGGTGCGCTATCAGCGCGCTGAAGAGCCGTCCGGCGAGCTGTCGGTCTGGCAGGGCAAGGTGCTCACCACGACCATCACTGCGACCGCGGACGGTCCGCGGACGGCCGTGAAGGTCGATGCGGTCCGGTCGGCCGCGTTCGATGCCGACGTCGCGCTGCGCGGAGCGGATGCCGCGGTGGACGCCGCGAAGGACGAAGCCGTCCGGTGGGGATCGGACCCGTTTCCCGAGAAGGAGCCCGACCGCTTCTGGTGAGGTCGGTCGCCGTCAGCGGAAGTCCCGAGATCGGTGCTGGATGCCGGTGCGCAGGTCCTCGAACGCGTCAGCGAGCACGTTCACCACGCCCTCGGCCGAGCGCTCGAGGATGCCGCGGACGATGAGCGCCGGCGAGTCCCTGGCGACCCGTTGATAGCGCTTCCACACACCGGGGGAGCAGACCACGTTGACGAGGCCCTGTTCGTCCTCGAGGTTGAGGAACGTGATGCCGGATGCCGTCGCCGGTCGCTGCCGGTGCGTCACGAGACCCGCCACCTCGATGCGCCGACCGACCTCATGATCCGCCAATCGCGCGGAGGGGATCACACCTCGCTCGTCCAGTTGCGCACGGAAATGCGCCAGAGGATGATCATCGGTCGCGACACCCGTCGCCCAGAGATCGGCGGAGAGCTGCTCGTATCCGGTCTGATCGGGGAACAGCGGCGGCTGCACGGCCAGGACCGTGCCGGGCAGATAGCGGGCGCGATCCTCGGCGGCGGCGCCTGCGAGCCAGGCCGCCTCCCGGCGTTTCATCCCCATGCTCTCGAACGCCCCGGCCGTCGCCAGCGCCTCCACCTGTGCGGCGGTGGCATCCGTGCGGCGCACGAGGTCGTTCAGATCCCGGAAGGGGCCGTTCGCGTCCCGTTCCGCGACGATCCGTTCGGCGAACGGCAGCCCGATGCTGCGGACATCCGAGAGCCCGAGCCGGACGGTGAAGGCGCCGTCCCGGCGGTGAGCCGCTGATTCGTCCGGTTTCGACCGGTCGAAGCGGACCGCGGCATCCGGATCCCCGTCGACGAGACAGCCGGGCAGGCCCGTAGCGGCGTGATCGTCACCGACAGGCTCGAGCGAAGCCTGCGCGCCGGAGGCATGCAGGTCGGGCCGGTGCACGCGCACGCCGTGCCGGCGGGCATCGGCGGTGAGCGTCGCCGCCGAATAGAACCCCATCGGCTGGGAGCGCAGGAGCCCGGCGAGGAACGCGGCCGGATAGTGCAGCTTCAACCACGAACTGGCGTAGACCAGCAGCGCGAACGACAGCGAATGCGACTCGGCGAAGCCGAAGTTCGAGAACGCCTGGATCTGCGCGTAGATCCGGTCCGAGGTGGCCTCGTCCAGGCCGTGCCGCCTCATACCCGCGTACAGCTTGCCGCGGATGCGATCGATCTTCTCCAGCCCGCGCTTGGACCCCATCGCCCGGCGCAGCAGATCGGCCTCGTCGGCCGTGCAGTCTCCCAGCGCCGTCGCCATCTGGATGAGCTGCTCCTGGAATACGGGGATGCCGAGTGTGCGCTTCAGAATCGGCTCCAGCGCCGAGTGCGCGTAGGCGACCTTCTCCTGCCCGAGCTTGCGACGTACGAACGGATGCACGGCCCCGCCCTGGATGGGGCCTGGGCGGATGAGGGCGATCTGGATGACGAGGTCGTAGAACTCTCGGGGCTGCAATCGCGGCAGCAGCCCCATCTGCGCCCGGGACTCGACCTGGAACACTCCGATCGAATCGGCCCGGCACAGCATGTCGTACACCGCCGGTTCCTCCTTCGGGAGGGACTGCAGCGTCCAGCGTTCTCCGGTGGCGTCTGCGATGAGATCGAAGCAGTGCTGCAGTGCCGCCAGCATCCCCAGCCCCAGCAGATCGAACTTCACCAGCCCCATCCAGGCCGCGTCGTCCTTGTCCCACTGGATGACCGTGCGGTTCGCCATCCTGGCGTGCTCGACGGGGACCACCTCGCCGACCGGCCTGGCGGTGAGCACCATGCCGCCGGAGTGGATGCCGAGATGCCGGGGCGCCTTCAGCAGGTCGCCGGCATAGGCGAGCACCTGCGCGGGGATGTCGTGTCCTTCGGCGGGCTGCAGATCGGCGCCCCACCCCTCGACCTGCTTGGACCAGGCATCCTGCTGCCCGGCGGAGTGACCGAGAGCCCTCGCCATGTCCCGGACGGCGTTCTTGGGGCGGTACTGGATCACGTTCGCCACCTGAGCCGCCCGCTCGCGTCCGTACTGCTGGTACACCCACTGGATGATCTCCTCGCGGCGGTCCGAGTCGAAGTCCACGTCGATGTCCGGCTCTTCCTCGCGCGTCGTCGCGAGGAAGCGTTCGAAGGGGAGCCGGTACAGGATCGGGTCGACCGCGGTGATCCCGAGCAGATAGCAGACCGCGCTCGCCGCGGCCGACCCTCGTCCCTGGCACAGGATGCCGCGGCGACGCGCCTCGGAAACGATGCCGTGCACGATGAGGAAGTACCCGGGGAAGTCCTTCTCCTCGATGACGTCCAGTTCGCGCTCGATGCGGCGGCGGCCGTCGTCGTCCAGACGGGGGTAGATCCGGGGGACCGCCTCCCAGACCAGAGCGCGCAGATGGCTCATCGGGGTCTCTCCGTCGGGGACCGTCATGCGGGGCAGAGCGGGGCGGGCGCGGCGCAGCTCGAAGGCGCTGTCGCGGGCGATGGCGAGTCCGTGGCTGATCGCCCCGGGGAAGCGGCGGAAGCGGTCGGTCATCTCGGCGCCGCTGCGCAGATGCGCCCAGCCGTGCACGGGGAGCCAGCCGTCCAGCTCGTCCATGCCACGGGTGGCGCGCACCGCGGCGACCGCCTCGGCCATCCCGACGCGCTCCGGGGCCGCGTAGTGCACGTTGTTGGTCGCCACGACCGGCAGCCGTTCGGCGCGCGCCAGGTCGGCCAGGGCATCGTTGCGACGGGAATCCAGGGGATCGCCGTGGTCGATGAGCTCGACGGCCACCCGATCACGGCCGAACAGGTCGACGAGGCGGCGCAGGGGCGTCGCGGCGTCGCCCGCGGCGAGCCCGCGCCGCACAGCGCCCTTGCGGCAGCCCGTGAGGATCGTCCAGTGACCGTCCGCGCTCGCTGCGAGCTCGTCGATGTCGTACTGCGGGCGTCCCTTCTCGCCACCGCGCAACTGAGCGCGGGTGATCGCGCCGGACAGCCGGTGGTAGCCCTCGATGCCGCCGGCGAGGACCAGCAGATGCTCCCCGGGAGGATCGGGGGAGCCCTTCCGGGGGGCGGTGAGATTCAGCGACAGCTCGGCTCCGAAGATCGTCTGCACGCCGAGCCTCGCGGCATCGGCGGTCTCGGCGAAGCGCGCCGCGCCGTAGAAGCCGTCGTGGTCGGTGATCGCCAGAGCGGTGAGCCCGAGTCGCTCGGCCTCGAGGAGCAGATCCTCGGGGGTGGACGCGCCGTCCAGGAACGAGAACGTGGAATGCGCGTGCAGTTCGGCATAGGGGACGGCGTCCTCCGGGCGGACGATGGGCGCTGGCGGCTCGGACTGCCTCTTCCGGCTGATCGGGCCTGGATCGGGGCGGATGGGGACGCCGTCTGCCGGTTCGCGAGCACTGAGGGTCTCTTCGAGTTCGCTCCAGCTCATGCCGGGGTGATTCTGCCAGCCCATCAGACGTACCTCCCCTCGGCCCACCAGGCCTCGCGCTCCCACAGCACGAGCCATGCCCGCCCGCCGGCATCGACGATCTGGAAACGATGCGCGTTCTGCGCGGCATCCGGATCCCAGCCGTGCTCACGCAACGGCCAGGGGCCCGCCCAGGAGATCACCTCCGCATCCGCGATGAAGGCGGGGGCGGCGGAGAGCGCGCCTCTCGCGTCGACGGCGGGGACGGACCGATCGGCCGAGACGACGGCGATCGGCCGCGGAGGCGTGAAGACCTCGGCGGGGTGCGGCGCCGGCAGGCTCCCCGGCCAGGGGAGAGCCGGGTCGCGATCGATCGGAGCGCGATCGCCCCAGGGCTGCAGCTGCTGCCGATCGGCCAGGCGACGCCCGCCGACGATCACCGGGGTGACGACGCCTCGGTGGCCGAGCAGCGCCTGCACCCGGGAGACGGCATGATGCAGACGCTCCTCCGGCCCTTGGCCGAAGAGCCCCGGTTGATGGTGACGGCTGTCGTCCGTACGGGTCGGGATGATCCGCACGGTCACGATCCCGGCCGGCACCCGGTCCGAGGTGCTCGATTCGGCGGGACGCAGCGTCTCGAGCTGCCAGCGCACCCGGTCGACGAGGTCCGCGGCTTCGAAGGAGGTCGGATGCATCCACACCCGCGAGCCGACCGCTCCGTCGTCGTCGGTGAACTCGATGCGCACCTCGGTGCAGACCAGCGACGCCTCGGCGAGGCCGGCGAAGACGGCATCCGCGGTCTGCCTGACCGCGAAGGCCACCTGATCGGCCTGGGCGAGGGGCGTCTCGAACGACACCTCTCGAGAGAGCTCGGGGGGCGCGGACCTGGTTGGCAGGGGGCGGGAGTCGGCACCGGCGGCCAGCGCGTGCAGGCGGGCGCCGCGCTCGCCGAAGCGGTCGCGGATCATGTTCTCGCCGAGACGGGCGAAATCGGCGAGGCGCCTGACCCCGAGCCGATCGAGCAGCGCGGTGATCTCCTCGTCCCCGAGGACCTGGACGGGCAGGGGAGCGAGGAAGTCGGCCGCGCCCCCCGGCGGCACGACGAAAGCCGGGTCTCCGAGGCGCGCCGCCTGTTCGGCGGTGAACAGCCCATCGGCGACGCCGGCCCTCGTGCCCGGGTACCCGTGCTCGGCGAGCACGCCGATGAGCACGCGTGCGGCTTCGGCTTCGCCGCCGTAGTAGCGGGCCGGCCCTCGGGCGCGCAGCGCGGCGAGACCTGGGCGCAGCGGCTGAACGCCGGGCACCTGATCCTCCAGCAGCCGCAGGACGGGCAGGAACGCGCTCTCGTCCCGCAGCGGATCGGCGTTCAGCAGCTGCAGCGCGGGGGAGCGGGACTGCGCCAGCCGCCGACGCTGTCCGCGGCGCACCCCCTGTGCTCTGGCCTCGGCGGAGCAGGCGATGATCGTGTTCGCCTGCACGACGGCCACGGGACCGTACGGCGGCGGGGCGCCGACGGCCGCGCGCACCGGCCAGTCCGGCAGCCACAGCACGAGATGGCGAGGCGGCATCATCCGGCCACCGCCCACTGATCGGGAAGAACAGGATGCTCGTCCGCCGTGCGGCGCAGCGGAGCGACCGGACGCAGCGGGGCCGGCGCGGCATCCACGCGCCCCAGGGAACCGGGCAGTCGCACCCGGATGCGGCGCTGCGTCTCCAGCCGGCGGGAAGAGCAGCTGAGCGTGACCGTGCGATCGGCGAGCAGCCCCCAGCCGTCACCGAGTCCGTTCCACTCGGTCTCCTCCACGCGCAGCGTCGCCTCGCTCTGCGGCCAGCGGGCCGTGACCAGGAGCGTGCACGCCCGATCGCGCAACCGTGCGCTCATGCGCTGGATATCGGCATCCGATGCCCGACTGCGCGGATGCACGGCGATGAGCGGGATGACCTCACTCAACGCGGAGGCGACGGTGAGCCAGCGCGGGCCGGGGTCCGGCACGAGGATGAGGCGCGACAGATCGACGCCGAAGTCGGCCATCGCCTCGATGCCGAGGGTCGGCATGCCGATGACGGCGCACCAGGAGCCCCTCTGCGAGGGAGCTGCGAGCAATGCGCCGAGCAGACTCGGCGACGGCATGAGGGAGTATGCGGCGCCGGTGCGCAGTCCGTCATCGGGCAGCAGGCCTTCGAGGGCGGGGTCGATCGGCAGAAGGGGCACGTCGCTGCGCCGGCGCTGCATGCGGGAGATCTCGCTGCGCAGTCGATGCAGTTCCTGCGCGCGGGAAGCGCTGCTCTCACGGGGGAGAGCGGTCGGGGCGGGGAGTGCGGTGCCCATGCATCCATCCTCGAAGATATCTACGAATAAATCAAGTGGTGCTCCGATCGTAATTCGGACATCGGACATTCGCTGGGTGCGGTTATCCACAGGCCCGTCACGTCAGGATCGCCGATCGCCTAGCCTTCGGGGATGCCCGAGCTGCTGCGCACCGCGATCGTCATCGCCGTGCACGCAGGGCTCATCGGCATCGGCATCTGGCTGATCGTCATCGACGCGCGAACGCACCGCCTCCCGAACCGCATCGTCCTGCCCGTCGGAGCGGCGCTTCTCGCGCTCGTCGGCATCGAGGCGCTCGCCGCGGGCGACGTCTCCGTCCTCGTCCGCACCCTCGCGGGAGGAGCGATCCTCGGCGGCTTCTACGCCGCGCTGTTCCTCGCCGGCGGCGGAGTGGGCGGCGGAGATGTGAAGCTGGCGGCGGTGATCGGCCTCGTGCTCGCCTGGCACGGATGGCAGGCGCTGATCGTCGGCGCGGCAGCGGCGTTCGTCCTCGGCGCCGTCTACGCGCTCGCCCTGATGGCCCTGCGCAGGGCGCAGCGGAGCACCCGCATCGCCTTCGGACCGTGGATGATCGTCGGCGCGGTGCTCGGCATCGCTGCGGGCTGACAGGTCTAGGGTGAGATCATGGCACTCGCACGACTCCACGGCGGCCCGCTGGACGGGCAGATCCTTCCGCTCGAGGCGGACGTCGATGACAAGCTGATCGTCCCCTACGCCGAGACCCAGGTGGTCTACCTCCGCAGTGGAGAGCCGCAGAACACCGGTGACAGCGACGGGCCGACCGAGGTCGACTACTGGTACGAGGAATCCCTCGAGGACCTCACCCCGTCGGACGACTGAGAATGGCCGAGGCTCCGAACGCATCCGAGCCGTCGCGCACCGTCGAGGTCGAGCGCAAGTACGACGTCGACGGCGACACTCCGCTGCCGCTGTGGCAGGGGATCCCCGGTGTCGACGCGGTCACGACGGGGGAGCTGCGCGTGCTCGACGCGCGCTACCTGGACACGGCCGAAGCAGCCCTCGCGCGCTCCGGAGTCGCGCTGCGCCGCCGGACCGGTGGACCGGATGCCGGCTGGCACATCAAGGGCCCTCGCGAGGGAGACGGGCGGCTCGAGATCGGCTGGCCGCTCGGTGACGACGAGGCGGTTCCGGATGCCGTGGCCGACGTGCTCGCCCGCTGGACGGCCGAACCTCTGACGCCCCTCGCCCGGATCGAGAACGATCGCACCGCCTATCTGCTGACCGGGCCGGACGGTGTCGTCGCCGAGTTCGTCGACGATCGCGTCCGCGCGACCGATCTCCGCCAGGGCACCGAGCGCCGGTGGCGCGAGTGGGAGTTCGAACTGGGCCCCGCCGCTCCGGTCGACCCCGACGAGCGCGAGCGGCTCTTCGCCGCGGCGGAACGGGCGATCTTCGCCGCGGGCGGCCGGCACGCGGCATCCGGATCCAAGCTCGCGCGCGCCCTCGGATTCTGAACCGCTCCGATACCCGGGCCGGCGTGCACTGACAAGCCCCTGGTGCTCGGCGCGCCGACGTGCGAGCGTGTGCTCATGAGCGCCTATCTCCGAGTGCCGCAGACCGTGCTCCCGTCGACTCCGCTGCACCAGGACGAGGTGCGCGAGGTCTTCGCGTCCCAGCCGGACATCGATCGACGGGCCGTCCGCATCGTGAACGCCTCCTTCGGCGGCTCCGGCATCGAGACCCGCCACACGGCGATCGCCGAACTCGGAACCGAGTACACGGGCGACGCGACCTTCTACGATCGCTCATCGAATCTGCTCCTCGCTCCGGGGACCGCGGTGCGAAACGAACTGTACGTCCGGGCCGCGACGCCGATGTTCGTCGAGGCGGCACGACAGGCGCTCGACGCGGCCGACGACATCGCCCCGGAAGACATCACGCACGTCATCACCGTTTCCTGCACCGGATTCCATGCGCCAGGACCCGATTTCGCGATCGTCACCGAGCTGGGGCTGCGCCCCGGCGTCGAGCGGTATCACTTCGGGTTCATGGGCTGCTATGCCTCGATTCCGGCGCTGCGCGCCGCAGCCCAGTTCTGCCATGCGGATGCCGACGCCGTCGTCCTCGTGGTCAGCGCCGAATTGTGCACGCTGCATCTGCGCTCGTCGAGCGATCCGGACACGATCATCGCCTCCTCCCTCTTCGCGGACGGAGCAGCCGGCGCACTCGTGACGGGGCGGCCGCCGGAACCCGGCATCCCCGGTGCCGAGCTGGACTCGTTCGCCACGGCGATCGCCCCCGACTCCGTGGAGCACATGGCCTGGACGATCGGAGACCACGGCTTCGAGATGATCCTCTCCACCGCCGTGCCCAAGGTGATCGAGGCGAACATCGACGACGCGCTCGGGGCCCTGTGCTCGGCGGACGAGGAGCTCGCCTACGCCCGCGACTGCGCGGATCTCGCCGGCACGGTCACGCACTGGGCCGTGCACCCCGGAGGTCGAGACATCCTCGACCGGGTGCAGCACGCGGTCGGTCTCGCCGATACCCAGCTGGATGCCGCGCGAGAGGTGCTGCGCACCTGCGGCAACATGTCCAGTGCGACGGTCCTGTTCGTCATCCGGCGCATCCTGCTCGACGACGCGACGCGGACGGGGGAGCGTCTGATCGCGATGGCGTTCGGCCCCGGACTCACGATGGAGGGCGGTGTCATGACCGTGCTCGGCGGTGCGGGGGACGGTGCCTGACCTGAGCTCGCGCGACATCTCTGCGCGTGAGCTCATGGACGACCCGGATGCCGACCCGGTCGCTCTGGAGGCCACCTATCAGCGATTCCGGATGATCAATGCGCTCGTCGGCGGCTGGCGACGCATCTACCTGCATCGGATCAGGACGCGGGTGCGCGCCGCCGACGTGCGGATCCTGGACATCGGATCCGGTGGCGGTGACGTCACGCGCAGGATCGCGCGATGGGTCAGGCGCGATGCATCGCGAACGGTCGTCACAGCGCTCGACGCGGATCCCCGAGCCACCGCGTGGGCCGAGCGTCAGGGCGGACCGGCGAACATCCGGTATCGCACCGGAACGACTGCCGACCTCGTCGCGGCGGGAGAGCGCTTCGACGTCGTCGTGTCGAACCATCTGCTGCACCACCTCGACAGCGTGCCCGACCTGCTGCGCGAAACGGAGGCGCTGCTGGCCGAAGACGGCATCGCCGTGCACGTGGACATCGCCCGCAGCGGGCGCGCGTACACGTTGTTCGACGCCCTCACCCGCGTGCTCCAGCTCTTGCTCGCCGGATCGTTCATCCGAGCGGACGGGCTGACCAGCATCCGCCGCTCGTACACCGTGGCAGAACTCGCCGAGCTCGCGCCGCAGGGCTGGACAGCGGTCGCGTCGTCTCCCCACCGCGTCGTTCTGCTCAGGGGCGGCGTGCGTGCCTGAATGCGATGTCGCCATCGTGGGCGCCGGGCCGGCCGGGCTGCTGCTGGCCTGCCTGCTCGCACGACGCGGGACGAACGTGCTCGTGCTCGAGCGGGGGACCGGTCACGAGGATCGATCGAGGGCGATCGGCATCCACCCGCCCGGCCTCGCCGCGCTCCGGGTCGCCGGAGTCGACGAGGCGTTCCGCGCGGAGGCGCTCCTTCTCGCCGGGGGAACCGTGAGTTCGCGAGGACGCGCACTGGCGGAGCAGGACTTCGCCCCGGGGCGGGAGGTCCGCACCCTCGCGCAGTCTCGGACTCACGCGCTGCTCCAACAGCGACTTGCGGCGCTGGCTCCGGATGCCGTGCGCACCGGCGTCCACGTGAGCGATGTCGTCGGGTGCGCCGGAGCCGTCCGCGTGCTCGCGGTGCGCGACGGGCGGGAGCAGGAGTTCTCCGCACGACGGGTCGTCGTCGCGGACGGCGTGCACAGCGGCATCCGCGCTCGGCTGGGGCTGTCCTGGCGGCGGGTTCCCGGCGCCGGGGACTACACGATGCTGGATGTGGTCGATGCGCCGTCGGACGACCGGGCGCGGCTGCATCTCGAGCCGGACGGAGTGGTCGAGTCGTTCCCGCTCCCGCGCGGCGGGCGACGCTGGGTGATCCGTGAGCACGAGCAGATGCGACGCACGACGGCGTCCTTCGCGCGGACCGTCCTCGCCAGGACCGGCCTCGACATCGGCGAGCCGGGTGGAGCTCACCCCCAGAGCTTCCGTGCCGGACAGCACCGTGCGAGCCGGCTCGTGCACGGGCCCGCTGTCCTGCTCGGCGACGCGGCGCATGAGATCAGCCCGATCGGCGGGCAGGGCATGAACCTCGCCTGGATCGCGGCCTGTCGACTCGCCGTGGCGCTGACCGAGCGATCCGATCAGGATGCCGCACTGCGAGCGTACGAGCGGGTGTCGCTGCGGGCGGCGGCGGTCGCTCAGCGGCGAGCCCGTTTCAACATGGCGATGGGCGCGCCCGTCGGCGACGCGGTCCGCGCCGTGCGCGACGGCGCGATCGTGCTCCTCGACCAGGGCGTCAGCGGACGCCGAGTGCTCGGGGCGATGACGATGAGCGGACTGTGAACGACGACGGCCCGGCCCCCGAGAGCGGGGACCGGGCCGTCGAACGACGATCGATCAGAGGTTGATCATGTGACCTGAGAGGCCGTGGAACGCCTCCTGCAGTGCCTCCGACAGCGTCGGGTGCGTGTGCACGTTGCGTGCGGCTTCGAGAGCCGTGAGGTCCCACTTCTGCGCAAGCGTCAGCTCGGGGAGCAGCTCGGAGACGTCGGGGCCGATCAGGTGGCCGCCGATGAGCTCGAGGTGCTCGGCATCCGCGATGAGCTTGACGAAGCCGATCGGCTCGCCAAGGCCGTTCGCCTTGCCGTTCGCGCTGAACGGGAACTTCGCGACCTTGATCTCGCGGCCTTCGGCGCGTGCCTGCTCCTCGGTGAGGCCGAAGCTGGCGACCTGGGGCTGGCAGAACGTCGCACGCGGCATCATCCGGTAGTCGCCCAGCGTCTGGGTCTCGGCGCCGGCGATGGTCTCGGCCGCGACGACGCCCTGCGCCTCGGCGACGTGCGCCAGCTGGAGCTTCGCGGTGACGTCACCGATCGCGTAGATGCCTTCGACGTTCGTCCGCATGTGGTCGTCGATGTCGATCGCACCGCGCTCGGTCAGCGCGACGCCCGTGTTCTCCAGGCCGTAGCCGTTCACGTTCGCGGCGAAGCCGACCGACATGAGCACCTTGCCGGTCTCGATCGAGGTCTGCTGCCCGTCCTGACCCGTGTAGGTCACCGTGGCAGACGAGCCGTTGTCGACGATCGTCTCCACCTTGGTGGAGGTGAGGATGTCGATGCCGTACTTCTTGTACTGCTTGGTGATCTCCTTGGACACCTCGACGTCCTCGTTGGGCAGGGCCCGGTCGAGGAACTCGACGATGGTCACCTTGACGCCGTAGTTCGACAGCACGTAGGCGAACTCCATGCCGATGGCGCCGGCGCCGACGATCACGATCGACTCGGGCAGCTCGCGCGAGAGGATCTGCTCCTCGTACGTGACGACGTTCTCGCTGAGCTGCACACCGGGCAGCAGTCGAACGGTCGAACCAGTGGCGATGATGACGTTGTCGAACGTGACCTCTTCGGTCGTGCCGTCCGACTTCGCGACCGAGATCGCCTTCGGACCCGTGAATGTGCCTCGGCCGTCGTACTCGGTCACCTTGTTCTTCTTCATCAGGAAGTGGATGCCCTTGACGTGAGTGTCCGCCACCTTGCGGCTGCGGTCGAACGCCGCACCGAAGTCGAAGTGCACGTCACCCGAGATGCCGAAGAACTCGGCCTTGTGGTTGAAGGTGTGGGCGATCTCCGCGTTCTTGAGCAGCGACTTGGAGGGGATGCACCCGACGTTGAGGCACACACCGCCCCAGTACTTCTCTTCGATGATCGCGGTGGACAGTCCGAGTTGAGCGCTGCGGACGGCGGCGACGTATCCGCCAGGGCCCGCGCCGAGGATGACGACATCGTAATGTGGCATGGCTCCAGCCTATCCCTCTGCGGGGGTATCCGAATCGGTGCCGGGCGCGGACCGCCTTCCGCGCAGCCAGAACCAGACCATGGCGACGACGATAGCGAGGATGCCGACGATCGAGAGACCCCAGATCCAGGCGGATGCCGGGGAGGATTCGGTCGCGTCCGGGTTCTGCGTCGCGGTGGCGGCCGGCGTCGCATCCTCGGTGGGCGCCGCCGTCTCGGAGACCGAGGGGGTCGGCTCACTCGTCGCGGTCGGCTCCGTCGTCGCGGATGCTGCGGCCTCGGTCACGGTGAAGGCGAACTCGCCGTCGGTCGGGTGGCCGTCGCTGGAGACGACCTGCCAGATCACGGTGTACTCGCCGGCGGCCGCGGCATCCGCCTTCAACGGCTGGATCAGGACCGCGCCGTCGATCTCGGGTGCTCCGTCGGCGACATCGTTCCCCGCCGCATCCGTCACGACGACCGCCGTCCCGCCGTCGGACGCGATGAGGGCGGCGCTGAACGTCAACGTCATCTCGTCGGGCAGCGTCTGCACCGTGGATCCGGCCGGCGGATCCGACGAGACCAGTTCGTCGTGTGCGGATGCGCGGGTCGACGGGAGCAGGACGAGCAGAGCAGCCAGCATCCCGGCGGCGATCACAGCGGGCAGGAGTGGACGTTTCAGAGCAGCGGTAGGCACGCCTCCACCCTATGGTCGGCACCTCGACGGCGCCCGAGAGCGGATTCGCCCTCCCGTCGCCCCCGCTCGATCAGTTAGGCTGGGACGTCTAGGGAGGGCACCGTGACAGACAGCGAGAGCCGACACAGCGGAAACGCAGCGATCCATCGCGATGGTGAGCAGAAGCACGATGTGACGCAGACGTTCGGACATGATTCCGACCTCTCCTTCGTGCCGTTCGGCGTGGAGCTGAGTGAGGCGGAGCAGACCGCGATCGCGGCGCTGCCGTCGGGGTCGGCGCTGCTGCTCGTCCGCTCCGGCGCCCTGGCCGGCGCCCGCTACCTGCTCGACACCGACGTCACGACCGTCGGACGCCACCCCGAGGCGGACATCTTCTTCGATGACGTCACAGTGTCCCGTCGGCATGCCGAGGTCACGCGCAGCGGCACGACGTTCGAGATCATCGATCAGCGCTCCCTCAACGGCACCTACGTGAACGGCGAACGCGCGGATCGCGCCGTCCTCGCCAACGGCTACGAGGTGCGCGTCGGCAAGTTCCGGCTCAACTTCTTCGCCTCTCCCGTCGACCTCGCGGCGGCGAACGACTGATGGCGTCCGCCAGCCCCACCCGGGAACGCACGGCGTCTCCGGGTCTTCTGAGCATCGGTCAGGTGCTGGCGAGACTCACCCCCGAGTTCCCCGATGTGTCGGCCAGCAAGCTGCGCTTCCTCGAGGTGCGCGGCATCGTCACCCCGGCTCGGACCGAATCCGGCTATCGCAAGTTCTCCACGGGCGATGTCGAGCGGCTGCGCCTCGCGCTGACCCTTCAGCGCGACCACTACCTGCCGCTCAATGTGATCCGCGAGCAGCTCGACGATGCCGAGGCGAACGGCGATCTGTCCGGAGCGCTGAATCCGCCGCCGTCGATCGCACCGACGGCGCGCCGCTACCGGCGCGATGAGCTGCTGTCCGCGGCCGGCGCCGCCCCGCAGCTGCTCAACGATGCGATCAGCACCGGCATCATCGCGGCGGGGGAGTCGTACTCTGAGAACGTCGTCACGCTGCTGCGCGGTCTGGTCGCGCTCGACCGGCACGGCATCGAGCCGCGGCATCTGCGCTCGGTGCGCCAGAGCGCCGAGCGCGACGTCGCCCTCATCGAGTCGGCGATGTCCGCACTGCTGCGCCGGACGGATGCTGCATCGCGCGGCAAGGCCGGCGAACTTGGTCCGGAGCTCGCCTCGAAGATCGACGAGGTGCGCGCACTTTTCATGAAGGATGCGCTCTCGCGCATCCTTACGTAACGAACTGGTTGCGACACACCTTCGGCACAGCCGGGATGTCATTGCCGGGCACCGGGCACTGCTCTAGCGTGGAGGTAAGCGCTCCAGGGAGGAATTCAAATGAATGCGGACGAGCTGACAGGCGACCCGCGGTTCGTGTCCGAACTCCTCTTCACGGACGGTCTGCCCGCGATGGACGACGAGGTGGGCTACCGCGGCGCGGTGGCAGCCCGTGCCGCCGGGATCACGTACCGCCAGCTGGATTACTGGGCCCGCACCGAACTCGTCGTTCCGACCGTGCGCGGCGCGAGCGGATCCGGTTCGCAGCGTCTCTACGGCTTCCGCGACATCCTTGTGCTCAAGCTCGTCAAGCGCCTGCTCGACACCGGGATCTCGCTGCAGCAGATCCGCACCGCCGTCGATCAGCTGCGTGCTGCCGGCATCCGCGATCTCGCCGGAACCACTCTGATGAGCGACGGCGCCTCGGTGTACCTGTGCACCTCGAACGACGAGGTCATCGACCTCGTCAGCCGCGGTCAGGGAGTGTTCGGCATCGCGGTCGGAAAGGTCCTCCGCGAGGTCGAGTCGACGCTGGTCGAGTTCGACCCGACCGCCCCTGATCCCGTCGACGAACTCGCCACGCGTCGAGCCAAGCGCTCCGCCTGAGACGACGAAAGCCCGGCCTCGGCCGGGCTTTTCGCTGTCGTCTCGGCGTCAGGCCTTCGGACCCGTCTCCGCGACGGCGATGCGACCCGTGCGGATGATGCGATCCAGCAGCAGATCGAAGTCGGCGGCCAGCTCCTGGGCCGAGTCTCCCGGCCAGATGTGCAACGGCTTGGCGGCACCCTGCGCCTGCTGGAGAGACGTTCGCTCCGGGAGCTGAGGCGAGAGGACGAGCGGACCGAACATGTCGCGCAGCTCCTTGATGCGGAACTGGTGCTCGATCGACTGGGGACGCACGCGGTTCACGACGATGCCGAGCGGCTGCAGGCGGGGGGAGAGACCGCGTCGGATCTCCTCGATCGCGCGGAGCGCCCGGTCAGCGGCGGCGACGGAGAACAGCCCGGGTTCCGTGACGACCATGACCCGGTCGCTCGCGGCCCACGCCGTGCGGGTGAGAGCGTTCAGCGACGGGGCGCAGTCGATGAGCACGAGGTCGTAGTCGGCCTCGACGGAGGCCAGGGCCTCCTCGAGCTTCCACACGTCTCGGACGCTGGGGTGAGGGCCGTCGAAGTTGATCGCGGACGGGCTTCCGATGAGCACGTCGATCGTCCCCGGGTGTACCTTCGCCCAGCCGCTGGAGGTGATCGCCTGACGGACGACCTTCTCCTTGGGATTCGCCAGGACGTCGGCGACGTTGAGCCGCCCGGCGACCTGGATGTCCATCCCCGTGGAGACATCGGACTGCGGGTCGAGGTCGACGACGAGGGTCCGGACACCACGGGCGAAGGCCGCTGAGGCCAAGCCGAGGGTCACGGTCGTCTTGCCGACGCCTCCCTTGAGAGAGCTGACGCTGAGTACGTGCACGGACTCCACGTTACCTTGCCCTAGTCTGGGGAGACACTCAGCCCCGCCCTTGCACGCGGATCCGCACGTGCATCGAGCAATCAGAGGTGCGCATGTTCCAGAAGATCCTTGTGGCCAATCGCGGCGAGATCGCGATCCGTGCCTTCCGTGCGGCGTTCGAAGTCGGGGCGAGGACGGTCGCCGTCTTCCCCCATGAGGACCGCGGTTCCGTGCACCGGCTGAAGGCCGACGAGGCGTACGAGATCGGCGAACGCGGGCATCCGGTCCGCGCGTATCTCGATGTCGACGAGATCATCCGCGTGGCCCGCGAGTCCGGCGCCGACGCGATCTACCCCGGTTACGGATTCCTCTCCGAGAATCCGGAGCTGGCCGAGAAGGCGGCGGCGAACGGCATCGTCTTCATCGGGCCGCCGGCCGCGGTCCTCGAGATGGCGGGCAACAAGGTCGAGGCCAAGCGCCACGCCGTCGAAGCCGGGGTTCCCGTGCTGCGGTCGACCGAGGCATCCGATGACGTCGATGCACTCCTGGCGCAGGCCGACGGGATCGGCTTCCCGTTGTTCGCCAAGGCCGTCGCGGGTGGCGGCGGTCGCGGCATGCGCCGCGTCGAGACCAAGGCCGAACTCGCGCCCGCTCTCGCTGAAGCCATGCGCGAGGCGGCCAGCGCGTTCGGCGACGCGCGCATGTTCCTCGAGCAGGCGGTCGTGCGGCCCCGGCACATCGAGGTGCAGGTCCTGGCCGACAAGACCGGTGAGACCGTGCACCTGTTCGAGCGCGACTGCTCGGTGCAGCGTCGCCACCAGAAGGTCGTCGAGATCGCTCCGGCTCCGAACCTGGACGACAGCATCCGTCGTGATCTGCACGCCTATGCGACGGCTTTCGCCCGATCGATCGGCTACGAGAACGCCGGCACCGTGGAGTTCCTGCTCGAGACGGCGGGGGAGAACGCCGGCGACGTCGTCTTCATCGAGATGAATCCGCGCATCCAGGTCGAGCACACCGTGACCGAGGAGGTCACGGATGTCGATCTGGTGCAGACGCAGATGCGGATCGCCGCAGGGCAGACCCTGGCGCAGCTGGGCCTCGTGCAGGATCGGATCCAGCTGCGCGGCGCCGCACTGCAATGCCGCATCACGACGGAGGACCCCACGCAGGGCTTCCGTCCTGACACCGGAAAGATCACGACGTACCGTTCTCCCGGCGGCGCCGGAATCCGCCTGGACGGCGGGACCGTGCACCAGGGGGCGCAGATCAGCCCGCACTTCGACTCCATGCTGTCCAAGCTCACCTGCCGCGGGCGGGACTTCCCTGCTGCCGTCGCCCGTGCGCGTCGCGCCCTGGCGGAGTTCCGCATCCGCGGGGTGTCGACGAACATCCCGTTCCTGCAGGCACTGCTCGAAGACGAGTCGTTCATCGCGGGCGACGTGAGCACCTCGTTCATCGACGAGCGCCCCGATCTGCTCAAGGGCCGGGTCTCGAAGGACCGCGGGACGAAGATCCTCAACTGGCTCGTGGACGTCACCGTCAACAAGCCGAACGGCGCGCACCCGGGAACGGCCGACCCGCGGACCAAGCTCCCGACGCTGGACCTCTCCACGACGCCGGAGCCGGGATCCCGGCAGCGTCTGCAGGAGCTCGGACCGGATGCCTTCGCCGCCGCGCTGCGTCAGCAGAAGGCTCTGGCGATCACCGACACGACGTTCCGGGACGCGCATCAGTCGCTGCTCGCGACACGGGTCCGCACGCGCGATCTCGTCGCCGCGGCGCCGTATCTGGCCCGCCTCACCCCCGGGCTGCTGTCCGTGGAGGCGTGGGGCGGCGCGACCTACGATGTCGCGCTGCGGTTCCTCGGGGAGGACCCGTGGGAGCGCCTGGACAAGCTGCGGGAGGCCCTGCCCAACGTCGCGATCCAGATGCTGCTTCGGGGACGCAATACGGTCGGGTACACCCCGTACCCGACGGCGGTGACGGACGCCTTCGTGCAGGAGGCCGCGACCAGCGGCGTCGACATCTTCCGCATCTTCGACGCGCTCAACGACGTCGCGCAGATGCGGCCGGCGATCGACGCAGTGCGTGCGACCGGCACCGCCGTCGCCGAGGTGGCGCTGTGCTACACCGGTGATCTGCTGAACCCGGCAGAGGATCTGTACACGCTCGACTACTATCTCCGGCTGGCCGAGCAGATCGTCGAGTCGGGCGCGCACATCCTCGCCATCAAGGACATGGCGGGGCTCCTGCGGCCGGCGGCCGCGGCGAGGCTCGTCTCCGCGCTGCGCGAGCGCTTCGACCTCCCGGTCCACCTCCACACGCACGACACCCCCGGTGGCCAGCTGGCGACGCTGCTCGCGGCCAGTGCCGCCGGTGTGGATGCCGTGGATGCCGCGTCCGCACCGCTGTCCGGGACCACGAGTCAGCCGTCGTTGTCCTCTTTGGTCGCCGCTCTGGTGCACACCGAGCGCGACAGCGGCATCGATCTCGATGGCGTCAGCGACCTCGAGCCCTACTGGGAGGCGGTCCGTCGGACGTATGCGCCCTTCGAGTCCGGGCTCCCGGGGCCCACGGGCCGCGTGTACCACCACGAGATCCCGGGTGGACAGCTGTCGAACCTGCGCCAGCAGGCGAAGGCGCTGGGACTGGCCGATGACTTCGAGCTCATCGAGGACATGTACGCCGCCGCAGACCGCATTCTCGGACGCGTGCCGAAGGTCACGCCGTCCTCGAAGGTGGTCGGCGACCTGGCGCTGCACCTCGCTGCGGTGAAAGCGGATCCGGCCGACTTCGAAGCCCACCCGGAGAAGTACGACGTTCCGGATTCGGTCGTCGGCTTCATGGCCGGTGAGCTCGGCGATCTGCCCGGCGGGTGGCCGGAGCCGTTCCGTTCCAAGGTGCTCGCGGGGCGCACGGTGCGCCCGGTCCTCGCCGAGATCACCGCGGAGGACGAGCAGGAGCTCGAAGGGACCCGCACGCAGCGACGCGCACGCCTGAACCAGTTGCTCTTCCCGGCGCCGACGCGCGAGTTCGCCCAGAAGCGCGAGCTGTTCGGCGACCTGTCCGTGCTCGACACCAGTGACTACCTGTTCGGCCTCGTGCAGGGGCAGGAGCACCTGGTCGAGATCGATCGGGGAGTGCAGCTGTACGTCGGCCTCGAGGCGATCGGCGACGCAGACGAGCGGGGCATCCGGACCGTCATGACCACCCTGAACGGGCAGCTGCGTCCGGTGTTCGTGCGGGATCGGTCGATCGCGGTCGAACTCCACGACGTCGAAAAGGCCGACACCTCCAAGCCCGGTCAGGTGGCGGCTCCGTTCTCGGGCGTCGTGACGCTGAAGACCGAGGTGGGGGAGGTCGTCAGGGCCGGAGAGCCGGTCGCTTCGATCGAGGCGATGAAGATGGAGGCGGCGATCACCGCACCCGTCGACGGGGTCGTGGACCGCCTCGCCATCGCCCAGACCGCGCAGGTGGATGCCGGGGACCTTTTGGTCGTCATCCGCCCAGCCCAGTAACCTTGACCGGGCGTGCATGCTGCACGACTGGGAGTGAGACATGACCGCGAAGAACACCGATCGACCCGACGACGATGATTCGCTCGGGGTGCTGGACGACGCCGCGTCGCTGGACACGGCCGGCATCGGCATCCTCGGCGGCACCGCCCAGGTGAATCTGACGATCCCCACGGGCGACGACGACGATCTTCTCGACGACGACGCCGTCGTGGACGGCGAGGTCGCCTCCGAGCTGATCATCGACCCCGTGCCAGCGCTGGAGCCGGCGTCCGCCGCCGATGCGGTCGGACGCATCCTGGACGGCGGCATCGACATCGTCATCGAGATCCCGGCGGACGAGCTGCCGCAGGTCGCGGCCTCGGATGACGAGGACGCTGTGACCGCGGAGGTCGTGCTCGATCAGGACGAGCTGGCTGACCGCGTCGCCGCACAGGACGCCGAGGCGGACACGGTTGCGGACGCCGTCGTCATCGAGAAGGACGCCGAGACGACTGAACCCGAGGTCGAGGCATCCGTCGACGATGCCTCGGACGCGCCGGACACAATTGATGAACCGGATGTCGCGGGTCCGGAGCCCGTTGAATCGCTCGTGCCGGTGGTGGATGCCGACGGGTTGCCGGAAACGGATCAGACCGTGCCCGCACCGGCAGTGAAGCCTGCGAAGAAGCCCAAGCAGGCCAAGCAGACGAAGACCAAGAGCAAGCCGGTGCCCGTCGTCCACGACGTGGAGCCCGTCGAACCGACGGAGCCCGAGGAAACCGAAGCACCGGAACCGAACGAGGTTTCCGCGAAGCCGGCTGCCGCGGCGGCGGCGACTCCGACCGCACCCGCCGCCGTGCCGGTCACGCACTCCGCTGCGCCGGCGCCGGTCGCCGCGCCGGCGAAGCCGTCGGTCGCTCCATCGACGCCCGCTGCCGGGACGAAGCACACCGCTCCGGCTGAGTCGGCGCCCGCTCCGACTGAGTCGGCGCCCGCTCCGGCCGTCGCACGTTCCGCATCTGCGTGGGTCGCGACAGTCGAGCGCGCGGCAGCAGGCGAAGCATCCGATCCCGCTGAGGAACAGGACGAGACCGTGAGCACAGAGAAGGACTCCCGAGACAGGGCGACCGAGACGTCGCTCGCGCCGCGCTCAGCGGCCGTGTCGGCGAAGACCGACGTCGAACTGACCTCGAAGCGGCTGGGGGACCAGCTCGGACAGGCGTCGCGCGAGTCGGCAGATCTGCTGACGGCCGACCGGCTGCTCGACCCTCACCAGGTCACCAAACCCGAACCCGAGGGCGCCTGGAGCCACTTCCTGTACACCGTCTCCGGTCGACGCATCAACATCGGCGACGGCAAGAAGGCCACGGCGCGCAAGGCGCTGTCCGCGAAGATCGCGGCGCCGCTGAGCGGTGGCGCGCGCTTCGTCCCTGTGCTCTCGCGCAAGGGCGGCGTCGGCAAGACCACCATCACGGCGCTGCTGGGCATGGCACTCGCCGATGCCAGGGACGACCGTGTGATCGCCGTGGACGCGAACCCGGATCGTGGCACGCTCGCCGAGCGCATCGTCCGCTCGCACAACAAGTCCGTGCGCGACCTCGTGCGCATCCACGACGAGGTTCGCGGATACCACGACATCTCGGCGATCGTCGCGCGCGACACCACGCGCCTCGACGTGCTCGCCTCGGACTCGGATCCGCGCATCGCGGACGCGTTCGGCGATGCCGACTACCGCGACGTCGCTGATGTCGCTGCGCATTACTACTCGCTGGTGCTCACCGACACCGGTACGGGCATCGTGCACTCCGTCATGGGGGCGACCCTCGAACTCGCCGACCAGCTCGTGATCGTGTCCGGGCTGAGCGTCGATGAGGCTCGCCTCGCCTCCGAGACGCTCACCTGGTTGGAGACGAACGGATACTCAGCTCTGGCTCGTGACGCGATCGTCGTGCTCAACCAGTCCACCCCCGGCAGCCCGCTGGTCCGGCTGAACGAGCTCGAAGCGCACTTCGGCACGCGTGCCCGCCACGTGGTGCGGATGCCGTACGACCCTCAGATCGCCGGTGGGGGACCCATCGTGTACACGTCGCTGCAGCCCGAGACCCGGCAGGCGGCCCGTGAGCTCGCCGCCCTGGTCGTCGAGGACCTGCGGGCGAGCGCCGCCTGATGGCCGTCCGCGAGATCCGTCTGTTCGGCGACCCCGTGCTGCGCACCGTGTGCGCTCCGATCGACGACATCGACGACGGCGTCCGCGCCCTGGTCGCCGACCTCGTCGACACCGTGGAGCTCCCGGGGCGTGCGGGGGTCGCAGCGAACCAGATCGGCGTCGCGCTCCGCGCGTTCAGCTACAACATCGACGGAGACGTCGGCTACGTGCTCAACCCCGTGCTCGTCGAGGTGCGGGGCGAACCCGTGCCGACGGGGGAAGGATGTTTGTCCGTTCCCGGTCTCTGGCACGATGCCCTGCGGCATCCGTGGGCGCGGGTCGAGGGCATCGATCTCGACGGCAACCCGGTCGTGCTGGAAGGCGAGGGGCTGCTCGCCCAGGCTCTGCAGCACGAGACCGACCATCTCGACGGCATGGTGTACCTGTCGCGGCTCGCGCCCGAGACCCGCAAGGTCGCGATGCGCGAGGTCCGCGAGAGCACCTGGTTCTAGAAGCCGCTCAGCCCCCGATGGCGACGTTCGTCGTCTGCACCGGCTCGTCGTAGATCGCGGCGATCTCGTCGGCGAAGTCCGTCAGGATCACATTCCGCTTGATCGACATCTTGGGCGTCAGGTGTCCGGATGCCTCGGTCCATTCGGACCCGAGGATCGTGAACTTGCGGATCGACTCGGCACGGGAGACGCTCGCGTTGGCGACGTCGACCGCACGCTGCACCTCGGCCCGCACAGCCTCGTTCCTGGATGCCTCCGCGAGCGACATCGATCCGTTCAGGCCGTTGTTGGCGAGCCAGGTCGGCAGCATCTCAGGGTCGAGCGTGATGAGCGCCGAGATGAACGGCTTCTGGTCTCCGACCACGACGACCTGTCCGACCACCGGATTGGCGCGGATCGGGTCCTCCAGAGCCGCAGGGGCGACGTTCTTGCCGCCGGCGGTGACGATGATCTCCTTCTTGCGACCGGTGATCGTGAGGAATCCTTCGCTGTCGAACGATCCGATGTCGCCGGTGCGGAACCATCCGTCGTGGAAAGCCGCGGCCGTGGCCTCCGGGTTGTTCCAGTACTCCTTGAACACGTTGACGCCCTTGACCTCGATCTCGCCGTCGTCGGCGAGACGCACGCTGACTCCTGGCAGTGCGGGGCCGACGGTGCCGATCTTGGACTTGTCCCCCTGGTTGACGGTCGCGGGGGCGGTGGTCTCGGTCAGGCCGTAGCCCTCGAGGATCACGACGCCGAGGCTGTGGAAGAAGTGCCCGAGGCGCGCGCCGAGCGGAGCGGAGCCGGAGATCGCGTAGGCGATGTTGCCGCCCATGGCCGCGCGGAGCTTCGAGTAGACGAGCTTGTCGAACAGCGCGAACTTGATCTTCAGGCCGAACGGGATCTTCCGCCCCTCCTCCAGGAGCCGGGAGTGCTCGATCGCGGCGGCGGCCGCGGCGTGGAAGATCTTGCCCTTGCCGCCGGCCTCGGCCTTCTGCTCTGCGGAGTTGTAGACCTTCTCGAACACGCGCGGCACGGCGAGCAGGAAGGTCGGCTTGAACGAGCCGAGCGCCTGCAGCAGCTGCTTCGTGTCCGGCTGGTGGCCGGTGCGCACACCGGCATGGATGTTGAGGATCGAGATGAAGCGGGCGAACACGTGCGCCGTGGTGATGAAGAGCACGGTCGAGGCGCCGGGCATGGTCAGCACCGAGTTCAGCGACAGGAAGGAGTTGCGTGACAGCTCGACGAAGTTGCTGTGCGTCAGCACGCATCCCTTCGGCCGGCCGGTCGATCCCGAGGTGTAGATGAGAGTGGCGATGTCGCTGCCGACCGCGAGCTGACGACGGCGTTCGATCTCGGCATCCTCGACCGACGCGCCCTGCGCCGTGAGCGTGTCGATGGCACCGAGGTGCAGCTGCCAGACGTCGCGGATCAGCGGCAGGTCGCCGCGGACCTCGTCGAAGCGCTGGAAGTGATCGGTCGACTCGACGATGAGCGCGACCGCTCCGGAGTCCTCGAGGATCCAGTGGATCTGCGCGGGGGAGCTGGTCTCGTACACCGGCACCATGACCGCACCGGCGTAGAAGAGCGCGAAATCGACCAGCGTCCACTCGTAGGTGGTGCGGGCGATGAAGCCCACCTTGTCGCCCGGCTGGACGCCGCCGGCGACGAAGCCCTTGGCGAGAGCGACCACGGCCGTCTGGAAGTCCGCAGCGCTGATGTCGCGCCATCCGTCGCCCTGCGGAACAGAGAAGAGGGCGAGATCCGGCGTCGCCTTGACCCGCTCGACGAGCAGGTCGGCGATGTTGGCATCTGGGTCGGCGGGGACGATCGCGGGAACATCGAACTGGACCACGGCAGCTCCTTCGGTACCGGTCGGGCACGGGCGTGCACCGAGTCTACGGCATGGGATTCAGTCGCACGACAACTGACACTGCGTCGCATCGATTCCGCGGGCGCTAGACTTCACCTCGATGTTCTACTGGCTGATGAAGTATGTCGTGATCGGCCCCATCGTCAAGGCGATCTTCCGCCCCTGGATCGTGGGCCGGCGCAACGTGCCGACGACGGGTGCGGCGATCCTCGCCAGCAACCATCTCTCGTTCGCCGACTCCATCTTCCTGCCGCTGATGATCGACAGGCCGATGTCGTTCCTGGCGAAGAGCGACTACTTCACCGGGCGAGGCATCAAGGGCTGGGCGACCCGCTTCTTCATGAAGGCCACCGGCCAGATCCCGATCGACCGCTCCGGCGGCAAGGCCTCGGAGGCGTCGCTCAACACCGGCCTGCAGGTGCTCGGGCGCGGCGACCTGCTCGGCATCTACCCCGAGGGGACGCGAAGCCCCGATGGCACGCTCTATCGCGGACGCACCGGCATCGCGCGCATGGCGCTGGAAGCGAAGGTCCCGGTGATCCCGGTCGTCATGGTCGACACCGACACGGCCATGCCGATCGGAAAGCGACTGCCGAACATCGTTCGCGTCGGGATCGTCATCGGCGAACCGCTGGACTTCTCCCGCTACGAGGGCATGGAGAACGATCGCTACATCCTCCGCTCCGTCACGGACGAGATCATGATCGCCCTGCAGCGGCTCGGCGAACAGCACTACGACGACGTGTACGCGTCCACCGTCAAGGACCGCGCACCGGCCGGCGTCACACGGCGCTCCTGAGGCGTCGCGGGGCATTCGCGCCCCAGTAAGCTGGGACTCATGCCGAACCCGCATGACGCCGCACTCGACGCCTGGCGAGCGCTCCCCATCAAGCAGCAGCCCCAGTGGCCGGATGCGGATCGGGTGGCCGAGGTCTCCCGCCAGATCGCAGGGCTTCCGCCGCTGGTCTTCGCCGGCGAGGTCGACAACCTGCGCGACCGGCTGGCGCGCGCGGCATCCGGCCAGGCGTTCCTGCTGCAGGGCGGCGACTGCGCCGAGACCTTCGCGGGCGCCACCGCCGAGCAGATCCGCAACCGCATCAAGACGGTTCTGCAGATGGCCGTCGTACTCACCTACGGCGCATCCATGCCTGTCGTGAAGATGGGACGCATGGCCGGGCAGTTCGCCAAGCCGCGCTCCAGCGACTCCGAGACCCGCGGCGACGTCACCCTGCCCGCGTACCGCGGCGACATCGTCAACGGCTACGACTTCACCGAGGCCTCCCGCACGGCGGACCCGGGCCGTCTGCTGCAGGGGTACCACACCGCGGCATCCACCCTGAACCTGATCCGTGCGTTCACGCAGGGTGGTTTCGCCGACCTGCGCGAGGTGCACTCCTGGAACAAGGGCTTCGCGCAGAACCCTGCCAACCAGCGGTACGAGCGGATGGCGGGCGAGATCGACCGCGCCATCAAGTTCATGGAGGCGGCCGGCGCCGACTTCGACGAGCTCAAGCGCGTCGAGTTCTTCACCGGTCACGAGGGCCTGCTCATGGACTACGAGCGCCCGATGACCCGGATCGACTCGCGCACAGACACCCCGTACAACACATCGGCCCACTTCCTGTGGGTGGGCGAGCGCACGCGCGAACTCGACGGAGCGCACGTCGACTACTTCTCCAAGATCCGCAATCCCATCGGGGTCAAGCTCGGTCCGACCACGACGCCCGAGACGGCGCTGGCGCTCATCGACAAGCTCGACCCGGAGCGCGAGCCCGGACGGCTCACGTTCATCACGCGCATGGGCGCGGGGAAGATCCGCGACGCGCTTCCGCCCCTGCTCCAGGCCGTGAAGGATGCCGGTGCGGCACCGCTCTGGGTCACCGACCCCATGCACGGCAACGGCATCACGACCCCGACCGGGTACAAGACGCGGCGCTTCGACGACGTGGTCGACGAGGTGCGCGGCTTCTTCGAGGCGCATCGTGCGGTCGGAACGTTCCCCGGCGGCATCCATGTCGAGCTCACCGGTGACGACGTCACCGAATGCCTCGGCGGGTCGGAGCACATCGACGAGGCCGACCTCGCGACGCGCTACGAGTCGCTGTGCGACCCGCGGCTGAACCACATGCAGAGCCTGGAGCTGGCGTTCCTCGTGGCCGAGGAGCTCGAGAAGCGCTGAGTCGGCCCTCGGGCGGTCAGTCCGCGGTGCGGAGCGTCGCGAGGATCGTGGCGTGCCGGACCAGGAATGCGCGCTCGTCGAGCTTCTTGCGCCGCAGCCAGCCGGTGACCTCGCTGTTGTGCTTGCTCGCGTTGCAGGACGCGCACGCGGGCACGACGTTCTCCAGTGTGTACCGGCCGCCGCGTGAGACAGGCTGGACGCAGTCCCGCTGGAGGGCAAGGTC
The DNA here is from genome assembly GCF_050434165.1 of Microbacterium sp. ZKA21. Lineage (NCBI taxonomy): Bacteria > Bacillati > Actinomycetota > Actinomycetes > Micrococcales > Microbacteriaceae > Microbacterium > Microbacterium sp. ZKA21. The sequence continues at coordinate 69,402 of NZ_JBNPVV010000009.1, forward strand.
CGTCTCCTGACAGTAAGCGCACCCGCCCCAGGCCTCCAAGAGAGCATCCCACTGCACCGGAGTGAGGTCGTTGTCGACGCGGGCGAGGCGTCGCTGTCGCCGCTTGGCGTAGCGCGCTCGAGCAGCGGGTGAGGCGGTGCGGAAGGGGCGGCGGGGGCGCTCCTCGGTCACTGGCGGACGTCGATCGAGATGGTCACCGTGGTACCGGAGCGCTCCATGGAACCGGCTTCCGGGTCCTGCGTCTGGACCTCTGTGAGACCGTCCTGTGCGATGTTCCACGGGAAGACGATCCCGGCGACGTCGAACCCGGCCTCCTGGAGCGTCTGCGAGGCTTCGTCACGGGTCATGCCGACGACATCCGGCACCTCGAACAGCTGCGGTCCCTTGGAGACCACGAGCGATGTGGAATCCCCTGGGCGCCAGTTGCCGCTCGGGTCGCGCTCGGCCATGGACAGCACGATGCCGGCCTCGACGGTGTCGCTGAACTCCTCGGTCTGCTCGGTGACCGAGATGCCCTTCTCGTCGAGGGCGGCGACGGCATCGTCCGCGGACATGCCGACGACGTCCGGCAGCCCGCCCAACGAGACGTAGAGCTCGACCGTGTCGTCCTCGAAGACCTCGCAGCCTTCGCCGCACTCGTAGCTGTCGTCCGCGCCGCGCGGAGTGACGTAGGCGTTGATGACGATGCCGGCGTCCGCGGACGAGTACAGCTCGAGCGTCTCGTCCTTCGCGTTGACGTGCAGCGAGGCGAGGTAGTCCCTGGCCTCCTGCTCGGTCCGCCCGTTCAGCGGCTCCAGCGTGTGCGCGGCGGGGCCGTCGGAGATGAACACCGTCACCTCGGCATCCTTCTCCAGCCGTTCGCCCGGCGTCGGCGTCGTCCGGATCGCGAGACCCGCCTCCACATCGATCGCGTTCTCATGCGCTTCGACGGCGATCAGATCGTGCTCGGCGAGTTCGGCCTGCGCCTCGGCGAACGTCTGGCCGGCCACCTCGGGGACGGCGACGAGCGAGCCCGGTCCGGAGCCGAACCACCAGCCGACGCCACCGGCGACGGTCGCCAGCAGGAGGACGAGTGCGAGCAGGAACGCGCCACGGGCCCGACGCCGCGAAGTGCGGCGGCGCAGCAGCGTCGCGTTGTCGACCGGCTGATCGACAGGGCCCGTGGGATCTGCGATGACGGCCGTGTTCGGCAGGACCTTGGTGACCTCGCCCGACTCGAGCTGCGAGCGCGCCGGGGGAGAGGTCGCGGCGGCGACCTGCGGCGCGATGCCGAGCTGCTTCTCGATCTCGCGGAGCCGGTTGAGCATCGCCTGCGCGTCATCAGGACGCTCCTCCGGGGAGCGCTCCGTCGCCCACAGCACCAGCTCGTCGAGCGGCTCGGGAACGGCCGGGTTGCGCACACTCGGCCGGGGCACCGATTCCGTGGCGTGCTGGAACGCGATCTGCATGGGCTGCTCGCCCTTGTAGGGCTGCTCCCCGGTGAGCATCTCGTAGAGCATGATGCCCAGGGCGTAGATGTCGCTGCGGGCGTCGGCCGTGCCGCGCGTGACCAGCTCCGGGGCGAGATAGGCGATCGTTCCGAGCAGCTGTGCGCCCGTCGCCGTGTTCGCGGTCGTCGCGCGCGCCAGGCCGAAGTCACCGATCTTGATCCGGCCGTCCTCGGCGAGCAGCACGTTCTCGGGCTTCACGTCGCGATGCACGATGCCGCCGCGGTGCGCGGCCGCGAGGCCGGCGAGCACGGCATCCATGATCGTGATGGTCTGCGGGATGGTCAGCCGCCGCTGTTCGCGCATGAGCTCGCGCAGCGTGATGCCGGGCAGGTACTCCATCACCAGATAGGCGAGTTCGCCGTCCTGACCCTGATCGAACACGTTGACCACGTGCGGGTCGGCGAGGCGCGCGGCCGAGCGAGCCTCCTGGATGAACCGGCTCTGGAAGTTCGAGTCGTCGCTGAGATGGGCGTGCATGACCTTCAGGGCGACGCGCCGCTCGAGCCGCAGATCTGTGGCGACGTACACGGTCGCCATGCCGCCGCGGGCGATCCGCGCGCGCACGCGATAGCGACCGTCGACAAGCCGCCCGATGAGAGGGTCGGCCTGCTGATTCGTCGTCACGGAGAAAGTCTACGGAGAACAGGCTGAAAGCCCCGGCAACGGCTCACCCCTGCGGGCATCTCGGCGCGGGATTCCGCCGTCATCCGAGCTGCGCGAGCCACTCGTGAGCCGCCTGCTCCCACTGGCCGTAGCGTTCGGGGAAGGCGGACTTCTGCACGGCCTGCGCCGCGTCCGTGAAGCGCATGGACTCCCACCCGCCGACGTCCAGCAGCCCGTGGGTCATGGTGCCGTCCGGGTTCGTCGTCCCGAGATAGAACGCGCGGATCGCGTAGTCGCGGTGGCCGATCTGCTCGGGCGTGCCCCATCCGGTGCTGGGGCGCTGCTGGAAAAGTCCGATGGAGTCGCGGTCGCCCCAGTCCAGGTTCCGCATACCGGATTCCACCATGCTCGTCGCGAGAGCGATGGCGATGCCGCGATCCGAGACGCCGAGCTCGCGCCCGATGCCGATGATCATGAGCGCGTTCTCGGTCTGCGGGGCGTTGAGCACCGCGGTCTTGGGGCCGACGTCGGTGGGCGCGGTCTCCGGCTGCTTGCCGGGGATCGCGATCTTCTGGCCGGGGTAGATGATGGACGAACCGGACAGCCCGTTGGCGGCGAAGATCGCGCTGATCGTCGTCGCGTGGGTCGCCGCGATGCCCGTGATCGTGTCGCCGGCGACGACCGTGTGCGTGGTCGCGGTGCTCGATGCCGGCGCGGGAGTCGGATTCGCCGCTGGAGCAGGAGCCGAGGCGGCCGCACCTGCGATGCGGATCTGCTGACCCGGGTAGATGATCGAGGCGCGCGAGAGCCCGTTCGCCGCCAGTACTGCGTCGATCGTCGTGCCGTACTTCGCCGCGATGCGCGAAATCGTGTCGCCCGCGACCACTGTGTGCGTCTGCGCGGACGGTGCAGGGGGTGCGGGTGCGGCCGGCGCGGTGCCCGTCGGGGCGGACGCCGGTGTCAGTCGCAGCACCTGCCCTGGGCGGATCATGGCATCCGCGCCCAGGCCGTTCCAGGCCACGAGGTCGGCCGAACGCAGGCCGTAGGTCCGTGCGATCGCCCAGACCGTGTCACCGGACTGCACGGTGTGCGTCGACGGCGTCGGAGCTGCGGCCGGGACGGCGCGCACGACGTGCACGCGTTCGATCGCGCCGGTCTCCACATCGGATGCCGAAGCCGGCGCGGCCGCGAAGGCACCGGACAGCGTGCTGAGGATCGCAGCCGGAATCCCCACCTGGAGGTGGCGGATGCGGCGGCGCATGGTCTGCTGGCTCACGGTGGGGCCCCCTTTGATCGCCCATCCACGCTGACACGGATGTATACGGAAGTCAACAGAAGTGGTGAATGGGACAGTTGTGACTGATGTGGCGACATGCGTCTGTCAGCCGGAGGTGAGATAGTGAACAACGTGTCTGAGACTGCCCCCGCATCGACCCCCACCGACTGGCTGACCCTCCCCGATCTCGTCGAGGTTCTCGACGAGACGCAGAGCCGTGTGCGCCGCCTGATCGACGATCATCACCTGATCGCGTCGAAGCGAAGCGGAGTGCTCGCGGTGCCGTCGGTCTTCATCGTCGACGGACACCCGCTTTCGTCGCTGCGCGGCACGATCATCGCGCTGCAGGATGCCGGGCTCACGGACGACGAGGTCATCGACTGGCTGCTCGAGGATGATGACACGCTGGGCCGCGCGCCGATCGCCGCGCTGCTCGCCGGTCACAAGAGCGAAGTCCGGCGCGTCGCACGCACCCTGGCCTGACCCGGCCCAGCGGGGCTCAGGCGACGCGCGTCGTCGCCGCCCTGGCGAGATCGCGCAGCTCGCCGACGGCCGCGTTGTCCAGTCGTGCCCCGGTGAGGGCGCGGTCGGCGGTCTTCGCGTAGTCGGTGATGAGGTCCTCGACCCGGTCCAGCGCTCCGCTTTCCCGAACAGTGGCCTGCAGCGCGGCGATCTGGGACTCGTCCAGGTCGTCGTCGCCGAGCATCTCGTCGAGCACTGCGCGTCCGGGAGCGGCGAGACGCTCGCGAGTGAAGGCGATCAGCACCGTTCTCTTGCCTTCGCGCAGGTCGTCGCCGCTGGGCTTGCCGGTCACAGCAGCGTCGCCGAATACGCCCAGGACATCGTCCCGCAGCTGGAACGCCATGCCGAGCGGCATCCCGAAGTCATCCAGGGCGCTCAACTGCGCGGCGTCCGCGCCCGCCAGAAGGGCGCCGAGCCGTAGCGGCTGCGCGATGCTGTACCTCGCCGACTTGAAGGAGATCACCCGCAGTGCGCGCTCGGCATGCTCGGCGAGCGGGCTGACGCTCCACGCCGACTCCTCGGCGATGTCGAGAAACTGGCCCGTCGTCACATCCCGGCGCATGCGCGCGTACTCGGCTCGAACAGCCGGCGCGTTCGGCAGATCCCGCAGGGCATCCTCGAGCAGGTCGTCGCTCCAAGCCACCAGCAGGTCGCCCAGCAGCACCGCCCCCGAGCGTCCGAAGTCCTCGGCGTCTCCGCTCCACCCGGCATCCCGATGCTCGGCCTCGAGTGCGCGGTGCGCGGCGGGGCGCCCTCGGCGGGTGTCCGAGTTGTCGATCAGATCGTCGTGGACGAGAGCGGCCGCCTGGAACACCTCGAGTGCCGCGCACAGGCGCCAGAGCGCTTCGGGCTCCGCTGCCGCGCGGTCCGAGGCGCGTGCGACGGCGGTCCAGCCTGCATGGCAGAACCGTGCCCTCAGGCGCTTGCCTCCGGAAAGGGTCGCTGCGGCTGCGTCGAGGAACCGCCGGCCGTCCGGCCCGTAGTCGGCGGATTCCGCGCGCATGCGACCCAGGAACTGGTCGAGTGCGCGGGTGATGGCGTCGGCAACTGGAGAGGATGAGGGCACCGGTCCAGCCTACGGCGGCGGAGTGCGACTCCTCTCAGCCGATCTCTAGCCTCTGACGCCTGTGCGCGGGTAGACTGGAGTACACGAAACCCGAGGGGGACGGAATGCCACTGTCCGAACAGGAGCAGCGTCTGCTCGACGAGATGGAACGCCATCTCCTCCAGAACGACGCGGATGTTGTCAGCGCGCCCTCGGGCGACCGCGTGCTGAGTTATCGGAACCTCGTCTACGGCGCGGTACTGCTGCTGGTGGGCATCGGCGCTCTCGTCGTCGGTGTGGCACTCGCGAACGACCTCGGCGGGTTCGCCATCGCGATCGGCGTGGTCGGCTTCCTCGCGATGCTCGGTGGCGTGATGCTGGCCGTGACTCCGGTTCGCCGCACCGGTGGTTCACTTCCCAAGGCGCCGCGTGAAAAAGGCGCGCCCACCTCTTCCGCGGGCTTCATGGACCGCATGAACGATCGATGGGATCGGCGCCAAGAGGGCCGCTGACCCCACTTCTCTCCACTTCGAGAACCCGGATGCTCTGAGCATCCGGGTTCTTCGCGTTTCCGGGGGGTGTTCTCTCCCTGTGGCCCCACCCGCCCTCCACTGACGCTCCACTTCACTCCACACGTCGAGATCCGCGTCTTCCCGCGGATCTCTTCGGCGTGCCCGCGGCGTAGACGCCTGCATATGGCATCATCGACGGGATTGGTCGTAGGAATGTGGAGCAAAGTGGAGTAAAGTGGGGCGTACCTCGAGTTGGCCGGACGGAGAGGGGGTGAAGGCCGATGTTGCTGGGGACGCACTCACCGAAGCTCGACGACAAGGGCCGAGTCATCCTGCCCGCCAAGTTCCGCGAGGATCTCGCCGGCGGCATCGTCGTCACGCGCGGTCAGGAGCGCTGCCTCTACGTCTTCAGCACGGCCGAATTCGAGGAACTGCACGAGCGGATCCGCCAGGCACCGCTCAGCAACAAGCAGGCCCGTGACTTCCTGCGCATGTTCCTCTCCGGGGCGAGTGCGGAGATGCCGGACAGCCAGAACCGCATCACCATCCCGGCGCACCTGCGCCAGTACGCAGGGCTCGAGAAGGAGCTCGTCGTGACCGGTGTCGGCGCACACGCCGAGATCTGGGATGCCGCGGCCTGGAACACCTATCTCGACAGCAACGAAGAAACCTACGCAGAACTGGAACAGGAGGTGATTCCGGGATTGTTCTGACCTCGACTGTGATGCCCCGCCGCTCCCGCCCCGACACACTTCCCCGGTGCCGGGTCGTGAAGCGGAGGGGGATCAGGGTCGAAGGTCTCCCGAAGACATCATGAGCATCCGAGACATCCACACCCCGGTACTCCTGGAGCGCTGCATCGAACTGCTCGCCCCGGCGCTGCAGCACGACGGCGCCGTCCTCGTCGATGCCACGCTCGGCATGGGCGGTCACGCCGAGGCATTCCTCGAGCGCTTCGAGAACATCCGCCTGGTCGGCCTCGACCGCGACACCGACGCGCTGCGGATCGCTGCGGAGCGACTTGCTCGTTTCGGCGAACGCGTCTCGTTCGTGCACTCGGTGTACGACGAGATCGGACTGCACGCGCAGGGCGCCGACGGCATCCTGTTCGACCTCGGGGTCTCGTCGCTGCAGCTCGACGAGGCGGAGCGCGGCTTCGCGTACTCCAAGGACGCTCCGCTGGACATGCGGATGGACCAGACCAAGGGCACGACCGCTGCCGACGTGCTCGCCACGTACAGCGAGGGCAATCTCCGGCGCATCTTCGAGCGCTACGGCGAGGAGAAGCTCGCCGGGCGATACGCGCGCTTCATCGTGCAGGCACGCCAGCAGACTCCGCTGGAGCGATCGGGGCAGCTCGTCGAACTGCTCATCGAGGCCACTCCCGCCGCCGCTCAGCGGGCGGGGCACCCGGCCAAGCGGGTGTTCCAGGCCCTGCGGATCGAGGTCAACTCGGAGCTCAGCGTCCTCGCGGATGCGATCCCGTCCGCCATGGACGCGCTGAACATCGGCGGGCGCATCGTCGTGATGTCGTACCAGTCGCTGGAGGACCGCCTGATCAAGCAGGCGTTCGCCGCGGCATCCGCGTCGACGGCCCCCGCGGGTCTGCCGGTCGAGCTTCCGGAGCACGCCCCCCGCTTCCGGATGCTGACCAAGGGCGCCGAGCTCGCCGGAGATGAGGAGCGAGCGCGCAATCCGCGCGCGATCCCGGTGCGGCTGCGTGCCGCCGAGAAGCTGAGGGAGCGGTCATGAGTGCCGAAGCCACCGCCCGCGTGCGGCCGATTCCGCAGGCACCGACACGCGAGGAGCGAGGCCGACGTCTTCGCCCCGTCGAGCAGTCGGAGTCGCGTCGTCGTCCGAAGCTCGTCTACGCTCTCGTCGCGCTGGCCGGCGCGCTGGTGATCGGTGCGGCGCAGATGGGGCTCACGCTTGCGACTACGCACGACTCGTTCGTCGTGGCCGATCTGAAGAGCCAGCAGCGCTCGCTCGGTCTCGAAGCCCAGGCACTCGAGGAGCAGCTGGCCGGTGCCAACTCGCCGCAGGCGCTCGCGAACAAGGCGAGCGAGCTCGGGATGGTGGTCGCCGGAACCGCTTCGTACCTGCGACTCAGCGACGGGATGGTCGTGGGCGCGGGTTCGGCAGCGGACTGGTCTTCGACGATCAATCCGCACGGAGCGGGTTCCGTCGCGAACTCGCTGCTCGAGGAGCGGGACACGGTCGCGGCGACACCCACCGCGACGGAGGAGACGGTCGATACCGCAACCGCTGAGGATGCCGTCGTCCAGGCGGAATCCGACACGCCGCCCGCCCTGACCGAGGGGCTGCCGACCCCGAGCACACACTGAGACCGGAGACATGATGACGACGCGCGCAACCCGAGGCCCCCGACGGCGTACCGTCGTCGCACTCGCCGTCGTACTCATCGTGCTCACCGCGTTCGTGGTGCGCCTGGTGGACATCCAGGTCGTCTCGGCGGACGATCATGTCTCGGATTCGCTCGAAGTCGGAAACCTCGGCTCCACAACCGCCATCGCAGGCAACCGCGGCAGCATCGTCGATGCCGACGGCACCGTTCTCGCAGCGAGCACGCTGGTGTACGACGCGCAGCTGTCGCCCTCGCTCATCGCCGTCGTCGACGACAACGAGAAGAACCCGCCCGAGTATCTGTGGGCGGAAGCGTCCGACAAGATCGCAGCGATCATCGGGACGACGGGTGAGGAACTGCGCGCCGACGTTGCCGCGAACCTCGAGGAGAACCCCGAGTCGCAGTACCTCTTCTTGAAGAGCGGGCTCAACACCGAGAAGTATCTGCAGCTCAAGGAGCTGAAGGACGACGGCCTCGCGTATCTCGCGATGAAGTCCCGCAGCGTCCGCGTGTACCCGAACGGTGCAGTCGCAGGCACGATGGTCGGTTTCCTCAACGGCGACGGCGAGGGACAGTACGGCGTGGAGCGCATGGCCGGCGAGTGCCTGGCACCGACCGACGGATCGCAGACCTATCGGACGGGCAAGGACGGCGTCGTAATCCCCGGCAGCGAGACCACGACGGATGCCGTCGACGGCGGCACCGTGCAGCTCACGCTCAACAGCGACCTGAACTGGTACCTGCAGCAGATGGTGGCCGAGGAAGCGCAGCGGCAGGGAGCCGAGAGCGCCACGGCGACCGTGGTCGAGGTCAAGACCGGCAAGATCCGAGCCGCAGCCGAGTGGCCGTCCGTGGACCCCAACAACGTCGACGGCACGCCTCAGGACTACTGGAAGTCGCAGATATTCTCGAAGACGTTCGAACCGGGCTCCACGTTCAAAGCCGTGACCGCCGCGACGATCATCGACCAAGGCGTTGCGGACTGGTCCACAGGTGTGACGGCCGAGAGCCGCGAGTACTTCCCCAACGGGGCGGAGATCAACGACCCGTTCTCGCACCCGAAGTACAGCTACACGCTCGCGGGCGCACTGATCGATTCGTCGAACGTCGCGCTGTCGAAGTACGGCGAGATGGTGGCACCGGAGGTCCGCCACGACTATCTGGCGAAGTTCGGCGTCGGTCAGAAGACACCGATCGCGTTCCCCGGTGAGGAGCCGGGAGAGCTCCACCCCGCCAGCGAATGGGACAACCAGTCGCTCTACACGACCACGTTCGGCCAGCACTTCACGATCACGGCCGCGCAGCTCGCGAGCACCTACCAGACCTTCGCGAACGACGGCGAGCGCATCGACCTGTCGCTCATCGAATCCTGCACGCAGGCCGATGGCACCGTCGTCGAGGCGGACGCTCCCGAGCACGAGCAGGTCGTCAGCGAGAACACCGCCGCCCAGGTGCAGCGCATGCTGGAGAACGTCGCGGTCCAGGGCGGGCTGTCCGAGCGCATCGAGGTCCCGGGCTACCGGATCGCGACCAAGACCGGCACGGCGCAGACCCAGGACGGGCACGGCGGCTACAAGTCGGGACTCTACGACGTGAGCATCGTGGGCTACGCTCCGGCCGAGGATCCTGAGTACGTCGTCGTGGTCACGATGGACGAGCCGACTAAGCTGAGGACGTCTGCCGCCACCGCCACAGCCTTCCAGAAGGCGATGACGCAGGTGCTCAAGACCTACCGGGTGAAGCCGTCCACGGAACCGATGGACGAGCTGCTCCCCAAGTTCAAGTAAGCCGGCTCACCGCCGCGCGTGGAGAAGTCATGATCGCCCTGTCGCTCGCCGAGATCGCCGCTGTCCTGAAGGGGGAGCTGCGCCCGTTCGGCGATCACACCGCCGACACCGTCGTGGACGGCGTCGTGGACACCGACTCGCGTCAGATGGCGCCGGGAACGATCTTCGTCGCCAAGCCGGGCGCCACGACCGACGGGCACGCCTTCGTCGGAAAGGCCGCCGAGCTGGGCGCAGTCCTCGCGATCGTCGAACGACCCGTCGATGCTCCGATCAGCCAGATCGTCGTGGCCGATGCCGTGGGCGCGCTGGCGGATCTGGCCCGCGAGGTCGTGGCGCGAGTGCGCGCCCTCGGCCGGCTGCAGATCGTCGGTATCACCGGATCCAACGGCAAGACCACGACCAAGAACATGCTCGCCCGCATCCTCGAGGCGGAGGGCGAGACCGTCGCGCCGATCAACTCGTACAACAACGAGGTGGGCGCCCCGGTCACCATGCTCCGGGTCACGGACGGCACACGCTTCCTCGTCAGCGAATTCGGCGCCAGCGCGCCAGGGCGCATCGCCCACCTCGCCGGCCTCGTCGAGCCCGACCTGTCCATCGTCCTGATGGTCGGCATGGCGCACGCCGGCGGCTTCGGCGGCATCGAGGAGACGGCAAAGGCCAAGGCCGAGCTCGTCGCGGCGACGCGCCAGGGCGGCACGACGGTGCTCAATCTCGACGACCCTCGGGTCGCGGCCATGCGGTCGGCGGCCGAGGAGCGCGGGATCACCGTGATCGGATTCGGACAGGCGCCGACCGCCGACGTCCGCTCGCGCGACGTCGAGGTCTCGGCATCCGGTACGCGCTGCGTCGTCGAGGTCGACGGTGAGCCGGCCCACCCACTGGCGCTGCAGGTCCTCGGTGCGCACCACGTCTCCAACGCCCTCGCCGCGATCGCCGCCGCGCGGGCGCTGGGTGTGCCGACGGCCACTGCGATCGAGCGTCTGCAGACGCTCGAGATCGCAGAGCGCTGGCGCATGCAGCCGATGGGCAACGACGACGTGCGCATCATCAACGACGCCTACAACGCCAGCCCTGACTCGATGGCCGCCGCCCTGCGCACGCTCGCGCAGATCACCGGCCCTGGCGAGCGCACGGTCGCCGTGCTCGGCGCCATGACCGAGCTGGGCGAGGACGCGGGGGAGGAGCACGACCGCGTCGGGCTGCTCGCCGTGCGCCTCAACATCCAGCGCATCGTGGTGGTGGGGCCGGAGGCAAGGCGCCTCTACATCTCGGCCATCGGCGAGGGGTCCTGGGACAGCGAGGCAGTGCACCTGCCCGACCAGGATGCTGCTTTCGACTACCTGAAGAACGAGTTGCGCACGGGGGACCGCGTGCTCGTGAAGTCATCCAATTCCGTGGGGCTCCGGCACCTCGGTGATCGTCTGGGAGAATTGTTCTCGTGAGGTCCCTGCTTATGGCGGCGGCGATATCGCTCGCCTTCACACTCTTTCTGACGCCGGTCTTCCTGCGGCTGTTCCGCAAGTGGGGCTGGGGGCAGGTTATCCGCACCCCCGACGCGATCGAGAATCCGAGCCACGAGGCCAAGCGCGGCACCCCGACGATGGGCGGCGTGATCTTCATCGTCGGCACGATCGTCGGCTACTTCACCGGCATCTACGCCGGCGGCAGCGAACCGACGCTCTCGGCGATGCTCGTGCTCTGGCTCATGGTCGGTTTCGGCGCGGTCGGCTTCATCGACGACTTCATGAAGGTGCGCTCGCAGCGCAGCCTCGGCCTGTCCGGCTGGCGCAAGATCGTCGGTCAGCTGATCGTCATGATCCCGTTCGGTATCCTCGCTCTGAACTTCCCGAACGACTTCGGCAACACCCCGGCGAGCGGCTACGTGTCGCTGTTCCGCGACATCCCGTGGCTGAACCTCATGGCAGGCGGCCTGGTCCTCGGCTGGGCCCTGTACCTGATCTGGATCTCGGTGATCGGCGTGGCGACCTCGAACAGCGTCAACCTCACCGACGGCCTCGACGGCCTGGCCGCCGGCGCGGGCGTCTTCGTCGTGGGCGCGTACAGCCTCATCGCCTTCTGGCAGTTCAAGCAGGTGTGCGGCGAGGGCGTCGACCCCTCCGTGCTGTCCGCCTGCTACGAAGTGCGCGACCCGTTCAGCCTCGCGATCGTCGGAGCGTCCTTCGCAGCCGGCCTCATCGGGTTCCTGTGGTGGAATGCGCCGAAGGCGAAGGTCTTCATGGGCGATGTCGGTTCCATGGCCATCGGCGGCGTCATCACCGCCATGGCGATCCTCAGCCGCACCGAGCTGCTGCTGTTCGTGATCGCCGGCGTCTTCGTGCTGTCGTCCGGTTCCGTGATCCTGCAGCGCGCCTACTTCAAGATCACCCGCGGCAAGCGCCTGTTCCTGATGAGCCCGTTCCATCACCATCTCGAGATGCGGGGCTGGCCCGAGGTCACGATCGTCGTGCGCCTCTGGATCATCGCCGGGCTGCTCGCGGTCTCGGCCGTCGGTCTGTTCTATGTCGAGTGGTTGAGTCAGGTCAATGGCTGAGGCCCGCCTGGACGGGCTGACCAGCTGGCATGCCGACTGGAAGGGCCTGCGCGTCGCGGTGCTGGGTCTGTCGGTCACCGGATTCTCGGTCGCCGACACGCTCACCGAACTCGGTGCCGAGGTCCTGGTGCTCTCCGAGAGCGCGAGCGAAGAGTACGAGCGGCTCGTGACGGTCATCGGCGCGGCGCTCGAGATCGGCCCGCTCTCCGAGGTGCCTGAGGCTCTGCGCGCGTTCGACCCCGAGGTCGTCATCGCCTCGCCGGGGTTCTCACCGTTCCATCCCGTGATCCGCTGGACGCAGGATGCCGGCATCGCGCTGTGGGGCGACGTCGAGCTCGCGTGGCGCGTGCGCGACAAGGTCGTGCGCCCCGACGGCACGCCGGCCGACTGGGTGCTCATCACCGGCACGAACGGCAAGACGACGACCACGCAGCTGACCGCGACGCTCCTCGTCGAGGGCGGCCTCCGGGCGGCACCGTGCGGCAACATCGGCATCCCGGTGCTGGACGCCGTCCGCGACCCTGCCGGCTTCGACGTTCTCGTGGTCGAACTCTCCAGCCATCAGCTCTGGTACCTGGGGCAGAGCTCGGCCGCTGCCGAGCTGCACCCGTACTCCGCGGTCTGCCTCAACCTCGCCGACGACCACCTGGTCTGGCACGGCAGCGCTCAGGCCTACCGCGATGCCAAGGCGATCGTCTATCGCAATACCCGGGTCGCGTGCGTGTACAACAAAGCGGATGCCGCGACCCGCGTCATGGTCGAAGAGGCCGAGGTCACGGAAGGCGCCAGAGCGATCGGATTCGATCTCGGCGTGCCGGGGCCCAGCGACTTCGGCGTGGTGGACGGGATCCTCGCCGATCGCGCCTTCCTCGATGATCGGGCGAACAGCGCCCTGGAGCTGACGACGCTCGCCGACCTCGAACAGGCGGGGCTCTCGGCACCGCACGTCGTGCAGAACATCCTCGCCGCGTCCGCCCTGGCACGTTCCCTCGGCACCGAACCGGAGGCGATCAGACGGGCGCTGAGCGCATTCCGCATGGATGCGCATCGCATCCAGATCGTCGCGCGTCATCGTGGCATCACCTGGATCGACGATTCCAAGGCCACCAATCCGCACGCGGCCGCCTCGTCGATGCGCGCGTACCCCGGCGCCGTCTGGGTCCTCGGCGGCGACCTGAAGGGCGTGGACATCGCGAACCTCGTCGCGGATGTCGGTCCGACGGCTGGAGCCGCCGTGGTCATCGGGGTCGAGCGCGCCGAGGTCGTGGCGGCATTCGCACGACACGCGCCGACGGTCCCGGTGTTCGAGGTCGTCACTGGCGACACTGGAGAGGTCATGAACCGCGTCGTGGAGATCGCGACCGGGATCGTCGATGGGGAGGGTACGGTCCTGCTGGCCCCCGCCGCGGCATCCTTCGATCAGTTCTCCAGCTATGCGGATCGCGGCCACCGCTTCGCCGAAGCAGTGCAGGGATGGATCGACCGGGGGAGCGCCGATGACGCAGGTGGCTCGCCCGAAGCGCACTGAGTCCGGCTCCGGCCTCGCCGCCCGCGTCTCGCTGGGACGACTTCTCACTCCACCGTCGACGGAGTTCGTGCTCATCGCCTCTGCGGCTCTGCTGCTGACGATCTTCGGGATCGTGATGGTGGTCTCGGCGACGGCAGCCACGGAGAGCGGCAGCATGAGCACGGCCATCAAGCAGGGGCTGTTCGCGCTCGTCGGCATCCCGCTGATGTTCGTCGTCAGCCGGATGCCGCTCGACTGGCTCAAGAGACTCGCGTGGCCTGCTCTGATCGCGGCGACCCTGATGCAGCTGCTCGTCTTCACCCCGCTCGGGGTGGACTCGGGCGGCAACCGCAACTGGATCGAGATCGCCGGCTTCACACTGCAGCCGTCTGAGTTCCTCAAACTCGCGCTCGCCCTGTGGATCGCTTACGTCCTGCTGCGCAAGCAGACCAGGCTCGCCGTGTGGCATCACGTCTTCATCCCTGTGGTGCCGGTGTCCGTGCTCGTGATCGGGTCGGTCATGGCCGGTGAGGATCTCGGCACGGCGATGGTGCTCGTTCTGATCCTGCTCGCGTGTCTGTTCTTCTCCGGCGTCAAGCTGCGCCTGTTCATCCTGCCGCTGCTCGCCGGCGCCGGCGCCGTGCTGTTCTACGCGCTCTCCAGCGACAACCGCATGAAGCGCATCACGGCGCTGTGCGCGAACGTCGATCCGGTGGTGGATCGCGAGACGTTCGACAACATCTGCTATCAGGCGATCCATGGCTTCTGGGGCATGGCCACCGGCGGCATCTTCGGCCTCGGCCTCGGCAACTCGCAGGAGAAGTACGGCTGGCTGCCCGCCGCGGCGAACGACTACATCTTCGCGATCGTCGGAGAAGAGCTCGGTCTCATCGGCTGCATCGTCGTCATGGCGCTGTTCACCGTCTTCGCGGTCGGAGCGTTCCACATCATCCGCAAGACGGACGACCCGTTCATCCGGGTCGCGGCCGGCGGCATCACGGTCTGGATCATCGGTCAGGCCCTCATCAACATCGGCGTCGTGATCGGCGTCTTCCCCGTCATGGGCGTGCCGCTGCCCTTCATGTCGCAGGGCGGTACCGCGCTGCTTTCCGTGCTGCTCGCGTGCGGCGTCCTGCTGGCCTTCGCGCGCACGATCCCCGCAGACGGACGGGGTAGGGTCACCAGGTGACCACGTACCTGCTCGCCGGCGGAGGCACCGCCGGACATGTCAATCCCCTGCTCGCCGTGGCCGACGGCCTCCGTCTGCGCGATGCGGACGCCGACCTGCTGGTGCTCGGCACCGCGGAGGGCCTCGAGGCCCGGCTGGTACCGGAGCGCGGCTACGAGCTGCTCATCGTCGACAAGGTTCCGTTCCCGCGGCGTCCGAACAAGCAGGCCGCCGCGTTCCCCGCGAAATTCCGCAGGGCCGTCCGTCAGGTCCGCGATCACATCCGCACGCGCGGTGTCGACGTCGTGATCGGCTTCGGCGGGTATGCGGCGGCTCCCGCGTACGTCGCGGCCCGTCGTGAGGGCGTGCCCTATGTCGTGCACGAGGCCAATGCGAAGCCCGGCCTCGCGAACAAGCTGGGTGCGCGCCGTGCTGCGTCCGTCGGCGTCGCCTTCGACGGGACGCCGATGCGCGGCGCCGAGGTCGTCGGCATGCCGCTGCGGCGTGAGGTCATCGAGCTCGACCGGCAGGCGGCTCGTGCCGAGGCCGCGGAGGCGTTCGGGCTGGACGCCGATCGTCCTGTGCTGCTCGTATTCGGCGGCTCGCTCGGTGCGCAGCGGCTGAACGACGCCTTCGCCGACTCCTGGCAGGACGTGCTGGACGCCGGATGGCAGCTGCTGCACGTGACGGGGGAGCGCAGCGACCTCGCAGATCCCGGCGCACCGGGCTACGCGATGCGGCGCTACGTCGACCGGATGGACCTCGCCTTCGCGCTGGCCGACCTGATCGTGTCCCGCTCGGGAGCCGCCACCGTGAGCGAGATCAGCGCGCTCGGCATCCCGGCCCTCTACGTGCCCTATTCGGTCGGCAACGGCGAACAGAGGCTCAACGCGGCATCCGCCGTCGCCGCCGGGGCCGCCCGCCTGCTCGACGACCCGACCTTCTCCGGGAAGACCGTGCGGGAGGTCGTCGTTCCGCTGCTCAGCGATCCCGATCGGATCGCCGCCATGGCTGCGGCCGCCGACCGTGTCGGCACGCGCGCAGGCACGGAGAACGTCATCGCCCTGGTCGACCGTGCACTCGGCACCCCGAACTAAACTGAGAACGACATGATCAGACCTGACCTCACCCTCCCGATTCCGGAGTCCATCGCCGCCGCGCACTTCATCGGCATCGGCGGCTCCGGTATGAGCGGACTCGCCAAGATGTTCCTCGACGCCGGCATCCGGGTGTCCGGTTCGGACCGCGCCGACAGCGCGGCTCTGCGCGCCCTGGCGGATGCCGGGGCGACCGTCCACGTCGGCCACGACGCGGCCCACCTGGGCGACGCGGACACCGTGATCCACACCGGCGCGATCTGGCCGGAGAATCCCGAGTTCGTCCTCGCCAAGGAACGCGGTCTGCACGTCATCCATCGGTCGCAGGCGCTGCACTGGCTGATCGGTTCGCGCCGGCTCGTGTCGGTCGCCGGTGCCCATGGCAAGACCACTTCGACCGGAATGATCATCACCGCTCTGCGCGAACTCGGAGCCGACCCGAGCTTCGTCAACGGCGGTGTCATCGAGCAGTTGGGCGCCTCCAGCGCAACCGGCTCCGATGAACTGTTCGTGATCGAGGCCGACGAGTCGGACGGCACTTTCCTGCTGTACGACACGGCGGTCGCGCTCATCACCAACGTTGACCCGGACCACCTCGACTTCTACGGCTCCGACGAGGCCTTCCACGACGCCTTCGTCCGGTTCGCGGATGCCGCGACCGAAGCCGTGGTGATCTCGAGCGACGACCCAGGTGCGCTGCGCGTCGCCGCCGGCATGTCGCATCCGAATGTGATCACCTTCGGCCTCGCCGAGGACGCGGATCTCCGGATCACAGACATCGACGCGACCGGGTCCGTCTCTGCGACGCTCACGCGCGAAGGCGAGTCCGTCCGGTTGCGGCTCGCGGTACCCGGTGCGCACAACGCGGTCAACGCCGCCGGCGCCGTCGCGGTGCTGCAGTCGCTCGGCTACCCGCTCGCCGACGCCGCGCGTGCTCTCGAGGGATTCGCCGGCACGGTGCGGCGCTTCGAGCTGCACGGCACCGAGCGCGGCGTGAGCGTGTTCGACGACTACGCGCATCACCCGGCGGAGGTGCAGGTCGCCCTCGCGACCGCCCGCAGCGTCGTCGGCACCGGACGCGTCATCGCGATCCAGCAGCCGCACACGTACTCGCGCACGCAGCACATGTTCCGCGAGTTCGCCGAAGTGCTCGAACAGGGTGCCGATCACACGGTCATGCTCGACGTCTACGGTGCGCGCGAGGACCCGGTTCCCGGAGTCACGGGCGAGCTGGTCAGCGGTGCGTTCGCCGACCAGGGCAACGTGCACTACGTCGCTGACTGGCAGGATGCCGCGGACTACACGGCGAGCATCGCGCGCGAGGGCGACTACGTCATCACCCTCGGCTGCGGCAACGTCTACCAGATCATCCCGCAGGTGCTGGACGCGCTCCGGCAGACACCAGAGGACTGACGCATGCGCCGGCCAGCGCCCCTCCCGGTCGCACCGGACGAGCAGCCGTCCGACGACCAGCCGGTCCGCCGAGGCCGACGCGCGCGCGACGAGACGCCGGAAGCGGTCGTCACGACGATCGCGCCGGCCGCCGATGGCGTCGACGGGGCGGATCCCGGCATCCAGGATCCGGACGAGCCCCCGCTGACCCAGCGGGATGTCTGGCGCGCCGCCCGCGCACGTCGCAAGGCGCTCAAGAGCGAGATCCGGCGGTTCACCCAGCGTTCCCGCCGTCGGCGCATGATCTGGCTCAGTGCGCTCGGCGCGCTCGTGCTGCTGATCAGCGGCACGGCGCTGGCCGCCTACAGCCCGCTGTTCGCCGTCGAGAAGGTGACCGTGATCGGTGCGTCATCGCTCGATCCGACGCAGATCGAAGCCGCGCTGGCGGATCAGGTCGGCACGCCCTTGGCTCTTGTGGATGCGGGCGAGGTCAAAGCCGCGCTCATCGCGTTCCCGCTCATCGAGACGTACGCACTCGAGGCGAAGCCGCCGCACGAGCTCACCGTGCGGATCGTGGAGCGCACACCTGTCGGCGTCCTCAGCTCGGATGTCGGGTACACGCTCGTGGATGCCGCAGGCGTCGCTCTGGCGACGACCGATGCCCAGCCTGCGGGGCAGCCGCTGCTGGAGATCGAGGGCGGGACGGAATCGGCGGCCTTCGAGTCCGCCGGGCTCGTCGTGCGCTCGCTGCCGGCGGATCTGCGCGCGCAGCTCACGCGCGTGCAGGCGTCCTCGACGGACGACGTGACGCTCACGCTGGGGGAGAAGACCGTCGTGTGGGGGAGCTCGGAGCAGTCGGGGGAGAAGGCGCTCGTGCTGACGCGACTCGTGGCGGCGAACCCCGATGCCGAGACGTTCGACGTTTCGACTCCTGCCGTCGGCATCGCCGGCTGACCGCTCCCGGAGCGCGCAGAGCGGCTTCTGCACGGGCGATTGCCAGACACGCCCGTGTCGTTGCGCGCGCACACCGAATGGGCGCATACCTTCGATCAAGAGAACGCAATACCGGGAAATACTTTACACCTCTAGTTGAGGTTTAAGGTTCACACACTCGCAGAACAGATTTTCAGGCTCGACATATCGGAGGCCGGCCATGAGCCAGAACCAGAACTACCTCGCCGTGATCAAGGTCGTCGGCGTCGGCGGTGGCGGTGTCAACGCCGTCAACCGCATGATCGAACTCGGCCTGCGCGGCGTCGAGTTCATCGCCGTCAACACCGACGCGCAGGCGCTGCTGATGAGCGACGCCGATGTCAAGCTCGACGTCGGCCGAGAGCTCACCCGCGGACTCGGCGCCGGAGCCGACCCCGAGGTGGGCCGTCGTGCTGCGGAGGACCACGCGGAGGAGATCGAGCAGGCGCTCACCGGCGCCGACATGGTCTTCGTCACCGCAGGCGAGGGCGGTGGTACCGGAACCGGTGGCGCCCCCGTCGTCGCCCGCATCGCGAAGTCGATCGGCGCACTCACGATCGGCGTCGTCACGAAGCCGTTCTCGTTCGAGGGCCGCCGTCGCCAGAGTCAGGCCGAGGCGGGCGTCGTGAAGCTGAAGGAAGAGGTCGACACCCTCATCGTGGTGCCGAACGACCGACTCCTCGAGATCAGCGACCGCGGGATCTCGATGATCGAGGCCTTCGCCACGGCCGACCAGGTGCTCCTCGCCGGTGTGCAGGGCATCACCGATCTCATCACGACGCCGGGTCTCATCAACCTCGACTTCGCCGACGTCAAGTCGGTCATGCAGGGGGCGGGTTCCGCGCTCATGGGCATCGGCTCCGCACGCGGTGCCGATCGGGCCATCAAAGCTGCCGAGCTCGCGGTCGAGTCGCCGCTGCTTGAGGCATCCATCGAGGGCGCGCACGGCGTGCTTCTGTCGATCCAGGGTGGCTCCAACCTCGGCATCTTCGAGATCCACGACGCCGCCGACCTGGTCAAGGAAGCCGCCCACCCCGAAGCGAACATCATCTTCGGTACCGTCATCGACGACACGCTCGGCGACGAGGTGCGCGTGACGGTCATCGCGGCCGGCTTCGACAGCGGTGAGCCGTCGCTGCGACTGGACCCGACGTTCCTCGCCCGCCCGGAGCCGCTGACCGAGCAGACGGTCGCCGAGGAGAAGAGCATCGAGGTTCCGGTGGTCGAGGAGAAGCGCGAGCCCGTCGCTCCGATCTCGGCGACCAGCAGCTACGAGCCGGCCTTCGCCGACGACAACGACCTCGACATCCCCGAGTTCCTCAAGTGACTTCGAGGACGACCGCACGATGACCCTGGCGGCACGGCTGTCGGCGATCGATGAGCAGATCGCCGACGCCGCGCGCGAGGCAGGCCGTGACGTCGATGACATCACGCGCATCGTCGTGACGAAGTTCCACCCGGCATCCCTTGTCGCCGATCTCGCAGCTCTCGGCGTGACCGACGTCGGCGAGAACCGCCAGCAGGAGCTCACGTCGAAGCGGGCCGAGCTCGAAGGCGTCCCCGTGCGCTGGCACTTCATCGGCCAGGCGCAGACGAACAAGGCCGCTGCGATCCGCCGCAGCGCCGACGTGGTGCATTCGGTCGATCGGGATCGTCTCGCCGACGCGCTGCACCGGGCCGCGGAATCGGACGCTGTGCTCGATGTCCTCGTGCAGATCAACCTCACCCAGGATGCCGGTCGTGGCGGTGTCGCGCCGGAGGGCGCCGTGGGTCTCGCCGACCACATCGCCGGACTGCCGTCGCTGCGGCTGTGCGGCGTCATGGCTGTGGCACCGCTGGACGAGGAGCCCGCGTCGGCGTTCGCCCGACTGAGGTCGGTGGCGGATGCCGTGCGCGCGCAGCATCCGGATGCCTCCTGGATCTCGGCAGGCATGACGGCCGACTTCGCCCAGGCCATCCAGGCCGGCGCGACACACCTGCGGATCGGCTCCGCAATCACCGGTCCCCGCCCTGTGCGGGGATAACCTCGAACCAGACCAGCCCCGATACGTTTCCGGAGGACACGATGGGAAACCCGCTGAAGAAGACCATGGTGTATCTCGGCCTCGCCGATGAGGAAGAGGTCTACGAAGAGGAGGCGTCACAGGCGCCTGCTCGAGCACACCGCGAGCGCGACCGCGAGGTCGAGGAGCAGGCACCGGCACCGGTGACCCCGCTTCGTCGTCCCGTCGCCGTGCGTCAGCCGGCTGGAGGCGCCGTGAACGAGATCCTCACCGTGCACCCGAAGCAGTACCGCGATGCGCAGCTGATCGCGGAGAGCTTCCGCGAGGGCATCCCGGTGATCATCAACCTGTCGCAGATGTCGGATGCCGAGGCTCGTCGCCTCATCGACTTCGCGAGCGGTCTCTCCCTCGGCCTGTACGGTCGTATCGAGCGCGTCACCTCCAAGGTGTTCCTGCTCTCGCCGGAGAACATCGCCGTGTCCGGTCACGGGGGAATCGCGCAGGCGGACGCGGAGTCCGCCGCCTTCGATCACGCATAACCCGTGGGTTCGCTGGTCTCTCTCATCGCCGGCATCGTCCATACGGTGCTGCTGATCTACATCTTCGTGCTCTTCGCACGTCTGATCCTCGACTACATCCCGCTGTTCAATCGGGAGTGGCGGCCGAAGGGCTTCGGTCTGGTGGTCGCCGAGGCGATCTACACCGTCACGGATCCGCCGATCCGGTTCTTCCGTCGAATCATTCCGCCGCTGCGGATCGGCGGGCTTTCCCTGGATTTCGGGTTCGCACTGACGATGTTCATCGTCCTCATCCTCATGGCCGTCGTGCGCGCGATTGGCGGCGCCGCGAGCTGAGCACAGGCACGCCGGAGTGAACGTCCGCCGTCGCGGCGATCAGGTCCGGGGACTATGCTTGGCTCCCAGGTGCGCCCCCAGGGTCCGCGCCAGATCCACAAACTCATCGAAAGAGGAGCCTACCCATGGCACTGACCCCGGATGACGTCGTCACCAAGCAGTTTCAGCACGTCCGCTTCAAGGACGGCTTCGACCCGGACGAGGTGGATGACTTCCTCGACGAGATCGTCGTCGAGTGGCGCAAGGCCCTCGAGGAGAACGCAGAGCTGAAGGCGAAGCTCGCCGCCTACGAGTCCGGCGAGAAGAAGGCCGCTGAGGCACCGGTCGTCTCCGAGGTTCCGGCTCCCGTCGCCGCGGCCCCCGCGCCCGTCGAGTCGCCCGCACCCGAGGCGGCCCCCGCCCCCGCGGCGGCTCCCGTCGCGACGACCACCACCGCCGGCATCATCGAGCTGGCGCAGCGCCTGCACGACGAGCACGTCGCCGAGGGCGAGGCGAAGCGCGCTGCGCTCATCGCCGAGGCCGAGACCGAGGTCGAGAAGATCCGCAGCGAGGCCGCGGCCAAGCAGCGCGAGGAATCCGCACGCCTCGAGCGCGAGCGCAACACGCTCGAGGCTCGCATCACGGAGCTGCGCACGTTCGAGCGCGACTACCGCGCTCAGCTGCGCGGCTACATCGAGGGCCAGCTGCGAGACCTCGATGCGAAGGCGACCTCGGCGGATTCGACGCCGGTCTCCGCCATCGGTCTCTAAGGCATCCTCTTGTCAGGACGTCGTCCCCTTCGTCGGTCGGCGGCCGGCGCGATCGTCGCGATTCTCGCGATCGTCGTGCTGGCCGCCGATCAGTTCGTGAAGTACCTCACTGTCGAGAACCTGCCCTACCGGGAGCCGGTTCCGGTGCTGGGGGAGTTCCTCCAGCTGTACTACGTGCGCAATCCCGGTGCCGCGTTCTCGATCGGCGCCGATCACACCTGGATCTTCACACTCGCGCTGAGCGCCGTCGCCGTGGTCATCATCTGGAAGGCCGTCGGCGTGCAGTCGCGGCTGTGGGCTGTCGTCCTCGGCTGCCTGCTGGGTGGGGTGCTCGGCAACCTGGGCGACAGGTTCTTCCGAGACCCCGGCTTCGCCATGGGCGAGGTCGTTGACATGATCTCGATGCCCTGGATGATGCCGGCGATCTTCAACGTCGCGGACATCTTCATCGTCACTGGCATGATCTCGGTGGCACTGCTCGTCGTGCTCGGCCTGCGCCTCGACGGCACGCGGGAACGGGATCACGTCGAAGCGGAGAAACGGGCTGCGACCGATACGGAACAGCGGGCTGAAGCCGCAGCGGCCGATACGGCGGACGAGGCGGATGCCGACCGCCTGGATGCCGCGGACGTCACGGCTTCTCCCGCGCTCGGCGAAGACGACGAGGCCGGTCGACCCGCATCGTCCGGCGCGGCATCCTGATCGTGGAATCCCGTCAACTTCCGATTCCGGACGGCCTCGAGGGCGTGCGGGTCGACGCCGCCCTCGCCAAGATGCTCGGGTTCTCGCGCACGTTCGCGGCCGAGGTCGCCGAAGCCGGCGGCGTGAGCGTCGACGGCATGACACTCGGCAAATCCGACCGGCTGCGCGCTGGCGGCTGGCTGAGCGTCGAATGGCGGCCGAAGGAAGAGCCGCGCATCGTCCCCGTCGATGTGCCGGAACTCGACATCATCCATGACGACGACGAGATCGTGGTCGTCGACAAGCCCACCGGCGTCGCCGCCCATCCGTCCCTCGGATGGGACGGACCTACCGTGCTCGGCGCGCTGGCGGGCGCCGGCTTCCGCATCGCCACGAGCGGTGCGTCCGAGCGAGCCGGGATCGTGCATCGCCTCGACGTGGGCACGAGCGGCCTCATGGTGGTCGCCAAGACGGAGCGCGCCTACACGCTGCTCAAGCGCGCTTTCAAGGAGCGCACGGTCGAGAAGATCTACCACGCCGTGGTGCAGGGGCACCCCGACCCGCTGGCGGGGACGATCGATGCTCCGATCGGGCGGCATCCCAGCCACTCGTGGAAGTTCGCCGTCACGCCCGAGGGCAAGGATTCGGTGACGCACTACGAGACGCTCGAGGCGTTCCCCGGAGCATCGCTGCTGGAGATCCATCTCGAAACAGGGCGCACGCACCAGATCCGCGTGCACATGGCGGCCCACCGGCATCCCTGCGTCGGAGATCCGCTCTATGGAGCCGACCCGACCACGGCCGCTCGGCTGGGTCTGACCAGGCAATGGCTGCACGCGCACAAGCTCGCGTTCGCGCATCCCGGGTCGGGCGACTGGGTCGAGTTCGAGTCGCCGTACCCGGCGGACCTGGCCGGCGCGCTGGAGATGCTGCGCGGGGATTGATCGGCCGTCGGTGGACTCGGGGTGTCGCCCACGATTCGGGTCACGTTTCGGGCGGCCTCTGGATGCCGGATGCCGCCGTGGCTGTGCCGAACCCGCGATCGGTCACAGCAGGGGCGACTTGCGCCGTCGCCTGGTCGCACGAAGTGTGACCCGACGTGACGAGGGTCTCCCGATCCCGACTCGATGCAAGACAGAGACCGGATGTCGGCGGCATCCGGCACACTGTTGGGCATGAGCATCGAGGTGCGCCCCGCCACCGTCTTCGACGACGTCGCGACGCTGGTAGGACCGAAGAAGCCGACATCGAACGTGTGCTTCTGCCTGAGCTACCGGATCGGCAACAAGGAGAATGTCGCGCTGAAAGGCGAGGCGCGGGCGAATCGTGTGCGGGAGCTGTGCGAGTACGACCCGCCGCCCGGCGTGATCGCGTACCTCGACGGAGAGCCCGTCGGGTGGGCTGCGCTGCATCCGCGGCGGGACACGAGCTTCGCGCGCAACCGGCTCATCCCGCATGTGGACGATCTCGACGTCTGGTCGCTGTGGTGCTTCCGTGTGCGACCCGGGTACCGCAAGCAGGGTGTCTCGCATGCGCTGATCGAAGGTGCCATCGCGTACGCGCGAGAGCGGGGGGCGCCTGCGATAGAGGGCTATCCCGTCGACAACGACGGGGCGAAGGTGAATCTCACGATGGCGTACGTGGGAACGCGGGCGCTCTTCGAGAGTGCGGGGTTCGAGTTCGCGGCCGAGACAGACTCCGTGCTCGACGGCTTCCCGCGGGTGCTGATGCGGCTCGATCTGACTGATTCGGAGGATTCGTGAACCGAATCGCCATGGGCGGGCAATACCTGATGTGAGCACAGACAGCGAGATCATCCAGCGGTCGCTCGAAGAACCAGGAGTCTTCTCCGAGATCTTCGAACGGCACGTCCGGCCCGTCGGCGGCTACATCCGGCGACGGATCGGGGCGGATGCCGTCGACGACGTCCTGAGCGAGACGTTCCTCGTCGCGTTCAAGCGCCGTGCGGCGTTCGATCCGGCGTGGGAGTCGGCGCGGCCATGGCTGCTGGGCATCGCGACGCGGCTCGTGAAGAGCCACCGCACGGCTGAAGCCCGGCAGTGGCGTTCGTTCGCGGCGTCGGCCGGTGCGGATGCCGTGGCCGAGGAACCGCCGCACGCGGCATCCGACGCGCGCATGGATGCGGGTGCAGCGCTGAAGGCGCTGACACCGAGGATCGCCGCGCTGTCGGCGAAGGACAGGGACACGCTGCTGCTGTACGCCTGGGCGGATCTGACCTACGAGCAGATCGCCGAGGCGCTCGGCGTGCCCGTCGGGACCGTGCGGTCCCGGTTGAATCGCGTCCGTCGCAGGCTCGCACCGCCGGGCTCGCATTCCGCGACCCGGCTGACCTGGATGGTGAAGGAGGAGACCGATGCTGCTTTCGGAACGCATTCGTGAGATCGGGGCCGATGAGGCCCGGATCACCGAGGAGAACGTCCGGGTGGCGCGCCAGGCGCTCACACGTGAAGTTGCGCGCAGCGCTCGGCCGGAGCGTGCGCGGCGGCGACGGCGCGCATGGGCGGGAATCGGCATCGGGGGACTGGTCGCCGGTACCGCGGTGACCGCGATCGTCGTCGGGTCGGTGTTGGCGCCTGTCGAGGCACCGACTGCATCCGCGGCCGAGGTGTTGAACCAGGCAGCTGAGGCGACTCTGACCGCCGCCGTTCTGGATCCCCGGCCCGGGCAGTACATCCGGATCCAGGAGGTGTCGACGCAGCGACTCGGCTGGCGGGTGGATGAGTCGAGCCCCGACGGAGGGTACTGGGACAGCAACGACTCGGCGACCACGGCCGTGGTTCGTCAGGCGCGATCGATGTACGTCCCGGCGGATCGCTCGGGGGACTGGGTGCAGGACTACGGCGAATCGACGGAGCTTCTGGAGATCGATGGACCCGACGCAGCCGTGGCCGAGGAAGGGCTCGATCAGCTCGAGTTCCAAGTTCGGGTGGAGGTCTACCCCGGGGGGATGTACAGCGTGACCGGTGTCGGAGCGGAGGGCGTCGAATCGGAGGACGTCCACACGTTCTCACGCAACCCGCTGGCGTGCTACTACGACGAGATGCCGCGTGACCCGGGGGCGCTCGTCGACTGGCTCGACGACTCGTCCTACGAGTACCTGTCGGACTGCCCGCCGCCGAGGCTCGGCGACCCCATCGGATTCAACCTCGCTCCGGCCGACCTCCGCGCGGTGATGTTCCAGGCGCTGGCACTCGTGCCCGGGGCCCACGTCGAGCGCGTCGAGGGCGACATCACCACGATCGCCTTCCCCGAGGGGGGCGAGAGCGACTGGATGGAGACCGTCGACGTCGACACCTCGAAGGGATTGATCGTCGGCCACGGCAATCTCGACGATGACCGCTGGTCCAGCCGGATTCACGTGACTGTCGTCGACGAGATCCCGGCCTCCGTTCCCATCCCGTAGACCGTCATTCGGCCCCGGCATCGGATCCCGATGTCGGGGCCAGCTCGTAGACTCGAAGCATGGCATCCGACTCCTTCGTGCACCTCCACGTCCACAGCGAGTACTCGATGCTGGACGGCGCTGCGAAGATCGGCGCGATGACCCAGGCGGCGGCGGATTACGGCATGCCGGCCATCGCGGTGACCGACCACGGCAACACGTTCGCGGCCTTCGAGTTCTACCGTGCCGCGCAGAACGCCGGCGTCAAGCCGATCATCGGTCTCGAGGCGTACGTGACTCCCGGCACGCACCGCAGCGACAAATCGCGCGTCCAGTGGGGCTCCCCGGATCAGAAGAGCGACGACGTGTCCGGTTCCGGCGCCTACACCCACATGACGATGTGGAGTCAGAGCACCGAGGGCATGCACAACCTCTTCCGGCTCAGTTCGCTTTCGAGCATCGAGGGCTACTACTTCAAGCCCCGCATGGACCGCGACCTTCTGCAGACGTACGGCAAGGGACTGATCGCGACGACCGGATGCCCGTCCGGCGAGATCCAGACCCGCCTGCGTCTGGGCCAGTACGACGCCGCGCGCGCGGCCGCGGCAGAGTTCCAGGATCTGTTCGGCAAGGAGAACTACTTCGCCGAGATCATGGATCACGGCCTTTCCATCGAGCGCCGCGTCATGACCGACCTGCTGCGCCTGTCGAAGGATCTCGGCATCCCGCTGGTGGCGACCAACGACTCGCACTACACGCACCAGCACGAGGCCGATGCGCACGCGGCGCTGCTGTGCGTGCAGTCGGGCTCGACCCTGGACGATCCGAACCGGTTCAAGTTCGACGGCGACGGCTACTACGTCAAGACCGCGCAGGAGATGCGCCAGCTGTTCCGCGACCACCCCGAGGCGTGCGACAACACGCTGCTGATCGCCGAGCGCTGCGAGGTCGAATTCAACACCTCGGCGAACTACATGCCGCGCTTCCCGGTGCCGGACGGCGAGACCGAGGACAGCTGGCTCATCAAGGAGGTCGAGGCCGGCCTGCACTACCGGTACCCCAACGGCATCCCGGACAAGGTCCGCAAGCAGGCCGAGTACGAGACCGGCATCATCCTGCAGATGGGCTTCCCCGGGTACTTCCTCGTCGTCGCCGACTTCATCAACTGGGCCAAGGACAACGGCATCCGCGTGGGGCCGGGTCGCGGCTCCGGTGCCGGCTCCATGGTCGCGTACGCCATGAAGATCACCGACCTCGACCCGCTCGAGCACGGCCTGATCTTCGAGCGATTCCTGAACCCTGACCGCGTCTCGATGCCTGACTTCGACGTCGACTTCGATGATCGTCGCCGCGGCGAGGTCATCGACTACGTGACCGAGAAGTACGGCTCGGAGCGCGTCGCGCAGATCGTCACCTACGGCACGATCAAGTCCAAGCAGGCGCTGAAGGATGCCGGACGCGTGCTGGGCTTCCCGTTCAGCATGGGCGAGCGTCTCACGAAGGCCATGCCGCCGCCCGTCATGGGCAAGGACATGCCGCTGGACGGCATGTTCGACTCCGCGCACCCCCGCTACAAGGAGGCCAGCGAGTTCCGGGCACTCATCGAGACCGACCCCGAGGCGAAGACGGTCTTCGACCGCGCGCTGGGTCTGGAAGGCCTGAAGCGCCAGTGGGGCGTGCACGCAGCCGGCGTCATCATGTCGTCCGAGCCACTGCTCGACATCATCCCGATCATGCGCCGCGAACAGGACGGGCAGATCGTCACGCAGTTCGACTACCCGTCCTGCGAGACGCTCGGCCTCATCAAGATGGACTTCCTGGGGCTTCGAAACCTCACGATCATCTCGGACGCGCTCGACAACATCCGCCTGAACAGGGGAGAGGAGCTCGATCTCGAGCACCTCGCGCTCGACGACCGCGCCGTCTACGATCTGCTCGGCAAGGGCGACACGCTGGGCGTGTTCCAGCTCGACAGTCCGCCGCTGCGCTCTCTCATGCGCCTGATGAAACCGGACACCTTCGGCGACATCTCGGCCCTCATCGCCCTGTACCGACCGGGGCCCATGGGGGCGAACTCGCACACCAACTACGCACTGCGCAAGAACGGCCTGCAGGAGATCACGCCGATCCACCCCGAGCTCGAAGAGCCGCTCGCCGAGATCCTGCAGGAGTCCTACGGCCTGATCATCTATCAGGAGCAGGTCATGGCCATCGCGCAGAAGGTCGCCGGCTTCAGCCTCGGCCAGGCCGACATCCTCCGCCGCGCGATGGGAAAGAAGAAGAAGTCCGAGCTGGACAAGCAGTACGAGGGCTTCTCCGGCGGCATGAAGGAGCGCGGCTTCGGCGAGGCCGCGATCAAGGCGCTGTGGGACATCCTGCTGCCGTTCTCGGACTACGCCTTCAACAAAGCGCACTCCGCGGCTTACGGTCTCGTGTCGTACTGGACCGCCTATCTCAAGGCGCACTATCCCGCCGAGTACATGGCGGCGCTGCTGACCAGCGTCGGCGATTCCAAGGACAAGATGGCGCTGTATCTGAACGAGTGCCGTCGCATGGGGATCCGAGTGCTCCCGCCGGATGTGGGGGAGTCGATCAACTTCTTCGCCGCCGTCGGCGAGGACATCCGCTTCGGTCTCGGTGCCGTGCGCAACGTCGGCAGCAACGTCGTCGACGGCATCGTCCAGGCGCGCAAGAAGGAGACGTTCGGCTCGTTCCACGACTTCCTGCACAAAGTTCCGCTGCATGTGGCGAACAAGCGGACGGTCGAATCCCTGATCAAAGCCGGTGCCTTCGACTCGATGGGCGACACCCGCCGTGCGCTGATGGAGGTCCACGAGGATGCCGTCGAGGCCGCCGTGGATCGCAAACGCAACGAGGCGCAGGGTGCCATCGGCTTCGACTTCGACAGCCTCTACGACGACATGGAGGAGGCGGCACCTGCCAAGGTGCCGGAGCGTCCGGAGTGGACCAAGAAGGACAAGCTGGCGTTCGAGCGCGAGATGCTCGGTCTCTACGTCTCCGATCATCCGCTCGCGGGGCTCGAGGTGCCGCTCGCCAAGCACGCATCGATCTCGATCCACAACCTGCTGGCGTCCGAGGATCTTCAGGACGGCGACCAGGTGACGGTCGCAGGCCTCGTGACGAGCGTCCAGCACCGCGTCGCCAAGGCCAGCGGGAATCCGTACGGCATGATCACCGTCGAGGACTTCAACGGCGAGGTCACCGTGATGTTCATGGGCAAGACCTACACCGAGTTCCAGCATGTGCTGCAGCAGGATGCGATCCTCGCCGTTCGCGGGCGCGTGTCCCGCCGCGACGACGGGCTCAACCTGCATGCCCAGTCGGCGTTCGCCCCCGACGTCGGCTCGTTCGACGCCGCAGGACCGCTGGCACTGGTCGTGGCCGAGCAGCGCGCCACCGAACGCGTGATGAACGACCTCGCCGAGGTGCTGCGCAGACACAACGGCGACACCGAAGTGCTGCTCCGCGTGCATCGAGGACAGACCGCCAAGGTGTTCGAAGTCCCCATGCCGGTCAGGGTCTCAGCGGACCTCTTCGGCGATCTGAAGTCGCTGCTGGGACCTGCCTGCCTCGGCTGACGCGCTTCATGAGAAAGTCATGACGGTTACGGTCTCGATAAGGGCGGCGCGGGCACCCGCAGGTAATATCGGGACGCGTTAGGGACGTCGGCCGGCACGGTCGCGCCCCGTGACGAAAGGAACAGGATGAGTACCCAGCACCCGTTCGAGGACGACCCCGAGTCCACGACACCCGCGGCCGATGCCGAGACGTTCACCGTGGAGGACGGATCCGTCCTGTACGAGGACCAGGTCACGCCGGAGTACGGAATCCTCGGATTCACGCTGCGCGAGCTCATCATCGTCGGCGCCTGGCTCGTCGCATTCGTGGTGTCGTTCTTCCCGCTCGTCGGCGGCAGCGGCTCGGTCTGGGCCCAGGGGATCGCCTGGGTGCTGCCCATCGGCCTTCCGACGGCCGCCGTGTTCCTGATCGTGCTGCGCCGCTTCTCCCCGGACGGCATCCGGCGCGTCGGCTCCTTGGGCATCGATCAGTTCGCCTCGGTGGCATTCGCTGTCGCAGCGATCTCGTGGGCGCAGGTGAGCTGGTCGCTGGTGGGTACCTGGATCGCCACCGGCATCGCCCCCGCGGCGTGGGTTCCGTGGGTCGAGCTGGTCGCCGCACTCGGCCTCGTCGTGCTGACGGTGTTCGCACCGCTGATCCCCGGTCTGCGCGAGGACTTCATCGGCCGTCTCGAGACGCTGGCCCACCGAAACGCCAACCCCGTCCGTCCGGTGATCGCCCGGCCGCGTGCGCCCAAGCCCGCCGCGGATGCGCCGGAAGCCCCCGCAGCTCCTGTGCTGGATGCCGAGCTCTCCGGTGAGAACACCACCGACGAGATCGCCGCGCTCGGTCTCGCAGGTCAGGTGCCGCTCTCCGCACACGCATCAGGCGGCGACACCGGTTCCGTGCTGACGCAGGACGAGTACGCGCCCGGCTACGCGCGCCGCTCGCGCGGAGCGGATGCCGAGGACGCGCGTATCGATGACGATGCCGCCGGAATCGAGCCGATCAGCGAACTGGGTCTTGCGCCGGAGTCCGCCGAGCCCGACATCGACGAGCCCGAGGTCGAGGTCGAGGTCGTCGAATCCGACGCTGCCGAGCCGGTTGAGGTCGTCGAAGAGCAGGTCGTCGTCGAAGAGGTCTTCGACGTCGACGCGACCAACCCGCGTTTCGCACCGGTCGCCCAGCCGTTCTGGGCGCTCGCGCCGAGCGAGCGCGACGTCGTGGACGAGCGGGGCGAGCCGCTGTTCCGCATCGGCCCTGACGCGTGGGCGCTCGTGATCGAGGATCGCGGTGGCGCGTTCGTCGTGCGACATGATGATGGCCGGATCGGCTATCTGCACGACATCGACGACATCACGAAGGGCTGACATGCGCACCATCGATCTCCGAGGGCGAGAGCTCTCGGCATCCGACATGCTCGCGGCCGTGCCGCGCGCCGCGCAGGCGCGCGCCGAGGCGCTCGACGCGGCCACCCGCATCGTCGAAGCCGTGCGCACCGACGGCGAGGCGGCGCTGCGCGGCCAGGCCGAGAGCTTCGACCGGGTCACGGGGCACGCCATCCGTGTCCCAGGCGAGCACATCACGGAAGCCGTGACGGCGCTCGAACCGGAGATCCGCGCTGCGTTGGAGGAGACCATCCGACGCGTGCGACAGGCGTCAGCGGCCCAGGTCCCGGCCGAGCAGATCACCGACATCGGTCCCGGCGCCCGCATCGTGCAGCGGTGGCAGCCGGTCAGGCGCGTCGGCGTCTACATCCCTGGCGGCAAGGCCGTCTACCCGTCCAGCGTGATCATGAACGTGGTGCCCGCGCAGGTCGCCGGCGTCGAGCAGATCGCGCTCGCTTCGCCTCCGCAGTCCGATCAGGGCGGCCGCATCCACCCGACGATCCTCGCCGCAGCCGGCCTGCTCGGCATCGACGAGGTGTACGCGATGGGCGGCGCCGGTGCGATCGGGGCCTTCGCCCACGGAGTGGCCGGCATCGGACTCGACCCGGTCGATGTCGTGTCCGGACCCGGAAACAACTACGTCGCGTCCGCCAAGCGCGTCGTCGCCGGCGTCGTCGGTACGGATTCCGAAGCCGGTGCGACCGAGATCCTCATCGTCGCCGATGCCGCGGCGGACGCACGTCTCATCGCGGCGGATCTGATCAGTCAGGCCGAGCACGACGAGCAGGCATCGGCGGTGCTGGTGACCGATTCGGCAGATCTCGCCGAGCGCGTCGCGGCTGGCGTCGAGGAACTGGCTGCGTCGACCAGGCACGCCGACCGCGTCGCCGCCGCGCTGGGCGGGGAGCAGTCCGCGATCGTGCTCGTCGACGACCGGGCCATGGCGACCGCGTTCAGCAATGCCTATGCGCCGGAGCACCTCGAACTCCACCTGGAGGACGCGGATGCCGCGGCATCCGCCTTCACCAGCGCCGGAGCAGTATTCGTGGGCGATCAGACTCCGGTCAGCCTCGGCGACTACATGGCCGGCAGCAACCACGTCCTCCCGACGGGCGGCCAGGCGCGCTACGCCCCTGGGCTCGGCGCGTACACGTTCCTGCGTCCGCAGCAGGTGATCCGCTACGACCACGCCGCGCTCGCGCAGGTGCGCGCCGGTGTGGTCGCGCTCGCGAACACCGAGGTGCTGCCAGCCCACGGCGAGGCGATCGAGGCGCGCTTCACCTCAGAGGCCGCCGCAGGCTGACCGAGTACGCTGGGTCAAATGCACTGTCCGTTCTGCCGGCATCCGGATTCCCGCGTCATCGATTCGCGCACCAGCGACGACGGTCTGTCGATCCGTCGCCGCAGGCAGTGCCCGGAGTGCGGCGGCCGGTTCTCGACGACGGAGACCGCGAGCCTGAACGTCATCAAGCGCAGTGGCGTCATGGAGCCGTTCAGCCGTGAGAAGGTCATCTCCGGAGTGCGCAAGGCCTGCCAGGGGCGTCCCGTGACCGATTCCGACCTGGCCGTACTGGCGCAGCGCGTGGAGGAGAACGTCCGGGCGACCGGAGTCTCCCAACTCGACGCCAACGAGATCGGGCTCGCGATCCTCGGTCCGCTGCGCGAACTGGACGAGGTCGCCTACCTGCGATTCGCGAGCGTCTACCGGGCGTTCGATTCGCTCGAGGACTTCGAGAGCGCCATCACCGATCTGCGAGCCGACCACGCGCGCGCGGGGACAGACGCCGCCGACCGGTAATCTGGCAGAGATGTATCCGCTGCTCTTCCGCGTCGTCCTGTCGCGCTTTGACTCCGAGTTCGCCCACCACGCCGGCATGGCGGTGATCCGCGTGCTCGGCGTTCCGCCGTTCTCGTGGGCGGCGCGCGCGCTGACCGCGCCGCCACTGGAGCAGCACGTGCACGCTCTCGGCCTGGTGTTCCCGTCGCCGTTCGGCATCGCCGCCGGGTTCGACAAGAACGCCGTCGGCGTACGCGGGCTCGCAGCTCTCGGCTTCGGACACGTCGAAGTCGGCACCATCACGGCGATTCCGCAGGACGGCAACCCCAAGCCGCGCCTGTTCCGCCTGATCCCCGATCGCGCGCTCATCAACCGGATGGGCTTCAACAATGCCGGAGCGGATGCCGCGGCGAAACGTCTCGCGAAGCTCCGCCGCCGCAAGCCCGCCACCATCATCGGTGTCAACATCGGCAAGAGCCGCGTCGTCGACGTCGAGAACGCGACGGCGGACTACGTCGCCAGCGCGACCAAGCTCGCCCCGCTCGCGGACTATCTCGCCGTCAACGTCTCCTCGCCGAACACTCCAGGTCTGCGCGGACTTCAGGCCGTCGATACGCTCGCTCCGCTGCTGCGCGCCGTCAAGGACGCGGCGGGCGACACGCCTCTGCTCGTGAAGATCGCCCCCGACCTGCCTGATGAGGAGATCACCGCGATTGCGCAGCTCGCCGTGGCCGAAGGACTCTCGGGGATCATCGCGCACAACACGACGATCGCCCGGGACGGGCTGATCACCGACGAGGCCACGGTCGAGGCCGCCGGCGCAGGCGGACTCTCGGGCGCCCCGCTCAAGGAACGTTCGATGGAGGTGCTGAAGGTCGTCCGCGCCGCCGTACCAGCCGACTTCTGCGTCATCGCCGTCGGCGGCGTGGAGACGGCCGAAGACGTGCGCGCGCGTCTGGATGCCGGTGCCACGCTCGTGCAGGGCTACACCGGGTTCCTGTACCGCGGTCCGTTCTGGGGTCGCCAGATCACCCGCGGCCTGCGCTCCGCTCGCTGAGAAACTCGCTGCCCCCGGGTTATGCGACACCTTTCTGAGTTCGCGCCAGAAAACAACAGGCGCGAACTCAGAAAGGTGTAGCAGAACGTGCGGTCGGCGCTGTGATGCGCGGTGCGGCGCTGCGGGTCAGGCGGGGTACTGGCGGCGCTTGACCTGCGGCTTCGGCAGGCGCATGAAACGCATCTGCAGGGCGCGCATGGCCGCGTACCAGCCGAGGCCCTTCTCGAGTTTGTCCTTGCCGAACTTCGCGGCGGCTTTGCGCTTCACACGGTTCGCGAGCAGCACCATGTCGATGATCGAGATGATCAGGTACGCCCACAGGCCGACGAACGCGTAGAACGAGACTGCGGCGTTGGGCACCAGCGAGACGAGGATCACGACCAGCATGAGCGCCATGATCCACTCGGACAGGTGCCATCCGGCATCCACGTAGTCGCGCACCCAGCGACGCTGCGGCCCCTTGTCGCGCGGAGGCAGGTACTTGTCATCGCCGTTCGCCATGCCGATGCGGGCCTTCTCGCGCTGCTCGTTCAGCTGCGCCTTGGCCGCGGCCTTGGCCTCCTTGGTGTTCGCCACCAGGGGGCGACGGCGGGCCGCTTCCTGCTCGGCGCGCGACGGAGTCGCGCGTCCCTTTCCGACGGCGGGCGTCTCTGCGGCGTCGTCGTTCGTCTCGGGGGTCGGATTGGCCACAAGGCTCCTCGGTCACGTGAAGGGGTTCGCCCTTAAGATTACCCGCATGACCTCTTCCGATTCGCAGATCCCTGAAGACCTCGCCGTCGAAGAGGCGGTGCTCGAATCCGTCGCGACCGGCCTGCCCCGCGCTCTGGGGGACCTGGGCGAGCTCGTCCGCATCCCCGGCATCGCCTGGCCGTCGTTCGATCAGACGCAGCTCGAGCGCAGCGCCGATGTCATCGCGGAGCTCGCGCGCGACACCGGCGTCTTCGACGAGGTGCGCGTGCTGCGGGCGGCGATCCCGGGGACCGACGAGGTCGGCCAGCCGGCGATCCTCGCCACGAAGGCCGCCAGCAACGGCCGACCGACGATCCTCCTCTACGCCCACCACGACGTGCAGCCCCCGGGGGATGACGCGCTGTGGGAGACGCCCCCGTTCGAACCGACCGTCCGCGACGGCCGCCTGTACGGGCGGGGCGCGGCCGATGACAAGGCCGGGATCATGGCGCACATCGCATCGCTGCGCGCCGTCGCGGATGCCGTCGGCGATGACTTCGATCTCGGCGTCGCCCTGTTCATCGAGGGGGAGGAGGAGTACGGCTCCCGCTCGTTCGGCCAGTTCCTCAGCGACAACGTCGACGCGCTCCGCGCCGACGCGATCGTGGTCGCCGACTCCGGCAACTGGGACGCACGCACACCAGGGCTCACCGTCTCCCTGCGCGGCAACGCCCGCTTCACCCTGAACGTGCGCACGCTCGAGCACGCATCGCACTCCGGAATGTACGGCGGCGCCGTCCCCGACGCGATGATGGCGACGATCAAGCTCCTGGACACGCTGTGGGACGCCGACGGCGCCGTCGCGGTCGAGGGTCTCGCGCAGCGGGACGCCGCCACCCCCGAGTACTCGGAGGACACGCTGCGCGACGAGGCGGGCCTGCCGGAGGGCGTGTCGCCGATCGGTCGCGACAGCATCCTCAGCCGGATCTGGAACAAGCCGGCCGTGACCGTCATCGGGATCGACGCGACCAGCGTCGACTCGGCCTCCAACACGCTCGCGCCGGAGGTGACCGTCGTCATCAGCGCGCGCGTCGCCCCCGGCCAGAGCGGTGCTGACGCGTACGCCGCGCTCGAGAACCACCTCAGGGCCCACGCGCCGTTCGGCGCACAGCTGACCTTCTCGGATGTCGATCTCGGCGATGGATTCCTCGTCGACACCAGCGGATGGGCGGTCGCCCTCACCCGTGAGGCGATGGCGGACGGCTACGGCGTCCCGCCGGTGGACCTCGGCGTCGGCGGGTCGATCCCTTTCATCGCCGATCTCGTCCGCGAGTTCCCGGAGGCGCAGATCCTCGTGACCGGGGTGGAGGATCCGCACGCCAGGGCGCACAGCCCGAACGAGTCGCTGCACCTGGACACGTTCCGGCACGCGGTCCGCACCGAGGCGCTCATGCTGACGCGCATGAACCGCATCGCGCGCTGACACGCCCGGCCGGTGCACCCGGCGGTAGAATCTGAACAACGCCGTGCCGCATGCGGCCCGTCCCTAGGAGTGAGATGAGCGACACCACACTGACCACCGAGACCACCACCGCACACGGGGTGAAGCTGACCGACGCCGCGGCGCTCAAGGTCAAGAGCCTTCTCGAGCAGGAGGGACGCGACGACCTCCGTCTGCGCGTCGCCGTCCAGCCCGGGGGCTGCTCGGGCCTGATCTACCAGCTGTACTTCGACGAGCGCTACCTCGACGGCGACGAGACCGTCGACTTCGATGGTGTCGAGGTCATCGTGGACAACATGAGCGTGCCGTACCTCGACGGCGCATCGATCGACTTCAAGGACACGATCTCGGAGCAGGGCTTCACGATCGACAACCCGAATGCAGCGGGCAGCTGCGCCTGCGGCGACAGCTTCCACTGACCCTGACCCACACGCCAACCTGCGTGGTTGGCGTGAATCAGGTGTGAGGTTGCCCTAGACTGGGTAGGCCCTGTCCGCGATCTGAAAGGTGCATCGTGCCCTCGAAACGCCGCCTTCGTTGGGCCGCCATTCCTCTGGGAATCGCGGCAGCCGTGGCCCTGGCGGGATGTACTCCCACCGAGCTGAACGGCTTCCTTCCTGGCTTCGTCGAAGACGGTACGGCCGCGACCAACCAGACCGAGCGGGTCTCCGGCCTCTGGGTCAACTCCTGGATCGTGCTCCTGGCCGTCGGCATCGTCACCTGGGGCCTCATGGCCTGGGCCGCGATCGCCTACCGCCGCCGCAAGGGCCAGACCGGCCTGCCGGTGCAGCTCCGCTACAACATGCCGATCGAGATCTTCTACACGATCGTCCCGCTGCTGCTGGTGCTGGGCATGTTCTTCTTCACGGCTCGTGACCAGACGGCGATCGAGACGCAGTGGGAGGAGCCCGACGTCGAGATCACCGCGATCGGCAAGCAGTGGTCGTGGGACTTCATGTACGCCGGCGAGGACGACGACATGTCGGATGCCGTGTGGACCATGGGCATCCAGGCCCAGCCCGACAAGGACGGCAACGTCGACCAGGAGCAGCTGCCCACGCTGGTGCTCCCCGTCGACCAGGATGTCACCATCCACCTCCAGTCGCGCGACGTCATCCACTCGTTCTGGATCATCGACTTCCTCTACAAGAAGGACATGTACATCGGGAAGGACAACACCTGGTCCTTCACTCCGACCCGGGTCGGCGAGTACGCCGGCAAGTGCGCCGAGCTCTGCGGCGAGTACCACTCGATGATGCTGTTCAATGTCAAGGTCGTCGAGCAGGACGAATACGACGCCTACGTCGAAGAACTGCGTGAGAAGGGCAACACCGGCGACATCGCCGACGCCTACGATCGCCTGTCGAACCTCCCGGGCACCACTGGCTCGCCCGAGGCGGGCTCCGAGGAAGAGGGAGAGTAATCCTCATGTCCACCACTCCCGCATCCGGTGACGCCGCAGCTCACCGCCCCAACGCTCTGCCCGCCCGTCAGGCCGCTCTGATGAGCTCCTCGCGCGTCGAGCAGAAGGGCAACATCGTCGTCAAGTGGATCACCTCCACCGACCACAAGACCATCGGGTACATGTACCTGATCGCCTCCGTGCTGTTCTTCCTCCTCGGCGGCGTGATGGCCCTGGTCATCCGCGCCGAGCTCTTCGCGCCGGGAATGCAGATCATCCCGACGAAGGAGCAGTACAACCAGCTGTTCACGATGCACGGCACGATCATGCTGCTGATGTTCGCGACGCCGCTGTTCGCCGGCTTCGCCAATGCGATCCTGCCGCTGCAGCTCGGCGCTCCTGACGTCGCCTTCCCGCGTCTGAACGCGTTCGCGTTCTGGCTCTTCCTGTTCGGTTCGACGATCGCGGTCGCCGGCTTCCTCACCCCGCAGGGAGCGGCGTCGTTCGGCTGGTTCGCATACCAGCCGCTCGCCAACGCCTCGTTCTCGCCGGGTGCCGGTGGAAACCTGTGGATGGTCGGCCTCGGCATCTCCGGTTTCGGAACGATCCTGGGTGCCGTGAACTTCATCACCACCGTCATCACGATGCGCGCCCCCGGCATGACGATGTGGCGCATGCCGATCTTCAGCTGGAACACGCTCATCACCAGCCTGCTGATCCTGATGGCGTTTCCCGTGCTGGCCGCCGCGATCTTCGCCGCCGCCGCCGACCGCATCCTCGGCGCGCACATCTACGACCCGGCCAACGGCGGCGTGCTCCTCTGGCAGCACCTGTTCTGGTTCTTCGGTCACCCCGAGGTGTACATCATCGCGCTGCCGTTCTTCGGCATCGTCTCCGAGATCTTCCCGGTCTTCAGCCGCAAGCCGATCTTCGGGTACAAGACCCTCGTCTACGCGACGATCGCGATCGCCGCGCTGTCCGTTGCCGTGTGGGCCCACCACATGTACGTCACCGGCTCGGTGCTGCTGCCGTTCTTCTCGCTGATGACGATGCTCATCGCGGTACCCACGGGTGTGAAGATCTTCAACTGGATCGGCACCATGTGGCGCGGATCGGTGACGTTCGAGACGCCGATGGTCTTCGCTCTCGGCTTCCTGGTGTCGTTCGTCTTCGGCGGTCTGACCGGCGTGATCCTCGCCTCGCCGCCGCTGGACTTCCACCTCAGCGACTCGTACTTCGTCGTCGCCCACTTCCACTACGTGGTGTTCGGCACGGTCGTGTTCGCGATGTTCGCCGGCTTCTACTTCTGGTGGCCGAAGTGGACAGGGCGGATGCTGAACGAGCGTCTCGGCTACGTGCACTTCTGGATGCTGTTCATCGGCTTCCACATGACGTTCCTCATCCAGCACTGGCTGGGCGTCGACGGCATGGTCCGTCGCTACGCGGACTACTCCGCCTCCGAGGGGTGGACCTGGCAGAACCAGGTCTCGACGATCGGTGCGATCATCCTCGGTGCGTCGATGCTGCCGTTCTTCCTGAACGTCTGGATCACCGCGCGCAAGGCGCCCAAGGTCACGGTGAACGACCCGTGGGGCTACGGTGCATCGCTCGAGTGGGCGACCAGCTGCCCGCCGCCGCGCCACAACTTCACGTCCATCCCTCGCATCCGCAGCGAGCGTCCCGCGTTCGACCTGAACCACCCGGAGGCCGCAGAGCATCCGGTCGGGGCCCCAGAGCCGGTCCTGGTCGGCGCGAACGGAGAGGCCAAGTAACATGCGCGACAACGTCATCCTCTGGTGGGTGCTGACCGCCTTCTTCGCCGTCGTGGCCGTGATCTACACGGCCTGGAACATCCTGGAGCACCAGGACCGCCCGGTCGTCACGGCGATCGAGTGGGTCGGAACGATCGCACTGCTGTTCACCGCCTTCATGGGCGCGATGGTCGCCTTCTACCTGCACCGCACGCATCGTGCGCAGGGCGGCGAGCTGCCCGAGGACATCCTCACCAGCGACATCGACGACGGAGACCCGGAGCTCGGCGAGTTCAGCCCGTGGTCCTGGTGGCCGATCGTCCTCGCGGGCTCCGCGGCGATCTTCGTCATCGGCCTCGCGGTCGGACACTTCCTGCTGCCGATCGGCCTCGCGATCTTCGTGGTCGCGATCGTCGGGTGGGTGTACGAGTACTACCGCGGCAACTTCGCCCGCTGACGCGCTTTCCCATCACGATGGCCCCCGGAATCTCCGGGGGCCATCGTCGTGTCCGGGGCACTGCCGGTCACAGGCTGCGGTCGCGCGCTCTCGTCGCGATCTCCTCGGTCACCGCAGCGATGAACGCGGAGATCCCGATGCCGGAGCCGTTCACGGCGAGGGTCTCATCGGCGATCTCCTGATCGCCCAGCACGGCGACGTGGGCGACGTGATCGCGATGCGCGTCTCGGATGCGAGAACCGAGGCTGCCGTCGGCGCGGACTCGGGCGCGCACACCGACCGCCAGGAGACTGCGTACGACGGCCTGTGCCGCATCCATGTGACGCCGCGGATCGACCGGGAGCACGTCGACCTGGTGCGGTGCGAGCCAGGTGGGGAAGCGCCCCTTGTGCTGTTCGATGAGCAGGGCGACCAGGCGCTCCATGGAGCTGCGCAGGCCGCGGTGGACCATCACCGGGCGTTCTCGGACGCCCGCGGGGGAGATGTAGGTCAACCCGAAGCGATCGGGCATCACGCGATCGATCTGGATGGTGGAGAGAGTCTCTTCGCGGCCGGCCGCATCCCGCACCTGGACATCGATCTTCGGCCCGTAGAAGGCCGCTTCACCCGGCGCGCGTCGGTAGTGGACGCCGACCCGATCCAGTGCGCTCTCGAGCTCGGCCTCGGCGAGTCGCCAGTGCTCGTCGCTGCCCGCGTACGCGCCGTGCTCTCCGCGCAGCGACATCCGGTAGTTGTCGATCTCGATTCCGAGCGTCGCATAGGCGGAGCGGATCGCCTCGAGCGCGAGAACGACCTCCTCGACCACCTGATCAGGCAGGCAGAAGACGTGCGCATCGTCCAGCGTGATCTGACGGACCCGGCTGAGTCCACCCAGCACACCGGAGAGCTCACTGCGGAACATGGCGGCGTTCTCGGCATAGCGGACGGGAAGGTCGCGCCAGCTGTGCTGCTCGGCTGCGTACACCTGCACGTGGCTCGGACAGTTGGCGGGGCGCAGCACGAGTTCCTCGCCGCCGATGCGCATCGGCGGGAACATGTCGTCTGCGAACTTGTCCCAGTGCCCGCTGCGCTCGAACAGCTCGCGCTTCGCGAGGACCGGGGTGAAGATGCGCAGGCAGCCCGACCGTTCTGCCTGCTCGGCGGCGAAGCGCTCGAGCTCAGTGCGGATGGTCGCTCCATCCGGCATCCACATCGGAAGCCCGGCGCCGATCACCGGAGAGGTGTCGAACAGGTGCAGCGCGCGGCCGAGGCGTCGGTGATCGTTGTCCATGGGGTGCTCCTTGATTCTCGATCGAGGAGAAGCCCAGGAGGCGACGACGAAGCCCCGGGAACATCTCCCCGGGGCTCTGGTTTCGCTGAGTCTGCGCTAGCGAGCACGCCGGAGGGTATCCGGCGTCGTCGTCACGTTCTGCAGGCTCATGGCGAGAGGCTATCAGACGGACGCACTGATCACGCGCGGGTGCGGATGCGGGGGACACCCGTGAGCGGGTCGATCGGACGGCGGTGGACGCCATCGGCGTTCTCGACGGGATAGCCTTCGCGCACCCAGTACTCGAACCCGCCGATCATCTCGCGCACGACGTAGCCCAACTTGGCGAACTCCAGTGCGCCCTTCGCCCCGGCGTTGCACCCGGGGCTCCAGCAGTAGACGACGACCTCGGTTCCCGGCGGGATCTCGGCCGGTGCACGGCCGGCGATGTCGTTGTAGTGCATGTGCACGGCTCCCGCGACCCGGCCCTGCGCCCATGCCTCGTCGGAGCGGACGTCGATGACCACGACGTCGTCCCCGGCCCTCTGCCGGGCGTACAGGTCGCTGGCGTCCGTCTCGTAGGCGAGTTTGGCGGCGAAGAAGTCGGCACGTTCGATCATGATCCCAGCGTACGGATGCCGGGGTGATCGCGCCGCCGTGTTGCGGTCACCTCTCGCACGATTCGCGACACGTCGCCGGAGACGAAGAAGGCCCCGCCGCTGAACGCGACGGGGCCGGGGGAGAGCGGCGGTGTCTACTCGCCGTCCTCCGACTTCTTCGGGGACTTCTTCTTCACCGGGTCGGTCGCGATGACCGTGCTCGGCGTGTTGGCGGTCTCGACGACGTGGTCCTCTGAGGCGACGAGCGGCGCATCGGGCGCGCCGGCTCGGTCGTGGGCACCCTGGATCTCGGCGGCCTCGGTCTCGTCCATGTGGGCGGTGACGTGATGCTGATGGGCATCCGCGGCATCCACCTCCGTCTGCGTGAGCGGAGCGAGACGGTCCTCGTAGAACCAGCGCGACAGAGCCGAGCGCAGGTTCTGCGTCCACGGGATGCGACCCTTGGCGTTCGGGCGCACCACGAGGGGCTCGTAGCCGTCGACGTCGATGAGCTTCCAGCGGTCGTACTTGTCGACGGGCTGGTGCACCTCGATGAACTCGCCGCCCGGGAGCCGGACGATGCGGCCCGACTCGTAACCGTGCAGGACGATCTCGCGGTCCTTCTTCTGCAGCGCGATGCAGATGCGCTTCGTGACGAAGTAACCGAGGATCGGCCCGAGGATCAGCAGTGCCTGGAGCGTGTGGATCACACCTTCCATCGTCAGCATGAAGTGCGTGGCGATGAGGTCGGAGGATGCCGCGGCCCAGAGGACTGCGTAGAAGATGACGCCGGCGACGCCGATCGCGGTGCGCGTGGCCGCGTTGCGGGGACGCTGGGCGATGTGGTGCTCGCGCTTGTCGCCCGTGACCCACGCCTCGATGAAGGGGTAGATCGCAACCGCGACGAGGAACACCACGAGCACCAGCACCGGGACGATGATGCCGAACGACCACGTCCGGTCGAGGAAGACGATGTCCCAGTTCGACGGAGCGAGGCGCAGAGCGCCGTCTGCGAAGCCGATGTACCAGTCGGGCTGGGTTCCGGCGGAGACAGGAGACGGGTCGTACGGGCCGTAGTTCCAGATCGGGTTGATCTGGAAGAACGTCGCGATCAGCACGATCGTGCCGAAGACGATGAACAGGTAGCCGCCCATCTTCGACATGTACACCGGCATCATCGGGTAGCCGACGACGTTGTCGTTCGAGCGGCCGGGGCCGGCGAACTGGGTGTGCTTGTTGATCACCATGAGCATGAGGTGCAGCACGATGAACGCGATCACGAGCAGAGGCAGCAGCAGGATGTGCAGCGTGTACAGGCGTCCGACGATGTCGGTGCCGGGGAACTCGCCGCCGAAGACGAGGAACGACGTCCACGTGCCGATCAGCGGGAGGCCCTTCACCATGCCGTCGATGATGCGAAGTCCGTTGCCGGAGAGCAGGTCGTCCGGCAGCGAGTAGCCGGTGAAGCCCTCGGCGAGTGCCAGGACGAACAGCACGAAGCCGATCACCCAGTTCAGCTCGCGCGGCTTGCGGAACGCACCCGTGAAGAAGATGCGCAGCATGTGCACGCCGATGCCGGCGATGAACACCAGCGCCGCCCAGTGGTGGATCTGGCGGACGAGCAGGCCGCCGCGCACGTCGAACGAGATGTTCAGGGTCGACTCGAGAGCCGCCGACATCTCGATGCCGCGCATCGGGGCATAGGCGCCGGTGTAGTGCGTCTCGACCATCGAGGCCTGGAAGAAGAACGTCAGGAAGGTTCCGGAGAGGAACACCACCACGAAGCTCCACAGCGCGATCTCACCCAGCATGAACGACCAGTGGTCGGGGAAGATCTTGCGACCGAGCTCCTTGACGAAGCCGGAGAGGCTGGTGCGCTCATCGATGTAGTTCGACGCGGCGCCGACGAAGCGGCCGCCGAGGGGCGCCTTGGTGTCTTTGTCCTCGTTGGACAGCGTTGCGGTGCTCAATGGCGCTCCCAGAAGCTCGGGCCGACGGGTTCGTGGAAGTCACTGCGTGCGACGAGGTAGCCCTCGTCGTCGACGGTGATGGGCAGCTGGGGCAGCGGACGCGCGGCCGGGCCGAAGATGACCTTGGCGTGGTCCGTGACGTCGAACTGCGACTGGTGGCACGGGCACAGCAGGTGGTGCGTCTGCTGCTCGTACAGTGCGACGGGGCAGCCGACGTGCGTGCAGACCTTGGAGTACGCGACGATGCCGTCGTACGACCAGTCCTTGCGGTCCTCGGCCTCGGTGAGCTGCTCGGGGCGCAGGCGCATCATCAGCACGATCGCCTTGGCCTTCTCCTCGAGGTAGCCGTCGTGGTGCGACAGCGTCGCGAGATCCTCAGGGATGACGTGGAACGCCGAACCGAGGGTGACATCCGCCGCGCGGATGGGGGTGCCATCGGGGTCGCGCACGAGGCGCTGGCCCTCGGCCCACATGGTGTGCTGGAGCAGCACGACCGGGTCACCGGCCGTCGGGTCCTCGGGCGTCGAGTGCGGGGCGAGCCCGCGGAACAGCGTGACGCCGGGGATGATCGACGCGACGAGCGCGGCGAACAGCGAGTTGCGGATCATCACGCGGCGTCCGAACCCGGACTCCGCGTTCGCGTCCGCGAACGCCTTGATCGAGGCCTCGCGAGTGGAGTCCTTGCCGCGCGTGGGGTGCCGGTGCTCCGTGAACTCCTTGTCGCTCATCAGCGCCTTGGACCAGTGGATGGCTCCGAGGCCCAGGGACAGCAGCGCGAGACCGATGCCGAGACCGATGAACAGGTTGTTGTAGCGGATCGAGACCAGCGACTGGTCCTCGATCGGGAACAGCATGTAGGCGGCGACCGCCCAGATGGATCCGGCCAGCGACAGATAGAAGAGCGTGTAGACCGTGCGGACCGCGCGCTTCTCGGCGCGCGGGTCCTTGTCGGTCATCCGCTCGCGATGCGGCGGCAGCCCCGGGTTCTGCACGGGATCGCTGACTGCGACACCCAGCCCCGGAGAGGGCTGGTAGGCCCTGTCAAGAGCCTGCGAGTCGTCGTCGTGTGCCATGGTGCTCCTCGTACGTTCCTCTTCGATGAATATGCGTCAGTTGGACTTCGCCGTGATCCA
Source organism: Microbacterium sp. ZKA21 (assembly GCF_050434165.1). Lineage (NCBI taxonomy): Bacteria > Bacillati > Actinomycetota > Actinomycetes > Micrococcales > Microbacteriaceae > Microbacterium > Microbacterium sp. ZKA21. The sequence goes on from NZ_JBNPVV010000009.1 coordinate 113,914, forward strand.
CACGGTGATGGCGACAAGCGCGCCGATGCCGAAGATCCACACGAACAGGCCCTCGGAGACGGGGCCGAGGGATCCGAGCGAGAAGCCTCCCGGCTGCACGGACTCCTGCTGGAAGACCAGTGCCGCGATGATGTCGCGCTTGTCCTCGTCGGACAGGTTCATGTTGCCGAACACGGGCATGTTCTGCGGGCCGGTGACCATGGCCGCGTAGATGTGCAGAGCGCTCGTCTCGGTCAGAGCCGGAGCGTACTTGCCCTCGGTGAGCGCACCACCCGCGGCGGCGACGTTGTGGCACATCGCGCAGTTCACGCGGAACAGCTCGGCTCCGTGCGAGACGCTCGCCTCGTCCTCGGCGTTCTCCGGGTTCGCCTCACCGGACGTGATCCAGTCGGCGGGGTAGGTCGGGCCGGGGGCCACGGACTGCACGTACGAGGCGATCGCCTGGATCTGGTCCTCGGTGAACTGCACCGGCTTCTGCGGTGCCTGCGGGCCCTGCATCTGCAGCGGCATGCGGCCGGTGGACAACTGGAACTCGGTGGCGAGCTCGCCGACGCCGATGAGGCTCGGGCCGTTGTCGGTGCCCTGCATGTCGAGGCCGTGACAGGTGGCGCAGTTGGCCTGGAACAGCTTCTCGCCGTCCTCGGCCGTCAGCGACGCCGATGCGACGGTCGGTGTCTCGGTCGCGGCGATCGCCGCGGAAGCACCGGCATATACGCCGCCGGTGATGAGGAGTCCTGCTCCGATCAGTGCCGCTGCCGCGAAGGGACTGCGACGACCGTTCGAACGGCGCTTCTTCTCTCGTGCCATCTCAGGGATCAGCTCCGCTCTTATTTCAGGAAGTAGATGACGAAGAACAGCACGATCCAGACGACATCGACGAAGTGCCAGTAGTAGGACACCACGATCGAGGAGGTCGCCTCCTTGTGCGTGAAGTTCTTGACGGCGAACGCGCGGCCCATGATTAGCAGGAACGCGATGAGGCCACCGGTGACGTGCAGGGCGTGGAAGCCCGTGGTGATATAGAACGCCGAAGCATACGAGTTCGCCTGGATCGGCAGGCCTTCGGCGACCAGCTGGGCGTACTCCCAGACCTGACCGGAGACGAAGATCGCGCCGAGCGCGAATGTGATCCAGAACCACTCGACCATGCCCCAGCCGAACAGCCGGCGACGGCCGGCCGGGTTCAGCTGCCCCTTCGCGATGCGGTAGGGCTGCAGATCCTCGGCGGCGAAGACACCCATCTGGCACGTCACTGAGGACAGCACCAGGATGGCGGTGTTGATCGCCGCGAACGGAACATTGAGCAGTTCGGTCTCCTGGGCCCACAACTCCGGAGAGGTGCTGCGGAGGGTGAAGTAGATCGCGAACAGTCCCGCGAAGAACATCACCTCGCTGCCGAGCCACACGATGGTGCCGACAGCTACCGGGTTGGGCCGCTTGATGGTTCGGGCAGCCGGGGCATACGTCGCTGAGGTCGTCACCCCTCCATTATGGCCGATCCCGGCGCGCGATTCTTGCATCGCAGGCCCCCGATTCGCTGGTGTGGCACTTAGGGCAACCTAAGAAACGCCTGCGAATCTGCGGTGAATTCAAGGGAAACGACGGATGCCGGGCCGGGCGCCGAGGGCAGGAGGAATTTCTGCGCGCCGCTAGGATCGCACACATGGCTGAATCCCTGACCTGGTCTGATGTGCTCACCACGCTTCTCGAGCGGCGCGATCTCAGCGTGTGGGAATCGACGTGGGCGATGCGCCAGGTCATGAACGGGAACATCTCGGATGCTCAGCTCGCCGGCTTCCTGGTCGCACTGCGCGCCAAGGGGGAGACGATCGACGAGATCGTCGGCTTCCGCGACGCGATCCTCGAAGCAGCCGTCCCGCTGCCGGTCTCTCCTGACGTGCTCGACATCGTCGGGACGGGTGGCGATCGCGTGGGGACCGTCAACATCTCGACCACCGCTGCCGTCATCATCGGCGCCACAGGCATCCCCGTCGTCAAGCATGGGAACAGGGCCGCGAGCTCGGCATCCGGAGCATCCGATGTCCTCGGTGCGCTGGGACTCGAACTCTCCCTCTCCCCGGACCATGTCGCCTCGGTGCTCGATCGCACCGGCATCACGTTCGCGTGGGCCGCGGCGTTCCACCCCGGGTTCAAGCACGCGGGTCCCGCGCGCGCCGAACTCGGCATCCCGACCGTGTTCAACATGCTCGGCCCGCTCTGCAACCCGGCCCGCGCCGAGGCCAACGCGGTCGGGGTCGCGCAGCTCGAGCGCGTCCCGCTCATCACCGGCGTCTTCCGCACCCGCGGGGCGACCGCACTCGTGTTCCGCGGCGACGACGGTCTGGACGAGCTCACGACCACAGGACACAGCCGGATCTGGGAGGTGTCGCGCGGCGACATCCACGAGCACGACCTCGACCCGCGTGATCTCGGCATCCCCCTGGCGGATCTGTCGGACCTCATCGGCGGAACGCCCGAGCACAACGCTGAGATCCTCCGCCGCACGCTGGCCGGCGAGCAGGGGCCGGTGCGCGACATCGTCCTGCTGAACGCGGCCGCGGGAATCGTCGCGTACGAGCTGTCGCAGGATGCGGCGCAGGTGCAGCGTCCGATCCTGGACCGGTTGCGCGACGGCTTCGCGAAGGCGGCAGCGGCGGTGGACGACGGACGCGCTGCGGCGAAGCTCGACGAGTGGGTGTCCGTCTCGCGCGAGCTGGCCACGGTCTGATCATGGATCCGGCAGCCGCGCTCCTCGAGATCGCCGCGCTGCTGGAGCGCGAGCGGGCCTCGCGATATCGCGCCAAGGCGTTTCGTCAGGCTGCCGCGACCTGGGACGCCCTGCCGGACGAGGTGCGGGCCGACCCGACGCGTCTGCGTGCGGCGAAGGGCATCGGCGCCTCGACGTTCGAGGTGATCACGCAGGCACAGGCCGGGGAGGTGCCCCGTTACCTCGTCGAGCTGCGCGGCGAGGTCGAGCCGGAGATCACCTCGGCGCTGCGCGGTCTGCTGCGCGGCGACCTGCACGCCCACACGGAATGGTCGGACGGCACGACTCCGATCCGCACCATGACGGAAGCCGCCCGCGCGCTCGGGCACGCCTACCTGGCGATCACGGATCACTCGCCACGGCTGCGCGTGGCGCGTGGTCTGAGCGCTGAGCGGCTGCGCGAGCAGATCCCGCTGGTGCGAGCGGAGTCGGATGCCGATCTGCGGGTGCTCGCCGGCATCGAGGTGGACATCCTCGAGGACGGCGCCCTCGACCAGGAGCCCGAGCTTCTCGACGACCTGGACATCGTGGTGGCGTCGGTGCATTCCAAACTCCGCATGGATGCCGCGCCCATGACCGCACGCTTGCTCAGGGCGGTGCGCTCGGGACGTGTGAACGTCCTCGGGCACTGCACCGGACGGCTCGTGCAGGGGGAGCGGGGGACGAGGCCGGCGTCGGAGTTCGATGCTCGCGCGGTGTTCGCCGCATGCGCGGAGCACGGGGTCGCGGTCGAGATCAACTCCCGCCCCGAGCGGCAGGACCCGCCGGACGAACTGATCGCGATCGCGCTCGAGGAAGGCTGCCTGTTCTCGATCGACTCGGACGCGCATGCGCCGGGGCAACTGTCGTTGCTGGACCATGGCGCGCTTCGCGCCGAACGCGCGGGCGTCCCGGCACCGCGGATCATCACGACCTGGGGAGTCGACCGCCTGCTCGCGTGGGCGGATTGAGCATCACACGGGCAGAGCAGCCAGTGCGCGTGTCATGGACGTGCCGAGGTTCCAGGCCTCGGCGAGCGTGACGGCGGCATCCTTCGCAGCATCGTCGAGGTGACCGAGCGGGGCGGCGGGAACAGCGATGTCGAGATCGCAGGCGACCCGGACGACGGTCGGTGCGACATCGAGGTAGTCGGATGCGGCCAGGATCTTCGTCTGGAGCCCTGCGGACATCCCTTCGCCGGCGCGTGCGGCGGTACGGATTCCGTCGAGATCGCCGTGCGTCTGGAGCAGTGTCGCCGCGGTCTTCTCGCCGACTCCGGCGACGCCCGGAAGCCCGTCGGAGGCGTCACCGCGCATCGTGGCGAAATCGGCGTACTGCGACGGCAGAACGCCGTACTTGGCGACGACGCTCGCGTCGGTCAGCGTGTCGAGGTTGCTCATTCCACGGGCTGTGTAGATCACACGGATATCGCGGGCATCGTCGATGAGCTGGAAGAGATCGCGGTCGCCGGTGACGATGTCCACCGGCATCGTGGCAAGGGTCGCGAGCGTGCCGATCACATCGTCCGCCTCGTGCGCCGCGACACCGATGATCGGGATGCCGAGGGCTGTGAGCTCCGCCCGGATGAGCGGGATCTGCACCTCGAGCGGGTCAGGAACCTCCTCGACATCCGCGCCGTTCGGCACGACTTCGACGACGCGATGCGCCTTGTAGCTGGGAATGAGGTCGACACGCCACTGCGGGCGCCAGTCGTCGTCCCAGCAGGCGACGAGATGCGTCGGGCGGTACGTCGACACGAGCTTCGCGATCATGTCGAGCAGGCCGCGCGCGGCGTTGACAGGGGAGCCGTCGGGGGCTTTCACCTTGTCCGGCACGCCGTAGAAGGCGCGGAAGTAGAGGCTCGCGGTGTCCAGCAGCATCAGCCTGTCGCTCATGGGTTCAGCATGGCACAGGCGGGTTTCGAGACGGACGCGGTCGTTCGGACACTCATGGGCATGAGGATCGTGACGGGTATCGCCCTCGCAGCGGCGACGATGCTGCTGGCCTTATGCGCGGCTGCCGTGACTGATCCTGCGCCGACAGTCGTCGCGGAGCCGACACCGCGGCCGGCCGGTTGGACGTCGGCGGACGACTTCCCGCTGAAGCCCCGCGAGGGCCCGGTGATGGTGTGGACCGGGGACGAACTGATCGTCGTCGGCGGCGACCTCGCGCCGCCGTGCCCGCCGTTCGCGGATTGCATGATCGGACCATCCGCGCACGACGGTGCGGCGCTCGATCCTGAAACCGGCACGTGGCGAGAGCTTGCCGATGCGTCGGTCGGGATCGCTCCTGGCTCGGGGGCTTTTGTTGCCGGGCAGGTGTTCATGTGGGCCGGGGAGAACAACGTGCGCGGGCAGTTGATGTCCTACTCGGTCGCCGAGGACGAGTGGCGTGAGCTGGACGTCCCGGACGAGCAGCCGAGGCGGCTCGTCGCCGACGGGGATGACCTCGTGCTGCCGCTCGCGTCGCACGAGTCGGGTGCGGGCGCGGATCTGGTGCTGGACGTCGCCTCGGGCGAGTGGTCGGAGCTGCCGGCCGATCCGCTCGGCCCGATGTTCGATCGGCTCCTGGTGCCGACGCCCGACGGGATGCTGCTCACCGGCAAGGCGCTCGTCGAGAGTCCGGGGTCCGAACGTCCGTCGCTGGTGCAGGCCGCGCTGTACGACCGCGAGTCCGGCACCTGGACTCGGCTGCCGGATACCGGTCAGATCGGTGGCTGGTCGGCTGCGTGGACGGGAGAGCGCGTCGTGGATGCCTCGTTGGGTGGAGCCGATGGCGGCGCGGTGAACGGTTGGGGGCGCGAGTATCCGTTCGGCGGGATGCTGAGCATCCCCGATGGCGTCTGGTCGCCGCTGCCCGGCGCACCCGAACCTCTCCGCGATCCGTGGGAGGGCCGGATAGCGGGTGGCGGTCGGTTCCTGGCCGCGGACGGTTACATCTTCGACGACGTCGAGGAGACCTGGACGCCGATGACGAGCCCGCCCGACGCGCCGGACGTGGTCGGCACCCCCGCCTGGGCGGGCGAGCAGCTCGTCGCGGTCGGCGGGACGGACTGGTCGGGGTGGGAAGGGACCAGGAACGCGCGGGTCTGGATCTTCGTGCCGTGACCCGAGTCAACAGCCGGGCGAGTGGGGTGCCTGCTCGCAGGTGTAGGCGACGAGTGCGGTATGCGCCTCGAAGATCCGGACCTGTTGACCCGGACCCTCGCTGGTGAGCTCGCCGTCGATCGGGAACCAACCGATGCCCAGGTCGATCTCGGCGGTGTAGCGGACGTCGACCGTGGCGGTGTACTCGCCGCGCTGCGCGTACACGTGGCTCGTCGCGGTGGGCGTGAACTGCGCCTGGTCCAGGGTCGCCCAGCTCCGGCCGCCGTCCGCCGTCGTCGCCGTGGTTCCGTCTCCGTAGTCGAAATCGAAACCGACCGGCGTGAAGCGCACGGAGATCGGGTAGCCGAACAGCTCTCCGCCGACGGTGTGGGCGGATGCCGAGCCCACGAAGTTCGTCGGAAGACCGACGACCCCGACATTGTCGGGTTCTGCCGTGACGAGCGCACCGGCCGGGGCGAAGCGCGCGATGTCGGTGATGGTGACAGCGGGGATCGCGGGAGTCGCAGGATCTGCCGGGTCCGGCGGATCCTCACGCTGGAAGCAGCCGATGTAGCGGTTCCAATCGTCCAGGCACTGCTCGAATTCCGAGGGGGCATCGGGTTGGGCAGGACCGGCTTCGTAGTCGTGATCGCGGTCGCGGTCGCGTGAACCCTCGTCGCCGTCACGGCCATCGCGACCATCGGAGCCTTCTTCGTTGCCGGTGCCTCCGACGACTACTTCGTTGCCGTCGTTGCCTGAGTTGCAAATGCCGGCGAGTTGGAGCTGCTTCGGGCACGCAATGCCGGACGCGACGGCAGCACCGGCCGATCCGCACGCAAGCATGCCGACGGAACAAATCACTGCGATTGCCAGGATCCCGCGTTTCGTCATGGGCATTCGTCCGACTCGGCCGCCGTTTCGGCTGAGATCTGTAGGCGGGTCATCGAGCCCGTGAAGGTAACGACTTGAGCGATAGTCTCCTCGCGCGAGGCAGGAGTGACATCGACGCCTTCGCTGTCTACGACACGTGTAGCCGATGCGTCGAGGCACACAAGCGCGGTCACGGTCGCATCGGAAGCCAATTCGGCGGAAATGCCGGTGAACGCGAGCATGTCGACGGTGCCTTCGAGCGTTAGGCCTTCGGTATCCAATACCCGCAGAGCCTCGATGTCGCCCTCAAGAGCCGTCCCAATTAGGAAATCTTGCGGGTCCGGGGAGCCATTGCCCGCCAGGCGCTCGTTGCCAGCCTCGTTGTACGCCCGGTAGACCTCTTCAGCAGCGGCGAACGCCTCCTCCTCGGACGCGAATGCGGATGTCGGCGTGGGTGTCGGCTCCGGTTCGGGCGCGCACCCGGCGAGACAGCCTGCAGCCAGGGCGACGATGCCGATGATGGTCAGACCGCGGTGACGGGTGGATGAGGGAATCACCCGCTCACGCTAACGCGAACGGCTCGGCATCCGTGTGAGTTATCCACAGGAGAAATCTGCCGCCGAACCTGATAATCTGAAGTGTCACTTGTGGCGCGCTGGTGCGTGCCTTCGTGGCAGCACTCCAAATCCATTCGCTTTCCCGCCGTCAGACACGTGTGCGCACGTGGGCCGGAAGCCCGAGCACCCATTCAACAAGGACAACCCACTACATGACTACCGCAACGACCGCCCCGGCCACCAAGCAGGTCGCGATCAACGACATCGGATCTGCCGAGGACTTCCTGGCCGCGGTCGAGAAGACCCTGAAGTTCTTCAACGACGGCGACATCATCGAGGGCACGATCGTCAAGATCGACCGCGACGAGGTTCTGCTGGACGTCGGTTACAAGACCGAGGGCGTCATTCCCTCGCGCGAACTTTCCATCAAGCACGACGTCGACCCCAACGAGGTCGTCGCCGTCGGCGACCTGGTCGAGGCCCTCGTTCTCCAGAAGGAGGACAAGGAAGGCCGACTGATCCTCTCCAAGAAGCGTGCGCAGTACGAGCGCGCCTGGGGCGACGTCGAGAAGATCAAGGAGAACGACGGCGTCGTCACCGGCACCGTCATCGAGGTCGTCAAGGGTGGCCTCATCGTCGACATCGGCCTCCGTGGCTTCCTGCCGGCATCGCTGATCGAGCTGCGCCGCGTCCGCGACCTCACGCCGTACCTCGGCCAGGAGATCGAGGCGAAGATCCTCGAGCTCGACAAGAACCGCAACAACGTGGTGCTCTCGCGCCGCGCGCTGCTGGAGCAGACGCAGTCCGAGTCGCGCACGACCTTCCTCAACAACCTGCACAAGGGTCAGGTCCGCAAGGGTGTCGTGTCCTCGATCGTCAACTTCGGTGCGTTCGTCGACCTGGGTGGCGTTGACGGCCTCGTGCACGTCTCCGAGCTGTCCTGGAAGCACATCGAGCACGCTTCCGAGGTCGTCGAGGTCGGCCAGGAGGTCACCGTCGAGATCCTCGAGGTGGACCTCGACCGCGAGCGCGTCTCCCTGTCGCTGAAGGCGACGCAGGAGGACCCGTGGCAGGTGTTCGCCCGTACCCACGCGATCGGCCAGATCGCACCGGGCAAGGTCACCAAGCTCGTTCCGTTCGGTGCGTTCGTCCGCGTCGCAGACGGCATCGAGGGCCTGGTCCACATCTCCGAGCTCTCCAGCAAGCACGTCGAGCTGGCCGAGCAGGTCGTGTCGGTCGGCGAAGAGGTCTTCGTCAAGGTCATCGACATCGACCTCGAGCGTCGCCGCATCTCGCTGTCGCTGAAGCAGGCGAACGAGTCGGTCGACCCGTTCGGCACCGAGTTCGACCCGGCCCTGTATGGCATGCTCGCCGAGTACGACGAGAACGGCGAGTACAAGTACCCGGAGGGCTTCGACCCCGAGACCGGTGCGTGGAAGGAAGGCTTCGACGCCGCTCGCGAGGCCTGGGAGCAGGAGTACGCTGCCGCCCAGACCCGCTGGGAGGCGCACAAGGTCGCGGTTGCCAAGGCAGCCGAGGCCGAGGCCGCCGCAGGCGACGACTTCGCTGCTGCGCAGTCGTTCACCAGCGACTCCGGCGCCGGCACGCTCGCTGACGACGAGGCTCTTGCGGCTCTGCGCGAGAAGCTCTCGGGCGGCAACGCGTAAGCATCGCTTCAACGGAACGGGCCGTCACCTTCGGGTGGCGGCCCGTTCCGCGTTTCAGCGCGGAGATCGACCGTCCGACGCGCGACGCACGATGACGGCATCGATCTCGAACCGCACCGCATCGCCGACCCGGGGGAGCGCGCGCCCGGCGAACTCGGCCACCGGCGCGATGGCGGCGAGTCCTGAGCGGTGCTCCAGCCGCAGCGAGCCGGCCTGCGACGACACCGAGACCAATGGCGCCGTCACGCCCGTCCGGCTCGCGTCGCCGTGTGCCCGCGTGCCGACATCCTGAGGAGCGATCACGGCGAACGCGGCATCCCCCGGCTCCAGTTCGCCCTCTGCTCGCGCCGGAAGCAGGATGCCGTCGCCGATGTCGAGGGCCGCGCCCGTCCAGCATCCCTCGACGACGGCGAAACCGGCCAGACGGGCCGTGAACGTCTGCCGCGGACGGGCGGCGAGTTCGGCGGGCGATCCGCGCTCGATGATGCGGCCCTCATGCAGCACGACGCAGTCGCGGGCCAGCTGCCACGCATCTGCGAGGTCGTGGGTAACGAGCATCGCCGCCGTTCCGGTGCGCGCCAGCTCATCCGACAGCAGTCGCCTGACCTGCGGGGCGCTCTCCGCATCCAGGGCGGCGAACGGCTCGTCCAGCAGCAGCAGTCGCGGTTCCGCAGCGAACGCGCGGGCGATCGCGACTCGCTGCTGCTGCCCGCCCGAGAGCTCATGCGGCGCGACATCCGCGCGATCGGCGAGGCCGAGCCGACTCAGCCACGTGCGAACGACGTCCCGTGTCTCGGCGCGCCCCGCGCCCCGAGCACGAGGGCCGAAGGCGATGTTCTGCCCGACGCTGAGGTGGGGGAAGAGGCGCGGTTTCTGATCCAGCAGTCCGATGCGCCGCTGCTCCGGCCGCAGCCGCATCTCGCCCGCCTGTTCGACGGGCCGACCGTCGAGCACGACGGAGCCGTGCGAGATCGGGATCAGTCCCGCGATGGCTCCGAGGAGGGTGGACTTTCCGGATCCGTTCGGACCGAGGACGGCCAGCCGGCCGCCCGGCTCCACCTCGATGGATGCGACCGCACGGAAGCCGGCGCGATCCACGGTGATGTCGGCGCTCAGAGCCCCGGCCGGAGGAGGCGTCATCGCACGGCATCCTCTCGCCACGAGCGCAGACCGCTCACGATCACGGCGGCGCTGACGAGCAGCAGCAGCGACAAAGCGACGGCGGAATCCTGGGTCACGCCGACGCCGTTGTACGCGGTGTAGATCGCGAGCGGCATCGTGCGGGTGATTCCCTCCGCGTTGCCGGCGAACAGCGCTGTCGCTCCGAACTCGCCAAGCGCACGGGCGAAGCACAGCACCGTCCCTGCGACGAGCCCTGGTAGCACGAGCGGCAGCGTCACCCGCACGAGCACCCGCCAGCGCCCGGCGCCGAGAGTGGCCGCCACCTGCTCATGCCCGACCCCCGACGTGCGCAGCGCTCCCTCCAACGCGATCACGAGGAAAGGCAGCGCGACGAACGCCTGCGACACGACGACCGCCGCGGTCGTGTACGGCAGGCTGAAACCGGTCGCCTCGAACAACGGCTTGCCGACGAGGCCGCTGCGACCGAGCAGCGCGAGCAGCGCGAGACCGCCGACCATCGGCGGCAGCACCAGCGGCACGAGCACGATCGTGCGCAGCACAGCAGCGGTGCGGCGGGGAGCCCGTGCGATGACGATCGCCAGCGGACCTCCCAGCAGCAGGCACAGGACGGTTGCGCACGCGGCCGTGGCCAGCGAGAGGCCGAGCGCGTTGAGCGCCGCGGGGGAGAGCAGGTCCTCGCCGAGTCGCTCCCATCGCACCCGGGACAGCAGTCCGACGATCGGCAGGACGAGGAGCGCGATCGCCGCGATCGCCGGAACGAACAGGCCGCGCGGCAGTGTCATGGCGCTCCGAAGCCGTGCTCCGCGAGGATCTCCTGACCGGCATCCGAGAGCACGAAGTCGACGAAGGCCTGTGCGGCGGCCGGCGACGGCGCGTCCTCCGCGATCGCGATGGGGTAGCGGTTGACGACGGCATCCGCTCCGGTGGGGACGATGCCCTCCAGATCGCCTCCCGCCGCAGCGATGTCGGTGGCGTAGACGAGGCCGGCATCCGCCTCGCCGTTCGCCACTCGCGTCACGACGGAGGTGACGTTCGTCTCCTCGCTGGCCGGGGTCACCGAGACGTCGGCGGCATCGAGCAGAGTGTGCGCTGCGGCCCCGCACGGAACCTCGGGTGCGCACAGCACGACCGCGAGGGACGGATCGTCGAGATCGTCGAGATCGGCGATGGCCTTCGGATTTCCCGGCTGCACCGCGATCTGCAGCGTGTTCGTCGCGAAGATCTCGCCCTCGTCGCTGCGGCCGGCATCCGTGACCGGAACGAGGCTCGACTCGTTCGCGAAGGCGATCACATCGACATCAGCGCCGTCGATGATCTGCGTCGCGAGTGCCGGGGACCCGTCGTACCGGATCGCGTCGACGGGAAACTCGGGATGATCGGCCGCGAACGCGTCCGCGAGTTCGTCGAAGGCGCTCTGGAGGGATGCCGCGGCGAACACGATGACCGGTTCGTTCGGTGTGCCGGTGGTGGCTTCCGGAGCCGCCAGTGCGCCGGTGCATCCGGTGAGCAGGAGAGCAAGTGCGGCGGCAATGGTGCCCATGCCGGTCAGGCGCCTCACTTCGTCACCCCCTCAGTCGAGAGCGGGGTCTCCACGATCACGGTGGTCGCCTTCACGATCGCCGTGGCGAGGCTGCCGACTTCGAGGCCCAGGTCGCTCACTGCCTCGGTGGACATAAGCGAGACGACCCGGTGCGGGCCGCACTGGATCTCCACCTGCGACATGACCCGGTCCGAGATGACCTCCGTGACGATCCCGACGAACCGGTTGCGCGCGCTGGAGCCGCGTTCGAGCGGATCCTCGTGTCCGCCGCGAGCGCGGGTGAGGTGCGCCGCGAGATCGGTGCCTGCCACGACCCTGCGGCCGGAGGCATCCGTCTGCGCCTCGAGCTGGCCGCTGTCGATCCAACGGCGCACTGTGTCGTCGCTGACAGAGAGCAGCCGGGCCGCATCGCGAATCCGAAATGTGGTCATGATTGTCATCATAGGTCCGCAGATGCTCAATGAGTGGGTGAAAACATCCGCAGATGCGTGTCTGGCGCCCTCGCCGTCGACCCTGGCGCTCACTGAACCACCCGCGGACATCGGAACAGCCTGAGAGGCATCGGGGCGGTACCGTGGGAATCATGTCCTTCCCCCCGCTCGTAGCCCCGGCATCCGCTCTGCCGGACGGCGAGGCCGAGCGCGCGGCGCGACAGATCCGACTGCCCGAGATCGGCGCGGACGGCCAGCGACGACTGTTCGCCGCGCGTGTCTGCGTGATCGGCGCCGGCGGACTCGGCTCGCCCGTGCTGCTCTACCTGGCATCGGCCGGCGTCGGAACCATCGGCATCGTCGACGACGACGTCGTGGACGCATCGAACCTGCAGCGCCAGGTGCTGTTCGGCATGACCGATGTCAGCCGCCCGAAGGGACTCGTCGCCGCCGAACGCATCCATGCCCTCTCGCCGCACACGACGGTGATCCGCGTCGACGAACGGCTCACCGCCGAGAATGCGCAGCGGATGCTGACCGGATACGACCTCGTGATCGACGGCAGCGACACGTTCGACACGCGCTACGCGGTCGCCGATGCGTGCGACACGCTGGGCGTCCCGCTCGTCTGGGGCTCTGTGCTCCGGTTCGACGCCCAGGCGACGCTGTTCTGGTCGCGGCCGCCTGCGGGAGCGGCGGTGCGGCTGCGGGACGTCTTCCCGTCCGCCCCGCCGGCGGAGGACGTCCTGTCCTGCGCGGATGCCGGCGTGCTCGGAGCGCTGTGCGGCCAAGTGGGGGCGCTCCTGGCCGCCGAGGCCGTCAAACTCATCTGCGGTCTCGGGGATCCGATCCTCGGGCGGATGCTCGTGATCGACGCGCTCTCGGCACGCACGCGAGAGGTCCCGCTGGTCCCGGCATCCATGCCGGCGTCGACGGATCCCGAGTCTGCCCGCGACTCGCGGCCGACCGCACGGACCATCGCACCGGGGGAGCTCGCAGGGCTCGGCGACGTCCTGCTGCTCGACGTGCGCGAGGACGAGGAGTTCCGTGCGGGAAGCATTCCCGGGGCACGTTCGATTCCGCTCGGGCGTCTCCGGGAGGACCCGTCGCAGGTGGGCGTCGATCGCCCGATGGTGGTGTTCTGCCAGATCGGGCCGCGCGCCAGAGCCGCCGCCGCCGTGATCGCGGCGGCGGCACCGGATGCCGAGATCCTCCTGCTCTACGGCGGCTACCAGGCGTGGTCCGAGCAGATGGCGCCGGCGCACTCATGATCCCGCTCGACGAGCACCGCGATCGCATCCTCGCGGCGGCCGCACCCCTGACTCCGCGCGAGCACGCGCTCGACGACGCCCGGGACCTCGTGCTCGCGTCGCCGGTCTCGACACGATGGCCGGTTCCGCTGTTCGACAACTCGGCGATGGACGGCTATGCCGTGCGGGCGGCCGACGCCGTCGAAGGAGCGGTGCTGCGCATCGTCGGAGACGTGCCGGCGGGCTCGGCAGAGGACCCGCGCTTCGGCGATGGTGAGGCGGTCCGCATCATGACCGGCGCTGCCGTTCCGACGGATGCCGATGCGATCGTCCCCGTCGAGCACACCGATCTCGGCGTCTTCACCGGCGCCGTCCCGCCCGAGCGGATCACGATCACGCGCGCACCAGCACCGGCCGCGCACATCCGTCGCCGGGGGGATGACGCGGCCGCGGGAACGGTCGTCGTGGACGCGGGTGCCCTCCTCGGCCCCTGGCAGCTCGCCTCGATCGCGTCGGCCGGGCACGACAGCGTCATCGCCCATCCGGCACCGCGCGCGGCCGTGATCTCCACCGGGTCCGAACTCGTGACGCCGGGATCCGAACCGCAGCGCGGTCAGATCCCGGAGTCGAACTCGCGCCTGCTCGCGGCAGCGCTGCGGGATGCCGGGGCGGTCGTGGTCCGGGTCGGCAGCGTGCCGGATGACGAAGCAGCGCTCCGCGCAGAACTCGAGGCCGTCGACGCGGATCTCGTGGTGCTCTCGGGAGGGGCGAGCGTCGGCGCGTTCGACGTCGTCAAGGCGGTGCTGGACGTCGCCGGCTCCGGACGCGGGCCGGTGCGCTTCGACGCCGTCGCGATGCAGCCGGGCAAGCCGCAAGGATTCGGCGTCGCCGACGACGGCACGCTGCTGTTCTGCCTGCCGGGCAACCCGGTCAGCGTCGCCGTCTCTTTCGAGATGTTCGTGCGTCCGGCCGTGCGGGCCCTGGCAGGGCGGGCCGACCGGTACCGCCCGCACGTGACGCTCGCGGCGGGGACGAGTTGGCGCTGCCCACCGGGACGCGTCCAGGTGCTGCCCGTCGTGATCGAGGACGGCGTCGTCGTCCCGGCATCCGCAGGTGGAAGCGGCTCGCACCTGGTGGCCTCGCTCGCGCACGCGACCGACCTCGCCATCGTCCCCGCCGACACCGAGCGGGTGGAGACCGGCGACCTCGTCGACGTGATGCTGGTCGCGACAGAGAGGGAGATTCCGTGAGCTTCACGCATCTGGACGAGAACGGGCATGCCCGCATGGTCGATGTCACAGAGAAGCAGCCGACCATCCGCAGTGCCACGGCCACCGGCCTGGTCCGCTGCCCTGAGCACGTCATCGCCGCCCTGCGCGATGGTTCGACGCCCAAGGGCGACGTCCTCGCCGTGGCGCGCATCGCCGGCATCCAGGGCGCCAAGCGGACGGCCGAGCTGATTCCGCTCGCGCACATCATCGGCGTGCACGGCGCGACCGTCGATCTCGAGATCGTCGACGGCGGGGTGGAGATCACCGCAACGGTGCGGACAGCCGACCGTACCGGCGTCGAGATGGAGGCGCTCACGGCCGTCAGCGTCACCGCGCTGACCGTGATCGACATGGTCAAGGGCATGGACAAGACCGTGGAGATCGAGAACGTGCGCCTCGTGCGCAAGACCGGCGGCAAGAGCGGGGAATGGACGCGATGATCCCTGCGCCGCGCCGCGCCGCCATCGTCCTCGCCGGCGGGCGCGCGACGCGGCTGGACGGAGCGGACAAAGCACGGGTCGAGGTCGACGGTCGGATGCTCGTCGACGGCGTCCTGCAGGCGGTCGAGTCCTGCGCTCCGATCATCGTGGTCGGCCCCGATCACCTCGTGCGGCCCGGAGTGCGCGTCGTGCGCGAGGATCCGCCGTTCGGCGGCCCGGTCGCGGCACTTGCAGCGGCGATCGCAGAGCTGGCGGACGACGTGGCGGAGACCTGGGTGCTCGCGTGCGACCTGCCGCGGGCGATCGGGATCATCGCGCTCCTGTCCGACGTAGATCTGCCGGACGGAGTGGATGCCGTGGTGCTGCGTGACGCGGACGGTCGCGCGCAGCCGCTCGCAGGGCGCTATCGCACGGCTGCCCTGCGTCGTGCGATAGCAGCGCTGCCGCGCGCGGACGGTGTCGCGATGCGACGACTCACCGCCGCACTGCGCGTGCGGGAGGTCGATGACCCTGAGGGGTTCTCGGTCGACCTCGACACCTGGGATGATGTCCTCACGTACCGCGCGGCATCCGATCGATCCCGGGCAGGCGAGGAAGGGAGACGGCATGACCGAGTCACCGGATGAACTCACGGACTGGACCGCTGCGCTGGCGGCGGCGCTGGGCGTGCAGGACGATGTGCCGAGCATCGAGTTGCTGGACGTGACGCGCGAGGTCGCGCACGGCGTGACGCGGCCGGCCGGCCCGATCTCCACCTACCTGATCGGCCGCGCGGTCGCCCAGGGACTGCCGTTCGAGCAGGCCATCGCGGTCGTGCGGGCGCGGATCGCGGACCGGGCATGAGAGTCCGATTCTTCGCCGCGGCAGCGGAAGCCGCGGGGCGCGATGAACAGCAGATCGCGGCGGAGTCCACGCTCGGCGAGCTGCTCACGACGCTGCGCACTGAGCACGGCACGGAGTTCGCGCGCGTGCTCGAGCGCTGTGCGATCCGTGTGGACGGCGCGACGGTCGACGACGATCACGTGATCGCCGGCACGGCGACGGTCGACGTGCTGCCGCCGTTCGCGGGCGGGTGAGCATTCGGCCGTGACCGTCGGCCGTGACCGTGAACGGTCAGCCGCGGGACGGGGTCACAACCCGACCCAGTTCGTGGTGCCGTCGACCGTGACCTGGCGCTTCCACACCGGCAGTTCGGCCTTGACCTTCTCGACGAGCGCGCGCGAGATGTCGAACGCCTCGGCGCGGTGGCCGCTGGAGACCGCGCACACGATGGCGATCTCTCCGACGCTGAGCGCGCCGATGCGGTGGCTGATCGCGATGCGCAGATCGTCGGCGTCGACCGACTCCGCGAGGTCGCGCAGGGTCGTCAGAGCATCCGGGTGGGCGCTGTACTCCAGTCGAGTGACTTCGCCTGCAGCACCGGGATCGTGGTCGCGCACGGTGCCGACGAACAGCGCGGTCGCACCGGCCGCGTCGTGGGCGACGGCATCCAGATGGGCGGCGGCGTCGAGATCCTCGTCCGAGATGGCGGTGTGCACGATCATGCGTGGTCACCGCCGGCACGCTGCGAGAGGACGTGGTCGACGAGCCCGAGGACGATGGGGATGCCGTCGCGGACGGCACCGGGCGAACCGGCGAGATTGACCACGAGAGCCGCGCCATGGATGCCGGCGACACCGCGCGACAGCAGCGCGGTAGGCACCTTGGCGGCGCCGACGCGCCGCAGTTCTTCGGCGATGCCGGGGATCGCAGGGCTCAGCAGCGGAAGCGTCGCCTCCGGGGTGGCATCCCTCGGTCCGACGCCGGTCCCGCCGGTCGTGACGATCAGGCGCGCGCCCTCGGCCACAGCGCTGCGGATGGCGGCAGCGATCTGCTCGCGCTCATCGGGGACGATCACGACGCGCGCATCCCATCCGGCGGCGGTCAGCAGGTCGGCACCGGTGGGTCCGGACAGGTCTTCCCGAGCGCCCGCGGCCGAGCGGTCCGAGACGGTGATGACGCGTGCGATTCTGGCCACCTGATCTCCTGTCTTCGCGCGCTTCCTGCGCTGCGGTCAGTCTAGGCCGCCTGGCGCGACGGGCGGATACCGCCGCTCGGGCCCGGCGAGCGGTCGTCGGGCCTGCAGCGGGGACGCCTTCGACCGGCGGCGGCATGTCAGGATGGTTCCCATGCCTCTCATCGCGCTGACCGGCGGCATCGCCTCGGGCAAATCGACGATCGCCGCTCGACTGGCGCAGCGCGGTGCCGTCGTCGTCGACGCGGATCAGATCGTCCGGGACGTGCAGGCCGTCGGGTCTCCGGTGCTGGACGAGATCGCCGAGGCGTTCGGCTCGTCGGTCATCGCCGACGACGGCGCGCTGGACAGAGCCGCTCTCGGAGCGCGCGTCTTCGGCGATGCGGACGCGCTCGCGCGCCTCAACGCGATCGTGCACCCCGCGGTGCGCGCCGAATCGCAGCGCCGATTCGACGCGGCCTTCGCCGCCGACCCGAGTGCGGTCGTCGTGTACGACGTGCCACTGCTCGTCGAGGCCAGGGTCGACGACCCGTGGGATCTGATCGTCGTGGCGCACGCGCCGGAAGAGGTCCGCCTGCGCCGGCTCGTGGAGCTGCGCGGGATGACGGCGGATGCTGCGCAGGCGCGCATCGACGCACAGGTCTCCGACGACCGGCGCCTGGCCATCGCCGATGTCGTCATCGACACCGCGGGGACCAGGGAGCAGACCGATGAACAGGCGGATGGACTCTGGGAGCGGCTGCACCGCCCCTGAGCGTCACGCCGCCGGAGCCGGCGGGACGATCGCTGCGGTCTGCGCCTGCTTGCGTCTCCGGCGTCGCCGGAACAGCATCACGACGAGCACGATCAATCCGATGAGCACGAGCGCCGCGAGGATCGGCGCCACGATCGCGAGCACGGCGAGCGTGAAGGACGCGCCGTCCTCGGCTGTGCTCAGCACCGGAGCCGCGAGACCTCCCGTCATGGTGTTCGCGGCGATTCGAGCCGTCGCCTTGGTGGCGTGCACGATGAGGGCGATCACGACGCCGGCGATGATCGGGATCCAGGTGCGCTCGCTGAAGAACGCCGACGGATCGTCGACCGCGACGGTCTGAGCGCTCGCACCCGCACCGAACACGATGCCTCCGGATGCCGGACGCAGCACGCTCTGGATCACGTCGTTGATCGAATCCAGCGCGGGGATCTTGTCGGCGATGATCTCGAGCACGAGCAGCGCGCCGAGGATCCACAGCGCGATGTCGCTCGACAGCCACGACCACCCGGTGGGCAGCTGGACCGCCGGGAGGAAGCGATCCGCCAGCCCGAGCAGGAACAGCGGCATCCAGGCGTTCAGGCCTGCCGATGCCGCGAGGCTGGAGCCGATCAGGAACTCGATCACGGCTCCACTCTAAGGCGGGGCGACGACATCGGCAGGGGGCGGCTCCCTGTTCGGCCCTCGACGTCGGAGGGGCGTCCTACGCTGGAAGCATGCAACCCACGCGCAGCGTCCGGCCCTTCGAGGTCATCAGCGAATACGTTCCGGCCGGCGACCAGCCGCAGGCGATCGCCGACCTCGCCGCGCGCATCAACGCGGGCGAGACCGACATCGTGCTGCTCGGCGCCACGGGCACCGGCAAGTCGGCGACGACGGCATGGCTCATCGAGCAGGTGCAGCGTCCGACCCTCGTTCTCGCGCACAACAAGACCCTGGCCGCACAGCTCGCCAACGAGTTCCGCGACCTCATGCCGAACAACGCGATCGAGTACTTCGTCTCGTACTACGACTACTACCAGCCCGAGGCGTACGTCCCGCAGACGGACACCTTCATCGAGAAGGACTCATCCATCAACGCCGAGGTCGAGCGGCTGCGGCACTCAACGACCAACTCGCTGCTTTCGCGGCGCGATGTCGTGGTGGTCTCGACGGTCTCGTGCATCTACGGCCTCGGTGCGCCGGAGGAGTATCTGCGTGCCATGGTGGCGCTGCAGGTGGGGGAGCGGTACGACCGCGATGCACTCATCCGCCACTTCATCGCGATGCAGTACAACCGCAACGACGTCGACTTCTCCCGCGGAAACTTCCGCGTCCGCGGCGACACGATCGAGATCATCCCGGTCTACGAGGAGCACGCGATCCGCATCGAGCTCTTCGGCGATGAGATCGAGGCGCTCTACTCCCTGCATCCCCTGACCGGTGACGTGATCGAGCGACTCGACGCCGTGCCGATCTTCCCGGCATCCCACTACGTCGCCGGAACCGATGTGATCCAGCGCTCGATCGGAACCATCGAAGCCGAGCTCGAGGAGCGGCTCGCCGAGTTAGAGCGTCAGGGCAAGCTCCTCGAAGCCCAGCGTCTGCGCATGCGCACCACGTTCGATCTCGAGATGCTCCAGCAGCTCGGGTTCTGCTCGGGTATCGAGAACTACTCACGGCACATGGACGGCCGAGAGGCGGGGGAGCCACCGCACACGCTGCTGGACTTCTTCCCCGACGACTTCCTGATGGTGATCGACGAGTCGCACGTGACGGTGCCGCAGATCGGCGCGATGTACGAGGGGGATGCCTCGCGCAAGCGCACCCTCGTCGAGCACGGCTTCCGACTGCCGAGCGCGATGGACAATCGGCCGCTGCGCTGGGATGAGTTCAAGAACCGCGTCGGTCAGACGGTGTACCTGTCGGCGACGCCGGGCAAGTACGAGATGGGCATCGCCGATGGTGTGGTCGAGCAGATCATCCGTCCGACCGGACTCATCGACCCGGAGATCGTCGTCAAGCCGTCCAAGGGACAGATCGATGACCTGCTCGAGGAGATCCGGCTGCGCGCTGCGCGCGATGAACGCGTGCTCGTCACCACCCTCACCAAGAAGATGGCCGAAGAACTCACGGACTTCCTCGGCGAGCACGGGGTGCGCGTGCGCTATCTGCACTCCGACGTCGACACCCTGCGACGCGTCGAGCTCCTCAGCGAGCTGCGCTCGGGCGTCTACGACGTCCTCGTCGGCATCAACCTGCTCCGTGAAGGTCTCGATCTTCCCGAGGTCTCGCTCGTGGCGATCCTGGATGCCGACAAGGAGGGGTTCCTGCGTTCAGGGACGTCTCTGATCCAGACGATCGGTCGCGCGGCACGCAACGTGTCCGGTCAGGTGCACATGTACGCCGATCGCATCACGGACTCGATGGCCAAGGCGATCGAGGAGACCGATCGGCGACGCGAGAAGCAGATCGCCTACAACACCGCGAACGGCATCGATCCGCAACCGCTGCGCAAACGCATCGCCGACATCACCGAGGTGCTGGCCCGCGAGGCGGCCGACACCGCGGACATGCGCTCGGGACGCACCAAGGCGGGCAAGAGCGGCCGGGGCAAGTCGCCGACGCCGAACCTGCGTCGCGAGGGCATCGCCGCCGAGGGCGCCGAGCAGCTCGAGGCGATGATCGATGATCTGTCGAATCAGATGCTCGCGGCGGCGGAGGAGCTCAAGTTCGAGCTCGCCGGGCGTCTGCGCGACGAGGTTCAGGACCTGAAGAAGGAACTGCGGGCGATGGAGAACGCGGGGCACGCCTGAGGTGGCCCCTCCATCGCCGTCGCAGGCGGGTGAAGCCGCCTCACGGGCAGTGCATCAGCGGTTTCGGCCCTGAGCGGTCGATCTCGTGCTGCGTCATCGGTGCGCCGCAGAGCGGACACCCGCGTTCCGCGCGCTCAGCGGCGCTGGGCGGCGGGGTCGACTCGTACGGACCGACGGAGGCGGGACCGGCGAAGCGGATCAGGTTCGTGTTGAACCACGCATACAGTCCTCCCGCCTCGCGGATTCGGATGCGAAGTGGAGGACGATCGGGGTTCCTGGCCATGTTTCTTAGTGTACTAAGTATTTGTGCACTCGTATACTCAAGACGTGACCGACGCCGATGACCTGCTCCGACTCGACAACCAGCTCTGCTTCGCGCTGGTGACGGCGGCGCGCAACGTCGTGGCGATCTACCGTCCCATCCTCGAGCCGCTCGGACTCACGCATCCGCAGTACCTCGTGATGCTGGCGCTCTGGGAGCGTGCGCCTCGCAGTCTCAACGACCTCGCGGCCGACCTCGCGCTCGACCCGGCGACGGTCTCGCCGCTGGTCAAACGGCTGGAGGCCGACGGGCTCCTCGCTCGCAGGCGGAGCACGGACGACGAGCGCCGCCTGGACATCGTCCTCACAGGCGCCGGGAAGGAGCTGCGCGACAAGGCGCTCGATGTCCCGCCGCAGGTGATGGCAGCGGTGGGGATGGGCGTCTCGGAGATCAGCGCTCTGCGCGACGCGCTGCAGCCCTTCGCCGGGCGGCGTTCCTAGCGATCCGCCGCGCGCCACGGCATCCGATCCGTCCACAGGCCGGTTCTCCGGCGGGTGCGTCTCCTAGGGTGGAACCATGCGCGCTCTCCGTCTCCGTCTCGAGCACGCATGAGACGGCTCCTGGGGATCGGCGCCATCGTCGCACTGCTGCTGGTCGTGATGGCGGCGGCTTCCCTGCAGGGTCCTGCGCGGTTCGACCCGCCGGACTTCGACTCCGGACCTGTCCCGCTGCCCACGATGACCGATGCTCCTGGTCAGACTCCGCTGCCGATGCCCACGCAGACCCCGCTGCCCGAGAACGAGACGGCGGCGACGGTCGTCACGATCATCCTCATGGTGGTCACCGGTGCGGTCGGGGCGCTGCTGCTGTTCCTCGTCATCCGCGCGCTCCTGCGTGCTTGGGCCGCTCGCATTCCGCGACGGGACGTCGATCAGGCGGGCGACGACGAGAGCTTCGCCGTGTCGCCCGAGCCCGATCCCGAGACCGCGGCGCCGACGATCCGTCGCGGCATCGCGGCTGCCCTGCGCATCATCGATGAGCACGCCGCCCCATCGGATGCCATCATCGCGGCGTGGGTGGGCCTGGAGGAGAGCGCCTCCGAAGCGGGCATCATCCGGGGGCGCACCGAGACGCCCGCCGAGTTCGCACTGCGGGTCATCACGCACCGCTCGGACGTGGCGGTCGACGCACAGACGCTGCTGCGCCTCTACGAGCGCGTCCGATTCGCGGGCCGCACGGCGGACGAAGCGGATCGCGCCCAGGCGCGGCAGACGCTCGCCGCGATCCAGGAGGGCTGGCGATGACGCTGCGACGATGGATCACCGCCGGTGTCGTCATGGTGGGCGCCACTGTCGCGCTGATGCTGTTCGGTCTGGAACCCCTCTTCGCCTTGAGCGGCGGTGTGCTCGCCGGTGCGGTCGTCCTGCTGGCGGTGCTGCGCGGAGCGGAGGCCGTCATCGAGGACGGGCCGCGCCACGAGCAGTCGCCCGCGACGCGCGGATCAGAGATCTCGCGCCTCGCCTGGGCCTTCAATCCCCGCACCGGCGTCGCGGGCGAGATCGTCAGCCGGCGCGTGCGCGCCCTGCTGCGCCGTCGGCTCGCACGGCGCGGTCTCGACGTGGATGATCCAGCCCAGGCTGCGCGCATCGATGGGCTGCTCGGCGTCGGCCTCTGGCAGCGGCTGAGCAGTCGCCAGGTGCAGAACGCCGATATCAGGAGCGCTCTGGATGCCGCGGACCGGCTGGTCACGGCATCCGAGGCGCCGCACGAACCGACAACCCAGCCGCCGACCAGGAAGCAGGAGCGCGCATGACGAATACCACCGAGATCGCGGACACCGGGCGTCGCGTCCTCGACGCCGTCCGCACGGTCGTCGTCGGAATGGACGACACTCTCGAGATCGCACTCGCGACGATCCTCGCGGGCGGGCACGTGCTCTTCGAAGACGTGCCGGGGCTCGGCAAGACGCTGGCGGCGCGCAGCCTGGCCTCGGCCCTCGGACTGGACTTCCGGCGGCTGCAGTGCACGCCGGATATGCTCCCAGGTGATGTCACCGGTTCGTACGTCTATGCACCGGATACCGGCGAGTTCGTCTTCCGTCCCGGCCCCATCTTCACCGGTCTGCTCCTGGCCGACGAGATCAACCGGACGACGCCGAAGACGCAATCGGCGATGCTCGAGGCCATGGCCGAACGGCAGGTCACGGTCGAGGGCAACAGCTATCAGCTGGCGCGTCCGTTCCACGTGATCGCGACCGCCAACCCGATCGAGTACGAGGGTACCTACGCGCTGCCGGAAGCGCAGCTCGACCGCTTCATGGTGCGCCTGTCGGTCGGCTACCCGGATCCTGAGGGCGAGACCGAGATCCTGCTCGGCCGGGTCCGGCGTCAGCGTGAGGAGACCAGCGTCGATGCCGTGATCGATGCGGCCCGGCTGCGCGAGGTGCAGGCCGCGGTCGAGGCGATCCACGTCGATCCGGATGTCGCGCGGTACTGCGTCGATCTCGCCCGCGCGACGCGCGCGGCTCAGAACGTCGCGGTCGGAGCGTCGCCGCGCGGTTCGCAGTCGCTGCTGCTGCTCGGACGCGCCCTGGCGGCGCTGGACGGGCGCGACTACGTCCGCCCGGACGACATCAAGCGCATCGCCGTTCCGGTGCTCGCGCACCGGCTCACGCTCACGCCGCAGGCGTGGGCGCAGGGCATCGAGCCGGCGCGCATCGTGATGGGGGTGCTCTCCGAGGTGGCCGTTCCGCCGACGGTGGGCGCCGCGCCGTGAACTGGGAGCGCACGCCTTCCCGGCGCTGGCTGCGGACGCCGGCGCTCCTGATCGGGGTCGGCGCCGCGGTCGCCCTCGCCGGAACCGGTCTCGCGCTGTCGCGCCCGGACGTGATCGCCCTCGCCGCACCGCTGGCCATCTGGTCGCTGCTCGTGGTGGATGCCGAACGCCGCCGACCCGCAGCACGGGAGGACGCACCGGTCAGCGTTCGCGCAGCGGCGGACACGAGGGCCGGCGCCCTGAACGATGTGATCACGCTCGACACGGATGCCGAGCTCGCCGAACTGCTCATCGTGCAGTCCGCACGGCGCAGGCGCCGCGTGTTCGTGCCCGGTCGGGCGACGATCCGAGCGCACAGTCGGAGCCGGCACTCCGGTCCGATCGACGCCGTCCGCGTCAGCGGCCGGAGCCTCGGCGGCGACGGCGCTCTCGCCGGCGGCGACTGGGGGATCGTCGTTCATCGACGCGCAGTGGCCCCGGCATCCCGAGACCTGCCGGCGCTTCCGCTGGCTCCGCGACTGACGGGGCTGCACGGTGCGCACGAGGGGTCCCGCGCAGGTCAGGGCGGCGACTTCCGCGACATCCATCCGTTCGCGCCGGGCGACGAGCTGCGGCGCGTGGACTGGCGCGCAACGGCACGCGCGGCACGCCGGCCGGGCGAGTTGTTCGTCCGCCGGACGAATTCGCTCAGCGATGCGTCTGTCGTGATCGCCGTCGATGCGGCCGATGACCTGGGCGAGGTCGTCGCCACATGGGGGAGCGGCGACCTCGAGCGCAGCGGCACCACATCGCTCGACAACGCGCGTGAGGCTGCACGCGCGCTGGCCACGGCTGCGATCTCGGTGGGGGATCGTGTCGCCTACCACGTGCTCGTGCAGGGCGGGCGGTCGCTGCGCAGCGGGACCGGTGCCAGGCATCTCGCGCGCGTCGTCGCAGAGATCGCAGGCACGGGGCAGGCCGGCGACGACAGCCGCTACCGGCGCACGCCGCCAGTGCCGCACGGCTCGGTGATCGCCGTGCTGTCGACCTTCTTCGACGGCGCCGCAGCCGAGCTCGCCTTGATGTGGCGGGCATCCGGACACCGCGTCCTCGCCGTCGACACTCTGCCGGCGCTGGACCGTGCACGGCTGTCCACCGAGCAGAGCCTCGCTCTGCGCATCGTCCTCGCGGAGCGCGACGACATGTTCCACGATCTCGGTGCCGCCGGGGTCGAGATCGTACGGTGGGATGCCGCAGCGGCGGGTACGATCGGGGCACTCGCTCTGGCCAGGGCCGGGGGTGTGCGATGAGCGACGACGTCCTCGACATCGGCGCGGCGGTCTCCGGGGTGCTCATCCGCATCACCCTCGTCGTCGTGGTCGCCGGCGGCGCTTGGCTGCTGGCGCCGGGCATCGTGTGGCAGATCATCGCCCTGATCCTGGTCGGCGTCGGAGCCGTCCTGCCGCAGACCGGCGGGGCGTGGTTCGCCTTGATCGTCGTGCCGTTTGCCCTCATCACACAACCCGTGGATCCCGGTCGCGCGTGCCTCGCCGTGCTGATCGTGCACCTCGGCCACGTTCTCGCGACGATGAGCCTGACGATGCCTGCCCGCTCGCGGATCGCACTGCGGGCGCTGCGACCGACCGCGGTGCGCTTCGTCGGCGTCCAGGTGATCGCGCAGGCCCTCGCGATCGTCGCCGTGCTGCTGCCGTCCGCTGCGGGGGCGGGCGTTCCCTGGCTCGCGCCCGTCGGAGCGGTGGCCGTCGTCGCCGCGGCGGCGCTGCTGCTGCGGCACGTGCGGCGCTGAACCACCTCGTGGAGCCGAGCCTGAGAGCGCTATCGGCGCCGATGTCCGTGGCCCCTCTTAGACTTGTCCGGTGCCCATCGTCCCCGTCTCCACTCCAGGAAAACTCAGTGTTCGCGGTGCCCGCGTCCACAATCTCAAGAACGTCGACATCGACATCCCGCGCGACTCGCTCGTGGTCTTCACCGGGCTGTCCGGTTCCGGCAAGTCCAGCCTCGCGTTCGACACGATCTTCGCCGAAGGCCAGCGCCGCTACGTCGAGTCGCTGAGCGCCTATGCGCGCCAGTTCCTCGGTCAGGTCGACCGTCCGGATGTGGACTTCATCGAGGGTCTGAGCCCTGCGGTCTCGATCGACCAGAAGTCGACCAACCGCAATCCCCGCTCGACGGTGGGAACCATCACCGAGATCTACGACTACATGCGTCTGCTCTGGGCGCGCATCGGCATCCCGCACTGCCCGGAATGCGGTGAGCGCATCCAGCGCCAGACCGTGCAGCAGATCGCCGACCAGCTCATGGAGCTCCCCGAGCGCACCCGCTACCAGATCGTGGCTCCGGTGGTGTCGCAGAAGAAGGGCGAGTTCGTCGATCTCTTCCGCGAGCTCGGCGCCAAGGGCTACTCCCGCGCCATCGTGGACGGCGACCTGATCCAGCTCGCCGAGCCGCCGACGCTCAAGAAGAGCTACAAGCACGACATCGCCGTGGTCGTCGACCGCCTCGTCGCCTCCGACGACATCCTCGGACGTGTGACGGACTCGGTCGAGACCGCGCTGGGGCTCGCCGGCGGCGTGCTGCAGATCAACTTCGTCGACGAGGAGGGGGATGCCGCGTGGCAGTCGTTCTCCGAGAAGCTGGCATGCCCCAACGGGCACGCGATCACGCTCACCGAGATCGAGCCCCGCACGTTCTCGTTCAACGCGCCGTTCGGAGCCTGCCCGTCGTGTTCCGGCCTCGGCACGCGCATGTCGGTGGACGTCGAGCTCATGCTCGGCGACGAGCAGCTGTCGATCCGCGAGGGCGCGATCATCCCCTGGACGACGCAGGGCAAGGGGCTGTTCCAGTACTACGAGCGGCTGCTCGAAGGGCTCGCGCGCGACCTCAACTTCGACCTCGACACGCCCTGGCGCGACCTGCGCGTCGACGTGCAGGATGCGATCCTGCGCGGCGACAACTACAAGGTCACCGTCAAGTGGAAGAACCGGTACGGTCGCGAGATGCGGTACGCATCCGGCTTCGAAGGCGTCGTGCCGTACATCGAGCGCCAGTACGCGCAGGCCGAGAGCGACACGCAGCGCGCACGGTGGGGCGAGTACCTGCGCGAGGTGCCGTGCCCGGTGTGCGACGGCAATCGGCTCAAGCCCGAGGTGCTCGCGGTGAAGGTGCACGGTCATTCGATCGCCGAGGTCTCGCACCTCAGCCTCGCCGAGGCGCGGTCGTTCATGGAGCAGCTCACGCTCACCGATCGCGAGGCGAAGATCGCGGCCCAGGTGCTGCGCGAGATCCGCCTGCGACTCGACTTCCTGCTGCAGGTGGGCCTGTCGTATCTCAATCTGAGCCGCTCGGCCGGCTCGCTGTCCGGTGGCGAGGCGCAGCGCATCCGCCTGGCCACGCAGATCGGTTCCGGGCTCACCGGAGTGCTGTACGTCCTCGACGAGCCGTCGATCGGCCTGCACCAGCGTGACAACCGGCGCCTCATCGAGACGCTGCTCACGCTGCGCGACCTCGGCAACACGCTGATCGTCGTCGAGCACGACGAAGAGACCATCGAAGCGGCCGACTGGGTCGTCGACATCGGCCCCGGTGCAGGCGTCAACGGCGGTGACGTCGTGCACTCCGGTCCGTACACGGCGCTGCTCGGCGAGAAGGACTCGATGACGGGCGACTACCTCGCGGGCCGCCGCGAGATCCCGACTCCGCACAAGCGGCGCAAGCTCGACAAGCGACGCATGCTCAAGGTCGTCGGTGCGCGCGAGAACAACCTCAAGAACGTCGACGCGGAGTTCCCTCTCGGTGTGCTCACGGCCGTGACCGGTGTGAGCGGCTCCGGCAAGTCGTCGCTGGTCAACGACATCCTCTACCGAGTGCTCGCCTCCAAGCTCAACGGTGCGCGGTCGCTGGCGGGCAAGCACACCCGCGTGACCGGCCTCGACAATCTCGACAAGGTCATCCACGTGGACCAGGCGCCAATCGGCCGCACGCCGCGGTCGAACCCGGCCACCTACACGGGCGTCTTCGACCGCATCCGCACGCTGTTCAGCGAGACACCGGAGGCGAAGGTCCGCGGGTATCAGCCAGGACGATTCAGCTTCAACGTCAAGGGCGGACGCTGCGAGGCGTGCTCGGGCGACGGCACGATCAAGATCGAGATGAACTTCCTCCCCGACGTGTACGTCGACTGCGAGGTGTGCCACGGCAAGCGGTACAACCGCGACACGCTCGCCGTGCATTACAAGGGCAAGAACATCGCCGAGGTGCTCGAGATGCCGATCGAGGAGGCCGCCGAGTTCTTCGAGCCGATCCAGGCGATCCATCGCTACATGAAGACGCTCGTCGATGTCGGCCTCGGGTACGTGCGCCTCGGGCAGTCGGCGACCACGCTGTCCGGCGGTGAGGCCCAGCGCGTCAAGCTCGCTACCGAACTCCAGCGCCGCAGCAACGGGCGCAGCATCTACGTCCTCGACGAGCCGACCACCGGCCTGCACTTCGAAGACGTCCGCAAACTGCTCGAAGTGCTGAACGGCCTGGTCGACAAGGGCAACACGGTGATCGTGATCGAGCACAATCTCGATGTGATCAAGTCGGCGGACTGGGTCATCGATCTCGGTCCGGAGGGCGGCTCGGGCGGCGGCGAGATCCTGGCGACGGGGACGCCGGAGCACATCGCGGCGATCGAGGGCAGCCACACCGGGCAGTTCCTCGCCGAGATCCTCGGTGGAGGGCGCCAGGCGCGGAAGGCCGGCTGATGGCGGACGTCCTGCCGTACAAGCCCAAGCAGGGCGAGATCCCGACCGATCCCGGGGTGTACCGCTTCCGCGACGCGCAGGGTCGGGTGCTGTACGTCGGCAAGGCGAAGAATCTTCGCCAGCGCCTGTCGAACTACTTCGCGCCGCTGCGGACACTACATGAGCGCACGCGCCGCATGGTGACGACTGCGGCATCCGTCGAGTGGACGGTCGTCCCGACCGATGTGGACTCCCTTCAGCTGGAGTACATGTGGATCAAGGAGTTCGATCCGCCGTTCAATGTCCGCTACAAGGACGACAAGTCCTATCCGTTCATGGCGATCACGCTGGCCGACGAAGCGCCGCGCGTCATCGTGACCCGCAACCGCAGGATCCCCGGCGCGCGCTACTTCGGACCGTTCCCGAAGGTGTGGGCTGTGCACGAGACCATCGACCTGATGGTCAAGGCGTTCCCCATCCGCACGTGCAGCGACGCCAGTTACAAACGGGCGATGCAGACCGGGCGACCGTGCTTCCCCGGCCAGATCGGCAAGTGCGGCGGTCCGTGCTCGATGACCTGCACGATCGAGGAGCACCGTGCGATGGTCGACGACTTCGTCGCCTTCATGGCGGGCGGCGACGAGCGGTTCACGCGGGAGCTGACCAGGCGCATGCGCGAGGCATCGGCGGCGATGGACTACGAATCGGCGGCGAAGTACCGGGACAAGCTCTCCGCGATCGAGGCGGTCCTCGGCAAGAGCGCGCTCGTGCTCCCGGCTGATGAGGACGCCGATCTCTTCGGCATCGCCGAGGATGAGCTCTCCGCCGCCGTGCAGCAGTTCGTGATCCGCGGCGGCCGCGTCCGCGGTGTGCGGGCATCGACGATCGAGAAGGAGATCGACGTCTCCTCAGGCGAGCTCGTCGATCAGGTGCTGCAGCGCGTGTACGGCGAAGCGGCCGACGGTGAGATCCCACGGCGCATCCTGGTTCCGACGCTGCCCGACGACACGGCCGAGCTCGAGGAATGGCTGCGCGGGCGGCGTGGACGCAGGCTCGAGATCGCCGTCGCGCAGCGCGGGCAGCGCGCCGAGCTCATGCGCACGGCGACGCTCAACGCGCAGCAGGCGCTGATCCGTCACAAGACCAAGCGCACGAGCGACTATGTCGCTCGCACCCAGGCGCTCACTGATCTGCAGAATGCGCTGGGCCTCGAGGAGGCGCCGCTGCGCATCGAATGCTACGACATCTCGCATCTGCAGGGCACGAACGTCGTCGCCTCGATGGTCGTCTTCGAAGACGGTCTGCCCCGCAAGGACCAGTACCGCTCGTTCAACATCGCCGAGACGACCGACGACACCGATTCGATGTACCAGGTGCTGCGCCGCCGGCTCGCCCATCTCGACGCACCCGAAGAGGACGAGGAGGCACCGGCGGACCCGCTCGCGGACGGCGAGGTCACCACCACCCGTCGTCGCCCGCGCTTCGCCTATCCGCCTCAGCTGCTGCTCGTCGACGGCGGTCAGCCGCAGGTCGCGGCGGCGGCACGTGCACTGAAGGATGCCGGACACACCGAGATCGCACTGTGCGGGATCGCCAAGCGGCTGGAGGAGATCTGGCTGCCCGGTGACGATTTCCCCGTGATCCTGCCGCGCACGAGCGAGGCGCTGTACCTGCTGCAGCGCCTGCGCGACGAGGCGCACCGCTTCGCCATCACGCATCAGCGCAAGCGGCGCAAGCGCGACATCTCGAGCACACTCGCCGAGGTCCCCGGTCTCGGCGCGGCGCGCATCAAGGTGCTGCTCAAGCACTTCGGATCGGTGGCACGGTTGCGTGCGGCGACGACCGCAGAGATCGAAGAGGTCCAGGGGATCGGGCCCGCCCTCGCGCAGGGCATCCATGCGCACCTCTCCAGTCGATAGGGTTGATCCACGGGAAGGAGAACCGATGACAGGCGAGGACCAGAGTCAGTTCCTGATCGTGACCGGCATGTCCGGCGCGGGACGCACCACGGTCGGCAACGCGCTCGAGGATCTCGGCTGGTACGTCGTCGACAACCTCCCCCCGCAGATGCTGCGCCCGCTGCTCGATCTGACCGACCTCGGCGGGGGAGCCCTGCCCAAGGTCGCCGCCGTCGTCGACGTGCGAGGGCGCAACCTCCTCGACGATCTGCCGGACGTGGCCAGGACGCTGCGCTCGCGCGGTTCGGTGCAGGTGCTGTTCCTCGACGCATCGGACGATGTGCTGGTGCGCCGCTTCGAGGCCGTCCGCCGACCGCACCCCCTGCAGGAGGACGGGACGCTGCTCGACGGCATCCGTCTGGAGCGCTCCCGGCTCATGCTGGTGCGCGAGGCCGCCGACATCGTCATCGACACCTCCAGCCTCAACATCCACCAGCTCGCCACGAAGACCAACGAGCTGTTCTCGGAGGAGGGAGCGGCGCGGCACCGGCTCACGCTGCTGAGCTTCGGGTTCAAGTACGGGCTGCCGACCGACGTCGACCTCGTCGCGGACATGCGCTTCCTGCCGAACCCGTTCTGGAACGACGAGCTGCGCGGTCTCACCGGTCAGGACGAGGCGGTGCGCGACTACGTGCTCTCGCGCGAGGGCGCCCAGGAGTTCCTCGATGCGTACGCGAAGGCGCTCGTACCGGTCCTGGAGGGCTACCAGCGCGAGAACAAGAGCCATTCCACGGTCGCGATCGGCTGCACCGGGGGCAAGCACCGTTCGGTGGCGATGTCCGAGGAGCTCGCCAGACGCCTCGCGCAGGTGCCGGGCGTGGCCGTGAACGTGCGCCACCGCGACCTCGGTCGCGAATAGAGAGCGACGGAGCCGAGTAGGCTAGTCCTTCGCGCCGCGATCCGGCGCGAAGAGCGAGAAGGAGTGTCGTGGCACTAACCACCGACGTCAAGGCTGAGCTGGTCAGCATCCGGAACGCGCCGCCTACGGTGCGCGTCGCGGAAGTCACTGCGATCCTCCGGTTCGCCGGTGGTCTGCATTCGATCGCGGGCCGTGTGGCCGTCGAAGCAGAGGTGGATGCCGAGCTGCTCGCGCGTCGTGTCGCCAGGGACCTCGCCGAGATCTACGGCGTGCGCCCCGAGATCGCCCAGGTGCAGTCCTCGAGTTCGAGTGACGGAGCGCGCTGGGCCGTTCGCGTCATCGGCGCGGGGGAGACCCTGGCGCGTCAGACCGGACTCCTCGACCAGCGTCGTCGCCCCGTCCGCGGGCTGCCCAACCGCCTGACCACCGGGTCGCGCGAAGAGATCGCCGGCTTGTGGCGCGGAGCGTTCCTCGCCGCCGGTTCGCTTTCGGAGCCCGGCCGCTCCGCCATGCTCGAGGTCGCCTGCCCGTCGTCAGAGGCCGCCATGGCGCTCGTCGGCGCTGCGCATCGTCTCGGCGTCGCGGCCAAGGCGCGTGAGGTCCGCGGGATGCCGCGGGTCGTCGTCCGCGAGGGCGAGGCGATCCGATCCGTCCTCACGCAGATGGGTGCCGCGGGCACTGCGGCCGCGTGGGAGGAGATGCGCCAGCGCCGCGAGGTGCGCGCCGGCGTCAACCGTCTCGTCAACTTCGACGACGCCAACCTCCGCCGATCCGCGCAGGCCGCCGTCGCCGCCTGTGCACGGGTCGAGCGTGCTCTGGAGATCCTCGGGGAGGACGTCCCCGACCACCTCAAAGTCGCTGGAGAACTGCGCCTGTCGCACCGCGACGCCAGCCTGGACGAGCTCGGCCATCACGCCGACCCGCCACTGACCAAGGACGCCGTCGCCGGACGCATCCGCAGGCTCCTGGCGATGGCCGACAAGCGTGCGCAGGTGGAGGGCATCCCCGGGACCGAGGCCGCGGTTCCGGCCGGTCTCGACGTTTAGGGAAATCTTCGCCGCTCGGGGAAGGTTCCCCTGCCGGGACGCGTTGCCGTCACTAGGATGGAAACCGTCTGCTCCGTGCTGCATCTCGGCATCGCGGAGGACCGGAAAGCGCCGCGGCGCGGCGCGGATTGGATGAAATCGACATGGCGACCTACACGCTTCCCGACCTTCCGTACGACTTTGCGGCCCTCGAGCCGCACATCAGCGGCAAGATCATGGAACTGCACCATGACAAGCACCACGCGGCATATGTCGCCGGCGCGAACGCAGCGCTCGAGGGGCTGGCCGAGGCTCGCGAGACCGGCAACTTCGCCAACGTGAACCGTCTCGAGAAGGACCTGGCCTTCCACCTCGGCGGCCACGTCAACCACTCGATCTTCTGGACCAACCTGTCCCCGAACGGCGGCGGACAGCCGGAGGGCGAGCTGAAGGCGGCCATCGAGGAGTTCTTCGGATCGTTCGAGAAGTTCCAGGCTCATTTCGCTGCCGCCGCCATGGGCATCCAGGGCTCCGGCTGGGCCGTCCTCAGCTGGGACCCGATCGCGGAGCGACTGATCATCCAGCAGCTCTTCGACCAGCAGGGCAACACCGCCCAGGGCACCATCCCGCTGTTCCAGCTGGACATGTGGGAGCACGCGTTCTACCTCGACTACCTCAACGTCAAGGCGGACTACGTCAAGGCTGCGTGGAACATCGCCAACTGGGAGAACGTGGCTCAGCGCCTCGACGTCGCCCGCAAGCAGACGAACGGCCTGCTGGTACTGTCGTAATCAAGACGGGCGTCCCGACGGACGTTGAGCCCGTCGGGACGCCGCCGTCCACGCATTCTCTATCAACACAGCGCGCGAGCGCACGAGAAACAGGGAGACCTGAGTGTCTGTCAAGATCGGCATCAACGGCTTCGGCCGTATCGGAC
Source organism: Microbacterium sp. ZKA21 (assembly GCF_050434165.1). Classification (NCBI taxonomy): domain Bacteria; kingdom Bacillati; phylum Actinomycetota; class Actinomycetes; order Micrococcales; family Microbacteriaceae; genus Microbacterium; species Microbacterium sp. ZKA21. The sequence goes on from NZ_JBNPVV010000009.1 coordinate 147,015, forward strand.
GAAACTACTTCCGCGCGGCTCTCGCGCAGGGCGCAGACATCGAGATCGTCGCTGTCAACGACCTCACCGACAACAAGACGCTGGCGCATCTGCTGAAGTACGACTCCGTGGGCGGTGTCCTCGACGCCGAGATCAGCCACGACGAGGAGAGCATCACGGTCAACGGCAAGGCCATCAAGGCCTTCGCCGAGCGCGACCCCGCCAACCTCCCCTGGGGCGAGCTGGGCGTCGACATCGTCATCGAGTCGACCGGCTTCTTCACCAAGGCGGAACTCGCCAAGAAGCACATCGAGGCAGGCGCCAAGAAGGTCCTCATCTCGGCTCCGGGCACCGGCGTCGACGCCACGTTCGTCATGGGCGTGAACGAGGACAGCTACGACCCGGCCGCGCACAACATCATCTCCAACGCGTCCTGCACCACCAACTGCCTCGCGCCGCTGGCTCAGGTCTTCAACGAGGCGTTCGGGATCGAGCGCGGCTTCATGATGACCGCGCACGCCTACACGGCCGACCAGAACCTGCAGGACGGCCCGCACGGCGACCTGCGTCGCGCGCGTGCTGCGGCGATCAACATCACCCCGGCGTCGACCGGTGCCGCCAAGGCCATCGGCGAGGTCCTGCCGGAGCTCAACGGCAAGCTCTCCGGCTCGTCGTACCGCGTTCCGGTTCCCACCGGCTCGATCGTCGACCTCACGCTCATCACGACGCGTGAGGACCTCACGGTCGACGAGGTCAACGCCGCGTACCAGAAGGCTGCGGCCGACGGCCGCCTCAAGGGCTTCCTGCAGTACAACGCCGACCAGATCGTCTCGAGCGACATCGTGCACAACGCGCACTCGTCGATCTTCGACTCCACGCTGACCAACGTCAGCGGCAACCTGGTCAAGGTATCGAGCTGGTACGACAACGAGTGGGGCTACTCCAACCGTCTCGTCGACCTGACCGAGTACGTCGCAGAGCGTCTCTGAGATCTGAACTGAACATGTCTCTGCGCACCCTGGATTCCCTGGGGTCGCTCGAGGGCAAGCGCGTCATCGTCCGTTGTGACCTCAACGTCCCCCTTCGGGACGGCGTCATAACGGACGATGGCCGTGTTCGCGCCTCGTTGCCGACTCTCAACGCGCTGCTCAACGCCGGCGCCCGCGTGATCGTCTGCTCGCACCTGGGCCGCCCTGAGGGCGCTCCGGACGCGAAGTACAGCCTGGCGCCGGTCGCTCAGCGCCTCTCCGAACTGCTCGGCAAGCCGGTCGCGTTCGCCCGCGACACGGTCGGCGAGTCGGCTTCAGAGGCGGTCGCCGCCCTCGAGGACGGCGGCATCGCCGTGATCGAGAACCTGCGGTTCAACCCGGGGGAGACCTCGAAGGACGACTCCGAGCGTCAGGCGTTCGCCCAGCAGCTCGCCGGTCTCGGCGACGTGCTGGTGTCCGACGGCTTCGGCGTCGTGCACCGCAAACAGGCCAGCGTGTACGAACTGGCCCAGATCCTGCCCTCGGCGGCAGGGCTGCTGATCGCCACCGAGCTCGGTGTTCTCGACCGCCTCACCGAGACTCCGGAGCGGCCGTACACGGTCGTCCTCGGCGGCTCCAAGGTCAGCGACAAGCTCGGCGTGATCTCTCACCTGCTTCCGCGGGTCGATCGCCTGCTCATCGGCGGCGGCATGCTCTTCACCTTCCTCAAGGCGCAGGGCTACGCGGTCGGATCGAGCCTCCTGGAAGAGGACCAGCTCGACACGGTCCGCGGCTACATCGCCGAGGCCGCAGAGCGCGGCGTGGAGATCGTCCTGCCCACGGATGTCGTGGTCGCGGCGTCGTTCGCCGCGGATGCTGCGCACGAGACGGTTGCCGTCGACGCGATCGAGAGCACGCCCGCCGGTGCGTCCGGCCTCGGTCTCGACATCGGTCCGGACACGGCCGTCGTTTTCGCGGAGGCGATCCGCGGGTCGAAGACGGTGTTCTGGAACGGCCCGATGGGCGTGTTCGAGTTCCCGGCGTTCGCGAACGGCACGAAGGCCGTCGCGCAGGCGCTCACCGAGGTCGACGGCCTCGGCGTCGTCGGCGGTGGTGACTCCGCTGCCGCGGTGCGTCAGCTCGGTTTCGCGGACGACCAGTTCGGTCATATCTCCACCGGTGGTGGAGCCAGCCTCGAGTTCCTCGAGGGCAAGAAGCTCCCCGGCTTGGAGGTACTCGGATGGGCGTAAGCGCGCGCACCCCGCTGATCGCGGGCAACTGGAAGATGAACCTGGACCACCTGCAGGCGGTCGCGACGGTGCAGAAGCTGCACTGGACCCTGAAGGATGCCGGGCACGAAGGCGATTCGGTCGAGGTGGCCGTGTTCCCGCCGTTCACCGACATCCGCAGCGTGCAGACCCTGATCGACGCGGACAAGATCCCGTTCGCGCTCGGTGCACAGGATGTCTCGGCTCACGACTCCGGTGCCTACACGGGTGAGGTGTCGGGCGCCTTCCTGGCGAAGCTGGACGCGAAGTACGTCATCATCGGCCACTCGGAGCGACGTGAATACCACGCCGAATCCGACGAGGTCGTCGCGGGGAAGGTCAAGGCCGCGCTCAAGCACGGTCTCGTCCCGGTGATCTGCATCGGCGAGACGGCCGAGGACCTGGAGAAGTTCGGGGCGAGCGCGGTTCCGGCCGGTCAGCTCAAGGCAGCGCTCGATGGTGTGCCGGCATCCGCCGACATCGTCGTGGCGTACGAGCCGGTCTGGGCCATCGGCTCCGGCCAGGCCGCGACTCCGCAGCAGGCTCAGGACGTCTGCGCCGCGCTGCGCGGTGTGCTGGCCGAGGTGCTCGATGCGGATGCCGCGGCGCGCACGCGGATCCTGTACGGCGGTTCGGTGAAGTCCTCGAACATCGCGAGCTTCATGCGGGAGCCCGATGTCGACGGTGCTCTCGTCGGAGGGGCGAGCCTCGTCGTCGACGAGTTCGCGGCGATCATCCGCTTCCAGAAGCACGTCGGCGTGTGAGTGTGCGGCGGGGTTCCGGCCCCGCCGCACCGTATACTTGACCGTTACGCGGGCATTTCGGCCCGAGCGAAAGGCATTTCACGTGCAAGTTCTCGAGTTCGTCCTGCAGGTCGTGCTGGGTATCACCAGCGTCCTGCTGACTCTCCTCATCCTTCTTCACAAGGGTCGTGGCGGCGGCCTGTCCGACATGTTCGGGGGCGGGATGTCGACGGCTGTCGGCTCCTCCGGTCTCGCCGAGCGCAACCTCAACCGGTTCACGGTTGTTCTGGCTCTGACCTGGTTCGTCGCGATCGTCGCACTGGGTCTCATCACGAAGTTCGAGGCACTCTGATGGCTACCGGCGGCAATGCGATCCGCGGAACCCGCGTCGGTTCCGGCCCGATGGGCGAGCAGGACCACGGCTACCACGCCGACCGCATCGCGGTGTCGTACTGGGACGGGCTCGGCAACGAGACTGTGAGGTACTTCGCGGCCGGGCTCCCCGAAGAGGAGATCCCGGACACCATCGATCACCCGCACTCCGGTCTCCCCGCCGGACGCGACAAGGAGAACCCGCCTGCGCTGTCGAAGACGGAGCCCTACAAGACGCATCTCGCGTACGTGAAGGAGCGCCGCACGGACGACGAGGCCGAGCAGCTTCTGGAGGATGCGCTCACGCAGCTGCGCGAGCGCCGCGGGCAGTAGAGGCCCGAGTCCGACTCAGGACGAGAAGCCGTCGCGACTTCGGGCGCGGCGGCTTCGTCGTTTCACGGGACAAGCGCGCAGGTCGAGCCGAGACCGAGCAGCACGACGTTCAGGTTGTACCGAACCGGCGCCGACACCCAGGAGCTCCCGGCGTAACCGTTGTAGATGCGGATCTCGTAGGAGCCGCCGAGAAGGTCCGCCAAGTTGAGCAGCCCGAGCAGCTTCGCCTGCGTGAACGTCGCGCGGTACTGATAGGCGCCACCAGTGCTCCCGGTCTGCGTGATGACGCTGCCAGTTGCGCCCTGGACGTCCGTCCCCGTTGTGGCGCCCCGGGTGATCTGGACTCTCTGCGCGCCGGGTTGATTCGAGGTCCAGGTCAACGTGAAATCTTGTAGCCCTACCACCAACACGCTGCGTGGGGTGCAGGTCGTAGCGGTCGGTGCAGCGAGTGTCGCCGCCGTCACGGCCGCGCTGCTGCCTATCTCCGCGTCGGTCCAGGCGGCTTCGGTGGGGTCTGGATGCAACGCCCCCGAGGCCAGCAGGGCGCCGACACCCAAAGCCGCGACGGCGAGACGGATGCTTCGGCGCGGCCGGGTCATGAGGCCCTCCGGCGATGAGCGCGGGCGATCGTGGCGACTCCGAGACCGATGAGCACCGCACCAGGGGCAGCGTAGACCGCCCACGAGGTGCCGCCGGTGGCCGCCAGGGCGTCCTCGCCGTTCACCGTCTCCTCGGCCGTCTGCCCCGCAGCGTTCGCACGGATGGTGAGCGATGCCGAAGCGGAGTCTGAATGTGCCTCGGGTGCCGTGAGCACGATGCGCAGGTGGACGTCGATCGGAGTCGGTCCGTGATGCACCTGCTCCCAGGTGCCGTCCAACTTGACACGAGATGCCGGACGCAACAGCTTCTCGCCGCTCGCGCAGCCGTTCGTCGTCCATGCCGAGGCGCACGAGCGGACTTCAGCGACGATCTGGAGTCCATCCGGCGCTTCTGCGCCGGACAACGCGATCGTCAGGACTCCGTCGCCGGGCAGACTCGACCCGTCCACGTCGAGGTGCCAGTTGAGCGGATCGACGGCATCCAGCGTCTGCGTACCGGCTAGATCGGACGACAGGCGGAGGGAGCCGGCTGCGTGCGCCGGGCCCGGCGCAACGAGGGGCGCGGCGGTTGCAGCGAAGAGCGCGATCACACCGAGGATTCCGGCGGCGCGGCGCTCACGACGGGTCGATGGTGCACCATCGGCCTTCGTGTCCGCGGCAGTATCCTCGGCGATCGCCACCACATCCTGCTGCCGTCGATCCCTGGGCCAGAACGCCCACGTGACGAGCGCGGCCGTGCCTACCGTGAGCCCACCAAGGACGATCGGATTGCCGAACCACACGATGACATTCGCGAGGTGGGGCAGAGACGCGCGCACGATCCTCACCTCCGACACGGTGTACGGCGCGGGATCCTCGCTCTCATTCGCGTCGCCCTTCAGCGTGATGACCCGGTCATCGCGGGAGCCATTCTCCAGCACGGCGGTGACGCGGTGGGTGACGGGAAGCGCATTCGGCCGGTCGACGGTCACGACGTCCCCGACGACGAGATCGGACGCGGGGACGCGTTGCACCAGTGCGACGGAGCCGGCCGGGATGGTCGGCGACATCGACCCGGTCTTGAACATGATCAGCGTGTATCCGCCGCTGAAAGCGAGCACGGCGAGGACGATGCACACGACGCCGCCGAGAGCGGCGAGTGTGAGGGCTGCCTCTCGCAGGACCCTGCCCAGTCGTGCTGCGACGGAACTCATCCGCGTCACCCCGTGGTTCCGGTGAACGTCCAGGTGGGGACAGCGGAGCCGCCCTGGGCGCCGGTCGGCGTCGTCGTCGGAAGCGTCAGCACGATGCAGTAACCGACCGTCGCCCCGGGCGCGATGGGCAGGGGCGTCAGATTCGGGATGCTCGCGAGGCCCGTGACCAGCGTTCCGCCTGTGGTGCTCGTGGTGCACGAAGCGATGTCTCCTGGTGCCGCGATCGGGACGTATCGCACCTGCATGTTGTCTCGCAGTGTGGTGCTCGCCGTTCCGGACGCCGTGACATCCACCGTCGTGAGGGTGATGGAGCCCGGGATCGAGCCTGTGTTCTGGACCTGGATCCAGGCGGAGCGGACCTGACCGGGATACAGTCCGGTCGCGTTGAAGCTCATGACCGCCGTACCCTCGGCGCCTCCGCCGTGCGAGACGAACGGATCGCTCGTCGAAGTCCGTGACGCCAGGGAGAAGGTGCCGGCGGTCACGGTCGTCGAGGCGAGTTCCTGATCGGTCCACGCGGCAAGGGTCGCCGAACCGCCGACGCCGAGGACCAGCGCGCCGGCGAGCACCGCGCGCACTCGCAGAGAGCGCAGGCGGCGTTGCCGGGCGGTGCGGGCTCGGCGACGGCTCGCGCGGATCGGATCTACTGAGAGACGGCGTTCCACTGCCACACCGCGGTGCCGGTTTCACCCTGCTCGATGCTGGATGCAGCCGTCACCTGGAGGCAGAGGTTGATGATCTCACCATCAGCGATCGTGGTCGGCACGGCGGTACCGGAGCCGAAGGCGTCGGCGTCGCAACCGAAGTCAGTGGTCTCGACTGCAGCGAAGGTCAGGTCGCCGTTCAGGGAACCGGTGACCACGGGGGCGACCGACGTGAGGTCCGCTGCGACCGATGCGTCGAGCTGCAGCGCATAGGGGGCGTAGACGACAGCGTCCGGGCTCAGATTGTCGAACGGTGCGGTGAACGTGAGCTGTGCGGCCCCTTCTTCCGATTCGTGATCTGCGAAGGTGGTCCCGTCAGTCGACCCCTGGAAGACGAACGTGCCCGCGGCGAAGTCGACGCTGGCGAATTCCGAGTCGTTCCAGGCGGCAAGCGTCACCGCGGTCCCGACGCCGAGGACGAGTCCGCCCGCCAGGATCGCGTAGACCTTGGTGCGACGCGAATGCGCTGGTCGCATGGTGGTGTCGTGCATGAGTGCCCCTCTCCATCGGGCGCTTGGGGTGCGCCCGTCCTCTTTCGCGCAAGCGTAATGCGCTCCACGCGGTTTGGATACCGGAATATCGGGCGAGGTCAGCGGCAGGCGGACGCCGCGTCGATCATCGGCTGCCCTGGCGAGCCGTACACGTCCGTGCCGTTGCCGCGGTCGGTGAAGCCCATGCTGATCGCCCAGGCCGTCGCCCACGCCTCGATGGTGTCCTGGTCCGATGAGTCGTACATCGACTCGCACTTGACGCTGATGGCATGCCCGACCTCGTGGGCGACCAGTGCCTTCGTCCACTCGGCTGGCCAGGATTCCGCGATGTAGTCGGACAGGGCGATGGTCGCATAGCCGGGGTCGCCGTACCACCAGCTCGTCCATCCGCCGTAGGACGGCTCGTCGTATCCCGGCACGGTCGGGGCCCAGTCGAAATCGATCAGTACGCCCGGGGCGAGCGAGCGCGCGAAGGCCTCGATCTCGATGCGGGGCCCGTACAGGTCGCCGTCCTTCTCGGCCAGTTCCGCCTGCTCGCTCGTCAGCACACCGGATGCCGTCGCCTCCAGCGCCGTGTAGCGCTGCACAGTCGCCGCATCCAGCTCGGAGACCGAACTCGCCGACTCGGCCGCCGTCCGCAGCGCGATGATCTCGGGATTGCGAGCATTCACATGCGCGGCTTCGAAATCGGATGCCGACGCCGCTGCCGCCCGCACGGCGTCGAGCGCGCTCTCCGCGATCTCCGACGCGGCATCGGCGACGTCGTCGCTGAGCGACACGAACTCGTCCTTCCGATCCTCGAGCTCTCGCGTGTCGTCCGCGAGTCGTGCGCTCTCCGCGAACAGCTCCCAGGTCCAGGTCGGCTTCGGGCCCGCTTCAGGGAAGGATGCCGCGGTGGCGGCATCCGCTTCCGATGCGGTCGGCTCGACGGCGGCGATCGCGGCATCCAGGTCCGCGCGGGCTTCCAGCGGCATCAGCACAGCCGAGTCGGCGGCGGCGATATCGCTCGCTGCTGCGGCATCGGCGTCGAGCTGCTGCGCATCCGCCGCGAGATCGGCCTGCCGGTTCTCGGCGATGATCTCGGCATCCTGGAACGAAGCGCGCGAAGCGTCGTAGCCCAGGTTCGCGGCGAGGTGGATTCCCCCACCGGCGGCCAGAACGAGTGCGCAGGCGACGATGATCCAGAGGCCGCGTCGTCGACGGGAGAAGGGAGCGGGCGGCACCGGGCCGGAGAATACCGTGGGCAGTTCGTGATCGCCATCGAGGTGCTGCCAGGTCACGGCGCCTCCTCTTGACGACTCCAGGAGTGGAGGGGCTGACGAGAATCGAACTCGCGTCATCTGTTTGGAAGACAGAGGCTTTACCATTAAGCTACAGCCCCGGATCCGGCCCGCTCAGCGGGTCGGGAACCGACTGGTCAAGCATAGCGGACAGTTCAGGGCGCTCACGTCCGTTAGACTTCCTAGGGCTGAATCTGCGTGCGGATTCCCCGGGGCGTAGCTCAGCTTGGTAGAGCGCCCGCTTTGGGAGCGGGAGGTCGCAGGTTCAAATCCTGTCGCCCCGACTCTGTCCCACACGCTTCACGCCGCGCTTCCGCGCGGGAACCACAAGGAGAACGAACCAGCATGGCGAACAGCACCGTCGAGAAGCTGACCCCGACCCGGGTCAAGCTCAGCATCACGGTCACCCCCGAGGACCTCAAGCCCAGCATCAAGCACGCCTACGAGCACATCGCTCAGGACGTCCAGATCCCCGGCTTCCGCAAGGGCAAGGTCCCCGCGCCGATCATCGACCAGCGCATCGGCCGCGGCGCCGTCATCGAGCACGCCGTGAACGAGGGCCTGGACGGCTTCTTCCGCGCCGCCGCCACCGAGCACAAGCTCCGCATCGTCGGCCGTCCCGCGGCCGAGATCATCGAGTGGCCGAACGAGAAGGACTTCGGGGGTGACCTGCTCGTCGACATCGAGGTCGACGTCCGTCCCGAGATCGAGGTTCCCTCGTTCGACGGGATCACGCTGACCGTCGACGCCATCGAGACCGATGAGGCAGCCGTCGACGAGGAGCTCGACCGCCTTCGTGCCCGTTTCGGCACGCTGATCCCCGTCGACCGCCCCGCCGCGAAGGGTGACTTCGTCGAGCTCGACCTGGTCGCCACGATCGATGACGCCGAGATCGACCGTGCCGAGGGCGTCTCCTACGAGGTCGGCTCGGGCGAGCTGCTCGAGGGCATCGACGACGCGATCGAGTCGCTCACCGCCGGTGAGGACACGACGTTCCGCTCCAAGCTCGTCGGTGGCGACCACGCCGGCAGCGAGGCCGAGGTCTCGGTGACCGTCAAGGCCGTCAAGGAGCGCGAGCTTCCCGAGGCGGATGACGACTTCGCGCAGATCGCCAGTGAGTTCGACACGATCGCCGAGCTCCGCGACAGCGTCGCCGAGCGCGTCAACCAGCAGGGCCTGTTCACGCAGGGCTCCGCGGCACGCGACAAGCTCGTCGAGGCGCTGCTCGAGAAGATCGAGATCCCCGTCCCGCCGCAGCTCATCGAGGACGAGGTGCACAACCACCTCGAGTCCGAGAACCGCCTCGAGGACGACGAGCACCGCGCCGAGGTCACCGAGGCCAGCGAGAAGCAGTTCCGCACCCAGGTGCTCCTCGACACGATCGCGGAGCAGGCCGACGTGCAGGTCTCGCAGGACGAGCTCACCCAGTACCTGATCCAGTCGGCCGCACAGTACGGCATGGCTCCGCAGGAGTTCGTCGAGGCTCTGCAGTCCTCGAACCAGATCCCCGCGCTCGTCGGCGAGGTCGCCCGTAACAAGGCTCTCGCCATCGCGCTCGGCAAGGTCTCTGTCGTCGACACGAACGGCAAGGCTGTCGACCTGAGCGACTTCATCGCGGTCGACGACGAGGACGTGACCGAGGCCGAGGCCGAGGCCGAGGCTCCCGCCGAGGAGAAGCCCGCGAAGAAGGCTCCCGCGAAGAAGCCGGCCGCGAAGAAGGCTCCGGCCAAGAAGGCCGACGAGGCCGAGGCGGAGGCTGAGAAGCCGGCTGCCAAGAAGCCCGCCGCGAAGAAGGCTCCGGCCAAGAAGCCGGCCGCCAAGAAGGACGAGGCCGCCAAGGCCGAGTGATCGCGACGCGATACTGACGAGAAGGCGGATGCTTCGGCATCCGCCTTCTTGCGCGAAAGGGAGACGATGGACGCCTGGGAAGAGCGCATCGAGGCGGTCTGGACCGCGACGAGCGGCGAGCTGGTCGGCGATGAGGTCATCGCGCGCATCGACGCTCTCGCCGCCGAGCGGGGCCCGGACGACGCGCGAGCGGAGTTCGAGCGCGCTGGAGCGCGGGACTCGGCCGGCCGCGAGGCGGAGGCCGTGGAGCTGTACCGGCGTGCCCTGGCGCTGGGCTTGGATGACGAGCATCGCCCGCAGGCGGTGATCCAGCTCGCGAGTTCGCTGCGGAACATCGGCGAGTTCGATCAGGCGCTGGCGCTGCTCGACGAGGAGGGGCGCGCGCATCCCGACTCCCCGTACCGGGAGGCGGTCGCCGTCGTGAAGGCGCTGGTGCTGGCCAGTTCCGGGGCACCGGCGCGCGGACTGTCGGTCGCTCTGCTGGCGTTGATCCCGCATCTGCCGAGATATCACCGATCCATGACCGCCTATGCGCACGAGATCGCCGAACGCGACACCTGATATGCCGACGGCGAACACGACCTGAGCGTCGTGTCGTCGCCGGTAGATTCGAATCATCGAACACGGAAACAGGAGCTGAAATGGCTGCAGAACCCCTTGTCGCGACGAGCGTCTTCGACAGGCTGCTGAAGGACCGCATCATCTGGCTCGGCTCAGAGGTGCGCGACGAGAACGCCAACGAGATCTGCGCGAAGATCCTTCTTCTCGCCGCGGAGGACTCTGAGAAGGACATCTACCTCTACATCAACTCACCCGGTGGCTCGATCACGGCAGGCATGGCGATCTACGACACCATGCAGTTCGTGCCGAACGACATCGTCACGGTGGGAATCGGCATGGCTGCGTCGATGGGTCAGCTCCTGCTGACCGCCGGCACCAAGGGCAAGCGGTACATCACGCCCAACGCCCGCGTGCTGCTGCACCAGCCGCACGGCGGCTTCGGCGGCACCGCCAGCGACATCCAGACGCAGGCGCAGCTCATCCTGTCGATGAAGAAGCGTCTTGCCGAGATCACTGCTTCGCAGACCGGCAAGTCCGTCGAGCAGATCAACGAAGACGGTGACCGCGACCGCTGGTTCACGGCGGACGAGGCACTCGAGTACGGCTTCGTGGACCACATCCGCGAGTCCGCCAGCGACGTCATCGGCGGCGGCGGCACCGAGCCGGGCAACAAGTAAGCGGAAAGCGAAAGGATTCCCATGCACACTCCCACTTTCCGCGCTGCAGGCAACCTGCCCTCCAGCCGCTACGTCCTCCCGCAGTTCGAGGAGCGCACCGCCTACGGCTTCAAGCGCCAGGACCCGTACAACAAGCTCTTCGAAGATCGCGTGATCTTCCTCGGCGTGCAGGTCGACGACGCGTCCGCCGACGACGTCATGGCGCAGCTGCTCGTGCTCGAGAGCCAGGACGCCGAGCGCGACATCACGATGTACATCAACTCGCCCGGTGGCTCGTTCACCGCGATGACGGCGATCTACGACACGATGCAGTACGTCGCACCGCAGATCCAGACCGTCGTGCTCGGCCAGGCCGCCTCGGCCGCTTCCGTCCTGCTCGCCGCCGGTGCGCCGGGCAAGCGTCTCGCGCTGCCCAACGCCCGTGTGCTCATGCACCAGCCGGCGATGGGCGAGGCGGGGCAGGGCCAGGCATCCGACATCGAGATCCAGGCGGCAGAGATCCTCCGCATGCGCACCTGGCTCGAGGAGACCATGGCGCACCATACCGGCCAGCCCGTCGAGAAGGTGAACCGCGACATCGATCGCGACAACATCCTCTCGGCCGCGCAGGCCAAGGACTACGGCATCGTCGACCAGGTGCTCACGACGCGCAAGCGCGCCTGAGCGACCGTTCTCGAAGGGGCGATCCGGTACACGCCGGGTCGCCCCTTTCGTGTGTCCGGGCTTCCGCCGGTGGCCTCGGCATCCGCTCGCCGGCCCGGCAGCAGTGCCGCGGATGCGCATCCGCACGTCGTGCGTCTGCTCATATGAGCACCGCGGTGCGCATGCGTCGTATTCTCGGTAATCTGGATGCGAAGGGAGGATGCCGTGGACGACGATCTGCTGACCGTGCGCGTGGCCGAGCTGTACTACGACGAGAACAGGACGCAGGACGAGATCGGCGGCATCCTGAAGATCTCGCGCTGGAAGGTCGGGCGTCTGCTGACGCAGGCGCGCGAACGCGGGATCGTCCGCATCGAGATCGTGCATCCTCGCGCCAGACGTCTCGGCCTCGAACGTCTGCTCACCGAGCGCTTCGGGCTCGTCGACGCCGTCGTGGTCCCCGCGGCGGACGACGATGCGGCGACTCTCGACCGCGTCGCGCAGGGCGCCGCCGATCATCTCGGCGCCATGCGCCCCGTTCCGCGGGTTCTCGGCGTCAGTTGGGGCCGCACGCTCACGGCCGTTGCGGAGGCGCTCGTCGACGGCTGGGCGCACGGCGTCACCGTCGTTCAGCTCAACGGAGGAGTGAGCCTGAGTCGTCGTTCCGGGGGAGCAGCGCAGCTGGCTGCCACGATCGCCCAGCGCGCCGGGGGCCAGGTCGCACTGCTGCCGAGCCCCGCGATCCTCGAGCGCATCGAGACCAAGCGGGCGATCGAATCCGACCGGACCGTCGCGGGCGTCCTCGAACAGGCCGCGAACGCGCACGCATTCCTCTTCAGCGCCGGTCCGTGCGATCGCACGTCCGCGCACGTGGAGAACGGATATCTCGACGTCGATGACGTCGCCGAGCTCGCCAGACGCGGTGCCGTCGGCGACGTGCTCGGTCGATACGTGGACGCGGACGGCAACGTCGTCGATCCCGAACTCGACGCCCGCACCGTCGGCGTCTCGCTCGACCGCATACGTTCGGCGGAGCACACCGTCTTCGTCGTCTCCGGTGCCGCCAAGCACGACATCGCGCGTACAGTCGTGACCAGCGGCCTGTGCCGCGTGCTGGTGACCGACGAGCCCACAGCCAGAGCATTGTTGGAGGAACAGTGACCACGAAGGAACTCACCCGCAGGACGGCGGTGGACGTCCTGGGCGGCGAGCCCGATGACGCCACGCTGCGCCGATTCCTGCACGGGCTGCCGGGGGTCGACGCCGTCGGGCTGGAGCAGCGTGCCGCGGGCCTGGGCTCGCGCTCGATCAAGACCACGTCCAAGGCCTGGGCGCTCGACAAGATCATCTCGCTCATCGACCTGACGACGCTCGAGGGCGCCGACACGCCGGGCAAGGTGCGCTCCCTGGTCGCGAAGGCGAAGACTCCGGATGCCGCGGATGCATCGACCCCGCTCGTCGCCGCGGTCTGCGTGTACGGCGACATGGTTGCGTACGCCGTCGAGGCGCTCGGTCGCGTGCACGGCGACCCCGACGACGGTCGGATCTCGGTCGCCGCGGTCGCGACGGCGTTCCCGAGCGGTCGCGCGTCGCTGGACATCAAACTCGCCGACACGGCCGAGGCGGTCGCTGCGGGTGCCGACGAGATCGACATGGTCATCGATCGCGGCGCGTTCCTCTCCGGTCGGTACGGTCTGGTCTTCGAGCAGATCGCCCGCGTGAAGGAGGCCTGCCGACGCGCGGACGGCACCTACTCCTCCCTCAAGGTGATCCTCGAGACCGGTGAACTGAACACGTACGACAACATCAAGCGGGCGTCATGGCTCGGCATCCTGGCCGGCGGCGACTTCATCAAGACCTCGACGGGCAAGGTCCAGCCGGCGGCGACGCTGCCGACGACGCTCCTGATGCTCGAGACCGTGCGCGACTGGCATCGGGTCACCGGCGAGCGGATCGGGGTCAAGCCTGCTGGCGGCATCCGCTCGTCGAAGGATGCCGTGAAGTACCTCGTCACGGTCGCCGAGACCGCGGGGGAGGAGTGGCTCCAGCCGCATCTGTTCCGCTTCGGCGCCTCGAGCCTGCTGAACGACGTGCTTCTGCAGCGCCAGAAGCTCGCTACCGGCCACTACTCCGGCCCCGACTACGTCACGATCGACTGAGGACGAGATATGTCATTCCTGGAATACGCTCCGGCACCCGAGTCGAAGGCGATCCTGAACCTCAAGGACAGCTACGGGCTGTTCATCGACGGAGAGTTCGTCGATGGTTCGGGCGCGAGCTTCACGACGATCTCACCGGCGGACGAATCGCGCATCGCCGAGATCGCCGGCGCCGCTGATGAGGACGTCGATCGCGCTGTCGCCGCCGCACGCCGTGCCTACGAGAAGACCTGGTCGAGGATGAGCGGGCGGGATCGCGGCAAGTACCTGTTCCGCATCGCCCGTCTCGTGCAGGAGCGCGCTCGCGAGCTCGCGGTCGCCGAGAGCCTCGACAACGGCAAGCCGATCAAGGAGAGCCGAGACGTCGACGTTCCGCTGGTCGCGGCATGGTTCTTCTACTACGCCGGTTGGGCGGACAAGCTCGACTACGCCGGCCTCGGAGCGGACCCGAAGGCCCTCGGCGTCGCCGGCCAGGTCATCCCGTGGAATTTCCCCCTGCTGATGCTGGCGTGGAAGATCGCACCCGCGCTGGCCGCCGGAAACACCGTCGTGCTCAAGCCCGCCGAGACGACGCCGCTGACGGCGCTCATCTTCGCCGAGATCCTCCAGCAGGCCGACCTCCCGGCCGGCGTCGTGAACATCATCACGGGTGCGGGTTCGACCGGGGCGCATCTCGTCCGGCATCCGGATGTCGATAAGGTGGCCTTCACCGGATCGACCGGTGTCGGACGCGACATCGCCCGCGCCGTCGCCGGCAGCGGGAAGAAGCTCACGCTCGAACTCGGCGGCAAGGCCGCCAACATCGTCTTCGACGACGCGCCGATCGACCAGGCCGTCGAGGGCATCGTCAACGGCATCTTCTTCAACCAGGGACATGTCTGCTGCGCCGGCAGCCGCCTCCTCGTGCAGGAGTCGATCCACGACGAGGTCATCGATCGCCTCAAGACCCGGCTTTCCACGTTGCGTCTCGGCGACCCGCTGGACAAGAACACCGACATCGGGGCCATCAACTCCGCGGCCCAGCTGGCCCGCATCCGCGAGCTCAGCGACATCGGCGAGGCCGAGGGCGCACAGCGCTGGACGGCGGACTGCGCGATCCCGGAGAAGGGCTTCTGGTTCGCACCGACCATCTTCACCGGCGTCGAGGCTTCGCATCGGATCGCCAGGGACGAGGTCTTCGGGCCGGTTCTGTCCGTCCTCACGTTCCGCACCCCGGCTGAGGCGATCGCGAAGGCGAACAACACGCCGTACGGCCTGTCCGCCGGCATCTGGAGCGACAAGGGCTCCCGCATCCTGGCCGTCGCCGATCGCCTGCGCGCCGGTGTCGTCTGGGCCAACACCTTCAACCGCTTCGACCCGTCCAGCCCGTTCGGCGGCTACAAGGAGTCCGGCTACGGTCGCGAGGGCGGCCGCCACGGTCTCACCGCCTACCTGAAGGGAGCGTCCGCATGAGCAAGCGGCTTTCCGTCCCCAAGACCTACAAGCTCGCCATCGGCGGGGCATTCCCGCGGAGCGAATCCGGTCGCACCTACGAGGTCGTCTCGGCGAAGGGCGCCTTCCTCGCGAACGCCGCCAAGGCGTCGCGCAAGGACGCTCGGGATGCCGTCGTCGCCGCCCGCGCGGCCGTGAAGGGCTGGTCCGGTGCCACGGCCTACAACCGCGGCCAGGTCCTGTACCGTGTCGCCGAGGTCCTCGAAGGCCGCCGCGCGCAGTTCATCGACGAGATCGCTGCGCAGGAGGGCGTGTCCGTCGCTGCGGCGGGCGCCCAGGTCGACGATGCGATCGATCTGTGGGTCTGGTACGCCGGCTGGTGCGACAAGTACGCGCAGGTCGCGGGCAACGCCAATCCGGTCGCCGGACCGTATTTCAACATCACCGTGCCCGAGCCCACCGGCGTCGTCGCGGTCGTCGCGCCGCAGGATTCGGCGCTGCTGAGTCTGGTCTCCGTCGTCGCCCCGGCGCTGGTCGCCGGCAACGCCGTCGTCGTGCTCGCGAGCGAGCGCTTCCCGCTCTCGGCGATCAGCCTCGCCGAGGTGCTCGCGACCAGCGACGTGCCCGGCGGAGTGGTGAACGTCCTCACCGGCTCGTCCGCCGAGGTGGCTCCGTGGTTGGCATCCCACGCCGACGTCAACGCTCTCGATCTCGCCGGTGCCGGCGAGCTGGACTGGGTCGATCTCGAGATCGCCGCGGCCGAGACGCTCAAGCGGGTCCTGCCTCCGGGATCGGTCGATGCGTCGCCCGCGCGCATCGCCGCGTTCACGGAGACGAAAACCGTGTGGCACACGAAGAGCCTGGTGTGACGTCGACGGACACCGGATCGTGGCAATGCGGCTCGGTGTCCGATGCACGGGTTAGGCTCGTCAGGAAGATCTCCGGATCCTGAGGAGGATGCGCATGGCTCGTATCGGTGAGAGCGCCGACCTGTTCAAATGCTCGTTCTGCGGAAAGAGCCAGAAGCAGGTCCAGCAGCTCATCGCTGGTCCCGGGGTGTACATCTGCGACGAGTGCGTCGAGCTGTGCAA
Source organism: Microbacterium sp. ZKA21 (assembly GCF_050434165.1). Classification (NCBI taxonomy): domain Bacteria; kingdom Bacillati; phylum Actinomycetota; class Actinomycetes; order Micrococcales; family Microbacteriaceae; genus Microbacterium; species Microbacterium sp. ZKA21. Next base: position 163,354 of record NZ_JBNPVV010000009.1, read on the forward strand.
CGAGATCATCGAAGAGCGCATGGCCGAGTCCGAGGCCTCCGGCGTCGCCGAGTTCGATCTGCCGAAGCCGCGCGAGATCTTCTCCTTCCTCGAGGAGTACGTCGTCGGCCAGGAGCCGGCGAAGAAGGCGCTCTCGGTCGCCGTCTACAACCACTACAAGCGCGTCCGCGCACGCGCGACGCTCCAGCCGGCCGAGCAGCGCGCCGAGGACATCGAGATCGCCAAGAGCAACATCCTGATGATCGGCCCGACGGGGTGCGGCAAGACCTATCTCGCTCAGACGCTCGCCAAGCGCCTCAACGTTCCTTTCGCCGTGGCCGATGCCACCGCTCTCACCGAAGCAGGTTACGTCGGTGAAGACGTCGAGAACATCCTGCTGAAGCTCATTCAGGCGGCTGACTACGACGTCAAGCGCGCCGAGCAGGGCATCATCTACATCGACGAGATCGACAAGATCGCTCGCAAGGCCGAGAATCCGTCGATCACGCGCGACGTGTCCGGTGAGGGCGTCCAGCAGGCGCTGCTGAAGATTCTCGAGGGGACAGTCGCATCCGTGCCGCCGCAGGGCGGCCGCAAGCACCCGCATCAGGAGTTCCTGCAGATCGACACGACGAACGTGCTGTTCATCGTGGCCGGAGCCTTCGCCGGTCTCGAGGACATCGTGTCGTCGCGCGTCGGAAAGCACGGCGTGGGTTTCGGCGCGCCGCTGCACGACAAGACCAAGGATCTCGACCTCTTCAGCGAGGTGCTTCCGGAAGATCTGCACAAATTCGGATTGATCCCCGAGTTCATCGGACGTCTGCCCGTCGTGGCCTCGGTGTCGCCGCTCGATCAGAGTGCGCTCATCGACATCCTGACGGGTCCGCGCAACGCACTGGTGAAGCAGTACCAGCGCATGTTCGAGCTCGACGGTGTCCAGCTCGAGTTCGAGGAGGACGCACTGCGTTCGATCGCTGATCTGGCAGTGGAACGGAAGACGGGTGCCCGCGGGCTCCGTGCGATCCTCGAGGACGTCCTCGGCCCGATCATGTTCGAGATCCCGTCCGCCGAGGACGTCGCGAAGGTGATCGTCACCCGCGCCGCCGTCGACGAAGGGGCGCCGCCCACCGTGATCATGGAGCGCAAGCGCAAGAGCGCCTGAATCAACTGAGACGATCACGCCGCCGGCGACACTCGAGGGTATGACGACGACGCAGAAGCAGTGGTTCTCAGTCGGTGCGGCGATCCTGTCGGCGGTGCTCCTGGCGGGGTGCTCGGCGGCCACGACTCCGACGTCGACGGCGGAACCGGTCGGGGACACGGCATCCGACAGTGCCTCGGCCGCCGACACGGGCCCCTACGAGTGCAACGGCCGGTTCGTCGATCCGGCGACGTTCGACGAAGGCCTGCCCGCCGATCAGCTGCCGGAACAGGATGCCACTGGTATCGCCGCCGCCGTCGATGACGCCGGGGGCGACGCTCTCGACGGCGACCTGTCCGAATGGATCGTCGGTGCCCGTGCAGACGGCAGCATCACGCTTCTCCGTCCGCTCGAAGGCGAGGGCCAGTATGACGTCGTCATCTACGACAGGATGGCCGAGCTGCCCGCCACCGGGGAAGCGGGCTGGATGCTGACCAGCAGCTCCTCGTGCGCGCTCACGCTGGATGCCTCCCCGTTCGGCCCCGGCAACGTCGCGCTGGATTCGTCCGCGGTTCCGGCCGCCGACAGCACGACCCTCGCGTTGCGGGTGACGGAAAGGGCGTGCAACAGCGGAGAGGATGCCGAGGGGCGGGTGGAGCTCGTGTCGCTCGAAGAGACAGAGGATGCTGTCATCATCCGCGTGGCCGTCCGACCTCGCGAAGGGGACGGCGCGTACACCTGCCAGAGCAACCCTCCGACGCCGTTCACCGTCGAGCTCGCAGAGCCGCTCGGCGATCGTGAAGTGCTGGACGGCTCGCTGGTCGTTCCTCAGCCGATCCCCGTGCAGCAGGAGATCTCGTTCTGACGACCGATCGAAGTGGCGGAGCGATGTCCTACGCCCGGTCTACGGTGCGGACATGCGCCCCTTCCAGATCTCCGTACCAGATGTCGTCCTCGACGATCTGACCGATCGTCTCGCGCACTCCCGCCTGCTCGGCGATTCCCCGCGTCGACCCGAGACCGGGCTCTCGGCGGCATATCTCGCCGAACTCGTGGACGCCTGGCGAAGGTTCGATTGGCGCGGGCGCGAGCGCTGGCTCAACCAGGATCCGCAGTACCTCGCCGATGTCCACGGCACTCGGCTGCACTTCGTGCATCGCCAGGCGGAGAATGCCGGTGCGCCGGCGGCGCTGCTCATGCACGGCTGGCCGCATACGTTCGCTCTGCAGCTCGATCTCGCCCGGCTCCTGCCGGAGTTCCACGTCGTCATGCCCAGTTTCCCCGGGTTCGCGTTCTCGGATCCCTTTGACGGCACGATGACCGAGAAGGTCATGGCCGACATGATGCACAGCCTGATGACCGACCATCTCGGCTACGAGCGGTATCTGGTGTACGGCGAGGACATCTCGGCCAACGTCAGCGATCTCATCGCGGCGGAGCATCCGCAGCAAGTCGCGGGGATCCTCGTGACGCACGCGCACTTCGGGACCGACGAGGAGCGCGCGACGCTGGATGACCCGCAGGCCCGAGCGTTCTTCGACCGGCTGTCGGCTTCCGGCGGCCCCGATGGTGCGTATGCGCATCTCCAGGCGACCCGGCCGGATACCTTGGCCGCCGCGCTCAACGACTCTCCCGCCGGGCTGCTCGCGTGGATCGTCGAGAAGCTCGTCGAATGGAGCGATACGCCGAACGATGATCCCGCGGCTCTTGAGCGGCGCATAGCCCGCGATCGCATCCTGACCGAGGCCACCATCTACTGGGCGACCCAGACGATCGCCTCATCCTTCCGACCCTACTTCGATCGCGGCGCCGATGTGAGCATCCCACCCGTCGAGGTGCCGGCCGTCGTCGCGATCCAACGCCATGAGCACGACTACCCGGAGGTGCTGGCGCGCTCCTTCTATCGTGACCTGCGCTCGTTCGAACGACTCGAGCAGGGCGGCCATTTCGCAGCGGCGGAGGTTCCTGACGTCATGGCCGAACGTCTGCGTCAGCTCGCCAGGGAGTGCGGGCTGGGGCAGGCGTAGCGCTCACTGCGCAGGAGCCCACTCCGCCACGAGCAGCGCATCGTCCGTATCCGCCCACGTCATCGTCCTCGTGACACGGAAACCCGTGGCAGCGGCGACCTCAGTCAACCGCTGCGCCGAGCCGAACGGCTCGTGGTCGCTGGGATACGGATTCCGATGAACCCGCGCGACGCGCGGGCGTTCCTCCGCGAACGTCGCGGTCACGGCGCGTCCATCCGCTCGCAGCACGCGCCGCCACTCGGTAAGCGCCGCACGAGTGTCCGGGATCGCATGGAGCGCCGTCACGCAGGTGATCAGGTCCGCTGAGCAGTCGGGCACCGGCAGCGCAGCCACGTCGGCTTCGACCCAGGTGGCACGCGGAAGATGCTGACGGGCGACATCGAGCATGCCGGGAGAGATGTCGACGCCGGTCAGTCGAAGGTCCGCGGCTCGGGCTCGCAGAGCACGCAGCACCAGTCCTGTACCCGTCGCGATGTCGAGCACGTCGCGCACACCGACCAGCTCGGCGAAGTCGGCGACGCACGCCGCCAGCTCGCGATGCATCACGCTTTCGTCGTACGTGGCCGCGCGACGATCGAACGCGTCACGGACGACGCCGAGGCGGTCGGTATCGCTCACCCCTCGAGCCCGCGTCGCTTGAGCAGCGGCGCGATCTCGGCATCCCGACCGCGGAAGTCGCGGTAGGCCTCGAGCGGATCCTTCGAACCGCCGACCCCCAGCAGCCGATCACGGAACCGGTCGCCGTTCGCGCGGGTCAGTCCGCCGTTGTCGCGGAACCACTCGACGGTGTCGGCGTCCAGCACCTCGCTCCAGATGTACGAGTAGTAGCCGGCGCTGTATCCGCCGGCGAACACGTGAGCGAAGTACGTCGACGAGTAGCGTGTGGGGACGACCGGGTTATCGAGCCCGATCGACGCGAGCGCCGCCGCTTCGAACTCCGCCACGTCGCCGACGACATCCGAGGCGCGGAGTCGATGCCAGGCCTGGTCGAGCCACGCGGCGGCGAGGTACTCGCTCGTGGCGTGCCCCTGATCGAACGTCTCGGTCGCCTTCAGCCGTTCGACGATTCCCGCATCCAGGGGCTCGCCCGTCTCGACGTGGCGAGCGTAGTTGTCCAGGACCTCGGTCCACAGGATCCACATCTCGTTGACCTGGCTGGGGAACTCGACGAAGTCGCGGAACACGTTCGTCCCGGCGAAATGCGGGTAGGTGACCGTGGCGAACAGTCCGTGCAGGGCGTGCCCGAACTCATGGAACAGGGTCGTCACCTCGTCGAGCGTGAGCAGGGTCGGCTGCCCATCGGCCGGCTGGGCGACGTTGAGATTGTTCACGACGACGGGTGCCGTGCCCCGCAGGAGCGACTGACTGACGATCGGATTCATCCACGCACCGCCGCGCTTGGAGTCGCGGGTGTAGAGGTCGAGGATGTACAGCCCGAGCGCGCTGCCGTCGGCGTTCGAGACCTCGAAGACGCGCGCGCCTGGGTGGTAGGCCACGAGGTCGGGGCGCTCCGCAAACGTGATCCCGTACAGCTGCGTCGCCGCGAAGAACACGCCGTCCTGCAGAACCCGCTCCGCCTCGAACCAGGGTCGAAGCGCGGCGGTGTCGATGTCGTATTCCGCCGCGCGCACCTTCTCGGTGTAGAACGCCCAGTCGTGCGCCTCGAGGGCGAATGGCTCGGCCTCGGTCTCGTCGATGATCCGCTGCAGTGCAGCCTGCTCCCGGCGCGCGTTCGCCGCGGCCGGTACCGCTAGGCGATGCAGCAGATCGGACACGGCCTCCGGGTTCCCTGCCGTCTCATCCGAGGTCACGTAGGCGGCATGCGAGTCGTGACCGAGCAGTGCGGCGCGCTCGGTTCGCAGACGGACGATCTCGGTCAGTACGGCACGGTTGTCGTTCGCGTTCCCGCGGGATCCGCGCGAGCGCGACGCATCCATGATCCGGCGCCGGCTCTCGCGATTCGTCAGCGAGGCGAGGTAGGGGTGACCGGTGAAGAGCGGGAGCGTGACGAGATGTCCGTCCAGCCCTCGCTCTCCGGCCGCACGGGATGCTGCCGAGAGCTCGCCCGCCGACAGGCCATCGAGCTCGGCCTCATCGGTGAACAGCACCGCCAGGTCATTGGTGTCGGCGAGCAGGTTCTTCTCGAACGTCGTCGTCAGCGTGGACAGCTGCTGGTTGAGCGCCGTCAGGCGCGACTTCGCCCCGTCGTCGAGCGCTGCGCCCGCGTGCGTCATCTCGCGGAAGTGCCGCTCGACGAGATAACGGTCTTCGGATCCGAGGCCGAGGACGTCCAACTGGTCGTGAAGGGTGCGCACTCGCCAGTAGAGCTGAGCGTCGAGGGCCACGGCATCCTGGTGCGCGGCCATCAGCGGAGCGAGTTCCTCGTCGATGGCCTGGATCTCGGCCGTCGCATCCGCCGAGCTCACGGTGTAGAACGCGTGAGCGACGCTCTCGAGCAGGGAGCCCGCGTTCTCGAGCGGCACCATCGTGTTCTCGAACGTCGGCATCGACCGTACGCGGGTGATGCGCTGGATCTCGTCGAGATGCTCGGCGAACGCGACGCGGAACGCGGGCAGATAGTGCTCCGGCCGGATCGCGGCGTAGTCCGGCAGCGCGTAGGGGAGGGCGGACGGCGTGAGCAGCGGGTTGGCGTCGTCGGTCATGACACGAGCCTATGCGGTGGTGTCGAAGCAGCGCCGCACAGGTGCCGCATGCTGCCGTCCGCAATCGGGCTGACAGGTTGCAAAGAAAAGCTTGCAAAGAAGTCCTTGCAAGGATATCTTTGCATCATGACCGAGAACGAGCAGGGCAGGACCCTCGATGCTGGAGCGCTCAAAGCACTGGCGCACCCGTTGCGCGTGCGGATCTACGACATCCTCAGCGAGCGCGGCGCGCAGACCGCCAGCACGCTGGCCAAGCTGATCGGCGAGACGTCTGGCGCGACGAGCTATCACCTCCGCGCCCTGGCCGCTCAGGACCTCATCCGCGAGGTGCCGGATCGCGGCACGTCGCGCGAGCGCTGGTGGGAGCGACCCAAGGGGCGGATCAACCTGCCTGGGCCGGACCAGGCGCTCACGCCGGCGGGCCGCGCCGCCGCGCAGATCGTCACGTCCGAGTTCTTCGCACTCCGGCACCAGTCCCTCATGGAGTACCTCAATCGACCCGTGTCGGAGACGCCGGAGGGCTGGGCCGACGCCGGGCTCGTCACGACGACCATGCTCGATCTCACCCCCGTCCAGATGGAAGAGATGAAGGACGAGCTGACGCGCGTCGTCGACGAAGCCGTCGCCCGCTATGCCGGACAGGAAGGCGCACCGGGCACCCGTCGTGTCACGATGCGCGCCGAGATCTTCGACCTGCCCACGTCGGGCGCGAGCAAGGAGGAATCATGACCGCTGCGAGCATTCAGCACACGGCGCCGACGCGCCTCGAGGTCGCGCTGCTGCACATCGCCGACGCGCTGACGGCGTACGTCGGGCACCGGCGCGATGTGCGCGCCGAACGTCGATCACGGGAACTCGCGCAGCTGCGCGACACCCGCCCGACCCCGCCGGATCCGCGCGCCCTGGACATCGCCCTGCTGAAGCTGGGCTCCCGCCCGCGCTGAGCGGGTCCCGGCTTCAGTCCTCGAACGGCCGGACGACGACCTCACCGGATGCCGTGGCGAGCACTTCCCACCCGGCATCCAGCTCGGCGATCGGACGGCCTTCGAGCCAGGTCAGCGTCCACGATCCGGCGTGGCCCTCGGCCTCGACCGCGGAGATACCGGGCCGGAGGGACGCCGGGACCGACGCCGGCGGCTCGGTCAGCGCCGCCCAGCGCGTCCCCAGCTGCATCAGCTCTCCTCCACCGGGGCCAGCTCGATCTCCGTGACGGAGAGTTCCTCGCCCTCGACCAGCGACAGCTCCGCGATGCGGCCGACCGCCTGCAGGTCGCCGGCGGCGGCGTGCAGCGCGTCGATCGTCGCGGCGGGAGCCGCGATCACGGCACGCGCGACCGGCGTCTTCTGAGACGCCTTCGCTTCGGTCTTGGCGCGACGGATGCCGATGAGGGCCGCGCTGGCGGCGGCGAGGACAGCTGGATCACCGCCGGCATCCTGAGCCTCGGGCCACGCGGCCGTGTGGATCGAGCCTTCCTCGAACCAGCTCCAGGCCTCCTCTGTCGCGAACGAGACCACAGGTGCCAGCAGGCGCAGCAGGGTCGACAGTGCGATTCGCAGGGCGAGCGCCGCGGACGGCTGGCCGACATCGGCCTGGTTGTACGCGCGCTCCTTGACGAGCTCGAGGTAGTCGTCGCAGAACGTCCAGAAGAACGACTCGGTGACCTCGAGCGCCTTGGCGTGATCGAAGTCGTCGAACGCCTTCGTGGCCTCGCGCACCACGCCGTCGAGCGCGGCGAGCATCGATGCGTCGAGATCGTGCGTCACGGCGGCGCCCTCGGGAACCGGGAAGCCGAGCACGAACTTCGCGGCGTTGAGGATCTTGATCGCCAGGCGGCGGCCGATCTTCATCTGCGTCGGGTTCTGCGGGTCGAATGCGGCATCCACACCGAGACGGCTGGAAGCAGCCCAGTAGCGGACGGCATCCGATCCGTGCTTGTCCAGGATGTCGGCCGGGGTGACGACGTTGCCCTTGGACTTGGACATCTTCTTGCGGTCGGGGTCCACGATGAAGCCCGAGATCGAGGCGTGCGCCCACGGCGAGCGGCCGTCCTCGAGGGTCGAGCGCAGCATGGTCGAGAACAGCCAGGTGCGGATGATGTCCTGAGCCTGCGGGCGCACGTCGAACGGTGCGACCAGGTTCCACAGCTCCTCGTCGCGCTGCCAGCCGCCCGCCAGTTGCGGCGTCAGGGACGACGTCGCCCACGTGTCGAGGATGTCTGTCTCGGCTTCGAAGCCGCCAGGCACGCCGCGCTGCTCGGCGGTGTAGCCGTCGGGGACGTCGGAGGTCGGATCGATCGGCAGGGACGAAGCATCCGGGAAGATCACGCGGTCGTGATCGCGGTCACCGTTCTCGTCGAGTCCGTACCAGACCGGCAGGGGGACTCCGAAGAAGCGCTGACGCGAGATCAGCCAGTCGCCGGTGAGCCCGCCGACCCAGTTCTCGTAGCGCACCCGCATGAAGTCGGGGTGCCAGGTCAGCTCGCGGCCATTGGCGACGAGCTGGTCGCGGAGTTCGGCATCCCGCGCGCCGTTGCGGATGTACCACTGACGCGTCGACACGATCTCGAGCGGGCGGTCGCCCTTCTCGAAGAACTTCACGGCGTGGTTGAACGGCTTGGACACGTTCAGCAGTTCGCCGGATGCTTCGAGCAGCTCGACGATCTGCTTGCGCGCGCTGAAAACGGTCTTGCCTGCCAGCTGGGCGTAGGCGGCCTTGCCCGCTTCCGAGACGATCGCGTCGGGCGCCTCAGCGATCACGCGGCCGTCCTGGCCGAGGATCGTGCGGTTGGGGAGATCCAGTTCGCGCCACCAGATGATGTCGGTCACGTCGCCGAAGGTGCAGACCATGGCGATGCCGGATCCCTTGTCCTGCTGGGCGAGGTGATGCGGCAGAACGGGGACCTCGACGTCGAAGATCGGGGTGCGCACCGTCTTGCCGAAGGACGCCTGGTAGCGCTCGTCGTCGGGGTGGGCCACGAGGGCGACGCAGGCGGCCAGCAGTTCGGGCCGCGTCGTCTCGATCTCGATGTCGCCGCTGCCGTCGCTCTTGTGGAACGCCAGACGATGAAAGGACGCCGGCTGCTCGCGATCCTCGAGCTCCGCCTGTGCGATCGCGGAGCGGAAGTCCACGTCCCACAGCGTCGGCGCGAGCGCCTGATACGCCTCGCCGCGGTCGACGTTGCGGAGGAAGCCGAGCTGGCTCTGGCGGATCGTCTCGTCCGAGATCGTGCGGTAGGTCTGGGTCCAGTCGACGCTGAGCCCCATCTGGCGGAAGACGTCCTCGAACTGCTTCTCGTCCTCGACCGTGAGCTTCTCGCACAGATCGATGAAGTTGCGACGGCTCACCGGCACCTGGTCGGCGGCCTTGAGGCTCTTCGCGTCGCCCTGGAACGGCGGGACGAAGTCGGCGTCGTACGGCAGTGACGGGTCGCAGCGCACGCCGTAGTAGTTCTGCACGCGGCGTTCGGTGGGCAATCCGTTGTCGTCCCACCCGATCGGGTAGAACACGGCCTTGCCGCGCATGCGCTCGTAGCGGGCCTTCACGTCGGTGTGCGTGTACGAGAACACGTGCCCGATGTGGAGGGAACCGGATGCCGTCGGGGGAGGCGTGTCGATCGAGTACACACCGGCACGGCCGAGCTCGGCGGCGCGGAGGCGATCGAACAGGTAGGTGCCCTGCTCGGCCCAGACGCCGTCCCACTTCGCTTCGAGACCTTCGAGTGCGGGCTTGTCGGGAATCACGGACATAGAGGTCTCCTCGAGCGATGTATACGGCACGGTGTGTACGTGCCTGAGTGTGGGTGGGTGCTGACAGTCTACCGATTGCCCGCAGAGGTCGACCGACGTCGTAGATCGACCCCGTCCAAGAATCGGACGTAGACTGATATGTCCCCTTCTCCTGTTCTGAGGATCCGCATGCCCGCCGCATTCACCCGTCGAATCCTGCCTCTCACCGCGCTCGCGGCGGCAACCGCCCTCGCGCTGAGCGCGTGCGCCGCGCCCGGCGGCGAATCCGCCGACGGCGACGGCGGCGGAGAAGTCGTCTGGGCGATCGAGGGGGCCAACCTCTCGGCCGGACACATGGATCCGCAGACCAGTCAGCTCGACGTGGCGAGCATGGTGCAGCGCGTCGTCCTCGATTCCCTCGTCTTCCAGGAGACCGACGGCTCGTTCTCGCCCTGGCTCGCGACGGACTGGACTGTGTCGGACGACGCCACCAGCTACACGTTCCAGCTCCGCGATGACGTCACCTTCCACGACGGCGAGCCGTTCGACGCGGAGGCGGTGAAGGCGAACTTCGACCGCATCGCCGACCCCAAGACCGCATCCGCCCAGGCCGAGAGCATGCTCGGCGGCGAGTGGTACGCCGGCACCGAGGTGCTCGGCGACTACGAGGTGCGGGTGAACTTCAGCCAGCCGTACGCGCCGTTCCTGCAGGCCGCGAGCACGCCGCTGCTCGGGTTCTACTCGCCCGCGGTGCTGGAGTCGTCCGCCGACCGGCTGAAGGCGGGCGGACCGGGCATCACGGTCGGAACCGGGCCGTTCGAGCTCACGGACTACACGCCGGATCAGGAGATCGTCTACACCCGCAACGAGGACTACGCGTGGGGGCCGGACGACGCGGGAGCCGCGCAGTTCGAGACGCTGCGCGTGTCGATCCTCCCTGAGGCGTCCGTCCGCGCGGGCGTCGTGGAGAGCGGGGAGGCGGACCTCGCCAGCCAGCTTCCGCCGAACGTCGCCTCCGAGCTCTCCGACGGGCTCACGGTGGAATCGCGCGAGTACCCGGGGCTGCCGTACTCGCTGTACCTCAACGAGAAGTACGGCGTGTTCGCGGACGAGAAGGTGCGCCAGGCGTTCGCTCGCGGCATCGACATCGATGCCGCGGTCGAGGAGATCTTCTTCGGCCAGTTCCCGCGGGCCTGGAGCATCCTCGGTTCGACCACGCCGACCTATGACGCCTCGCTCGAGGGCAGCTGGCCCTTCGACCAGGACGAGGCGAACCGTCTGCTGGACCAGGCCGGCTGGACCGAGCGCGACAGCGACGGCATCCGCATGAAGGACGGCCAGCGCCTCTCGGTGCGCTGGATCGCCTGGACCCCGGTGCCCGACGACAAGGCGGCGCTCGGCAACGCGATCCAGTCGGATCTGGCGGAGATCGGGTTCGAGGTGAAGCGCGAGGTGCTCGAACCGGGCGCCTACAACGAGCAGTACGGTCCGAAGACGTTCGATCTGACCGACTGGGGCTTCTCGGGAGTGGACCCCGACCTGCTGCGCAGTCACCTGCACACCGACGGCTTCCAGAACGCCTCGCAGGTGTCGGATGCCGAGATCGACGCGCTCCTCGAGCAGGGGGTCGCCACGACGGATCAGGACGCCCGCACCGAGGTGTATCAGCAGCTGCAGCAGTGGAACGCCGAGTACACCGCCATCGTGCCGCTGTACAGCCCGTCGCTCATCACGGCGGTGAACGGCACCGTGCACGGCCTGGACTACGACCTGTACGGCCGGCCGCTGTTCTACGGCACCACGGTCGACTGACCGGGCGCGGTCGTTGAGGCAGACAGCGGGGCGGAGTCCGCTCCTGCTCCGGATCGCGGGGATCGCGGCATCCGCAGTGCTCGTGCTCTGGGGAGCAGCGACGCTCGCCTTCCTCGCCTTCCGGGTGATCCCCGGCGACCCGGTGTCCGTGATGCTCGGGCCCCAGGCTCAAGTGAGCGAGAGCGTCAAGGACTCCATCCGTGCCGAGTTGGGACTGGACCGTCCGCCGCTGGAGCAGTACGTGTCGTACCTGGCCGGGCTCGTACGGGGCGACCTGGGGGAGTCGTACCAGTTGAGGATGCCGGTGGCGGAGGTGATCGGTCGGCAGCTCGGCGCGACGGTGCAGCTGTCCGCGGCCGCGCTGGTCATCGCCGTCGTCCTGGCGCTCGCCGTCGCACTGCTGGCTCGGGGCCGCGTGCCCGGCGCGATCGCGACGGGCATCGAGCTCGTGATCCTGTCGTCGCCGGTGTTCTGGATCGGGATCGTGCTGCTGAGCGTGTTCGCGTTCGGGCTCGGCTGGTTCCCGGTCACCGGGTCGCGCAACCCGGCGACACTCGTGCTGCCCGCGATCACGCTCGCCCTTCCCGTCGCCGCGCTGCTCGGGCAGGTGCTCCGGGACGGCATCTCGACGGCGGAGCGCCAGCCGTTCGCCGACACAGTGCGGGCCCGCGGTGCGGGGCCGGTGCGGCTGACTCTCCGGCACAGTCTCCGCCACGGAGCCGCCGGTGCTCTCACGCTCGCCGCATATCTGACCGGTTCGCTCCTCGGCGGCGCCGTGCTGGTCGAGACGGTGTTCGCGCGTCCCGGTGTCGGCCGTGTCACGCTCGCGGCCATCACCGACCGCGATCTCCCGGTGATCACCGGGATCATCCTGCTGAGCGCGCTGGTCTTCGTGATCGTCAGCATCGCGGTCGAGGTGCTTCATCCGGTCCTGGATCCCCGTCTGCGTCGCGCGAGGAGGGCGCGATGAAGGCCGCGCGTATGGCGCTGCTGGTGATCGCCGTCGCGGTTCTCGCCGTGATCGCGATCGCCGCTGTCGCACCGGGGCTCCTGGCCGGTCAGGATCCGCTTCAGGTCGATGTGCGCTCGACGCTGCTGCCGCCGAGCGCCGAGCATCTGTTCGGCACGGATCAGAGCGGCCGGGACGTCTACGCGCGCGTCATCCACGGGGCGGCGCGCTCGGTCGGAGTCGGCCTGCTGGCGACGGCGATCGCGGTCGGCATCGGACTCGTGATCGGATCGATCTCCGGTTCCGCGCCGCGGGCCCTCGACGCGGGGTTCATGCGCCTCAACGACGTGCTGATGGCGTTCCCGGAGTTCCTGATCGCGCTCGTGGTCGTGGCGATCCTGGGACCGGGGCCCGTCAACGTCGCGATCGCGGTGACACTCGCCGCGATCCCCGTGTACGTGCGGCTCGCTCGGGTGCAGACGCGCACGCTTCGTCTGGCGGAGCACGTCGAGGCCGCGCGCATCCTCGGGGTGCCGCGGGTACGGGCGTTCACACGGCATGTGCTGCCGGCGGTGCTCGGCTCGCTCAGCGTGCTCGCGACGATCGGGGTGGGCTCCAGCATCCTCGCCGCGGCCGGGCTCAGCTTTCTGGGACTCGGGCCGACCGAGCCGACGCCGGAGTGGGGACTGATGCTCGCCGGAGGACGCAACGTCCTCGGACAGGCCTGGTGGGTCTCCGTCTTCCCCGGAGTCGCGATCACGCTCACCGTGATGGCGGTGACCGTGGTCGGCCGGATCCTGCGCGCGAGTGCGGAAGGACGACGGGCATGACGGCGCTGGATGTGCAGAACCTGCGGATCGCGTTCGATGGACGTGCTGTCGTCGACGGCGTCTCGTTCACACTGGAGTCTGGGCAGTGCGTCGCGATCGTCGGAGAGTCCGGTGCGGGCAAGAGCCTCTCGGCGCGGGCGATGCTCGGGTTGGCACCCGCGGAGGCTCGCGTCGAGGCGGAACGGCTGGACGTCGCGGGTGTCGACGCGCGTCGCCTCGGCGAGCGTTCCTGGCGCCGACTGCGCGGCGACAGGGTCGCCCTCGTATCGCAGGATGCGCTGGTATCGCTCGACCCGCTGCAGCGGATCGGCGCCGAGATCGCCGAGCCCCTGCGCCTTCATGAACCCGGGGTGCGCGGTGCTGCTCTGCGCTCCCGGGTCCTCGGCCTGCTGGGACGCGTGTGGATGCCGGATGCCGAGCGTCGCGCGCAGCAGTACCCGCATGAGCTCTCCGGCGGCCTGCGGCAGCGGGCGCTGATCGCGTCGGCGCTCGCGGGATCGCCGACCGTCCTCGTCGCCGATGAACCCACGACCGCCCTGGATGCGACGGTCCAGGCGCGGGTGCTCGACCTGCTGCGCGAGATCGCGGACACCGGGACCGCTGTGCTGTTCATCAGCCACGACCTCGCGGCGGTGCGCCGAGTCGCGGATCGCATCCTCGTCATGCGCGCCGGCCGGATCGTGGAGGAAGGCGATGTCGCGCAGATCCTCGATGCCCCGCGTGAGGAGTACACGAAAGCGCTGGTGGCGGCGACGCGTCATGAGCCGCGCCCGGCTCAGGACGCGATCGATGAGCCGGTGCTGACGGCCTCGGACCTGTCGAAGGCGTTCGACGCGTTCCCGGCGGTGTCGAACGCCTCGTTCACGGTGAGCAGAGGCCGTACGCTCGGCATCGTCGGGGAATCGGGGTCGGGCAAGACGACGCTCGCGCGCATGGTCATCGGCGTCGAGCGCCCCGATGCCGGCTCGCTCATGTGGCACCGCGAGCATCGGGTCCAGTTCGTGCACCAGAATCCGCTCGGAGCCTTCGATCCGCGCTGGAGCATCGGCCGGTCGTTGCGGGAGGCTCTGGAGGCCGCGGGTGTGCCGCGGAGCGATCGGGGGGCGCGCATCGCCCGGTTGCTGGCCGAGGTCGATCTGGAGCCGGGGCTGGCCGCTCGCCGCCCCGCCGCGCTGTCGGGAGGGCAACGGCAGCGGGCCGCGATCGCGCGTGCCCTGGCGGCCGATCCGGACGTCCTCGTGCTCGACGAACCGGTGTCAGCGCTCGATCCGACGGTCAGGGAACGCGTTCTCGCGCTGCTGCTGCGCCTTCAGCGGGACCGCGGACTCACGATGCTGTTCGTCTCCCATGATCTCGATGTCGTCGCAGCCGTCGCGGATGACGTCGTGGTCATGAAAGACGGTGCCGTCGTGGAGCAGGGCAGGGTCGCGGACGTCTTCGCCGCTCCGCAGCATCCGTTCACCCAGGAACTGCTCGCGGCTTCCGGATCGCGCTAGTCGCGCACCTCGATGCCGACGCCGGCGGCCAGGACCGGAGCGAGCTGCTGCACCTGGAAGGTCGTCAACGTCACGCCGCGCAGGCTGTTGGTGTCGATGAACGCCAGGGCATCGAGACCTCGAAGATCCACGTCCTTGGCGCGCAGTCCGCGGGGGTCGACCTCGTCGCTGCGGCAGTCGTCGAAGCGCACGCGCGTGAGCTGCGCTTGCGGCATGTCCAGCGCGCGGATCGTGCAGTCGGCGATGAGCACGTCAGTGGCCTTCGCCGCGCCGAGGTTGAGATAGTCGATGCGCAGATCGCGCAGTTCGAGTTCGGCGATCCGGGTCGTGCTGAGATCGAGCGTGCCGATGCGTCCGCCGGTGATCCGCACGCGGCGGATCCCGGCGTCCCGCAGCTTCAGCGATGCCGCACGGATGCCGGTGACGTCGACGTCCATGACATCGGCCCCCGTCATGTCGATCGTGCCGGCGTCGGCCGTAAGGACGCACTGCTCGAGGGTCGCGTGCGCCAGGTCGGCGTCGCCGGAGAGGGCGAGTCTGGAGGCCAGCAGGTCCGCGCGGCGTGCCGGTTCCGCGGGTGTCAGGGCGTCGGGGAGATCCGGCGGTGAGACGCGGGGAGCAGCGGGGGATTCGGGGGAGCGAGCCATGCGTCGAGCGTAGGGCGCGGCGCGGACAGTTGCGACTCCGAGGCGAGGAAGCTAAATTCCTAGCATGCAAGCATCCGAACCCAAGGTGCAGTTCAACGTGTATCTGCCGCAGGAGCTCGTCCGCAGCGTCAAGCACCGCGCGATCGACGACGGAATGAGTCTGTCCGCTCTCGTCGAGACCGCGCTGCGCGTCTTTCTCGAAGGGGACCGACGATGACCGTCGTCCAGCAGATCCTGTACACCGAGCAGCCGGAGCGCTGGTGGGCTCTGGCAGAAGCGCTCGGCTTCTCGGCCCCCTTCGTCCCGACACCGGAGTGGGGCGAGTTCCACGCCGACGGCGTGCTCGGGGTGCACCGAGCGACGGGCGAGCACCGGCCGGGTCGGGTGGACATCCATCTGCTCGTGAAGGACCTGGATGCCGCGGCATCCGCCGTGTCGGCCTTCGACGTCTCGCGATCCACCATGGAAGGCGTCGGGGAGATGCTGACGGTGCGCGCGGCGTCCGGCTTCGCGGTGACGGTCTCCGTCGGAGCCGGGGGAGTCTCGGGCAATATCGCCGTCCAGCCGATCCGGTTCCAGGACGATCTCACCGAACCGCGAGCGATCCTCGAGGCACTGGGGCTGCGTGCGGAGATCGTGGCGGACCGCGGCGGATGGGCCGAGCTGCGCGCCGATGGCGGTTCGGTCGGACTCCACACGGGATCAGCAGACATCGGGCTGAGCTTCGAGGTCCGCGGCGACCTCGATGCGCTCGCCGCCCGGTTGCGGGAAGCCGGGTTCGAGGCATCCGTCGTCGACGAAGCCTTCGCGCGGACGATCCGCATCCCCGACCCCGATGGCGGCGCGGAGATCTGGATCAACGGCGCGCAGGACGATCTGCACGGCTACCACCGGGAGGCGTGATGGCGTTCGAGCGCGACCTCGGAGACGGCGCAGCCCTGGTGCTGCGCACTCCGTCAGCCGCCCGCGCGCTGCGGCCGGTCATCGCCGCGAACCTCCCGCGCCTGCGGCTGTGGGAGCCGTGGGCGCATGTCGTGGAACCGGGCGATCTCATGGACGAATACGACCGGGAGCAGCTTCGTCGCTTCGTCGACGGCACCGCCGTGCCTGGAATCCTGCAGCAGGACGGGAACGCCATCGGATCGGTGTCCGCGCAGATCGACCGCTACACGCGCAGCGCGCAGCTCGGCTACTGGGTCGATGAACGCGCCGAGGGGAAGGGCATCGTCGCCCGCGCCTGTCGCGCGGTGATCGGCGACCTGTTCGCCGACGGCGTCGAGCGCATCGAGATCCGTACGGCCGGTCACAACGAGCGCAGCATCCGCCTGGCCGAACGGCTCGGCTTCGCACGGGAGGGAACGCTGCGCCGAGCGCTGCCGGTGGGAACGCAGCGTCATGATCTGGCCGTGTTCGGGCTGCTGTCCGCCGATGCGGACGGAGCATCGGACGGCGACGCGCATCCCGGGGGATGAGCGTGCGGTTCCACAGCCGCGTACAATGAAGGCAAAGCACTGATCCGGCCATCACCGGGGAGCTCTCGGAAGAACGCTTCGGCAAGCGCAGTACAAGCGCAGCGCGGGCCGTGGCAAGTAGAACCGAGCGGGGCAGGCCCGTCATCGCCGCAGTGAGAGTGGCCCCGCCGTGAGGCGGTGCACGCGGGGTGGTACCGCGGTCCTTCGCACGACGGGATCGTCCTCGCAGGAGCATCCGCCACGACGAACACTGCGAGTCACGATGACCTATCCCCGTCCTTCCGCATTCGGCCCCGCCGCCGACCCTTCGACGAGCGCTGGGCAGGCTGCCGCCGCGCCCGTCACGCCCAGCCCGCGCTTCCCGGCGATCGAGCAGGAGATCCTCGAGTTCTGGAAGGCGGACGACACCTTCCGCGCCTCCATCGCGCAGCGGGACGGTGCCGAGGAGTGGGTGTTCTACGACGGCCCGCCGTTCGCGAACGGCCTGCCGCACTACGGGCACCTGCTGACCGGCTACGCGAAGGACCTCTTCCCGCGATTCCAGACGATGCTCGGCAAGAAGGTCGACCGCGTCTTCGGCTGGGACACGCACGGCCTTCCCGCCGAGCTCGAGGCGATGAAACAGCTCGGCATCACCGAGAAGAGCGAGATCGAGGACATGGGCATCGACGTCTTCAACGCGAAGGCGAAGAGCTCGGTGCTGGCGTACACGCGCGAATGGCAGGACTACGTCACCCGCCAGGCGCGCTGGGTCGACTTCGACCGCGGGTACAAGACGCTCGACCTCGGGTACATGGAGAGCGTGCTCTGGGCGTTCAAGACCCTGTACGACAAGGGCCTCGCCTACGAGGGGTACCGCGTCCTGCCGTACTGCTGGCGCGACGAGACGCCGCTGAGCGCCCATGAGCTGCGCATGGACGACGACGTGTACCAGATGCGTCAGGACCCGTCCGTCACTGTGGCCTTCCCCCTGACGGGGCCGGATGCCGTGGCGAAGGATCTCGACGGCGTCCGCGTCCTCGCGTGGACGACGACCCCGTGGACCCTTCCGACCAACATGGCCCTCGCCGTCGGGCCGGAGATCTCCTATGCAGTGGTGCCCGCGGGGCCGAACGGCGCCTCCGACGGCAACACCGGCCGCTACCTGCTCGCCGTCGACCTTCTCGCCGGCTACGCGAAGGATCTCGGCTACGAGGACGCCGCAGCGGCATCCGATGCCGTCGAGCGCACCGTCACGGGAGCGGAGCTGTCCGGCCTGAGCTACGAGCCGCTGTTCGACTACTACACGGATACCGCGACCTACGGCACCGAGAACGCCTGGCGCATCCTCGTCGACGACTACGTCACGACCTCTGACGGCACCGGCGTCGTCCACCAGGCGCCCGCGTACGGTGAGGACGACCAGCGCGTCACGACGGCAGCCGGTATCCCGACGATCCTGTCCCTCGATGACGGGGGGCGCTTCCTCCCGAACGTCACGGACGTCGCTGGCGAGCTCTGGATGGACGCCAACACGCCGCTCGTGCGGCTGGTGCGCGAGCGGGGCAGGCTCATCCGGCTGCAGAGCTACGAGCACTCGTACCCGCACTGCTGGCGCTGCCGCAACCCCCTGATCTACAAGGCCGTGTCGAGCTGGTTCATCCGCGTCACGGACATCAAGGACGACATGCTCGCGAAGAACGAGCAGATCACCTGGGTACCGGAGAACGTCAAGCACGGCCAGTTCGGCAAGTGGCTCGAGGGCGCGCGCGACTGGTCGATCAGCCGCAACCGCTACTGGGGCTCCCCGATCCCGATCTGGAAGAGCGACGACCCCGAGTACCCGCGTGTCGACGCGTACGGTTCGCTGGAAGAGCTGGAGCGCGACTTCGGCGCGCTGCCGCGCAACCCGGAGGGCGAGATCGATCTGCACCGCCCGTACATCGACGACCTGACGCGTCCGAACCCGGACGACCCGACGGGCAAGAGCACGATGCGTCGCATCGAGGACGTCTTCGACGTGTGGTTCGACTCCGGTTCGATGCCGTACGCCCAGGTGCACTACCCGTTCGAGAACCAGGAGTGGTTCGACGCCCACGCGCCGGCGGACTTCATCGTGGAGTACATCGGGCAGACCCGCGGCTGGTTCTACGTCATGCACGTGCTGTCCACCGCGCTGTTCGATCGTCCGGCGTTCACCGGTGTGAGCTGTCACGGCATCGTGCTCGGCAGCGACGGCTACAAGATGTCGAAGTCGCTGCGCAACTACCCCGACGTCTCGGAGGTGCTCGACCGCGACGGCTCCGACGCGATGCGCTGGTTCCTCATGTCGAGCTCGGTGCTGCGCGGAGGCAACCTCGCCGTGACGGAAGAGGGCATCCGCGCCGGTGTCCGCGAGTTCCTGCTGCCGCTGTGGAACTCGTGGTACTTCTTCGCGACCTACGCCAACGCGTCGGGCGACGGCTACGAGGCATCCTGGCGCACGGACTCGACCGATGTCCTGGACCGATACATCCTCGCCCGCCTCGGCGACCTCGTGCGCGAGGTCCAGACCGACCTCGAGGGACTCGACTCGACGACAGCGGCCGGCCGCCTGCGCGACTTCGCCGAGACTCTGACGAACTGGTACATCCGGCGCTCGCGCGACCGCTTCTGGACCGGTGTCGCCGACGACCCGAAGAGCCGTGAGGCCTTCGACACTCTCTACACCGTGCTCGAGACGCTGTGCCGTGTGGCCGCCCCCCTGGTGCCGCTGATCAGCGAGCGCGTCTGGCAGGGGCTCACGGGTGGTCGCAGCGTCCACTTGACGGACTGGCCGGATGCCTCGGCCTTCCCGGCCGCGGACGAGATCCGCGATGCGATGGATGCTGTGCGCGAGCTGTCCAGCGTCGGCAACGCCCTCCGCAAGAAGGAGAAGCTGCGCGTGCGCCTGCCGCTCGCCCGACTGACCGTCGTCTCGCCGCTGGCCGATTCGCTCGGCCAGTTCGAGGACATCCTGCGCGACGAGCTCAACGTCAAGTCCGTCGAGCTCGTGCAGCTCACGGACACCGCCGCGGCGGAGTACGGCATCAGCCACCGCCTGAGCGTGAACGCGCGCGCCGCAGGTCCTCGCCTCGGCAAGGAGGTGCAGCGGGTGATCCGTGCCGCGAAGGACGGCTTCTGGACCGAGGACGCCGGCGTCGTGACCGCTGACGGCATCGCCCTCGAGCCCCATGAGTACGAACTCGCACTCGAGACCACAGGGCGACCGGAGGGCGAGGCCCTCGCGATCGTCCCGAGCGGTGGTTTCGTGCTGCTGGACACGCTGACCACACCGGAGCTCGAGTCCGAGGGACTGGCTCGCGACATCATCCGCGCGGTGCAGGAGACCCGCAAGAACGCCGCCTTCGACGTGAGCGACCGGATCCGGCTCGCGCTGACGTTCCAGGACGACCAGGATGCCGCAGCCGTCGCCTCGGCGTTCGACGCCGCGGCGGTCGCGGGGGAGACTCTCGCCCTGTCCTACGTCGTGCGATCGGCCGGTGCTGTGCTCGTGGAGCACGGCGAGCAGGTCGCCGAGCCGGAGTTCGAGGCGGATGTCGCCTCCGGAACGTATGCCAACCGCGGCGACTTCACGATCGCCGTCACCCGGATTGGAGCCTGAGCATGGATGATCGCCGCCGCGCGGATGCCGTCTACGAGTCGCTGCTCGCCAGAGCAGGGGAGCGGTGGGTGCAGCCCCGCAAGGAGCGCACGGCGCGCATCCTGACCCTGCTGGACGATCCGCAGCGCACCTACCGTGTCGTGCACATCACCGGCACGAACGGGAAGACCTCGACCGCGCGCATGATCGAGAGCCTGCTGCGGGCGCACGGCCTGCGCACCGGTCTGTTCACGAGCCCGCATCTGGAGCGCTTCACCGAGCGCATCATGATCGACGGCGAGCCCATCGACGACGGCGCGATCGCCGACGCCTGGGACGAGATCGAGCCGTTCGTCGGCATCGTCGACGCCGAACTCGAAGGTGCCGGTGACGCGGCGCTGACGTTCTTCGAACTGCTCACGGTGCTCGCGTTCGTCGCGGCCGCCGATGCACCCGTCGACGTGCTCGTGCTCGAGGTCGGCATGGGCGGCGAGTGGGATTCGACCAACACCGCCGATGGCGACGTCGCGGTGTTCGCGCCGATCGACATCGACCATGCGGATCGGCTCGGCGACACGATCGAGGCCATTGCCGAGGTGAAAGCAGGAATCATCAAGGAGGGCGCGGCTGTCGTGTCCGCGCAGCAACCGGATGAGGTCGCTGCAGTGCTGCGCCGCGTGGCCGCGGAGAAGAGCGCGACGATCGCGTTCGAGGGTGCCGATTTCGGGCTCGCCGAGCAGAAGCTCGCGGTCGGCGGTCAGCTTCTCACCGTGCGGGGTCTCGCCGGCCAGTACGTCGAGGAGTACCTCCCGCTCTACGGTGCCCACCAGGGGCACAACGCCGCTCTTGCGGTCGCTGCGGTCGAGTCCTTGATCGGCGGAGGATCGCAGGCGATCGCCGGCGACATCATCACCGAAGGCTTCCAGGGTGCGACGTCGCCCGGCCGCCTGCAGTTGCTGGGCATCGCGCCGACGGTGGTCGTGGACGCGGCGCACAACCCGCACGGCGCGACCGCCCTCGCGCAGGCGCTCGACGACAGCTTCGACTTCGACGAGTGGGGTGTGGTGCTCGGCATCCTGTCCGACAAGGATGCCGCAGGCATCGTGTCCGTGCTCGCACCGGCGGCAGCGCACGTGTTCGCGACCGCGCCGGAGTCGGAACGGGCGAGCGATGCCGACGCGATCGCGGACCTGGTCGAGCAGGCCGGGCACCGGGCCACCGTGCACCCGTCTCTCGCCGAGGCTGCTGATGCGGCGCGCGAGTGGGCGGCATCCTCCGACCGGCGTGCGGTCGTGATCGCCGGCTCCGTGGTGCTCGCCGGCGAGGCGATCGCCCTGGCGGAGGAAGAGGACTGGAAATCCGGGTGGCGCGCATGAGCGAGGCGCAACCGGCGCAGGGGAGACCCCGTGCGCAGCGCACGCTCGTGCAGAAGCTGGCGCCGATCGTGCTGGGCTTCGAGGCGATCGTGGTGTTCCTCGGCGGTCTCACGATCTTCGGACTCCGGGTCCTGCCTGAGGGCGTCGCCGACTGGTGGGCGATCGTCGGCGGCGCCGTCGTGGCGCTCGCGTGCATCGCGATCGCCGGACTCATCACGAAGCCGTGGGCCATCACGGCGGGGTGGGTGATTCAGCTGATCATCGCCCTGTCCGCGTTCCTGGTTCCCGCCATGCTCATGGTCGTGCTGGTTTTCGGTGGCATGTGGACGTATGCGACGATCATGGGGGCCCGCGTGGATGCACGACGTCCGGCGCAGCCCGAAACCGATTCTTCGACAGAGAGTGAATGACATGGCCACCGAAGAAACCCTCGTCCTCATCAAGCCGGACGGTGTCGCTCGCGGTCTCACGGGCGCGATCCTCGCGCGTATCGAGGCCAAGGGCTACGCGCTCGTCGACATCCGCCTCGTCGAGCCCGACCGCGACCTGCTCGCCTCGCACTACGCCGAGCACGAGGGCAAGCCGTTCTACGAGCCGCTGCTGGAGTTCATGCTCTCCGGCCCCTCCGTCGCGATCCGCCTCGCCGGAAACCGCGTGATCGAGGGCTTCCGCTCGCTCGCCGGCACCACCGACCCGACCACGGCTGCCCCAGGCACCATCCGCGGCGACTTCGGCCGCGACTGGGGTCTTGCGGTTCAGCAGAACCTCGTGCACGGCTCGGACAGCCCAGAATCCGCCGCGCGCGAGCTCGGCATCTGGTTCGACTGATCGATCCGGAGCCGGACAGACGAAGGCCCGCACCCTGTGGGATTCACGGGGAGCGGGCCTTCGTCAGTCAGCGGGGATCAGAACCAGAGATCCGCCAGCGCGCCGAGCAGGTCGACGTGGTTCACCTGAAGCACGAATACGACGATCGCCAGGCCAACGATGGATGCCAGCGGTACCCACGCCATGAGCTTCTGCCCCAGCGCCTGCGCCTTCCGGGATCGGCTGAACGTGCCGTTCCGGAGCAGGTGCACCACGGTCGCCAGGAACGTGGGAATGGTCACCACCCAGGTCACGAGGCACCAGGGGCACAGCGTGTGCAGCTCGAACGCGGTCTGGCCGATCAACCAGCAGACGAATCCGAAGGCGAAGGCGATGCCGGCGCCGAACAGCGCCCAGAACCAACGCGGGAAGCGTGCGCCGGCGATCATCGCGACGCCCACGACGAGCGGAGCCATCCACCCCGCCACACCGAGCAGCGGGTTGGGGAAGCCGAACACCGCGCCCTGCCACGACCCGAGATTCGTGGTGCACTGCAGGAACGGGCTGATGTCGCAGGCGAGGGGATCCCCGGGGTTCTCGAGCAGGATGAATTTCTCCACCGTGAGCTGGAAAGCGGCCCACCACCCGATCACGCTCGCGATGATCAACCAGATTCCGTACCCGATCTCGCGGGGGCGCTGCTCCGTCATAGCGCCAGTATCTCAGCGATTGCTATGCGCTGCGCGTGAGGCGACCAGGACAAACGATGCGTCGGATGCCGCGATATCCCGCGCATGATGCGATAATGACCTGTGATGCTTCTCGCGGCGCCGCCGCAGACAGGCATCGACGAAGACTTGGGGGCACACGCCCCACGCGATCAGAGCACAAGAGCCGATCGCACGCCGAGTGAGTTCGCGGCCCGTGCCGCATGAGATTTCGCGGAGCACACAGTGCCCGTGCAGGGAGTACGCCAGAGATGGCCGATGACAACAATGACAACAGCACCCCGACCCTCGACGAGAATGCAGAGCCCGCGGTAGCCGCGACGCAGCAGGCTCCTGACGCGGCCGCCGATCCGATCGTGGACGCGCCTGCCGAGGACGCGACAGACCCATCCGGTGCGGATGCCGCGGTCGCTGCGCCCGGGCAGGTCGAGTCCGCGACGAGCGACGAGCCCGTTCCGTCCGCCGACGTCGAGGCGCAGGGGGAGTCCGCCGAGCAGCCCTCCGCCGAGTCCGACGCGCCCGCCGAGGCTGTCGAGCCGGCCGAGTCCGCGGTCGAGCCCGCTGATGCTCCTGCCGTCTCCGCTGAGGTTCCTGTCGTGTCGGCCGAGCCGGCCGCCGAACAGGCCGACCTGGCTGCCCAGCAGGCTGAGGCCCCTGCCGAGTCCGCTGAAGCTTCGGCTGAGCGCACCGAGTCGGCTGAGCCCGAGTCGGCTGAGCACACAGAGTCGGCCGAGCCCGAGTCGGCCGAGCCCGACTCGGTCCCGGGGACGGTCGAGTCGTCCGACGCCGAGTCTGCCTCCGCTGCGTCCGCAGCGCCCGCAGAGCCCGCGGAGGCGGAGTCCACGAAGCCGGAGCACGCGGAGCCCGAGGCCGCGCCCAAGCCGGAGCCCGTCACCGCGGTGAGCCTCGGCCTGATCCCCGAGACGTTCGTCTCGCGCGTCTCCACGCAGCTGCACTTCTACGCACCCGAGGTCGCTCCGCTGCCGGCGCGTCCGGGCCGCGATCGTGACCGCGACCGCGACCGTGATCGTGACCGCGAACAGGAAGCCGATGAGTCCGGTTCGTCCGCGCGCCGCGGCCGTCGCCGGCGCGGCGGCAGCGGTGACGGGGACGATGAGCAGCGCTCCGAGCCGCGTCAGCGTCAGCGCGTCGTCGAGTACATCACCGAGCCGAAGGCGATCAAGGGATCCACGCGGCTCGAGGCCAAGAAGCAGCGTCGTCGTGACGGTCGTGATGCCGGACGCCGCCGCCCTGTGGTCACCGAGGCCGAGTTCCTCGCCCGCCGCGAGTCCGTCGACCGCAACATGGTGGTCCGGTCCAAGAACGGCCGCACGCAGATCGCGGTCATCGAGGACAAGGTGCTCGTCGAGCACTATGTGGCGCGCAATCAGGATGCCTCGCTCATCGGGAACGTGTACCTCGGCCGCGTCCAGAACGTCCTGCCCAGCATGGAGGCGGCGTTCGTCGACATCGGTCGCGGCCGCAACGCGGTGCTGTACTCCGGTGAGGTCGACTGGGACGGCGTGGAGACCGGCAACCAGCCGCGTCGCATCGAGCTCGCGCTCAAGCCGGGCGACCGCGTGCTCGTCCAGGTCACGAAGGACCCGGTGGGGCACAAGGGTGCCCGCCTGACGAGCCAGATCTCGCTCCCTGGCCGCTACCTCGTGTACGTGCCGAACGGATCGATGAACGGTATCTCGCGCAAGCTCCCCGACAATGAGCGCGCCCGTCTCAAGCGGATACTCAAGGAGGTGCTGCCCGAGTCCAGCGGCGTCATCGTCCGCACGGCCGCCGAGGGCGCCACCGAGGACCAGCTCACGCGCGATGTGCAGCGTCTCACCAATCAGTGGGAGCACATCCGGAAGCAGGTCGAGAGCCAGCAGGCACCTGCTCTGCTGCACGCAGAACCCGACCTCCTCGTCAAGATCGTCCGCGACGTCTTCAACGAGGACTTCACGAAGATGCTCATCCAGGGCGAAGAGGCGCAGCGCACGATCCGCGCGTACCTCGAGAGCGTCGCCCCCGACCTTCTCGAGCGCGTCGAGTCCTACGAGGACGAGTCCGATCCGTTCGACGTGTTCCGCGTCACCGAGCAGATCGAGAAGGCGCTGGACCGCAAGGTCTGGCTGCCCTCCGGCGGCTCGCTCGTGATCGACCGCACCGAGGCCATGACGGTCGTCGACGTCAACACCGGAAAGTTCGTCGGCTCCGGCGGAAACCTGGAAGAGACCGTCACGAAGAACAACCTCGAGGCGGCGGAGGAGATCGTCCGCCAGCTGCGACTGCGCGATATCGGCGGCATCATCGTCGTCGACTTCATCGACATGGTCCTCGAGTCCAACCGCGACCTCGTGCTGCGCCGGCTGGTGGAATGCCTGAGCCGCGACCGCACGAAGCATCAGGTCGCCGAGGTGACCTCGCTCGGTCTCGTCCAGATGACCCGCAAGAAGCTCGGCCTCGGACTGCTGGAGACCTTCAGCGAACCGTGCGAGGTCTGCGCCGGTCGCGGCGTCATCGTGCACCACGACCCGGTCGTCAAGCACCGCTCGAGCGGCAACGGCCCCACGTCGAACCGCCGTCAGCGCGGCGGCGGTCAGCAGAGCGCTCCGGCCCCCGCCGGTGTGACGCACAGCATCCCCGAGGGTGCGAAGACCGCCCTCGCGCAGATCGCAGCCTCCACGCGGACCACGACGTCGGACGCAACGGATGCCGAGGCGATCATCGAGACGCCGGCGCAGGTCGAGCGGCCCAAGAAGACGCGCAAGAAGCGCTCCGACCGCGCCAAGACCCCGCGCACCGAGACCGACGTGCTGCTCGACTCGGTGCTGGACGCCCTTCCCGAGCCCAAGGCGCCAGGTCAGGGACGCAACCGCCGTCGCGTGACGACGGCGGCGCTCACGGGCACGCCGGTGTCGGTGAACGCGGACTCGGGCTCATTGGCTGCTGCGCCGATCGCGAGCGGGGACGCGCAGTCCTGACGCGATCAGACGCCTGGTGAGTTCTCTGCCGCCCAGACGGGTGGCACCGGCTGCGACGAGCCGGGGGACCATGTCCTCCGGCACGTCGTAGTGATCGAGGTCGAACGCGCGCGCCGGTACTGCATTGAGCTGCGCGAACGCGTGCAACTCGGCCAGATCGGCGTCGCTCACCAGGTGCGCCCAGAGGCGTCCGTGTGCGGGCCAGATCGGGTCGTCGACGAGTACGGTCACCTCGCGATCCTATGTCCGGGCACGACTCGCGCGACACGGCATCCGCTCGCTTTGCCACATCGCCCGCCATCCGGTAAAGTGGACCCTTGGTGCGCGAGCTGAACCGTCCCCAGGGCGGTCCGGATGAGCCCCGGTGCTCGCACCCGTCAGACCTGCGACGAACGCAGGCACAGTCTTCCCGTGAGATTTCGGAGCTTCGAGCTCCCCGATGAAACAGGTATCAAGTGGTTTACGCAGTAGTGCGCGCCGGCGGACGGCAGGAGAAGGTCGAGGTCGGCACGATCGTTCAGCTCGACCGTGTTCAGGCCGCCCAGGGCGAGAAGATCGAGCTGGCGGCAGTGCTGCTCGTCGACGGCGCCACGGTGACCACCGACGCCGACAAGCTGGCGAAGGTCAAGGTCACCGCTGAGGTTCTCGGCAACCTCCGCGGCCCGAAGATCGTCATCCAGAAGTTCAAGAACAAGACCGGTTACAAGAAGCGCCAGGGGCACCGTCAGGAGCTCACGCGCGTCAAGATCACCGGCATCAAGTAAGCACGAAGGGGAGCTGAGAAATGGCACACAAAAAGGGCGCGAGCTCGACCCGCAACGGTCGTGACTCCAACGCACAGCGACTCGGAGTGAAGCGCTTCGGCGGTCAGACCGTCAACGCCGGCGAGATCCTCGTCCGTCAGCGCGGCACGCACTTCCACCCCGGCGTCAACGTCGGCCGTGGTGGCGACGACACGCTGTTCGCTCTCGCAGCTGGCGCGGTCGAGTTCGGCGCGAAGGGCGGCCGCAAGGTCGTCAACATCGTCGCTGCAGCCGAGTAACGCGCAGCACAGCAACCATCCGAACGGGGCGGGCATTTGCCCGTCCCGTTCGTGTATTCCCGCCGTCCAGATCAGCCCAGGAACAGAGGACATCACATGGTCACGTTCGTCGACACCGTGACGCTCCACCTGCGCGCAGGCAAGGGCGGCAACGGCTGCGTTTCGGTGCATCGCGAGAAGTTCAAACCTCTCGGCGGCCCGGATGGCGGCAACGGCGGTGACGGTGGCGACATCGTCCTCGTCGCGGACACGCAGACCGGAACGCTGCTGTCGTACCACCATTCCCCGCACCGTTCCAGCGGCAACGGCGGCTTCGGCATGGGCGACCACCGCTCCGGTTACGCCGGTGAGACGCTGGAACTGCCGGTTCCGGTCGGCACAGTGGTCAAGGATGCCGACGGCCAGGTCCTCCTGGACATGGTGATCCCCGGTGAGCGCTTCGTCGTCGCCCAGGGCGGACGCGGAGGGCTCGGCAACGCGGCTCTCGCTTCTCCGAAGCGCAAGGCCCCCGGTTTCGCGCTGCTCGGAACCCCGGGCTTCGAGGGCGACGTCATCCTCGAGCTCAAGACCGTCGCCGACGTGGCACTGGTGGGGTACCCGTCAGCGGGCAAGTCCAGCCTGATCGGCGCCATCTCGGCTGCGCGCCCCAAGATCGCGGACTACCCGTTCACCACGCTGCACCCGAACCTCGGCGTCGTCCAGGCGGGGGAGTCCCGCTACACCGTGGCCGACGTCCCCGGTCTCATCGAGGGCGCCAGCGAGGGACGAGGGCTCGGTCTCGAGTTCCTCCGCCACGTCGAGCGCTGCTCCGCCCTGCTGCACGTGCTCGACTGCGCCACGCTCGAGCCCGGCCGCGACCCGATCAGCGACCTTGACGTCATCATCGCCGAACTCGCCGCGTACGAGGTCCCCGAGGGGCAGATTCCGCTGCTGGAGCGCCCGCAGCTCATTGCGCTCAACAAGGTCGACGTGCCCGAGGCGCGCGACCTGGCCGAACTCGTCCGCCCCGAGCTCGAGGAGCGCGGATTCCGCGTCTTCGAGATCTCCACGGTCTCGCACGAAGGCCTGCGTCCGCTGACCTTCGCCCTCGGCGAGATCGTCGAGAAGCACCGTGCGGAGCTTGCCGTCGAGCCGCCGCGCGAGCGCGTCGTGATCCGGCCCAAGGGCTCCCAGAAAGAGTTCAGCGTGCGCGTCGAGGGCGGCACGTACGGCAACGTCTACCGCGTGCTCGGCGAGAAGCCGGTGCGCTGGGTTCAGCAGACCGACTTCCAGAACGAGGAAGCCGTCGGCTACCTGGCCGACCGTCTCGAGCGCCTCGGCGTGGAGGACGAGCTGTTCCGCCTCGGCGCGACCCCCGGCGCGACCGTCGTCATCGGCGAGGGCGACGGCCTGGTGTTCGATTGGGAGCCGTCCATGTCGTCGGCTGCCGAGCTCATGGTCGCGCCCCGAGGGACGGACCCGCGTTTCGCCGCCACCAACCCGCGTCGCACGACCAGTCAGCGCCGCGAGCAGTACTACGAGCGGATGGATGCCAAGGCGGCGCTGCGCGCCGAAGCCGAAGAGCGTCGCCTCGTCACCGAGGAGGATCTCGACGGGGACGAGGCATGACCGCTCGCACCCGCGCGGATCTCCGGGGGGCGTCCCGCATCGTCGTGAAGGTCGGCTCGTCGTCGATCAGCGGTGAGGCGTCCTGGCGGATCCCGATGATCGTGAATGCGCTGCAGAAGGCGCACGGGCGCGGCTGCGAGATCGTCCTGGTGTCGTCGGGGGCCATCGCCACCGGCATCCCGTTTCTGAATCTGGACGCGCGACCGACCGATCTCGCCACCCAGCAGGCTGCGGCGGCGGTCGGTCAGAACATCCTCGTCTACCGCTACCAGGAGGCGCTGCGGCCGTTCGGGATCGTCGCCGGGCAGGTGCTGCTCACCACCGGAGATCTCGAGACCCCCACCTCGCGCAGCAACGCGCGCCGCGCGATGGAGCGGCTGCTGGGTCTTCGCACCCTGCCGATCGTCAATGAGAACGACACCGTCGCGACGCAGGAGATCCGGTTCGGCGACAACGATCGCCTCGCTGCGCTGGTCGCCCAGCTCATCCAGGCCGATGCCCTCGTGCTGCTCAGCGACGTCGAGGCTCTCTACACCAAGCCGCCGACGGATCCGGATGCCGAGCCGCTCGACGTGATCTCCGCTGATCAGGACCTGGCCGGACTCGAGTTCGGCGCGACCGTGGTCAACAGCGTCGGCACCGGCGGAGCGGCCACCAAGGTATCCGCGGCCCGCCTCGCCGCGGCATCGGGAATCGGCGTGCTCGTGACGAGCGCCGATCTGGTCGATCGAGCACTCTCCGGAGAGCAGATCGGCACCTGGTTCGTGCCTGCGCACCAGGGCTGATCCCCGCGCCGCGGGCGCCGTCACATCGGCCCTCGCGCGATCGCGCCCTGGATACACTGGGCGGATGAGCGTCGACACCCTCACCGCACCCGTCGAGTCCGCCCGAGCGGAGACCGGCGGTCCGCAGGAGCGCCTGACGCTGGCGAAAGAGGCGTCGCGGGCGACCGCGCAGCTCACGAGCGACGCCAAGGCGCACGCTCTCGAAGCGATCGCGCAGGCCATCGAGGCCGGAGCCGACCGGATCATCGCCGCGAACGCCGACGACGTCGCGCGCGGTGACGCCGGCGGAATCGGCTCGGCGCTCATCGATCGACTGCGTCTGGACGAGAAGCGGGTCGCCGCGCTGGCGTCGGCCGTCCGCGAGGTCGCAGCGCTGGCCGACCCCGTCGGCCAGGTGATCGGCGGGCACAGGATGCCCAATGGCGTGGCGCTGCAGCAGGTGCGCGTGCCGTTCGGCGTGGTCGGGGCGATCTACGAGGCGCGGCCGAACGTGACCGTCGACATCGCCGCCCTCGCACTGCGATCGGGCAACGCTGTCGTGCTGCGCGGCGGCAGCGCGGCGCGGGCGTCCAACACCGTGCTCGTCGAGATCATGCGCGCGGCTCTGACAGGCGCCGGCGTCACCGCGGAGGCCATCCAGACGGTCGACGATTTCGGGCGCGACGGGGCGAAAGCGCTCATGCACGGACGCGGCTTCATCGATGTGCTCATCCCGCGCGGCAGCGCATCGCTCATCGAGACCGTGGTCACCGAGTCGACGGTCCCCGTGATCGAGACGGGCGCCGGCGTCGTGCACATCGTGCTCGATGAGACGGCACCGGCCGACTGGGCCACCGATATCGTCGTCAACGCCAAGATCCAGCGCCCCAGCGTCTGCAACGCGGTCGAGACCGTCCTCGTGCACCGTCAGGCCGCATCGCGTCTGATCCCGCTCGTCGCCAGCGCCCTGCAGAGCGAGGGCGTCGCCGTGCACGGAGACGACGTCGTGGCTGGGCTCGCGAGCAATGTGATCCCCGCGACGGAAGAGGACTGGGCGACCGAGTACCTCAGTCTCGAGATCGCGATCAAGGTCGTGGATTCGCTCGACGACGCGCTCGCGCACATCCGCCGGTACAGCACGGGTCATACCGAGTCGATCATCACCACGGACACCCGCAACGCGGAGCGCTTCCTGGCAGAGGTGGATTCCGCCGTCGTCATGGTCAACGCGTCGACCCGCTTCACCGACGGTGCGGAGTTCGGGTTCGGCGCCGAGGTCGGCATCTCGACCCAGAAACTGCACGCCCGAGGCCCGATGGGGCTCTCGGAGCTGACCAGCACGAAGTGGCTCGCGCGTGGGGCGGGGCAGACGCGCGGCTGAGCGATAGGATGGGGGAGCGCGTTCGCGCCCCCGGTCACGAAACGGAGCAAGGATGAATCTCGTCGCACAGTTCGCGATGGCAGCCGCTGAGACCGAGCATCACGGAAATGTGGCGCTCGAAACGCTTATCTTCGGCGTCATCGCCGCGATCGTCTTCACGCTCCTCGGTCTGGTGACCTTCTCGTACCGCCACGTCGCCAACCGTCACTCGGCCAAGGCGGAGGCCTGGGCTGCGCAGCACGGCAAGGACGGCCACGGAGCAGGGCACGGCCACTGAGCCGCGGATGGAGCACACGAACTCGCGGGCGCCGCGTATCGGGGTGATGGGCGGAACATTCGATCCGATCCATCACGGTCACCTCGTCGCTGCGAGCGAGGTCGCGCACGAGTTCGACCTCGACGAGGTCGTCTTCGTTCCCACCGGGCGTCCGTGGCAGAAGCGCACGGTCACGCCCAGCGAGCACCGCTACCTGATGACCGTGATCGCCACGGCATCCAATCCGCGATTCACCGTCAGCCGGGTCGACATCGACCGTCGGGGTGACACGTACACCATCGATACGCTGCGCGATCTGAAGAACGAGCGACCGGATGCCGAGCTGTTCTTCATCAGCGGCGCGGACGCCGTGGCGCAGATTCTCAGCTGGAGGGACCATGATGAGTTGTGGGATCTGGCCCACTTCGTCGCGGTCTCGCGTCCAGGACACGTTCTGAGCACTGACGGCCTCCCGAGCGACGACGTCAGCCAGCTGGAGGTGCCGGCCCTGTCGATCTCGTCGACGGATTGCCGACAGCGCGTCCAGGAGGGCGAACCGGTGTGGTACCTCGTCCCCGACGGAGTCGTTCAATACATCGCGAAGCATCATCTGTATCGGAGCAAGGCATGAGCACATCGGACAGCGAAGGGAAGGAACCGCTGACGCGCAAGCAGCTGCGGGAGATCCGCCTGACTGGCGCGACACCGGTGATCACCGAGGAAGAGGCGGCGGCTGCCGCGCCCGCCCCGGTGCCTGCGCCGCCCCTGCCTCGTGCTGCTGATGCCGCTCAGGTCGCGCCGGCTCCGACCGCCGATGAGTCCGTCGATCTCGGGGCGCTGCCGCTGACGCGGCGCCAGGCACGCGAGCAGGAGCGCATCCGCACGGCATCGGTTCCGGTGATCGGCGCGGAAGAGGCCGCCGCCGCGCAGACGGCTGCCGGGACGGATGCCGCGGCGCTCGAGTCCGAGCAGCCCGATGAGCCCGCCGAGACCGAGAAGCCGTCGATCGTCTCGGCTGTGCCGGTGTTCGCGCCGGTCGCGGCTTCCGCTCCGGCAGATGAGGACACGCCCACGGATGCCGACGGGGCAGCGGATGCCGAGATCGGCGCCGAGGCGGACGGCGACGCCCTATCGGAAGCCTCACCCGAGACCGGCGCGGCCGACGGCGAGCGCACCGACGAGGAGGCCGGCGACGACGCTTCCGCATCTGCGGAGGACGAGACGGACGAGCCCGCCGAGGCGGAACTCGCCGAACTCGGAGTCGACGCCGACGCCATCGAGCACGTCGACGACCCGTCCGAGCAGGGCGAACGTCCGACCGTGAACCCGACGTTCGGTCAGAGCGTGCTGTCCGAGCAGAAGTCGACGACGCCGTTCACGCCGTCCTTCGACGAGCTCATCACGGCAGGCGACTCCACGGGTTCCCAGCACATCGCGCCCAGCGCGCTGATCTTCAACCCACCGCCCGGAGACGGCTCGCTCTCCGGCCCGGTCGCTTCCACCGGAGAGATCCTCGTCACCGGGTCCTATGATCTGCCCGAGGGCCTCGGCTCTCAGGGGCATGCGAAGGGGACCACCGACGGCAAGGACGTCGACGCGGTTCTCATCGACGGAGAGCTGCCGCCGGCATCCTCTCCGACGCCGATCGCGGCGAGCTCCGCGATCAGCACCATCAAGCCCGCCGGCGAGGTCATCCGTCCACCAGCACCCGAGAAGGGCAACAAGCTGATGCTGATCCTCGCGATCACCGCCGGCGGTCTCGCTCTCGCGCTGGCGGCCGCGTTGATCATCGCCTTCACCATGAATGTGCTGTGATGCAATCACCTGAAACCGCGGAGCAGATGCTCCAACTCGCCGCGAACGCGGCGGTGTCCAAGGGCGGCGAGGATCTCCTCGCGCTGAACGTCTCGGAGCCGCTTCCGCTCGTAGACATCTTCCTTCTCGTCACCGGAAACAGCGAGCGCAACGTCGCCGCGATCGCCGACGAGATCGAGGACAAGCTCATCGAGGCCGGACACAAGCGCGTCCGCCGCGAGGGCCGTGCCGAGGCGCGCTGGGTCCTGCTGGACTTCGGCGACCTGATCGTGCACGTGTTCCACGCTGAGGAGCGCGTGTATTACGGGCTCGAGCGTCTCTGGAAGGACTGCCCTGTGGTCCCGATCGAGCTGGCAGAGCCCGCCGACCGCGCCTGACATGGCCGTCCATCTCCTCACGGGGGCCGGCTCCGGAATCGGCGCGGCGCTCGCACGCCGACTGCTCGACCGCGGGGACGAGATCATCGTGCTCGCCCGCGATGTCGGGCGCGCCCGCGAGATCGCCGCGACCCTTCCAGGCGCGGGGACCCTCGTCGGCGACCTCGCGAACCCAGGACGTCTGTCGTGGGCACTGTCCAAGCAGCATCTGCCGGATCGGATCGATGCCCTCGTGCACGTCGCGGGCATCGTCGACCTCGGGCCGGTCGCCGATCTGCCCGCGACGCTGTGGGAGCAGCAGTTGGCGGTCAACCTCGTCGCGCCAGCTGAGCTGACCCGGTTGATGCTGCCGGTACTGCGCGTCTCGCGCGGACAGGTCGTCTTCGTCAACTCCGGCGCCGGACTGCACGCTCATGCCGGATGGTCGGCGTACGCGGCATCCAAGCACGGGCTGAAAGCCCTGGCGGACTCGCTGCGGGCCGAGGAGGCCGAGCACGGCATCCGCGTGACATCCGTGTACCCCGGCCGCACCGCGACGCCCATGCAGGCGCGGGTGCACCAGCAGGAGGGGACCGAGTACGAACCAGAACGGTTCATCGATCCGGAATCCGTCGCCACGACGATCCTCGCGGCGCTCGACCTGCCGCGCGACGCGGACATCACCGACGTGACGGTCCGTCCCGGCGCCTGACGGTCGTCGCGTCGGCGCCGAGCAGGCTTTCGCCGGCGGTGTCAACCCTCCTGCGCTCGGAGTCGGCCACGGCCAGCATGGGGAACCCGACCCAGGAGGTTCTCCATGCTCGCCCTGCCGTGGACGCCGCACGCATGACTCGGACCATGACACGCGGCGATCATCAGTCGTCGGCGATCGCGGGGTCCGTCCGCGGCGCCGTGACGCGGGATCGGCTGCTGTTCGCGGTGAAGACGGCCCTGGCGGTCGGCATTGCATGGATGATCGCTCACCTTCTGCCGGGCGTTGCGGACGATCTCCCGTACTACGCACCATTGGGTGCGCTGATCAGCATGCACCCGACCCTGATGGATTCGGTGAAGTCCAGCGTGCAGACCCTCGCGGGCCTGGCGGCGGGCATCGTGCTGGCGCTCGTCGTCGTCTTCACGGCGGGCCCGACCGTGTGGACGCTCGCGCTCGTGGCGGGCGCGGGCGTGCTGCTGTCCGGGACGGGCTGGTTCGGTGCGGGGCGCGAGTACATCGCCGTCGCCGCCGTGTTCGTGCTCATCATCGGAGGCTCAGACGCGGAAGCATACTCGCTGAGCTATCTCGCTCAGATGGCGGTCGGACTCGCCGTCGGGCTCGGGGTCAACCTGGTTCTGGCACCCGGTCCCTTCTCCGCGACGGCGAAGGCGCGCGTCGCGGAGTATCAGCGCGACCTGGCCGATCACCTGGCGGGCATCGGCGACGCGCTGGCGGAATCCTGGCCGCCCGCACGGACGGAGTGGACCAGAGAAGCGGACGCCCTCGAGAGCACGGCGCGCGACGTCCGGACGGCCCTCGCGGAGGCCGACCGGAGCCGTCGGGGCAACCCGCGCGCGCGGGGCGGACGCCACGACACCGAGACCGCGCATGCGCGGCTCGAGACGCTCGAATCGGTCGCTGTACGCGTGCGCGACATCTCCGATGCGCTGGAGGACGTAGCGCGGGAACGCGCGACCGCCTTTCCGCTCGATCCGGATCTGATCCCGGTCATCGGGCGAGCATGCCAGGCCACGGCCGGTGCGATCGCGGTCATCGGATCGGAGGACCGGCACGCCCATCGGGCACGGGCAGCGGCCGCGCATGACGTGCGACTGCTCGTGGATGCACTGGACGCAGGCCAGGCGTCCGCACGCAGCATCCTGGGCCCCGGAGTCCTGGTGGCGACGCATCTCCGACGCATCATCGTGCTCCTGCACGTCGAGCCGGGCAAGGAGTGATCGTGTCCGCACGTGTGCAGCGCGACGTATCCGACTCACCACCTCCCTGGCGCCTCGGCCGTGAC
This sequence comes from Microbacterium sp. ZKA21, assembly GCF_050434165.1. Classification (NCBI taxonomy): domain Bacteria; kingdom Bacillati; phylum Actinomycetota; class Actinomycetes; order Micrococcales; family Microbacteriaceae; genus Microbacterium; species Microbacterium sp. ZKA21. The sequence continues at coordinate 198,825 of NZ_JBNPVV010000009.1, forward strand.
GCCTGGACCCTGGCATCACGACGCGCACTGCGCAAATTCGGCACGGACTGGTGCCCGGACGCCGCGGCTTCGCTGACCTTCTACGCGCTGCTGGCGGCCGTGCCCGCATCCATCGTGCTCATCTCGGTCATCGGCCTGCTCAGCCGCGACGGCGCGCGTCTCGAGAACCTGACGCGCGCGGTGGATGCCGTACTTCCCGAAGGAGCCGGATCAGCGCTGCGCGCCCCACTGGCGGCACTCGCGGACGCGACGGCGACGGGGTGGGTGCTCGCGGCCGCGCTCCTCGTGACGGTGTGGTCGGCAGGGAGATACGTCACGTCGTTCAGCCGCGCCGTCAATCGCATCTACGGCGTGGAGGAGGGGCGGCCGTTCTGGAAGTCGAAGCCGACGCACCTGCTGCTCACGGTCGTGCTGATCGTGCTGGTCGCGACCGCCGTGCTCATCTCTCTCACCGGGGAACGGGTGTCCCGCGGCATCGGTCGGATCTGGGGAGTGGGGGAGGCTGGCCTCGTCGTCTGGTCGATCGTGCGCTGGCCGTTGCTGGTGATAGTGACGGTCCTGCTGATCGCGATTCTGTACTGCTTCGCGCCCAATGTCGCGCCGCGGAGCTTCCGCTGGATGAGTCTCGGCGCGGCGGCGGCGCTGCTCGTCTTCGGCATCGCCTCGGCGGGATTCGGTTTCTACGTGACCGTCGTCGCAGACTACGACCGCCTCTATGGTCCGTTCGCGAGCATCCTGATCTTCCTGCTGTGGCTGTGGATCGCGAACCTGGCGCTGCTGCTCGGCGTCGAGATCGACGTGGAGCTGGAGCGCGTCCGCCAGCTCAGCGCGGGGATCCCGGCCGAGCGGCAGGTGCAGGTGGAACTGCGCGATGCCTCCGCGATCGCGGCGGCGGTGCGCCGGGACGCCGAGGAGGAGCGCAGGGCGGCGCGCGTCCGGCGCGAGGCGACGATACCGAAGGACGATCACGCGCGCGACCGATAGCGCAGCTCCGGGCGACCGATGCTGCCGTAAGTCGGAGCGCTCTCCGCGAGGCCCGAATCGACGAGCCGTTCCAGGTAGCGCCGGGCGCTGACCCGCGACATGCCCAGCGACTCGGCGAGCTCCGACGCCGACATCGGCTCCTCCTGAGCCTCCAGAGCGGACGCGACGCGCTGCAGCGTCGCGGGGGAGACGCCCTTGCGCTGCGCGGCGATGGCGACGGCGTCATGGCGCATGAGGGCGTCGACCGTGATCTGGTCGAGTTCGTCGGTTCCGGTGAGCTCGGCATCCCTGGCGATCACGCGCCAGATATCGTCCAGGCGCTCGTGCAGCGTCTGCATCGGGAACGGCTTCACCACATAGTGATGCACGCCGTGCGCTCTGGCGCGCCGCACCGTGTCCAGGTCCCGGGCGGCCGTGACAGCGATGACCTCGACATGCGCACCGGCGGCACGGGCGCGGCGGAGCACCTCGATGCCGGACATGTCCGGCAGATACACGTCCAGCAGCATCACCTGCGGTTCCAACTCGTGCACGGCGCGCAGGGCGTCCGCACCGGTCGGTGCGACGCCGACGACCTCGAAGCGCGGATGCCGCTCGACGAAGCCGCGCGTCACGTGCGCGACGGCGAAGTCGTCCTCGACGATCAGCGTGCGCAGGCGCGTCATCGGGCCGTCCCCGCGTGCTGCACTGCAGGCAGGTGCACGGTGAAGCGCGCACCGCCGGCGGAGGACGGCCCGAGATCGATCGAGCCGCCACGACGCTCGAGGATGCGCGCCACGATCGTCAGCCCGTACCCGCGCTGCCGGTCGGCCGGCTTCGTCGAGAAGCCGAGCCGGAACACGTCGCCGCGGCGCTCGAGGGGGACGCCGGGGCCGTCATCCTCGACGACGACGTGCACATCCTCGCCGTTCTCCTGGGTGAGCGCGATGCGCACGTGCCCGCCCTGACCCGCGGCATCCAGGGCGTTGTCGAGAAGATTCCCGACCACGGTGCTCAGATCGTCGTCGCCGTTGTCGGCCGGCAGCTGCGAGTCGTCGGTCACGGTCAGCACGACGCCCAGTTCGCGCGCGCGTGCGCGTTTCGCGAGCAGGATCGCCGCCAGCTCGATGTCCTCCACGCCGGTGGGCGCGTCCAGCCGATTGAGCGCTCCGCCGTCCCCGGCGCGTTCGACGACCCGTCGAGCCGCGTCGACCTCGCCCAGCTCGATGAGCCCGCCGATCGTGTGCAGGGTGTTCGAGAACTCGTGCTGCTGGGCACGCAGGCCCTCCGCCAGGCTCTGCGCACCGGCGAGCTCGCGCAGCGCGTGATCGAGTTCGGTCCGGTCCATAAGCGTGACCACCGTGCCGACGCGCCGGCCCTTCACCCGCACCGATGCAGCACGCGCCAGCAGAACGCGCTCACCGGACAGGACAAGTCGCTGGGCGGGGTCGTCATCGGCATCCGCCTCCGCGACCACGAGCGTCAGGTCCTCCAGCAGATCGGATGCCGCGCGACCGGTCGCCTCGGCCGGAGACGCCAGCCCGAGCAGGCGCGCCGCGGAGTCGTTGCACAGCGAGACCCGTCCGTCCTCGTCCAGGGCGAGCATGCCCTCGCGGATGCCGTGCAGGGTGGCCTCCCGGGTCTCGAGGAGTCCGCGGATCTCTTCGGGTTCGAGACCGAAGATGCGGCGGCGCACGATGCGTGCGACACCGGTGGCGGCGATCACGCCGACCACCGTGGCGCCACCGAGTGCGAGCAGGAATCCGGTGATGTCTCCGAGGAAGTCGGCACGCAGATCCGATTCCAGGATGCCGACCGAGACCTGCCCGATGACCGCGCCGCCTTCGTCGAAGACCGGCACCTTGACGCGCCAGGATTCGCCGAGCGTGCCGGTCTGGGTTCCGGTGTACATCTCGCCGGAGAGCGCGACGCTCGGGTCGGTCGACACCGGCTCGCCGATGCGCTCCGGATTCGGATGCGAGAAGCGGATGCCGTCGTGATCCGTGACGACGACATAGGCCACGTTCGACGAATCGCGGATCAGCTCCGCGATGGGCTGGATCACCGCGGCCGGGTCATGGTCGTCGTACGCGTCGACGACAGTAGGCAGCTGGGCGACGGACTGCGCGACGGCGATCATCCGCTCCTGGGAGGCCTCCCGGATCTGCCGCTCCTGCATGAGCATCGCGGCGAGTCCGACCGTCAGCACGATCGCGAGCACGATGACGACCTGCAGCAGCACCAGCTGCGTGCGGAGCGTCATCGCCTTCACCACAGCTCCCATGCTAGGCGTGCGCGGACCGCGGTTCGATGCGACCAAAACGACCACAATCCCTCGTTTCGTACGCAACCGGTGCGAGGAGCCAGCGCTGTTCTACTTTGGCCGGACGTACACCCGGCGCTGTCGCCGGGCTGAGAACTCGAGGAGGAGTTCATGACACAGCACACCCGCATCCGCACCCGATTCATCTGGGGCGCAGCCGTCGGCATCGCAGCGCTCACTCTGGCCGCCTGCTCCGGTGAGGCCCCGACCGGCGATGGGGACGGCGGAGGCGCCGACGAGGTCACCATCGACAGCGTCGCCGTGATCGCTCCGGCTGACCCCGGCGGCGGCTGGGACCAGACCGCGCGGGCCTTCGCGCAGTCCCTGACCGAGGACGGGCTCGTCTCGTCGGCTCCGGTCAGCAACATCGGCGGCGCAGGCGGCACGGTCGGGCTGGCGTCCCTCGCGACCGAGACCGACCCGAACACCCTGATGATCACGGGAAGCGTCATGGTGGGCGCCGTCGAGACCAACGCTTCCGATGTGCGCATCGAGGACACTACGCCGATCGCCAAGCTGACGGAGGAACCGCTGGTGGTGGTCGTCCCGAAGGACAGCCCGTACGACACCATCGAGGACTTCATCGACGCCTGGGTCGACGAGGGCGCTGACATGGCGGTGACCGGTGGCTCGGCCGGTGGCATCGACCACATCCTGGCGGGTCAGCTGCTGACCGAGGCCGGTGTGGATGCCGCCGAGGTGCCGACGAGCCTGAACTACATCGCGAACTCGGGCGGCGGCGAGGCGCTCACGCTGCTGCTGGGCGGTCAGGTGCAGGCGGGGATCTCCGGTGTCGGCGAGTTCGCCCAGCAGGTGGATGCCGGAGAGCTCAAGGCGCTGGCGGTGTCGTCGGACGAACCGGCCGCCCTGCTCCCCGATGTGCCGACGCTCACGGATGAGGGCATCGACATCGTCGTCACGAACTGGCGTGGATTGATCGCTCCGGGAGACATCTCCGAGGAGGAGAAGGCGGCGCTCGAGGATCTCGTCACGGCCACTCATGACGGGGATGCCTGGACGAAGGTGCTCGAGACCAACGGCTGGACCGATGCCTTCCTGGTCGGTGAGGACTTCGCGTCGTTCCTCGAGAGCGACATCACGGCGACCCAGGAGACGCTCAAGACCATCGGGCTGATCGAATGACCGATTCGATCACGACGGGAGCGTCGGCGGTCGCCGGCGTTTCCCGTTCCCGCAAGGCCGGGGAACTGGTCTTCCTCGCCGTGATCGCGGTCTTCTCGGCCATCGCGCTGGTGATGACCGGATTCATCCGCGAACCGATGGGCTCGTCGAACGTGCTCGGTGCCAGGGTGCTGCCGTACGCGGTGACCGGTCTCATGCTGCTGGCATCGCTCGGGGCCATCGTGGCGGTCCTCCGGGGCGACGTCGGACAGGCGGACGAGGCGGAGGACATCGACGCGGAGGCCCGCACGTCGTGGAAGACGGTGCTGCTGCTCGTGGTCTCGTTCGCCTCGCTGATGCCGATCATCCCGCTGCTCGGCTGGCCGGCCGCGGTGGTCGTGCTCTTCACCGGCGCGGCCCTCGCCCTCGGCGCCGCACGCTGGTGGATGGCGCTGATCATCGGTGCGGGCCTCGGCATCCTGACGCAGCTGCTGTTCGGGACGCTGCTGGGGCTCTCGCTGCCGCCGTTCGGCACGGTCCTGCCGGGGGTGTTCGGTGGATAGCCTGCAACTGCTCATGGAGGGCTTCGCGACCGCCCTGCAGCCGCAGTATCTGATGTTCGCGTTCATCGGGGTGCTGCTGGGAACCGCGATCGGCGTGCTGCCCGGCATCGGGCCGGCGATGACGGTGGCGCTGCTGCTGCCGCTGACGTACACGCTGGATGTGACGAGCGCGATCATCATGTTCGCCGGCATCTACTACGGCGGCATGTACGGCGGATCGACGACCTCGATCCTGCTGAACACGCCGGGGGAGTCGGCCTCAATCGTCACGGCGATGGAGGGCAACAAGATGGCCAGGATGGGCCGCGCGACGGCCGCGCTGGCCACGGCGGCGATCGGCTCGTTCATCGCGGGGACGATCGCCACGGCGCTGCTCACCCTGTTCGCCCCGTTCATCGCCGACTTCGCGGTCACCCTGGGCCCGGCGGACTACTTCGCCCTCATGATCGTCGCATTCCTCACGGTGGGGGCGCTGCTGGGGTCGAGCCCGATCCGCGGGATCGTGTCGCTGTCGATCGGCCTGTTCCTCGGGCTCGTCGGCACGGACACGCTGACCGGCCAGGCGCGGTTCACCTTCGGCATCCCGAACCTCGGCGACGGAATCGACGTCGTCATCGTGGCGGTCGGGCTCTTCGCCGTCGGCGAGGCGCTCTACGTCGGATCGCGGTTGCGGCACGGGACGCTGCCGATCATCCCGGTCTCGGGGAGCTGGCGGACGTGGATGTCGAAGTCCGACTGGAAGCGGTCGTGGAAGCCGTGGCTGCGCGGTACCGCGATCGGCTTCCCGATCGGCTCGATTCCGGCCGGTGGCGCGGACGTCGCGACCTTCCTGTCGTACGCGACCGAGAAGCGCCTCGCGAAGGACCCGTATCGCCGCCAGTTCGGCAAGGGCGCGATCGAGGGCGTGGCGGGCCCTGAAGCGGCGAACAACGCCGCAGCGGCCGGTGTGCTCGTTCCGCTGCTGACCCTGGGGCTGCCGACGACGGCGACCGCGGCGATCATCATCTCGGCGTTCCAGACCTACGGGATCCGACCGGGGCCGCTGCTCTTCGACAGCCAGCCTGCTCTGGTGTGGGCCCTGATCGCGAGCCTGTACATCGGCAACGTCGTCCTCATCATCCTGAACCTGCCGCTGGTGGGGATGTGGGCGAAGCTGCTGAGGATCCCGCGGCCGTATCTGTATGCGGGCATCCTTGTGTTCGCGGGGCTCGGAGCCTATGCCGCCAACTTCACGGTCTTCGACATCGGCGTGCTGCTGCTGCTCGGTGTGATCGGGTTCTTCATGCGCCGGCACGGATACCCGGTGTCGCCGATGGTCGTCGGCGCCATCCTCGGCCCGATGGCGGAGGAGCAACTGCGCAAGGCGATGGCCATCAGCCAGGGCGACCCGATCTACCTCGTGCAGAGCCCCGGGTCGATCGTCATCTACTCGGTCATGATCGTGCTGATCGTGCTCGGGTTGTGGCTCAAGCGTCGTCAGGCGCGCTTCGAGGCTGCGCTTCCGGATATCGACACGGCGACCATCCGGACGGTGGATGCCGAGATCGCGGAGCAGCTGAGGGAGAGGTGAGCGGCGGGCCGTGCGTCAGTGCACGAACGCCTTCAGGATCACGAAGACGATGCCGAAGCAGGCGGTCCCGATGGCGCCCGCGATACGCACGATCAGCGAACTCCCGCGGCGGAGGAAGGCGATGTAGCCGAGCAGGGCGAGGATGACGGTTCCCGACCACAGCGCGAGATCGTTCGCGAGGTCGTCGGGGATCACCCGCGTGGTCCCCGCGAGCAGGAATGCGGCCGGCACAGTCGCGGAGGTCAGCAGCCCGAGCGTCCGTCGAATCGACGTGCGGAAGGCCGCGCCGACCCCGATGACCTTCCCCGAGGAGTCCGTGTCACCGACACGCGCGACGGTTCCGGCGTACACGTGCGCGCCCCAGAACACCACGATCGTGACCGCGACGGTGAGGAGCACGACGACTGACGTCTCGCCGTGTGCGGAGGAGACGGCGATCAGGCCGCTGACGAGGATCGTGCCGTACACCGCCGCTTCGGTGCCGAATCCCGGCTTGAGAACGCGGTGGATCTTCAGGAGGCCGTGTTCGCGTGGAGGACGGGACGACATGTCGTCAGTTTAGGGCGCTGCCGAAAGATAAGGCTTGACTTATATAAGTCTGCACGCAAGGATGGCGAACATGCACGCGCTCGATGTCCTCGGGGATCCGGTTCGCCGCCGCATCCTCGAACTGCTCGCGATGGGCGAGGAGTCCGCAGGAGAGCTCGGCTCGGCGATCACCGTCGAGTTCGGCATCAGCCAGCCCGCGGTATCGCAGCATCTGCGCGTGCTGCGCGAGAACGGCTTCGCCACGGTGCGGCCGGAGGGCGCGCGACGGCTGTATGCCGTGGATCCCGCAGGCGTCGAAGCAGCCAGCGCCTGGCTCACCCCGTTCGAGCGCTTCTGGAGCGGGCCGCTGGCCGCGCTCGACACCGAACTCGCTCGGGGGCGGCTGCAGGAACGACGCGGAACCAGAACCGACGAACGAGATGAGGAATGAGATGGTCGACATTCAGAAGCAGCTCGACGCCGTCGAGCGCGAGCTGCGCACCGACGACGTCGACGGCGAGCCGTCGTACGTGCAGAGCATCAGCCAGGAGTACCCGTCCGGCATCCAGGATGTGTGGGATGCCGTGACGAGCCCCGACCGCATCGCGCGTTGGTTCCTGCCCGTCTCGGGCGAGCTGCGGCTCGGAGGCCGCTACCAGTTCGAGGGCAACGCAGGGGGAGAGATCCTCGCGTGCACGCCGCCCGTCGATGGCAGGGCCGAGTACCGCGTCACGTGGGAGTACGGCGGCGGTGTCACCTGGCTCACCGTGACACTGGATGAGACGGTTGCCGGGGCCACGCGTGTGCGCCTCGACCATGCGGCGCACACTGCGGATGTGCCGGCTGAGATGTGGGAGGTCTTCGGCCCAGGGGCGACAGGGGTGGGCTGGGATCAGGGGCTGCTCGGGCTCGCGTTGCATCTCGGAGCCGTGGAGGGCGCGGTCGATCCGGCCGATGCCGAGAAGTGGCAGCTGTCCGATGAGGGAAAGGCGTTCTCACGTGCCGCCGCCGACGGATGGGCGAGAGCGCATGTCGCAGCCGGGGCCGACCCCGCCGTCGCCGCACAGGCCGCTGATGCCACCTACGGGTTCTACACCGGCCAGCAGTAACCCGGAGCAGAATGGGCAGATGACCGTATCGCTCGAGGACATCGCCGCCGAGCTGTACGCCGTCGCGCTCGACGGATTCGTCTCCGCGCGGAACGAGCGCGCGAAGGATCTCGCCGACCGCGACCTGGCCGCGGGGGTGAAGGCGCTGCGCAAGCCGCTCGCGCCGGCGTGGGTCGTGAATCTGTTCGCTCGTGAACGGCCCGATCAGCTCGCGCAGGCGCTCGAGTTGGGGGAGTCGCTGCGCGAGGCGCAGGAGGAGCTGGATGCGAAGACGCTGACGGCGCTCTCGCGCCAGCGACGCACGCTTGTGAAGCAGCTTGCACAGGCGGCCACGGGACTCGCCGTGCACGCGGGTCTGCACGTGACGGCGGCGACGACCGAAGCCGTGGAGCAGACGCTCAACGCAGCGATGCTGGATGCCGGGGCCGCGGACGCCGTGGCATCCGGTCGTCTCATCCGTCCGCTGGAGCCGTCCGGCGGCGACGGGATCGATGTGTCGGATGCCGTGGCGGGTGCGATTGCGCCGCGACCGGTGCGCGCGACACCAGCCGACGAGCTCGAGCAGCGCCGCGCGCGGAAAGCGGCCGAGAAAGCCGTCCGGGCGGCGGAGCAGCTGGTCGAGCGGGCGGAGCGACGCCTGCGGGATGCTGAACGCGACCACGAGGACGCGACGGAACGGCTGGATGGACTGCAGCATCGCGAGGCCGAGCTCGAAGCGGAGCTCGAGCGGGTCCGCACCGGCATCCGGGAGGCGACGGAGACCGTCGACCGAGACCGGGTCGCGCGGGACGCGGCGAGCGCCGAGGCGGAATCGGCGCGCTCTGCGCTGGAAGACGCGCGGGCGAGCAGCGCGACGTGAGCGCTGCTCGCCCGGCTCTCGCCGTGCCCGGCGTCAGGCGATCAGCGGGATGGCGCCGACCAGCACGCCGACGCCCAGCATCATGAACGACACCACGCACGGGCGCCACAGCGCCTTCTTGTGGGGATCGCCGAGGATCACGCTGGCGAGGGACACGAGGAGGGTCGCCGGCACGAGGGGGGTACTGCGAGGCGTCGGCTGCCGAGGTCGCCGAGCGTGCGGGCGTCTCGCGGGCGATCGCTCAGCGTCATCTGTCCGCGCTGGCGTCCCGCGGGCACGGTCGGTCCCGTCCCGTCTGCGCGCTCAGAGCCGGGTGCCGGACTGATCCCGGGTCGGGTGACGATCTGCCCCTGCGGACCGCAGGAGCTGCAGGGTGTCGTGATCGGGCGAGCCGGGTTCTGCGGTGAGGACGGTCAGTTGCACAGCGGCGGATCCCACGATGTCGAGGCCGTTGAAGTGCAGGGTGAGGTCGCCGACGAGGTGATGGTGGAATCGCTTGGCACCGCTGTCGTTCTGCCAGACGTCGTGCTTGCTCCAGAGGGATCGGAAGTGGTCGCTGCGGGTCGATAGTTCGCCGACCAGATCGTGGAGGGCCTTGTCGTGGGGGTCTCGCCCCGCTTCGGTGCGAAGCTGGGCGACATTGACGCGAGCGATCGCATCCCAATCCGGGTAGAAGCGGCGGGCGACGGGTTCGAGGAAGATGAAGCGAGCGAAGTTCGGGGTCGGGGTGGTCGCCGTCGCGAGCATTTCGTCCATCAGGTTGCCGCCCAGCGCATTCCATGCGAGCAGGTCGGTGCGGCCGTTGCCGATCATGGCGACGGATGACTCCATCGAGTCCAGCATCCATTGGATGCTGGGGGAGGGGCGCCAGCCGGGCGTGGGCTTGCCTGCGTGGCGGGCAGCCGGACCGGTACCGGCGCGGCTCGCAAGCCGGTAGAGGTGGGCCCTCTCGGCCTCGTTCATCAGGAGGGCGTTCGCAAGTCCGTCCAGTACGGCAGTGGATGCGCCGCCGATGCCGCCGCGCTCGAGGCGTGCGTAGTACTCGACGCTCACTCCCGCCAACGCTGCCGCCTCGCCGCGACGCAGACCCGGGACTCGCCGATCCTTCCCGCGCGGGAGACCGACCTGTTCTGGTTCGATGCGGGCGCGGCGCGATTTCAGGAACTGGTTCGCCTCCGACTGGTCGTTCATGTACTCAGAGTAGGTCGCTCCTCGGCATATTCGGGTGCCCTGTGAGGGCACGTCACGAGCGTGACTCCCTCCAGCGACCGGAACACGGTGTGCTGGTGCCATGGGTTTTCGAATCGGTGCCGTTGGGGGGACCGCCGCTCTCGCATTGCTGTTGTCCGCATGCTCGGGAACGGCGCCGACCGTCTCCATCGAACTGGGTGCGTTGCGGGACGCGGATGCCGTTGACGAGCAGTTGCCGGCGGCCTTGACGTTCGATGATCGGATGGGATCCGCGGTCGTCGCGCCTCTCCCGCAGGCGCTCGAGGTCGAGACCGACACGGCGTCGCGGGAGTTCCTCGCTGGGGATGTCGTGTATTCTCCGGCCGAGCAGAGCATCATCGTCTTCACCCGCGGCGGCTCCGCTGCGTCGGACCACAGCCTCGTTCTGCTCGGTCGGGTGACCGACGGGATGGGCGAGCTCAGCAGCTGCGTGCATGATTGCTCCGTCCGGGTCGAACTGCACTGACGATGCTCATGACCGAGGCGGTGGGGCACCCTCGTAGTACACGTTTCTTCAGGGACTCCCGGTTCTCGAGCTGCCGGCGTTGACTGAGACTCATGACTCCCACGAGCACCCTTCCGAAGGCATCGTCTGCCCGTGTGCCGCTGGCCGTGTACGTGCTGGCGTCGGGGACGTTTCTCATGCTGACATCCGAGTTCGTCGTGGCCGGCATCCTTCCTCAGATCTCGCAGGAGCTCAACGTGTCGCTCACACAGGCGAGCGCACTGATCACGGTCTTCGCCGTCGGCATGATCATCGGATCACCGTTGATGGCGATGCTCACCCTCCGCCTGTCCAAGAGGCTCACGCTCATCATCGCGCTGATTGTGTTCATCGTCGGCCACGTCGTCGTCGCCCTCGGGTCGGACCTGACGATGCTCCTGGCCGCACGATTCGTGACGGCGATCGCCACCGGTGCTTTCTGGGCCGTGTCGGCCGTCGTGGCAAGCCGGCTTGCAGGGCCTTCCTCCGGCGCGCGAGCGATCGGGATCGTGGGGGCCGGCGGAGCGCTCGCGACCGTACTCGGGGTTCCCCTCGGCGCGCTGGTCGCCCAGTTCGTCGGCTGGCGAGGCACCTTCTGGTTCCTGGCCGTTGCGGCTGCCGTCGCCGCGCTGTTCGTCGCTCGACTCGTCCCGGCCGATTCCTCGACGACGTCCACGGCGCCATCCCTCCGCGCCGAACTGGCCGGGCTGCGATCCGGACGGCTGTGGCTGACTCTGGCCGCATGCGCCACCACGACCGGGGGAGTCCTCGCCGCGTACTCCTTCATCTCGCCGATCCTCACCGAACAGGCCGGCGTCCCGTCATCACTGGTTCCTGTCGTCCTCACCGGCTTCGGCGTCGGATCCTTCATCGGCACCATTCTGGGCGGCCGATTCGGCGACGCGCACCCTTCGCTGATCACGATTCTCACGCCCGCGGTCACCGTGCTCGTGCTTCTCGGTATCAGCCTCGCATCGGATGCCCCGGTGATCATGACGGTGCTCGTGACGCTGCTGGGGCTCTTCGGCTTGAGCGCGAACGGTGTGCTGATCCACCTCGCCGTGGGCTACGCGGATGCTGCGGCGACCCTCGGATCGGCGCTCAGCGTGTCAGCATTCAACCTCGGCACTGCCGTCGGCACCACCGTCGCCGGCTTCGCACTGACGACACCGCTCGGCATCACCGGTCCTGCGACCGTGGGTACGGTGATCGTCGCACTCACACTGGTCCCGACGACTATCCTCGCGGTTCTGAAACATCGCCGGGCACCGCGTGCGAAAGCCCGGTCGATGAGTGCACCGGCGGAGACGCCCACCAGATCGTCCGCAAACGTGTCGTGAGAAACCAGGAGAGCAGGAGCAGCACATGACCACCATCGCCATCGTCGGGGCGGGGCGAGGCCTCGGCCGTGCCACCGCCCGCCGCTTCGGCAGGGAAGGGTTCGCGGTCGCCCTCATCTCCCGCGCGCAGGAGAACGTCGACCGGCTCGCAACGGAGCTGGAGCGGGACGGGGTGACAGCTCGCGGGTACGCCGCGAACGCTCGCAACCCGCACGAGCTGCGTACTGCGCTCGAGGACGCTGGCGCACAGCTCGGGACGATCGACGTGCTGCAGTACAGCCCGGTCCCCGCTCCGGAGTTCATGAAGCCCGTCCTCGATACGACCGCCCAAGACCTGGTCGGCCCCGTGGAGCAGTCCGTGTACGGACCGGTCACCGCGATCCAGCAGGTCCTGCCGGGCATGCGGGAACTCGAACGCGGCACGATCCTGCTCATCAACGGCGGCAGCGCCGTCCACCCCAACGGTGCTGTCGCCGGCACCTCCATCGCCTTCGCGGGCGAATCCGCTTACGGCCGGATGCTGCACGATGCCCTTGCACCCGAGGGCATCCATGTCGCCCAACTGATCATCCCGCGCGGAATCGGCGGCGGCGACCCCGACCACGAGCCCGACGCGCTCGCAGAACGGATCTGGTCCCTGCACCGTGACCGCGGCGCTTTCCGCACGTTCGTTGGGGACGATGCCGGATGACCTTCTGCTCACCATCGGAAAGGCCGCTGAACGCGACGCGAGCCTGTCCAGATCCTCCTGAACCCGGCTGACATCGTCGCTCCGTTCATGCCCCTGCGTGGGCGTCCGCGCGAAGGTCAGATCAGATCGACGGAATACGCGAGTGACCGAAGAGGGTTCACACTGAGGGCTGTGCGCATCGCGGTGAGAAACGGACGCCGTTCTCGACGCCGCCCGGCCAGGACGACGCCGGAGGACGGAGCGTCGCCTCGGATGACGGAACGAAGGGCCAGCGCATGACGCAGATCGGAATCATCGGCAGCGGAGCGATCGGGGCCGCCATCGCACGACTGGCGGTCGCGGCGGGCATGGATGTGATGATCGCCAACTCCCGTGGCCCCGAATCACTGGCCGAGCTGATCGACGAGCTCGGGTCGTCCGCGCAGGCCGGCCACGCAGAGGAGGCCGCGGTCTTCGGCGATCTCCTCGTCCTCGCGGTTCCGCTCGGCGCATACTCGGGGCTCCCCACGGCCGCACTCAGCGGCCGGACCATCCTGTCGACGGGGAACTACTACCCCTATCGCGAAGGGCGGATCGACGTGCTCGACACCCTGGAACTGGCGACGGCCGAGTACGAGCAGTCGCTGCTGCCCGAATCGCGGATCGTCAAGGTGTTCAACAACATCGTGGCGCACCACATCCCGCTGCTCGCCGACTCGACTCCGCGCACGGCGTTGCCCATCGCCGGCGACGATGATGACGCGAAGCGTCTCGTGACCGAGGTCGTGGAGGCCGTGGGTTTCGACGTCGTGGATGCGGGCGCACTGGCGCAGTCGTGGCGATTCGAGCCCGAGTCCGGTGCGTACACGGGAATCTACTTCGCGGGAGGCTTCGACGACTACCTCGCCGACCCAGGTGCCCCGCTCACGGCGGATCAGCTGACGCGGCTGCTGGCAGAATCGCAGCGCCCTGACGTCGCAGCCCGCGCGTTCTGACGGCGCACGAAGCGCGGTGGCTCACGGCCGGACGGGGGTCGCCGCGTCGCCGCCCACGACGGTGGTCCACGGATCGACCGCCCAGGTCACCACGAGGCCGTTCGTCACGTAGGGATCGGTCTCGGCGAAGGCTCGAGCGGCCTCGACCGGAGCTTGCCCGGTGAAGATCAGCAGTGCCGAGCGCGGTTCGTCCCCGACGGTGCCGCCGAGCAGCAGGGCGCCGTTCTCGACGGCCTCCCACGCCTTCGCGAGGTGCGCGGACCGGAACTTGCTGCGGCGCTCGAGGTAGTCCTCGACGTAGGTGTATTTCAAAATCGCGTGCATGTTGAACCTCCGGTCGTTTCAGGGCTTGCGTGCTTCGATGAGGTGACGCGTCGAGTGGGCGACGAAGGCGCCATCGCGCTGGATGAGCTCGTGGAGGTCGTGCAATCGGTCCTGATACTTGTCGACGGTGAAGTCCGGCACCCACCAGATCACCTTCCGCAACAGGTAGACGACCGCGGCGACGTCGTGGATCTCGATGCGCAAAGATGCCGTCCTCACATCGATGATCTCGAGACCGGCGGCTTCTGCGGCGGCGACCTCGTCGTCGGGATGCCGGCCGCGTCGTTCCTGCGGCAGAGGTCCGAGGAAGAACTCGATCAGTTCGAACGCGCTCGCGGGTCCCACGTGCTGCGCGAAGTAGGTGCCGTCCTGCCGCAGCACCCGCGCGATCTCCTCCCACCAGATCGACGCGGGATGCCGGCTGGTGACCAGGTCGAATGCCTCATCGCCGAAGGGCAGCGGCGGCTCGTCCGGATCCGCGACGACGACGACTCCCTTCGGGTGCAGCAGCTGCGTGGCACGGGCGACGTTCGGCGGCCACGACTCCGTCGCCACGGCGAGGGGAGGGAACGCGTCCGCGCCGGCGAGCACCTCGCCACCGCCGGTCTGGACGTCGAGGGATGCCGAAGCGCCCCTGAGTCGCTCGGCCAGCAGTCGGGAGTAGCGCCATGGAGGCCGCTCTTCGGCTGCGCGGCCGTCGAGCCAGGAGAAATCCCATCCCGAGACATCTGCCGACGATCCGGCTCGGATCAGGGCCTCTAACGAATCAGACATCCTCTGATTCTGGCATCCGAAGCGGATGCTGAGGGCTCGCGGCAGCGGTCCAGAAACGAAGAAATCCCGCGATCTCTCGCGGGATTCTCTGGTGGACCTGAGGGGACTCGAACCCCTGACCCCCTGCATGCCATGCAGGTGCGCTACCAGCTGCGCCACAGGCCCATCTGCTGCTCCGTACCAGCCGGGGCAACTCGAAAAGAATACAACAGGATCGGCGCCGGGCGCGAATCCGGGCGGGAACTCGGGAGTGTTCCGCCCCTCACGGCGTCGCGGGGCTGATGTCCACGTCGATGCGCGCGAAAGGGAACGGTGAGAAGACGGAGTAGCTCGAACTCGGATCGGGCAGCGGCGTCAGCGCGAACCACACATAGGAGATGACGATGCCGGCCGCGGCGACGATCGCGATGACCGCGGCCGTCCGGTCGATCATCCGGATCGCGTCTGTCTGGTCGACAGCCGTCCGGATGATCCGGCCGAGCACCCAGATCACGGCGATGGCCAGAACGACCGGTATGAGGCCGTTGGGGCGGAGCGTCAGCGTCGAGCACATCGGCTGCTCGAGTGTTGGCTGGCCCGCCGCATCCAGATACCCGCCGTCGACGTCGAAGCCGCCGGGGCACCCGCCCTTGCTCCCGCTGATGAGGAACCAGCTCGCGATCGCGGCCAGGATGCCGACGATGATGAGCCTCCGCACGCGCATCAGGATCTCGGCCCCCGGCAGCAGCGTCGTTCTCGACTCGATCGATGTGTCCGCCATTTTCCACACCTCCGTCCGGCTATCCTGGCACAGGCTGGCCGGACGTTCGAGGAACATCCGCGGCTCCGGCGGCGTTGATTCCCCGTGTGGACATCCTCGACAGCATCGTGATCGGCGCGGGCCAGGCCGGGCTATCGACCTCGTACCACCTGCAACGGCTCGGCATCCGGCACCTCGTTCTGGACGCCGACAGCGCAGCGGGCGGCGCCTGGCAGCACCGATGGGATGCGTTGACCATGCGCGACGTCCACGGCGTGGCCGAGCTGCCGGGGTCCACGCCTCCGGCCCGCGACGGTCGACGCGCGAACGAGGCGGTGCCGGCGACCTTCGACGCGTATGAGCGCGCGCATGATCTGCCGGTCGTGCGCCCCGTCGCCGTGGACCGTGTGACGGATGACGACGGCATCCTCGTCGTCCACGCGGGCGATCGCGAATGGCGCACCCGCACGATCGTGAATGCGACCGGCACCTGGACCCACCCGTTCCTGCCGCACTACCCGGGCATGGAGACGTTCCTCGGCGAACAACTGCACACCGTCGACTATCCGGGACCCGAGCATTTCCTGGGCAAGCGGGTGCTCGTCGTCGGCGGAGGAGCGTCGGCCGTGCAGTTCCTCGGCGCGCTCGCGCCCCTCACGGACACGCTCTGGGTGACCCGTGGCGAGCCGGTGTGGCGCACCGACGACTTCACCCCGGAGGCGGGCGCCGCAGCCGTCGCGCTCGTCGAGCAGCGCGTCGCGCAGGGGCTGCCGCCGCAGAGCGTCGTGAGCGTCACCGGGCTCATGCTGCGCCCGCAGGAGCGCGAGGCCGAGCGCCTGGGCGCGTATGCAGCTCGCCGCCCGATGTTCGCCCGGATCGAACCCGACGGCGTCCGCTGGGCCGACGGGTCCTTCGAGCGCGTCGACGTCATCCTCTGGGCCACCGGGTTCCGCCCGGCGATCGCGCATCTCGCCCCGTTGCACCTGCGCAGCCCCGCCGGGGGTATTCAGCTGGACCGCGGCGGCCGCGGTACCACGGCCGTCGCCGATCCACGCGTGCAGCTGGTCGGCTACGGACCTTCCGCGAGCACCATCGGCGCGAACCGCGCGGGGCGCGCGGCCGCGAAGGGCGTCCAGCGCGCGCTCGCGTCGCGCGCAGCGCGCATCGCGGTGCAACCGATGCCGAACGCCCGTCTGTGATCGGTAGCCGACGGTGCCGATAGCCTGGTCGCGTGATTCGCACCATCGCTCTCATCGTCTGGATCCTGCTGTCGATCTGGCTTCTGATCTGGGTCGGCGAAGGCCTGTTCGGCGTCGACCAGAGCACGTCGATCCTGCCGTTCAACGGCGCGGACGGGCTGGCCGGCCCGATCATGATCGGCGTCGCGTGGGGGCTCATCCTGACCTTCAGCGGCTTCGGCTCCGTCAGCATCCGAGGCTCCGCGCTGCGCGGTGAGACCTCGATCGGCGTCGGCCGGATCGTCGAGACCTCCCGGACAGGGCTGACCGTGAACGACGTCCCGCAGTACGACCTGTACCTGCGCGTCGCCCCCGCCGACGGCACGGAGTTCATCAGCCGGGTCCGGATGCTCGTCCCGATGACGGATGCCGTGGCGATGCAACCGGGGATGCCACTGCCTGTGCGGTACAGCGCCACCGACCACGATGCGGTGCAGCTCGCCGACATCAACGATCCGCTGGTGCGCGAGGCGATGCTCGACTGGCGGATCGCTCGCGGCCTGATCGATCCCCGACAGGTGCGTGCACGTCGCCACGGGCTTCAGTCACCGGCATCCGTCCTCTCCGTGCGGCCGACCGGCACGCGTCGGGAGGGACAGAGCGAGTTGGCCGTCCGCGTGCTGATCACGCCGGACGGACAGGCGAGCTGGGAAGCCGACACCACCGTCTTCGCTTACCCCGAGGCGATCTCGCGTCTGCAGGTCGGCTCGCCGGTCTGGGCGCGATACCTGCGCGAGGATCCGCACACCGTCGCCCTCACGATCGAGCAGGAGGCCGGACGATGAACATCATGGACACCATCATCTGGCTCGCGAACTTCCCTGTCACGCACGGATACGCGATGGTCTTCATCGCCGGCTTCTCGCTCATGGGCCTGTTCGCGCAGTCCTTCCGCTCGATCGGGCGCCGCTCGCAGCTCTCCGTCATCCGCGAGCGCGAGGGACTCCCGGAGCCCGATGCCGCAGGCTCCGGACGGCGCGTCTTCGCCCACATCCAGCGCACGTTCTTCCGCATCCTCACCGCGGTGCTGGCGACGAGCCTCGTCCTCGGCATCCTGTCGCTCATCGGCGTGCCGGCCACCTCCGCGTACATCTTCGAGAACGGGCAGCCGGCGGTCGCGACGCGGGAGGGCGATTTCGTGACGTTCACCACGGCGACCGGCGAGACCTACACACTGCCGGACGACTTCTTCACCCCGTCGATGTACCCGGACCGGGACGCCTACGTGCCCTCCGATGCCGAGCTCGTCGTGCGCTACCTGCCCTCGCACCCGCAGGCCTATGTGATCGACACGTCGCACCTGGCAGACTGAACGACATGTCGCGCATCATCGTCTTCGGCGGCCACGGTCGCATCGCCCTGCTGCTCGCTCCGCTCCTCGTCGCCCGCGGCGACGAGGTCACCGCGGTGATCCGCAATCCCGCGCACGCGGACGAGGTCGCCGCCACCGGTGCGACGCCGGTGGTGGCCGACATCGAGAACGCGGATGCCGCAGCCGTCGCGGCGCTCGTCTCCGGTCACGACGCGGTCGTCTGGTCCGCCGGCGCGGGCGGCGGCGACGCGGACCGGACCTACGCCGTCGACAGGGACGCGGCCATCCGCACGATGGATGCCGCGGAGGGCGCCGGCGTCCGCCGCTACGTCATGGTGTCCTGGATCGGCTCCGTCGCCGATCACGGCGTCGACCCGGACAGCAGCTTCTTCGCCTACGCGGATGCCAAGTGGCAGGCGGATGAGCATCTCGCCGGATCCGCGCTGGAGTGGACGATCCTGGGTCCTGGGACCCTCACATTCGATGCCCCGAGCGGGCGGATCCAGCTCGACGAGACAGGCACCGGCAGCGTTTCCCGCGCCGATGTCGCCGCGGTCATCGCGCAGACGCTCGTGGAGACGGCAACGATCGGCAGGACGATCCGCTTCGGCAACGGCATCGGCGGTTCACCGGAACCGATCGACGCGGCGCTGCGCGGCTGAGCGCGGCTCAGGCGGAAGGCCCCGTCCAGGACTCGAGGATCCGTTCACGCAGCGCGTTGCCGCGTTCGGCGAACGCGCGCTGACGGCGCACGTACTCGGCCTTGCCCTCCGCCGTCTCGATCGGCACCGGCACGACGCCCCAATCGGCCAGGTCGTAGGGAGCCGCCTGCATGTCGAGTTCGCGGATGTCGCGAGCGAGCACGAAGCAGTCCAATAGCACCTCGCCCGGTACGAGCGGGCCGAGCTTCATGGCCCATTTGTAGACGTCCATGCCGGCGTGCAGGCACCCGGGCTGCTCGAGCGCCGGCTGATCCGCGCGCGTGAGCGGTGATCGGTTGCGGGGCACGGCCTCCGGGGTGAAGAACCGGAACGCGTCGAAGTGCGTGCAGCGCAGCTCGTTCGCGTCGACCACGGCATCTGTCCCTGCCTGTCCGAGCCGCAATGGCACCGGATGCCGATGCTCCTGCTCCCGGTACACCATCGCCCACTCGTGCAGCCCGAAGCATCCGAACTGGCCCGGTCGCGCGGCGGTCCGCCGCAGCATCCGCTCCACCAGCGCGGCGAGGTCGGGCTTTTCCGCGGCGTACGCTGAGGCATCCGGCGCAACCGAATCGATGGACGGGCCAGGGGAGTACCACCGCCAGGCGAGGCGCTCCGGAGCACCCTCGAGCACGACGCCGGCCCCGGGGTGCCAACGCCTCAGCTGCGCCGGTTTGTAGCTGTAGTAGGTGAAGAGGAAGTCCCAGACCGGATGCTTCTCGCCGCGTGCCGCGCGCGCGCGATGATCCGCGGTGAGCGCATCGGCACGGTCGTGGTGCGCGAGCTCGCGTGCGCGCCACTCCGTCGAGCTGAGCGCTGCGGCCATCAGCGCAGTATCCCCGCTTCGCCGAGACGTTCGCGAAGCCCGGCGCCGTCCGAGGCGGACACCCACGGGGCGGCCTCGTCGGAGTGGTCGTCGGCGGGGGAGCGGCCACCGGCCAGCATGGCCTCGGTCGTGGACAGCAGACGGATCGCGACACCGGCGACGGACTCGGGGTGCTCCTGCTGGAACTGCGTGTAGATCGCCTCGTCGTGCTGCCCGTCGTCTCCGATCAGCAGCCAGCGCACGTTCGGGAACTCGGCGGCCAGCCGACGCAGATTGGTCAGCTTGTGGTCGCGGCCGCTGCGGAACCACCGATCGTGCGTCGGACCCCAATCGGTGAGCAGCATCGAACCGGCCGGGAAGAGGTGACGGGTGAGGAAACGGCTCAGCGTCGGCGCGATGTTCCAGGCTCCCGTGGAGAGATAGATCATCGGGCAGCCCGGCTCCTGGCGCATGATCTGCTCCAGCAGCACGGCCATGCCGGGGACGGGCAGCCGCGCATGCTCGTCGACGACGAACGAGTTCCACGCGGCGACGAACGGGCGGGGGAGTGCCGTGACCATGACGGTGTCGTCGACGTCGCAGACGACTCCGAAATCGACGCTCTCGTCGACGATGAACACGTTGCCCTCGACGGGCTCCTGTCCCTCGACCGACATCGTGATCGATTGCCAGCCCGGTTCGAGATCCGCCTTGATCACTGTGTCTACGACGCCGCCGCGGTCGGCCGGGACGATCTGGGTGCGACCGCCGATCGTGATCTCGACGTTCGCGAAGCCGACCGGGATGCCGACGAAGCTGCGCCACCCGCGGATGCTCGCGTACTCGCCGTTCGCATCCTGGCGCTGTGGGGGCACGATCAGCACGCGGCCGACCACGCGCACCCAGCCGGCGCCGCCGTATCCGGGGAACGGGAGGATCGTCGCCGTGCGGCCGCGGCGGCGGGCGCGGCCCTCGCGCCAGACGTGGAGACGGTGCTCCAGGCGGGCGAACCAGTGGATCCTGGCCGGAGGGGCGGGCTGATCGGGCATCCTGATCAGTCTTTCATGCCCTGGGCGGAACCCTTGCTCTCGGTGGAAGGAATCTGCTCGGACGGGTGCTCGACCGACGCATCGGAGTGCTCGTGCATGTGCCGGCTCTCCCACGCGGCGAGAGCCTTCTTGCCGAGCAGCAGCGCCACAAGGAACAGCACCACGACGCCGACGAAGATGTAGCCGGCGAAGTGCACCTGTTCGACGAGCTCGCGGAAGCTGCCGGCGGCGAGCGAGGTCACACTCACGTACGCTGCGGCCCAGAGGATGCAGGCCGGAGCAGTCCACGCCAGGAACCGCCGATACGAGTAGCCGCTCATGCCGACCGTCAGCGGTACGAGCGAATGCAGGACGGGGAGGAACCGCGAGAGGAAGATCGCGAGCCCGCCGCGGCGGCGCAGATAGATCTCCGCCCGATCCCAATGCGCCTCGCCGATGCGCCGTCCGAGCCAGGAGTGGCGGATGTGCGGCCCGAGCCACCGGCCCAGAGCGAACCCGATGCTCTCGCCGATGAGGGCGCCGATGACGACGGCGACGCCGAGGGCGATGCCCTCAGCAGGAGTGGTGACGCCCATCGAGGCGATGATGACGATCGTGTCGCCCGGAACGACCAGGCCGATCAGGATGCTGGTCTCCAGCATGACCGCGACCCCGGCGATCAGCGTGCGTGCGATCGGGTCGACCGACTGCACCGCGTCGAGCAGCCACAGCAGGAAGTCGTCCACCCTGTCGAGAATACGCCGAGCGCCGCGGTCGTACGCTGGGAGCGTGCCGCACATCCCCGCCGCCCTCCACGCCCGCGCGTTGGCGGGGTTCGCTGCGCCCGAGCAGCTGTTCCTGCAGGAAGAGGCCGACCAGGAGTCGGTCTTCTGGCTGGACGCCGGTTCCGACGCCACGGACGGCTGGAGCGTCATCGGCTCCGGTGAGCCCGAGACGGATGCCGAGGCTCCTGCCGCCGTTCGCATCGACGCAGCGCCGCACCGCGACCGGTCGCGGCCGCCCTTCCACGGCGGCTGGGTCGGCTGGCAGGATTACGAGTCGGGCGCATCGGCCGCAGGCGCTCCCGTCGCCGTCGACGGCATCGCGAGCGGCGCATGGCTGCGCGTGCGGCGTGCCGTCGCCGTCGGTCACGCCGATGGTGTGCTCTGGGCCCTCGCTCCCGAGGACGAGCTGGACGCATGGGCGGCCGAGGTCGAACGGCGGTGCACGACCGCATCCGAACCGGCGGAGTCCCGCGCAGCCGCGGCCGCCGTGGCGCAACCACGGCACGCGCCGGATGAGTACGCCGCGCTGATCGAGCGCTGCCGGGATGCGATCCGCGCCGGTGAGGCCTACCAGTTGTGCCTCACGACGCGCTTCGATGTGCCGGGCGACCACGACCCGGTGCAGACCTACCTGCGCCTGCGGCACGCGACACCGGCGCATCACGGCGGGTTCATCCGGATCGACGGTCGTGCGTTGCTCAGTGCGAGTCCCGAGCAGTTCCTGTTCACGGATCGCGGCCGCATCCGCACGCGGCCGATCAAGGGGACCAGACCCCGATCCGCCGACCCTGCGGAGGATGCCGCACTCGCGGTCGAACTGCTCTCCAGCGCCAAGGAGCGTGCGGAGAACGTGATGATCGTCGATCTCATGCGCAACGATCTCTCGCAGGTGTGCACGCCCGGCACGATCCGCGTGGACGGTCTGTGGGAGGTGGAGAGCTATCCGGCGGTGCACCAGCTCGTGAGCACGGTCAGCGGTGCGCCGGCCCCGTCCACGACGGTGGCGGATCTCTTCGCCGCGGCGTTTCCCGCCGGGAGCATGACGGGCGCGCCGAAGCTGTCCGCCATGACCCTTCTGCATGCGCTGGAGGGCGGGCCTCGGGGTGTCTACAGCGGATGCTTCGGGTACATCGGTCTGGACGGCGCGCTCGATCTGGCGATGGTGATCCGCAGCATCCTGATCGACGAGCGGGGTGCGCACGTGGGAGCGGGCGGCGGGATCACCTGGGGGTCGGTCGCGGATGCCGAGGTCGCCGAGGTGGCCATCAAGGCGAGGGCCCCGCTGGCGGCCCTCGGTGCTCGGCTTCCGGACGCCTGGTACGCAGGATGATCCGATAACCTGGAACTTCGCGATTTCCGCGTTCCCCCTGCTTTCCAGATTGGCCGTTCGCTCTTGACCGAGAACACGTTTGAAGAAGCATCCGCTCTGCCGTCGCCGCACGCACTGCAGGCGAAGTGGCAGAAGTACTGGGCCGAGAACGAGACCTTCCTCGCGGGCGGATCCGACGACACGCGTCCGCGCAAGTACGTGCTGGCGATGTTCCCGTATCCGTCCGGCGACCTGCACATGGGGCACGCCGAGAACTACCTGTACTCCGACATCGTGGCGCGCTTCTGGCGTCACCGCGGGCACAACGTCCTGAACCCGATCGGGTGGGACTCGTTCGGCCTGCCGGCCGAGAACGCGGCCATTCGCCGTGGTGCCGACCCGCGTGAGTGGACCTACAAGAACATCGCGCAGCAGAAGGCCGGTTTCGAGCAGTACGGGGTCTCGTTCGACTGGTCGCGCGTGCTGCACACGTCGGACCCCGACTACTACCGCTGGAACCAGTGGCTGTTCCTGAAACTGCACGAGCGCGGGCTCGCCTACCGCAAGAAGAGCCCGGTGAACTGGTGCCCGAACGACCAGACGGTGCTGGCGAACGAGCAGGTCGTCGACGGGCGGTGCGAGCGGTGCGGCGCCGAGGTCGTGAAGAAGAAGCTCACCCAGTGGTACTTCAAGATCACCGATTACGCCGACCGTCTGCTGGACGACCTGAACCAGCTCGAGGGCTTCTGGCCGCACAAGGTGCTGCAGATGCAGCGCAACTGGATCGGTCGCTCCGTCGGTGCGGACATCGACTTCCTGATCGAGGGTCGCGACGAGCCGGTGACGGTCTTCTCGACGCGCCCTGACACCCTGCACGGGGCGACGTTCTTCGTGGTGGCCCCGGATTCCGATCTGGCGTCCGAGCTCGCCGCCGGTGCGCCCGAGGCCGTGCGCGGGCGGTTCGCCGCCTACCTGGCCGACGTGCAGAAGACGACGGACATCGACCGGCAGGCGACCGACCGCCCGAAGACGGGCGTCTTCCTGGAGCGCTACGCGATCAACCCGGTCAACGGCGAGAAGCTGCCGATCTGGGCCGCCGACTACGTGCTGGCGGACTACGGTCACGGCGCCGTCATGGCCGTCCCGGCGCACGACCAGCGCGACCTCGACTTCGCCCGTGCGTTCGATCTGCCGGTCAAGGTCGTCGTCGACACCACGGCGCCGGTCACCGGGGCGATGCCGGTCATCGAGGTCGACGAGGACGGCGTTCCGGTCGACACTCTGCCCAGCCTCGACGAGCAGCACCCCTCGGTCACCGGCACCGCCCTGACGGGGGAAGGCCGCCTGGTCAACTCCGGCGAGCTGAACGGGATGTCCAAGCGCACCGCGATCGCGCGCACGATCGAGAAGCTCGAGGCGGCCGGTACCGGCCGTGCGGCGAAGAACTACCGCCTGCGCGACTGGCTGATCTCCCGCCAGCGCTTCTGGGGCACGCCCATTCCGATGCTGCACGCCGAGGACGGCCGGATCATCCCGGTGCCCGAGGATCAGCTGCCGGTGAAGCTGCCGAGCGTCGACGGTCTCGATCTGTCTCCCAAGGGGGCGTCTCCGCTGGGGGCGGCCGAGAGCTGGGTGCGCACGACCGATCCCGTGACGGGCGACCCGGTGCTGCGGGATCCGGACACCATGGACACGTTCGTGGACAGCTCGTGGTACTTCCTGCGATTCCTGTCGCCGGGCAATGAGCAGGTCGCGTTCGAGCCGGCGCAGGCGGATCGCTGGGCACCGGTCGCCAGCTACATCGGCGGCGTGGAGCACGCGATCCTGCATCTGCTGTACGCACGGTTCATCACCAAGGTCCTGTTCGACATGGGTCTGATCGACTTCACCGAGCCGTTCTCGAGTCTGATCAACCAGGGCATGGTGATCCTCGACGGCGCAAAGATGTCGAAGTCCAAGGGCAACCTCGTGCTGTTCCAGGAGGAGCTCGACGCGCACGGCGCGGACGCGCTGCGCGTGGGCCTGGCTTTCGCCGGCCCCGTGGAGGACGACAAGGACTGGGCGGATGTCTCGACGACCGGCGCGCAGAAGTTCCTCGCACGCGCCCTGCGGGTGGCGCACGACGTCTCCAGCGCGGTCGACGTGGTCTTCGCGGGCGGGGATGCCGCGCTGCGCCGCGCCACGCACCGGCTGCTGGCCGACGCGCCGGCGCTCGTCGAGCAGACGAAGTTCAACGTGCTGGTCGCGCGTCTGATGGAGCTGGTGAACCTCACCCGCAAGACCATCGACTCGGGTGCAGGCGCCGCGGATCCTGCTGTTCGCGAAGCGGCCGAGACCGTCGCGGTCATGCTCGACCTGATCGCGCCGCACACCGCGGAGGAGATGTGGGAGGTGCTCGGTCACGAGCCGTCCGTCGGCCTCGCGCAGTGGCGCTCTGCCGACCCCGCGCTGCTCGTCGAGGACTCCATCACGGCGGTCGTCCAGGTGGGCGGCAAGGTCCGTGCGCAGCTCGAGGTGTCCGCGAAGATCGGCGCGGAGGAGCTCGAGAAGCTCGCTCGGGCCGATGAGCGCGTGATCCGCGCGATCGGCGACAAGGAGATCGTGAAGGTCGTCGTGCGCGCACCCAAGATCGTGAGCGTCGTCGTCAAGGGCTGACCTGCCAGAACGCACTTGTTCTGCACCGATCCCGGCATCCGAGGAGTTCTCCACGGGTGCCGGGATCGCGTCGTTCGGCCGGTCGCGATGGTGCGTAGCGTGGCGGAGTGCCTGAGGACTCCGAGACGCCCCCGGTGCGCGCGCGGCCCCGTGCGCGCCTGAAGCTCGGTGTCGGCGCGGCGATCGTTCTCGGGCTCGTCGTGTTGTCGGGGGCGGTCGGCCTCGGCATCCTCCGCGGACAGACGGCGCCGACGCAGGTGGTCGACGCGTCGGATGCCGGAACGGCGACGGTCGCTCCGGCCGAGGTCTATGTGCACGTGCTCGGGCAGGTGGCGCACCCGGGGCTCTACGTGCTGGAGCAGGGGACGAGGGTGGCCGACGCGCTGGCGGCGGCGGGCGGCACGCTCGATGACGCGGATCTGCAGGCGGTCAATCTGGCTCGTCAGCTCGCGGACGGCGAGCAGATCGTCGTGCCGCAGCTCGGCGCGGCTCCGGCGCCGGGGGCATCTGCCGGGTCTGGAACGAGTGCGGACGGCGTGATCGACCTCAACTCGGCCGATCAGGCGGCGCTGGAGACGCTGCCGCGGATCGGGCCGGCGCTCGCGGAGCGGATCATCCAGTGGCGCGAGGACAACGGCCGATTCGCCTCCGTCGACGATCTGCTGGCCGTGCCGGGGATCGGCGAGAAGATGCTCGAGGGGCTGCGGGACAAGGTGCGGGTGTGAGCGAAGTTTGGGCAGCGCGAGGATGACACGCGATAGTGAGAGTCATGAAACTCAGAACCCGTCATGCCGTGGCTATTGCGACCGCGATCGCGCTGGGGGTCGCGGGGCTGTCCCCGACCGCCGCGATCGCTGAAGTGCCCGTTTCCGGGCCTGTTTCAGCGGCCCAGGGTGCAGCGGTCACCGCCGTACCTGCGGCGACGGCCTTCGTGTTGCCCCTCGCAGCGAAGTCGTACGACGTTTCGGCGTGGCAGGGTCCGCGCTGCATGCCGGTGCCCGGCGCCAGCACGTCGCACGGCGGCGTCGACCTCGCGACGAAGAACGGTTCGCCGATCTACGCCGTCGCGGCAGGCGTCGTCACCGCCACCGTCTCGGGAACCAGCTCGGTCGCCGGGCACATCGACATCCGTCACACCGTCGGGAACGTCACATACACGACGAAGTATCTGCACGTCTGGTCTGCGACGACTCATGTGAAGGTAGGTCAGGTCGTGAAGGCCGGGCAGCGGATCAGCTCGGTGGGCACGAGCGGAAACACCAACGGCCCGCATCTGCACCTGGAGCTCTGGGAGCACACGGCGGGCGGGAGCAAGCTGCTCGATCCAGTCCCGTGGCTGAAGAGCCGCGGCGTCGACGTGGCGGGGCAGGCCACCCGGATCACCGCCAAGACGGCACCCAGCACCTGCACGTATTACACGACCGGAGCGGTGAACCTGCGCGCAGGGGCATCGACTTCAACGGCGGTCGTCGTGAAGCTCGCCGCCGGCACCATGGTCACGGCGGTGCCGGGCCAGGTCTCCAACTCGTTCCTGCCGGTCAAGGCCGGTGCACGCAGTGGGTGGATCGCGAACTGGCTGCTCACCCCGACTCGCCCCGTCGCCACGACTCCGAAGCCTCCGACGACCGCCCCGGCCCCGGCCCCATCTGCGGTCACGTACAAGACCACGGCGGCGTTGAACCTGCGGCCCACGGCATCGACCAGCCAGAAGCCGCTGCTGACGATCCCGAAGGGCAAGGACGTCGGTCAGATCCTGGCGTCGAGCGGTTCCTGGCGCAAGGTGACGTATGCCGGGAAGACCGGCTGGGTGCACAGCGACTACCTCACGAAGTCGACCGCGACGCCCACGGCGCCGAAGCCGGTCGCACCGAAGCCTGCAACGTACAAGACCACGGCGGCGTTGAACCTGCGGCCCACGGCATCGACGAGCCAGCGACCGCTGCTCACGATTCCCAAGGGCAAGAGCGTCGGCCAGATCCTCGCGTCGAACGGTTCCTGGCGCAAGGTCACGTACGCCGGCAAGACCGGCTGGGTGCACAAGGACTTCCTCGCGAAGCAGTGATGCCTGCGCCGCGATGGGCTCGGCGACATGAAACCGCCGACTGCTGCAGGCTGCCCGGTTGCTACTTCGTGGCGTTCGGGTGGTGCGTGTGCACCTGCTCGATGAACACCTCGCGGCCGTCGACGTAGAACCAGATGCGGGCATCTCCCTGCTGGGTCGGCTTGTGCTGCCAGCGCTCGTGCGTGGCGCTCCCGCGCTGAATGGTCTGAAGCACGCCCTTCAGCGGGTAGTTCGCCGGGGTGCGCTCGGTGGGTGTGCGAGTGAGGAAGTCCCAGGCGTCTGCCATCGGGTTCCGGATCGTGGCACACAGATCACGCCATCCCTTTCGCGCGCCGGCTGAGGCGAAGCGGATCGTGTACTCGCTCTTCTTCGTCGGCCGCGGAACCAGGTCGTCCTTCGCCACGGTCAGGGGCGCTCCACCGACTCAGCGTCGTCGAGCCACTCGACGGAGGCTGTGCCAAGGCCCGCGGCCACCGCGGTCGCCGTCTCACGCCAGGAGGTGAGCTCTGCGATTGCGAGATGCGGCTGCCCTGTCGAGAACGACGCACGAGCGGCATCGACGAGATCCCGTGCGCACGTCATCCGGTCAGCCTCGGAGAGAGCCAGCATCCAAGGGAAGCGATCGGCCATCCGGGATGCGAGCGTTCCCTCGTCATCGAGCGTGACAGTGATGAGATCCGCGGCGAACTGCAGCAGGGAGGCGCGAGCGTCCGCCTCGCGCTGAGACATCAACACGAGCGGCTCGCCGTCGCGGCGAGTGATCTGGACTGCGTGATCCTCGGCCTCGGCGAACACGTCGGCCGAGTGCTTGCTTAGGTCGGACGAGCGCCGGGTCGTGGTGCGAAGGTCGTTGAGCAGGGTCATGAGCCCATACTATTCGGAACGTGTTCGGAAGTCTAACTCTGGTTCGACATCGGCTGACCTCTAGGGGTAGCTCTGGATTGAGCCTCACCGCTCCGAAGCCTCAATGCGGCTATGTGGAGACTGTTGGCACGGCGTCCACGGGGGTCGAGTGAGCGGTGGCCGAAGGAAACTCCGGGATCACACTTCTGAGATATGAGCGCAGCACTCTGTCGATGTCTGTGTTCTCTCGGTTGTAGAGCCATTGAATCTGGAGGCCGTCCATCAAAGCAAGGTATGTCGACGCCAAAGTTCCGGAGTCCTCGTCGGACGCGAGCTGTCCGGCAGCTCGAACCTCGTCAAACGCTCGCACGAGGTACTGGCGCAGACGGTCGTACTGAAGCCGGTGATGATCGTGCGCAGGGTGCTCGGTGGCCGTGGCATCCGCGCGCAGCAGGCTGTAGAGCTGGATGAGTCCGGGGCGTTCAGTGTTGAGTGTCGAGACGGTGAGTACGGCGGCGAGTGAGTCGAGCCCGGTTGTGTGGCGGATGAGCTCGGCATCCTCATCCTGACGCTGGTCCAGCACCTCTGTCAGAAGTTCTTCTTTGCTCTTGAAATGGTGGCCGAGTCCACGCCGGCTGATTCCGGCGCGGTCGGCGATGTCATTCAACGACGTGGCGAAGTAGCCAACCTGGGCGAAGCACTGCATTCCCGCTTCGAGGATGCGCTGCCGCACTGCCGCCGTCTTCGCGTAGGGGCCCCGTGCACCCGTGGTCGTGTCGCTGGCCATCCGGTCCTCCTCCATGTTCGAGCTCTATCTAAGCCGCTCGAAGCTCTGCACATGAATCTACCCCGTTGCGGCGGTTTTGTGTTATCGTCTTCAAAACCGCCACCTATGGGTAATTTGGTGGATGTCAAGGAGGATGCAGTGCTGTCAGAGCCGATCGCAATGGAGAACCGGAAGCGCCCTGCTGAGCAACCGCGCTCTACGGGTCGATCCCTGTTCAACGACGGATGGTCGTTTCGAACGAAGACGACGGCGTTCCAGGAACTCGGCGGGTCATCGGCCTCAGGATGGGCAGAGGTGCACCTGCCGCACGATGCGCTGATCGGGCAGCAGCGCAGCGCGGACGTGCGCCGCGGCGAGACCAACGGCTACTTCCCTGATGGCGCGTTCGAATACCGCAAGATCTTCGCTGCGCCTGCGGAAGACGCGGGCCGTCACGTGCTGCTGGAGTTCGATGGTGTGTATCGCGATGCGGCCGTGTTCGTGAATGGAAATCTGGCAGGGCAGCGCGCGTTCGGGTATTCGCGGTTCACGGTGCGCATCGATCCCTTCCTCGAGTTCGGCGCCGACAACGAGATCCGGGTCGAATGCCGAACGCACGTCGACAGTCGCTGGTATGCCGGCGCAGGAATCTATCGAGACGTGCATATGGTCGTGAAGAACTCCGGCCATATCGTCGCCGACGCGATCCGCGTGAGCACGCCCAGCGTCGAGATGGAAGCTGCGATCGCGGACGTTGTCGTCGAGGTCGCGAACACGGGCAGCCGGACGAAGACTTACATTCTCGATGCCGTCGTCGTCGCACCCGGTGGTGCACCGGTCGCCGCTGGTCGATCGCCGGTTACGCTGCTTCCAGGCGAGCAGGCCACCGTACGCCGCCGTCTCTTCATCGCTGACCCGCTTCTGTGGAGTGTTGATACGCCGCATCTCCACGACGTTCTGCTGTCGCTTCGCGAGGGCGATGACGTCGTCGACGAGGAAACGGTGACGCTCGGCATTCGCTCGCTCCAGCTCGACCCGCACCACGGCCTGCGCATTAACGGCGAGACCGTGAAGCTGCGCGGTGCGTGCATTCATCTCGACAACGGCCCCCTGGGTGTCGTCTCGATGCGCGCAGCGGAAGAGCGCAAGGTTGCACGCCTGAAAGAAGCAGGATTCAATGCCATCCGCAGTTCCCACAACCCGACGAGCACTGCGCTGCTCAACGCGTGCGACAAGCTCGGCATGCTGGTCATGGACGAGACCTTCGACGTTTGGACCTCGAGCAAGAGCGACTACGACTACGCCTTTGCCTTTCCGGATTGGTGGGAGCGGGATGTCGAAGCGCTGATCGCAAAGGACTTCAACCACCCCAGCGTCATCTTCTACTCGATCGGCAATGAGATCCCGGAGACGGGAAACCCAGTCGGATCGCGCTGGGGCCGCAAGCTCGCCGAGAAGGTGCGTTCCCTCGACTCGACGCGTTTCGTGACCAACGGGATCAATCCGTTCGTATCGATGCTGGACCTGATCCTGCCTCAGATGAAGCAGAGGCGCTCGGAGCAGAAAGCCGAACCTGCTGCCGAGGGCGGGGGAGTGAACACCATGATGGCCGGATTCGGCCAGATGATGGGCCACGTCCAGGCATCAGAGCAGGCCAGTGAGCGTACCGAAGAGTCCTTCTCGGTACTCGATGTGGCGGGCATGAACTATGCCGATTCCCGCTACGAGGTTGATCGGGACAGATTCCCCGACCGCATCATCGTCGGCACCGAGACGTGGCCGACATCCATCGCGGGCAATTGGGAACTCGTCCTCGCGGACCCCAGAGTGATCGGCGACTTCACATGGACAGGTTGGGACTACCTCGGTGAAACGGGGATCGGCACGGTGCGATACGTCCAGCAAGCCGATGAGCAGGGTCTTGCCGCCGCCGCGGGTTTCTCTGGGGCATTCCCCGAGCTCACCGCATGGTGCGGAGACATCGACATCGTGGGCGCCCGCCGACCGATCTCGTACTACCGGGAGACCGTGTTCGGCCTCCGTTCCGAGCCGTACATCGCCGTCGACCGACCCGAGCACCATGGCAAGGCCATCGCTACTGCTACGCCGTGGTCCTGGACAGACTCCGTAAGCAGCTGGTCCTGGCCCGGGTCCGAGAACCAGCCTGCGCGGGTCGAGGTGTACAGCAACGCCGAAGAGATCGAGCTCCATCTGAACGGCAGCCTTCTCGAGCGCCGGGCAGTAGGTGAGGAGCACCCGTTCCGAGCAGCCTTCGAGATCACCTACCAGCCCGGTGAACTGACGGCCGTCGCGTTCACCGCAGGACTCGAGTCGGGACGGTCGACGTTGCGAAGCGCGCAGGACAAGATCCAACTCCAGGTGACCACCGACCGGGACACCCTGCGCCACGACGGCACCGATGGGACTGCTGACGATTTGGTTGACTCGTCTTGTTTGGGGTTTCAGGCCGCGTGAGCGGCCTCTGAGTTGATTATCTCGAACTCGATCGGGGTGAG
>NZ_JBNPVV010000010.1:0-84843 GCF_050434165.1 Microbacterium sp. ZKA21
GAACTCTTTGGGAAATGCTTTGGGCACGTTGACCATCCTCCCGTGAGAACCGAAATCCTCACAGCGTTGGAGTCAACCGAACCGTCAGCAGTCCCTGGGTCGCATGGGCTTGGTTTCAGTGGTCTCTCCTGGGCTCAGGATGCCCAGTCGGTCGCCGGCCACATCGAACGCATCGGTCAGCTCAACTCAGCGCTTAACGCTCGAGGGCGCTGGATCGCACCCGGGCCGCTCCAAGACTCGTTCTCCGATCTTTGGACTCCACTGTCGGTACAGTTTGCACGCACTGCAAGCCAGGCGTGGGGACCCGACAGAACGATAGCTACGCTTGCCGTGGATGAGGCTGGATTGGCTGATTGGTCAGCAATCGAACGCTGGCTCGATGTCGCGACGACGCTGCCTGTCCGCGGCTTCTACATCGTCGTGAGTCGCCCCTCAACCGGGTATCCGTCAACCCCGTGGGCGCCCACGAAGCTTGCGAACCTTCTGAGGCTCATCCATGCACTTGCCGAGCTAAACGAACTAGAGGTCATTTGGGGGTTCTCGGACTTCGAGGGTCTCCTCGGTCTCGCAGCTGGCGCCAGTTCGATGGCAACCGGTTGGTCATATACTTTGCGGCAATTCAGCTCCTCGAAGTGGATGTCACCTTCTAGTGGAGGGCGCGCGCCAGCAGTCCGCACGCATCTGCAACGGCTTTGGGCGCTACCCCGCGCCGAAACGGAGACCGCGCCACTCTTCGCATCTGATCAACGCCATGCCATCTTCACCACCGACGAGGTCGAGCACTTTGAGCGCGTTCCGTTCGACGCACTCACACGAGTCGACGCCCAGGTGGAACACATGAAGGCGTTGGCTGCGCGCGCCGATTGGTTGACAGCGGAGCCGAGCGTTGCTGCACGAGTAGCAACCGTTAGCAGCAGCCTTGAGAGCGCGACCACGCTATGGGATTCGATCAGCAGCGCCGGCATGCTTCCGGACCCGAGCTATCGGAACCGCGTGGTTGCGTGGCGCGATTCGCTTGCGCTGTTCGCGGATCAGGTTGACCTGTGAGCAGTATTGGACTCCAGCCCTCGGAGCAACAGCTCTAGGAGCCAGACACGATGACTGATCGACGTCTCCGAGTACGGCGCGGCGACTGACCACCTGATGCGGGCTGAATCTTCAGTGAGAAGCCCGATACCGTGGCTCTCTAGGTTCCGCGCTTCGACTAAGGCGCCGACGCGGACCGGAACGAGAATCGCGGCCCGACCTGCACCCACACGGTAGCCCGCTGCCTGACGGATTGCGCGTCGCCATTCCGAAAGCTTGGCTTCTACCGCCACTGAGTCTGCGACCATGCCGGCCGCCTGCGTCATCGCGCGCTGTGTCCAGCCCGCCCGCTCAAGATCGCGCGCCAGCGCTCGGGCATGCTTATCAGTTACGTTCGAGCCGGCACCGATAAGGCCTCTCGCTGCATTGAGACTCGGAAGTCTCAAGCCCGAGGTTCGGAACGCGTTGAGTGCCGACGACGACAACGTCATCACAATCGCGTCTGGACGCCCAAAGCCGAGCTCAGGCTCTCGAACGATGAACACGCTCCGGCCGCCACCCGGAGGAAACAGCCTGCCGAACTGCTTATCGAGCGCATCGTGCAGCGCAATCTCATGAGTGGGTACGCCAACTGGCGGGCGCGAAGACCCGCTCAGCGGTCCCGCATCTTCTCTATCCACTGCTCCAAGCGTAGTCGGCTTCGCATATGTCGACGACGTGAGGAGTCAGGCAGGCGCGGTGTCGGTCTCGGTCTCGGTCTCGGTCTCGCGAGACTTGTAGAGGTTCCCGGACGAGGGCGTGAGGAACGTCCTCGCCGGAGTGACCACCACCGGGATGATGTGCGAATCAGGATACTCAGGGCGCTTGGAATCGACGTCCCATTGGTCCAACGCGACAGGGACCAGCTGTGGGAGCTGACCGTCGCTCCAAAGCTTCCGAAGGTCGCCGTCGTCGTTAAGAACGAAGATGAGGTCAGCCTTCGCTTTCTCGATCTCGAGAAGCAGTAAATCGTTCATGACGAGGGCGAGCTCGCGAAACTGTTGGATCGCCTCTCCGGAGAAGGATACATGCGCAGTCATCGCCAAAGCCTGCGCCGCATGAGTAGCTCCAGTTGATTCATCGCGCTTGAGGGTCGTGACAGCGTAGGACGGTGTGAGCATGCTCTCGGAATGGGCAATGGTGCGGTTGCGAAGCCGCTTTAGGGCGCGATGTACGTCGATATACGAATCGGGTACGTCGATGATTGTCTCGAGGTTCGGCCGGACGTTGGACGTTGTGAAACACCGTCCGTAGGAAACGGTCGCGTCCGAGACGAGTGGCCGCACAAGGTTCTGCTCCCACCTCTCCCTGGACTCGATCATGTGGAGCGCGATGGTGAATCCATTCAGCGCTTCGCCTAGATCGGCGTTGAAGCCTGCGAGCTGCGCGAGCCGGATCGCGGCCGGAGAACTGGGCGCAATGACTTGCCTTATCTCTGACATGAGCCAACGCTAGTGGCTGTTGCTCGCCGTCACGCTGCCGTCGACGGGGCAGACGCCGCAGAGCGCTCAGCGATCGAATGAAACGAGATCCAAAGCGCCGCATAGCTAGCCGCGCCCCGATGGGTAGGACCCCGCCGAAGAATTCTCTCTGCAGGTTCTATCTCGCCTGTTCAGAGCATGTGTGGGGTTCGACCGTGCCAACGGTGCTTCAAGACACGCAGATTGCGATGTTGGCAGCCGCGCAGCCGACGAGGAGAATTGAGCCGTGCTATCTGAGCTACTCGACCTGTTCCCTGATCCCGATGAACTCCAACCGACACGCGAAGCCGAACCAATGACCGAGGCGCAACGTGTCGAGATCCGCAATTTATTCGCTGCACTCGACATCTCAACGGCCCGCGAACAGTTCGAACTCGTCCATGTCCTGGTGGGTGCACGCATTCAGTCGGTTGCGGATCTGGATGCGACGAAGGCCGCAGCGCTCGTGCCGCGACTCCGTAAGCGAGTCGAGTCGCAGTCCAGGCAGTCCACCGGTAGCTCGTGGGACGACCGAGAAGAGGACACGTGGATCGACAACCTTTGAGTTGACAAGAATCGGCCACGACCTAGGTGTCAGATAAGGCCCCTGCTACCGTCACTCCCATGCCGTCCCCCTCAACCACCTCAGCGCTCCGCGCCTTCGTCGCCGCGCGCGACTGGGACCACTTCCACACCCCGGAGAACCTCGCGAAGAGCATCAGCATCGAGGCCGCCGAACTCCTCGAGCTGTACCAGTGGACGGACAACCCCGACCAGCAGCAGGTCGAGGATGAACTCGCCGACGTCGTCACCTACTGCATCCAT
Source organism: Microbacterium sp. ZKA21 (assembly GCF_050434165.1). Classification (NCBI taxonomy): domain Bacteria; kingdom Bacillati; phylum Actinomycetota; class Actinomycetes; order Micrococcales; family Microbacteriaceae; genus Microbacterium; species Microbacterium sp. ZKA21. Next base: position 3,351 of record NZ_JBNPVV010000010.1, read on the forward strand.
CTCGCGAACAGGCTTGGCGTCGAGCTCGACGAGATCGTCATGAACAAGCTCGCCAAGACCGAGCAGAAGTATCCGGTCGAGCAGAACCAGGGCGTCATCAACAAGCACGAGCCGCAGGCATGACCAGCATCCGCCGCGTGCGGTTCGAGAGGACCCACGTCGACGCGTGGGCCGAGCAGGATCCGCAGCATACGAACTGGCCGGTCGTCTACGTCATCGACGGCACGCGCAAGCTCTACGTCGGCGAGACGACTCGGGCGCACAAGCGGATCCGGCAGCACCTCGACGGCCCGAAGCGGAACGAGGGTCTCGACAGCATCCGCGTCGTCGTCGATCCGACCTTCAACAAGTCCGCGTGCCTGGATCTCGAGTCGCACCTGATCCGCTGGTTCTCGGGCGACGGGCAGTACAGCATCCTCAACGGCAACGACGGCCTGACCGATGCGGACTACTACGACCGCGCACTGTACCGCGAGTCGTTCCGTGACGTCTTCGAGGCGTTGCGCGCGGAGGGCCTGTTCAGCCGCAGCATCCCGCAGATCGAGAACTCTGACCTGTTCAAGCTGTCGCCGTTCAAGGCGCTGGGCGACGACCAGGCGATCGCCATCAGCGACATCGTCGAAGGCCTGTTGACCGACCTCGCCGACCCGGCCGCGCGCTCCACGCTCGTCGTGCAGGGCGACCCCGGCACGGGCAAGACGATCATCGCGATCTATCTGATGAAGCTGCTCGCCGACATCCGCGACTTCGAGCATCACGACGACGTCGAGCCCGATTCGATGTTCTCGGAGTTCTTCGTCCCCGAGAACCGCGAGCTCCTGAACGGGTTCCGCATGGCGCTCGTGATCCCGCAGCAGTCGTTGCGCGAGTCCATCAAGAAGGTGTTCAAGAAGACACCCAAACTCGACCCGTCGATGGTGCTCACACCGTTCCAGCTCGGCGAGTCCTCCACCTCCTACGACCTGGTGCTGGTCGATGAGACGCACCGGCTCGGACAGCGCGCGAACCAGGCATCCGGCGTGCAGAACAAGAAGTTCCGCGACATCAACATCGAGCTCTTCGGTGCGGACGACCCGACCTACACGCAGCTCGACTGGATCAAGACACGCAGTCGGCACCAGCTTCTGCTCGTGGACGGCGCGCAGAGCGTCCGGCCGCACGACCTGTCGCCCGCGATTCTGGATGCCGAGCTGCGCGCCGCTCGCGATGCGCACCGCCACTACCGACTGACCACCCAGATGCGGGTGCGCGCGGGAGCCGATTACGTCGAGTTCGTCCGTGCCGCTCTGCGCGGCGAGGATCCGTCGCGTCCGGACCTCGGCGACTACGACCTGCGCTTCTTCGACGACCTCGGCGAAATGCGTCGGGCGATCCGGGAGAAGGATGCCGAGGTCGGCCTGTCCCGCCTCGTCGCCGGCTACGCGTGGGACTGGAAATCGCGCCGGGATGCCGAGGCCTTCGACATCGAGCTCGACGGCGAGCGCATGCGCTGGAACAGCGCGGACAAGGACTGGATCAACTCCCCGGGTTCCCTCGACGAGGTCGGGTCGATCCACACCGTACAGGGGTACGACCTCAACTACGCCGGCGTGATCGTCGGGCCGGATCTTCGAGAGTCTGCCGGCCGGATCGTCGCCGATCGTGATGCGTATCGAGACAAGAAGGGCAAGGAGAACACGGGACACCTCAAGGACGCCTTCGGCGACGACGATCTGCTCGTGTTCATCCGAAACATCTACGGCGTGCTGCTGACCCGCGGGATCCTCGGGACGTACGTGTACGTGTGCGATCCGGGGTTGCGGGAGAGGTTGCGGGGCGTTCTCGCCCGTCGTTGATTGTTGCGACGCCGTCACAACAATTGCCGAGTCGGTCGGGCGGCATCGCGTCACTGGAGCCGGCCTCGCACCTCACAATTGTCGCGACGCGTCACGACAATCTGTGCGTGCGCCAACTTCGGAGATGTGAGCTTGGCTCGGATGAGTACGACCGAATCATACGAAGATGCTGCGCATCCCCGACGCTGACGTCCGCGCGCTTCGACAGGCTCAGCGAGCTAGGGGAACTACGCCGCAATTCCCCGCATCAGCACCCGCACGACAGCATCCACCTGCTCCGCCCCGAGCACCTTCCCTTGAAGAGCCGCATACGAAGCCATCGCAACGAACTGATCAGCGATCACCGCGGCATCCACATCCGACCTCACCTGGCCGGCCGAAACAGCCAGAGCGAGCCGCGACGACACCCACCCGCGGATCGGCGCCGCCAGCTTGTCGTTGAGAGCCAAACCCAGCTCGGCATCCGTCGCCGTCACGGCGATCAGCGCCCGCGCGAGCGCCACGCCATCGGCATCCCCGAGGGCAGCGGACATCGCCGAGAACCACGCCCGCAGGTCGGACTCGAGATCCGCGGTGTGCGGCAGCGCGACATCCGCACCGGGAAGCGCACCGGACAGCAGCGCTTCCCCCAGGATCGCCGCCTTCGACGGCCACCATCGATAGATCGTCTGCTTCGAGACACCGGCCGCAGCAGCCAGGCCCTCGATCGACACCGACGAGTACCCCTCATCGACGAGCGCGGCACGCATCGCCGCCAGCACGGCCTGGCGCGCCTGTTCACTACGAGGTCTCGGCACGCTCACAGGCTACCGAGGAGTACCCTGGGAAATAAGTAGACGCACCGTTGCGAAATGCCCGAGCAAGGAGAAGACATGGCCCTGACCGCACACTCCACCATCGGCGAATGGCTGAACGATCCGACCGGCGGACCGCTCATCCGCGGCCTGTTCGAGAAGACCGGCGCCGACCCCGAAGTCCTCACCCCCGTGCTGGGCCTGCCCCTCCAGCAGCTCGTCGCCATGAGCCAGGGCGCCATGCCGCAGTCGATCGTCGACGATCTGGTCCGCTCCGCCAATGGCGGCGTGATCCCCGAGGATGGCGAGTCCACCGGCTGGACCGAGAAGCCCACCCCTGGCCGCTTCGCCGGCAAGACCGTGATCGTCACGGGTGCGGCGTCCGGAATCGGCAAGGCCACGGCATCCCGCATCGCCCGCGAAGGCGGACGCGTCATCGCCGCCGACATCTCCGCCGATAAGCTCGATGCCCTCAAGGCCGAGCTCCCCGACGTCATCACCGTCGCCGGCGACCTCACGAAGCAGGACGCCATCGACGCCGTCATCGCCGCCGCCGGCGACAAAATCGACGGCCTAGCCAACATCGCCGGCATCAACGACGACTTCTCCCCCGCAGGCGAGACGACGGATGCCGTGTGGGACCGCGTCATCGCCATCAACCTCACCGCACCGTTCAAGCTCATGCGCGCGGTCCTGCCCCTGATGGAGGCCGCCGGTTCCGGCGCTGTGCTCAACGTCTCGAGCGAGGCGGGCCTGCGAGGCAACTCCTCCGGCAACGCCTACACGGCCAGCAAGCACGGCATCATCGGCGTCACGAAGTCGGCGGCGTTCATGTACGGGCCGAAGGGCATCCGCGTGAACTCGGTCGCTCCGGGCGGCGTCGCCACCGGCATCCCGATGCCGCCGAACATGTCCGAGTACGGCTCCGGCCGCCTGGCCCCGTTCCAGCAGGCGATCCCGACCGTCGCGACGGCCGAGCACCTCGCCGCCTCGATCACGTTCCTCCTCTCGGACGACGCCGTGAACATCAACGGCGCGATCCTCGCTTCGGACGGCGGCTGGTCGGTTCAGTAAGCCGCGGGATGCGCGGGGCGATCGCTTTCGCCCCGCGCATGCCCCTTGTTCGGGCGGAGCCCCCGACTTACGCTGTCCCGCATGTTGAAGATCGTGTCGATCGTGATCCGCGTCGACGACCTCCCCACGCAGTCCCGTTTCTGGCAGGCCGCGCTCGACTACGTCGAGCGGGATCCGGCGGACGATGACTGGGTCGTCCTCACGCCGCGTGACGCAGACACTCCCTGCGTCGCCCTCGATGCCCATCATTCCGAGCGGATCCTGCCTCCACGCATCCACCTCGACATCTACGCCGAGGATCAGGATGCCGAAGTGCGCCGACTCGCCGAGCTCGGTGCCCGCGAGGTGCACTGGGACAAACTGCCCGAGGACGCCGATTACGTCATCATGGAAGACCCCGAAGGCAACCGCTTCTGCATCGTCGATCGCCCCGACTGGTCGGGCTGGGCGTAGCAGCCAGACCACTGACGGTCACAACGGCCCGAGCACCCGTTCCGGATCGGCATCCAGAGCCAGCGCCTCGAGCACGGTGAGCAGCTGTCGCTCTTCGTACCGGAAGTGGCTCTCCATGATCGCGGCGATGCCCTCCAGGTGTCGCGCCAGCTCGGTCGGCGAAGCGGCCGACGCCACCGCCACCTGCAGCCCGTTGATCAGGTGCCCGATCATCGAGTGATCCTGTTCCAGCTTCCGCAGCGTATCCCGCAACTCCGGATGCGCGGCTGCGATGGCCGGGAACAGCTCGCGATCCTCGCCCTCGTGATGCCCCGTCAACGCCGTGCAGAATCCATGGCAGAACAGCAGCAGATCACGATCCGGTGGTTCGCCGGAGGCCAGAGCCTCCTGGGCGATCGACAACGCCGCTCGCAGTCGCCGATGCACGGCACGCAGTTCATCGCTCCAGGCGATGAGCCTGGTCTTCTCGCCCTCAGTCACGTGAGGGCGAAGGGGTCGACGTGTTCATCGTCGCTCTCCTTCGGGTCCCGCGCCTCCATGTCTGGCACGGACTGCCACCGACACGCGACGCTTCCGCCACGCTAACAGACCGCATCCCTCATCGAACGACTCGGATGCCCCGGCAGCTCACGGGAGAGCAGTACGACGGCGGCGAGAACGCCAAGGTCGACCTCACATAGCGCCGGTTCGTGCCTACGCCGCCGAGAGCCGGACTGCCGCTCCCATCGCCGCGAACGCCTCTTCGAGAATCGGTCGCGGCGTGGCGAACACCACGCGCACGTAGTCCTCGTACCCGCGCCCGAGCAGGCGCCCTTCGGTGAGAACGACGCCGGCCTGCTCCCGGAAGAACTCCGCAGGCGGACTGGGGATGCCGAGGGCCTTCGTGTCGATCCAGCCGATGTACGTCGCCTCCGGCACCCGATACACGGCACCGGGCAGATGCTCCGACACCAACGATCCGAGCAGCGCGCGCGAACCGTCCAGGTAGTCGAGCACGCCGTCCAGCCATGGCCTCCCCGACCGATACGCGGCCGTCGAAGCGACCACGCCCAGGGTCGCCGCGCCGTGCTGCACCGAGAACCCGAAACCGCGGTAGAGCTGTTGATCCGCATCGTTCGAGGTGATGAGCTGCGCGGTCTTGAGTCCGGGGATGTTCCACGCCTTCGACGCACTCGTGCCGGTGATCGTGTGCGCGGCCGTCGCCTCCGACACCGACGCGTAGGGGATGAACGGACGCCCGTCGAATCGCAGCGGGGCATGGATCTCGTCGGCGAACACCCGGCCGCCGTGCCGCTCGACGATCTCGGCGATGGCCTCGAGCTCGGCACGGTCGGCGACCGTACCGGTCGGGTTGTGCGGGTTGCACAACACGAGCGTGCGGGCGCCGGAAGCGAACGCCTCGTCGATGCGCTGCAGGTCGTGCTGCCACCGACCGTCGACCTCGGTGCCGGGGACCTCGATCACGGGATGCCCGATCGTCGGCAGATATGTCAGGAACGGCATATATGCGGGCGTCGGCACGATCACCGGCGATCCGGCTGGGGCGTACTCTTCGACCGCCACCCGAAGGACGGCCATGACGTCGGAGACGGCGTGCACGCGCTCGGGGTCGACGACCCAGCCGTACTCGGCGCTCATCCAGTCGGCGGTCGCCGCACCCAGCTCCGCGGCCAGCGGAGGCGAGAGGTAGCCGAGGTTCTCCTCGTCGATCGCGCGGTGCATCGCCTCGGCGATCTCGGGCGCAATCCCGAAGTCCATCTCGGCGACCCAGGCACCGATGCGCCCAGGATGCAGACTCCACTTGCGGCTCTGGGGCCGGTCGAGCTGGAAGCGGGTCCTGGCATCGAACGGATGCAGGGCCGCGTCGGCGGTCTGGATCTCGGGCACGCGGGACTCCTTCGCAAGCGGGGCACACCCAATCTAAGGACGCCGTCGCGCGTGCGCACGTCTCGTTTCCGCGGATGACGAGACGCACCCCTACACCGAGCTCTATTCCCCCATGAACCCCCGCGGATGCCGGTCGTACGCGCTCGCGTCCTCCGACGGCCCCTCCTCGGTCCGCACGGTGTGCTGCACCTGGCGCGCCGCAGCCGCCCCGCGCCCGACCTTCACGGCCTCCGCCTTCGAGGTGAAGCTGGTGCCCAGGGTGCGGGGCTCCCCCTCGATGCGGTTGAACCAGATGCCGTCGCGCTGGAACGTCTCGATGTCGCCTGCAGCCATGCCGTATCCCTTCTCTCCCCTCATTCCTACGGCGGCATGCGGCCAGCGGCGACCCCCTTGACACGCAAAACCTGCACCCGATGTCACACCCCGGTGCGACAATCTCCTCATGAAGCTCTCCGAGCTCGTCGCTACCGCCGAAGAGGTCGCCGCCACGTCGTCCCGCCTCGCGAAGATCGACGCGCTCGCCCGCCTACTTGCGCGCGCCGAGCAAGACGAGATCGCCCCGCTCATTGGGCTGCTCCTTGCGAGCCCCCGGCAGGGTCGCCTCGGCGTCGGATGGCGCGGGCTCACCGCCCTCGACGTCACCCACGCCGATGCCTCCACCCTGACGATCGCCGACGTCGATCAGGCGCTCGACGCGCTCGCCGCGGCATCCGGAACCGGGTCGGCAGCCGTCCGCACCGCAGCGCTCACCGGCCTCGCATCCCGCGCCACCGCTGCGGAGTGGGACTTCCTCGCCCGCGCGATGCTCGGCGAGCTGCGCACCGGCGCCCTCGGCGGCGTGCTGTTGGATGCGATCGCCCGAGCATCCGACCGAAAGGTCGCGACCGTCCGTCGGGCGGCGATGCTCACCGGCGACCTGGGCGACACCGCGGTGCTCGCCCTCACCGGCACGGCGGACGAGATCGAGAACGTCGGGCTGCAGGTCGGGCGACCGGTCCTGCCCATGCTCGCCTCCACCGCCGCGACGGCATCCGCAGCACTCGAGGTCACCGGCGAAGCATCCGTCGAGTACAAGCTCGACGGCGCGCGCATCCAGGTCCATCGGCGCGGCGACGAGGTCGGCGTCTACACGCGCAGCCTCGCCGACATCACCCACCGGGTGCCCGAGATCGTCGAGATCGTCCGCTCGCTGCCCGCGCAGGACCTCATCCTGGACGGCGAGACCCTGGCTCTCGACGAGGACGGCGGGCCGCGCCCGTTCCAGCAGACCATGTCGCGCTTCGGTGCGGACGTTTCGCGCGACCTCGTCCTGCGGCCCTGGTTCTTCGACCTGCTGCACGTCGACGGGCGCGACCTCCTCGACGAGCCGCTCTCGACCCGGCTTCAGGAGCTCGACCGCATCGCCGGCGAATGGCGGATGCCGGGCATCGTCACCGCCGACCCGACTGCTGCCGAGCAGCTGTCCGTCGACGCCCTCGCCGCCGGACACGAGGGCGTCGTCGTCAAGGCGATCGACTCGTCATACGCCGCCGGGCGCCGCGGCAAGTCCTGGGTCAAGGTCAAACCCGTGCTCACGTACGACCTCGTCGTGCTCGCCGCCGAATGGGGCTCCGGCCGCCGCCGAGGCAAACTCTCGAACCTGCACCTCGGTGCCCGTGATCCCGACGGCGAGTTCGGCGAACCCGGCGGGTTCGTCATGGTCGGCAAGACCTTCAAAGGGCTCACCGACGAGCTGCTGCAGTGGCAGACCGACACGTTCCCGTCGTACGAGACCACCCGGTCGCCGTACGCGGTCTTCCTGCGCCCCGAACTCGTCGTCGAGATCGCCATCGACGGCGTCCAGCAGTCGCCCCGCTACCCGGGCGGCATCGCCCTGCGCTTCGCCCGCGTCAAGCACTACCGACCCGACAAGACCGCAGCGGAGGCCGACACGATCCAGACCCTGCGGGCTCTGCTGCGGGGATGAGGTGTCGGATGCCCGCCCTAGGATGCCGTCATGGATGCCGGACCCGCACTGCACGGACTCATGACCGCGATCGACGAGAAGCGCTGGGACGATCTCGCGCCGTACCTGCACCCCGACTTCGTCTGCCGGCTCGTGCACACCGGCGAATCGTTCGATCGTGACCGCTGGATCCGCTTCAACCGCGAGTACCCCGGCTTCGAGCACCTGACGGTAGAGGACTTCGTCGCGGAGCCGACCGTGGCCGCCTGCCGCTCCCACGTCACCGGCCGCGGTGAAGACGGGATCGAGCACTTCGAATGCGCGAGCTTCGCGCAACTGCGGGATGGTCTCATCGTGCAGCTCACCGAGGTCTGGACGGACGTCGATCAGCAGGCGCCCCCGGGCACCCGACCCGACCCGCAGTAGCCGCCGCCTACGCCGTCGCCCGCATCCTGACCCAGGTCGTCACGGCGACGCTCACCGCCACGACCCCGGCGAACACGACGGCCGCCACCGGGTTGCCCATGCCCCACAGCGCCAGCGCGCCCGCTCCGAACGCGACCGCCTTCACCGCCACGACGCCGACGACGGGGAGTCGGACGCGCGCTCTCGGCGCCGCGAACGTCCCCCACAGCACGACGAGCAGCCCGACCGCGACGACCGCGACGAGGATCCGCGCCCACCAGGGCAGATCGAGCAGCAGCGCCCACCACGCGACGAACACGAGCATCGCGAGTTCGAGCAGAAGCGCCAGCAACGCGTTGAGCATGACGAGCTCGCGGATCGGCGAACCGAAACGAGCCCACTCCGGTTCGAGCGCCGGAGAATCAGCGGTGTGCACGGTCCCAGGATGCCGCGCCCGCCGCCCCTCAGCCAAGATCGAGCTGCGCTTTTCCGTCGCCCAGATAGAAGATGCCCACGGTCGCGCCCTCCCGCATCTGCCGGAGTCGTTTCGCCGGGATCGTCTCGCGCCCCTCGACGATCTTCCGCATCCCATCCTCGACCCACGACGCCCGGTACCGGACGGTGACGGCGCCGGTCTCACTCGTGCCGACGTGACGCACCTCCTCCAGCCGGACGCGGATCCGGCGCCCGTGCTTTCGGAATTGACGGTCCCGGAGGAACAGCGACACCACGAACCCCACCCCGCCGAGGAGGATCAGCAGCCCGATCAGCATTCCGCCGGTCATGACGTCACCGCGGCATCCGCCAGCCGAGCCGACCGCTTCGCGACGGCGACGCGCACGATCGAGCCGACCACCGCGATCAGCACTGCCAGCACGACCGGGCGCCACATCTCCGCCATCACGCTCGGGAAGACCTGCATCGACGCCTCGGCCATCTCGCGCACATCACCCTGCAGCACGCGCATCCCGAGGCCGTACCCGATCGCGGTGAACACCGCGGGCACGACCCACACCGAAAGCAGGGCGATGGCCCACACCGCCAGGCGGCCCACCGGCCGCACGCCGCACCAGACCAGCGCGACCCCCACGACGACAGCCGGGAGCCAGTAGCCGATGCTCGAGACGACCATCCACGGCCCGCTCGGCCCGGCGAATGCTGCGAACCAGCGCACCACCCACGTTCCGAACGGCACCGCGGCGAGCGCGATTCCGAGCGACGCGACGGCGACCGACGGGCGCGACGTCATCCACAGTCCGACCTGCGCCAGCACGGCCGCGACGACGGTGCCTCCCAGCATCCCTCCGAAGTAGAGCGCCGCACGGGTGTCTCCCGATCCGTCCATGAGACCGAGGCCCCGGGCGAGCACGACGAAGCTCTGCGCCGCGGCGATCAGGTGCACGAGCGCGACGCCGAGCGCAGCCGGCCACATCGACACCGCACGTCCCCGTCGCGCCACCCGTACGGCGAGACCGGCGAAGACGCCGCCGAGCAGCACCAGGGAGAAGAGCATGGTCGCGTAGTACTGGCTCAGCGGCAGCAGGACGTAGGGCATGTCCTCCGGCATCGTCTGCGTCGCCCACAGGTTCTGCAGCGGCAGCGTGCCCGCGACCAGCCAGGGCAGCAGGCCGAGCACCGCCCCGGCGGCCCCGATCCCGAATGCCGGAAGCCGGTGGGACGTCGCCGCGGGCGCAAGCGGAGGTTCGGTCATCCACACACGCTGGCACAGGATGCCGAGAACACCGCCCCCTGGCGGGAAATCTACGGACCGTGTCGTCCGCCGCGCCACCTCCAGCAGAGAAGACAGATGTCGGTTCCGGATGCCGAGAACCGACATTCTTCTTCTTTCACGGCGCCGTCGTCGTGCCGCCGAACCGCTCCGCGGACGCAACCTGCTCGGCGACCCGCCGCAGCGCGAGCAGCAGCGGCTCCACGAGCACCGACCCGAGCACGACGTAGCGCACGGCCGCTTCGGCGGATTCGGTCGGAGTGGCGGCGACCTCGGCATCCGCGATCGCCCTGATGCTCTGCAGATACACCGGCATCGCGGCGTCCGGCACGGCGAAGCCGGCGCGCTCGAGTCCGTCGAGAGCGCGGGCGACGTCGCCGAGCACGTCGGGATCGCACGTTCCCGGCTTCCAGCCCAATCCCGAAACCAGCCGCTCAGTCGCGGACAGATCGACGCCCTCGTCCGCCGGACGGGTGATGGCGGAGTGCGCCGCGCCGAGCAGTTCGTGCGCGCTGGCCGGCGGATCGTCGAGAGTCGCGAGCACGCGACGGGTCTCGGCCACGCTGACCCCGGCATCCAGAAGCGCCCGGATCACCCCCAGTCGCTCCACATGCGTCGCCCCGTAAGTCGCCTGGGTCGGCGCACTGCGCTCGCCCTCGGGGAGCAGCCCCTCGCGCAGGTAGTACTTGATCGTCGGCACGGTCACGCCGCTCTGCGCGGACAGTTCGGAAATTCTCATGGCCACCTCTTGACATCGATAGTAGCGCTATCCAATATGGATAGTGACACTATCCAACAAGGGAGATCCCCATGTCACGCATCATCCCCGGCCGCACGACGCACGCGTACGACGGCGAGCTGGTCGTCTTCCACATCGGCATGCAGATCAACCGCTGGTGGCGGCCCGACCTCTGGCTGCCCGCGTTCTTCGCCATGCCCCGGATGCTGAAAGAGCTGTCCCGCGACCCCGAATCGGGCTTCCTCGGCTACGAACTGCTGTTCGGCGGCGGAGGCCCCTACGTCGTGCAGTACTGGTCGTCGGTGGAGAAGCTCTACGCCTACGCATCCGCCCCGTCGCAGGAGCATCGGCCGGCCTGGACCCGCTTCAACCAGGCGGCCCGCAAGGCGCCCGGCGCGGTCGGAGTCTGGCACGAGACGTTCCTCGTCGAGCGCGCCGAGAGCGTCTACGTCTCGACGAGGCCCCTGGGGCTCGTCAAGGCGACCGAGCCCGTCCCGGTCGGCCGCAGGCAGGATCGCGCCGCCGCGCGCTTCGCGGAGGGCACGACGCGGCACGCCGAGCCCGCGGCATCCTGACCCCGCCCCGGCGCGGCCCCGGCGCGGCCCCGGCGCGGCCCCGCGCGGCCCCGCGAGAAACCACCTCCGCCGCGAGAAACCACTTCGTGCGTGGTTTCTCGCGCGCGAAGTGGTTTCTCGTGGGGCCTGGGGAGTTCGTCTCAGTCGGCGATGTCGAGATCGAGGCCGCTGTTCTCAGCCACGTCCTCCCAGGCGAAGTATTTGAAGTTCGTGCTCGCCTCGTCCGAACCTTCCGGCGTGTTGTCGCCGTCCTGCAGAACGAGCAGTCCGCCGTCGAACCCGGGCAGGCTCACGTTCACGACATCCGCACCGTCGCTGTGCTGGGTGCTGTCGACGACGCCGTCCGCCGTGCGGAACGAACCGACGTAGGCGTTGTCGTCCTCGATCTCGTAGACCGCGAAGCTGTCGTCGCCCTGGCTCGAGGCGAGCAGGTATCCCTCGCCCTCGTCGGTCTCGTAGATGGTGAGCCCCTCGATGTCGGTGTGCAGCACGTCGCCACCGAAGCCAGGGTTCTCTCCGTAGACGCACCCGTCGAGCTCGGCGTCGTAGGTGCCGGGGAGGCCGAACTCGATCGCGGTATCGACGAGCTCCGGCTCGCCGGACAGGTCGGCGTCGACCTTCCAGATGCCGACGAGCTCCTGGCCGAGGTAGGCAGTGCCGCTCTCCTCGTCGACCGCGATGCCCTCGACCTGCGCGTACTGACCAGGGTCGTCGCAGGTGGTCCACGTCGAGCCGTCCGGCATGGCGAACTCGGCTGGCAGCGCGAGCTTCCGCACGACGTCCCAGCCGACGGTGCCGTCGCCCTTGTCGCTCAGCTCGAGCAGCGCGACCTCGGTCTCCGAGTTGCGGCTCACCAGCGCGTACGCTCCGTCGTCGTCCTGCCACGTGGCCAGGCCGTACACGGTGTGCTCGCTGTTGACCTCCTCCTGGGATGCCGAGAAGATGCGCCCGGCGTCCGGAGCCGTCACCTCGACGAGCTCGCCGTCCTCGATGGCGAAGATGCCGAGGTCGTCCATGCCCTTGTCGGAGACCACCGCGAGGTCGACCTCGTCGCCGTCGAGCTCGAAGCCGTGGAGGAGGTCGACGTTGTTGTAGCGTCCTGGCGCGTCGTCCTCGCCGGGCGCCGGCTTCGGGTCGATGTGCTGGACCAGCTCACCCTCGAGGTCGTAGACGTTCATCCCGGCCTCCTTGGCGGTGGTGATGACGAGGCTGCTCTCGACGTCGTCCTCGTCGATCCAGATGGCCGGGTCGTCGGCGTCCGCGCCGTCCTCGTCCCAGAGAGCCGGGGTCTCGAGCTTCGCGGTGACGTCGTCGCCCTTCGGCTTCGAGTGGCCGTGCGCGTATGCGTGCCCGTTGGCGTGCGCCGGCGGCTTCGGATCCGGATGGGGATGCAGCGGGACGGTGCCGACCAGCAGGACGGCGGAGGCGCCGATCGCGGCGACGGTGAGCAGGCGGGGGATCACGGTGACTCCTCGGGGTCGGTGGATGGTGTCGCCCGATCGTTCTGGGTCGCGATGAACGCACGGTGAACCTCACGTGGAGCGACGCCCATCGGCCTCCCTCGGCCGCACGTCGGTCGCCCCGTCTACGCTCGGAGCATGACCCGGTATCGGCTCCGTGTGAGCCTCGTCGGCAGCGACCCCGAGATCTGGCGCGAGCTCGACGTGCGCGGCGGCATCCGGCTGCGCATGCTGCACATCGCCCTGCAGACGGTGATGGGCTGGCGCGAGCTCCATCTGCACGAGTTCACCGACGCCGACCCGTCCGCCCCGCCGTCCGTGCCGCTGCGGCGCTGGGGCCCGCCCGAGTTCCCGGATGCCGCGGCGGACGTGATTTCCGAGAACGACGTGACGGTCACCGACGTGCTGAACGACGGTGGCCCGCTCTGGTACGAGTACGACTCCGGGGACGGCTGGACGCATCGCATCGACGTGCTCGACGAGCGCGAGGACGCACCGGAGCTGACATCGGTCGTCGTCCTCGACGGCGCGCGCCGGGCACCGTTCGAGGACTCCGGCGGCCTGGACGGCTACGCCGAGAAGCTCGCGATCGCGGCCGATCCGACGCACCCCGAGCATGACGACATCGTCGAGTGGATCCACGCGACCGTCGGCCCGTGGGCGCCGCAGACCGCCTCGACGTTCGACGCGGTCGTGGTGCAGACCGAACTGAATCTCCTCTTCAGCCCCGAGGAGTCGGGGTTCGACCCGTACGACATGTCCGGTCTCGTGAAGCGCGAGGAGCTGCGCCGACCGGGCGACGTGCACGACGCATCGCCCGTCGTCGTCCTCGCCGCGGAGCTCCCCCCGCCGCTGCGCGCCGAACTGCGCCAGCACCTCGATCGCACCGGCATCCTCGAGCCGACCGAGATCGATCCGGACACGGCCTCCCGCATCATCCGGCCGTTCGGCTGGCTCATGGATGCGATCGGGCCGGACGGGCTGGCGTTGACATCGGCCGGATGGATGCCGCCCGCCACCGTCCTCGCCGGCATGACCGAACTCGGATGGCTGGACGGCTGGATCGGCACGGGAAACCGGGAGGACCTCACCCCTCCCATCGCAGTGCTGCGCGAGACGGCGACGCGGATCGGCCTGGTCCGCGTGCAGAAGGGCCACCTGCTGCTGACGGCGGCGGCCAAGCGCGCGCTCGGCGACCCCGTGCTGCAGCTGCGGCTGATCGCCGGCGGACTCGGTCGCGACCTCGGCGACGCCGAGACGGATGCCGCGACGCTGCTGCTCATCGCGATCGCCGACGGCACCGAGCCCGCCGAACGCTGGCGTGCCGTCGCCTTCGGGCTCGAGGCGTGCGGATGGGCATCGTCCACCGGGAGGCGCTTCACCGAGCGCGACATCGACCTCGCGACCGATCGCGTGCGCCAGGTGCTCGACCTGCTCGGCGACTCGGGCGAGCGCCCTGGACGCAGCGAACCGGCGGATCCGCTGCTGGCGCTCTTCGCCCGCGAAGCGCTGCGGTAGCCGCCCAGTTCGGGACGAGCCGATGCGGTCCCCGGGCGACAGTGGAGCGCGCGCCTATGGTCGAGGGATGATGTACGCCGACGTGATCACCCCTGAGGATGCCGAGGCGCTCGCCACCCGCATCCTCATGCCGCGAGAGCACCCGCTGGTCCTGGTCTCGACCGCCATCGGAGGCGAACTGCTGTTCGACGTCGACCGTCTCCGCCGTGAGCTGGACGGCACAGCCGACGTCGTCACGATCGCCACCGGCATCCCGAGCAAGCACCTGGAATCACTCCTGCCGCCCAAGGCGCAGGTGTTCAACGGCGCAGCCCGAAGCTATCCCCCGGACTTCGGTGTCGATCCCTCGTGGGCCCGCTCGCACCTGCGCTTCCCTGACCACTCCGACACCGCCGACCTGGTGAACGACGCGATGGCGCAGACCGGACGCCGCACGATCCAGTCCGCCACGGCGCGGACGATCCGCCGCGCTGCAGGCGTCGTGCAGGGGTTCGTCGCGGACGGCAGCCGGGCGATGGTCCGGCTCGACGACGGCACGACGGTGACCGCCACCGCCGATCTGCTTCCCCCGGACATCCCGCTGATCGACGCGCTCATCGTCGGCGAGCCCACCGCCGGGATCCTCGACGGCACCGAACTGCACCCCGAGCCGCTCGAGCCCGACCTGGATGCCTTCCCGAACGGGTCCCACACGCTCGCGCTCGTCGCGAAGGTGACCGACCTGCGCGCCACCGTGCATCTGCACCCACGATTCTCGGCCGTCCTGCGTCGCCGCGACGTCGACACCGGTGACAGCCCGGTCGGCGACGTCCTCGCCGTGGGCGATGTCATCCGCGTGCGCGTCACTCGGGCTCCGGGGAAGCCGCTGGCGCTCAGCCGGACGGAAGCCGATCCTGACGCACCGCTGGTCCCCGCCCTCCCCCTGGTCGTCGGCGGAGCCCCGTGGCTCAGCGAGGACCGGGACATCCAGCGGCCATCGGATGCCGAGCGCGACGCCCCGGCCGCTGAACCGGTGCCCGCGGCATCCACGGCTCCGATTCCGAGCGACTACGCGACCCGCACCGATGTCGCGGTGCTGGCACGAGAGATCACGAGCCTGCGCGCCGACATCCTGGCACTGACCAATCTCGTCGGACGCACGAGCGGCGCGGCATCCGCGAGCGACGCGGAGGCCGCGACACTGCGCCTCGAGAACGACCGCCTCCGCTCGCAGCTGGCCGCCGAGCGGGCCGAGCGCGCGAGCGCCGAGGTGAAGTTGGACCACGCCGTGCAGGACAGGCGAGAGACCGGCCGTGCGCTGCGCGATGCCCGCCGAGCCGCCGAGCGCTCTCATGTGGACACCACGGCCGACGGCATCCGCTTCGAGATCGAGCGCACGTGGGGCAACCGGACCGCCCCCGGTGAGCGTGGGCGGTGGCCGCTGCGGGAGTACACGCTCGGCGCCGGCTTCATCGACTCCCTCGCGGCTCTCGACGAGGGCCAGCTGAGCAAGGCGATCCGCACGTGCGTGGATGCCATCACCGGTCGGGACCGCGAGATCCCGGCGCGCGAACTGCATCGACTCCGTACCGGCGAGGGCGGTGACGACGCCTATGTCGTCCGCGAGGACGGCGCCCGCTGCATGCGATCCAGCGTGGAGCAGAACGTCGCCGGCGCGCGGCGCCTGCACTACTGGGAGCTGCCGGGCGACGTCGTAGAACTGGGCCGCATCGTGCACCACGACGACACGAGGCCGTAGCGCGGGCCGCGAGATCACGCGGACTCTGCGCGATCGTGCCGCCGGTAGACTGAACACGCCCCGCTCGGCCCTTTCCCTTGGAGTGCGCGTGACCACCCCTGAAGCCCCCGCCCGTCAGCACGTCCCCGACTCCGTCGAGAACGCGATCGCCACTCCCGACAAGGAGCAGCCGTATGCCGCGCTGGGCCTGAAGGATGACGAGTACTCCCGCATCCGCGAGATCCTCGGCCGTCGCCCCACCTCGGGCGAGCTGGCCATGTACTCGGTCATGTGGTCGGAGCACTGCTCCTACAAGTCGTCGAAGAACTACCTGCGCCGCTTCGGCCAGAAGGTCTCCGACGAGATGAAGGAACGCCTCATGGTCGGCATGGGCCAGAACGCGGGCGTCGTCGATGTCGGCGAAGGCTGGGCCGTCACCTTCAAGGCCGAGTCGCACAACCACCCGTCGTTCATCGAGCCGTTCCAGGGCGCTGCCACCGGCGTCGGCGGCATCGTCCGCGACATCATCTCGATGGGCGCACGCCCGGTGGCCGTCATGGATGCGCTCCGCTTCGGCGCGATCGACCACCCGGACACGGCGCGCGTCGTGCACGGCGTGACCGCCGGCATCAGCTTCTACGGCAACTGTCTCGGCCTGCCGAACATCGGTGGCGAGACCGTGTTCGACGCGGTCTACCAGGCCAACCCGCTCGTGAACGCGCTCGCGGTCGGCGTCCTGCGCCACGAGGACCTCAAGCTCGCCAACGCCACCGGCGTCGGCAACAAGGTCGTCCTGTTCGGTGCCCGCACCGGCGGTGACGGCATCGGCGGCGCCAGCATCCTGGCATCCGACTCGTTCGACGACGGCGGGCCCACCAAGCGCCCGGCCGTCCAGGTCGGCGACCCGTTCGCCGAGAAGGTGCTCATCGAGTGCTGCCTCGAGCTGTACCGCGGCGAGCTCGTCGAGGCCATCCAGGACCTCGGTGCCGCCGGCATCTCCTGTGCGACCAGCGAACTCGCGGCCAACGGCAACAGCGGCATGAAGGTCTCGCTCGACAACGTGCTGCTGCGCGACCCGTCGCTCACGGCCGAGGAGATCCTCATGTCGGAGTCGCAGGAGCGCATGATGGCGATCGTCGCGCCCGAGAAGCTGGAGGCGTTCCTCGAGGTCGTGAACAAGTGGGAGGTCGAGACCAGCGTGCTCGGCGAGGTCACCGGAGACGGCCGCCTCATCATCGATTGGCAGGGCGAGCGCATCGTCGACGTCGACCCTTCGACCGTGGCCGTCGACGGCCCGGTCTACGACCGTCCGGTCGCCTACCCGACGTGGATCGACGCGCTCCAGGCGGATGCCGCGGAGAACCTCCCGCGCTCGTCCGAGCCGTCCGTGCTGCGCGACCAGTTCCTGTCGCTCGTCGCATCGCCGAACCTCGCCGACACCCGCTGGATCACGAACCAGTACGACTACTACGTGCTCGGCAACACGGCCCTCGCCTTCCCGGATGACGCGGGCATGATCCGCGTCGACGAGGAGTCCGGTCTCGGCTTCGCGATCGCGACCGATGCGAACGGCCGCTACTGCCAGCTCGACCCGTACGCGGGTGCGCAGCTCGCCCTGGCCGAGGCGTACCGCAACGTCGCCGTGACCGGCGCGACCCCGACCGCGATCACCGACTGCCTGAACTTCGGCTCCCCCGAGAACCCCGAGGTCATGTGGCAGTTCGGCCAGACCGTCGACGGCCTCGCCGACGGCTGCTTCGAACTGGGCACCCCGGTCACGGGCGGCAACGTCTCGTTCTACAACCAGACCGGCGACGTGCCGATCCACCCGACCCCGCTGGTCGGCGTGCTCGGCCTGATCGACGACGTCTCTCGCCGCATCCCGTCCGGATGGCAGGACGAGGGCCAGAACATCTACCTGCTCGGCACGACGTCGACGGAGCTCAGCGGTTCGGCCTGGGCCGAGACCGTTCACGCCCACCTGGGCGGTCTGCCGCCGAAGGTCGACCTCGCCGCCGAGAAGCGCCTCGCCGGCCTCATCGGCGCTGCCCGTGACGAGTGGCTGATCTCGTCGGCGCACGACCTGTCCGAGGGCGGCCTCGCGCAGGCCCTCGCCGAGGGCGTCATGCGCTTCGGCGTCGGCGCCCGCGTCTGGCTGAACGAGATCATCGAACGCGACGGGGTGGATGCCGCGACCGCACTGTTCTCCGAGTCGACGGGACGGGTCATCGTGACCGTGCCGCGCGAGGACGACGTGAAATTCCGCGGCCTCTGCGAGGGGCGCGACTATCCGGTGATGCGCATCGGCGTCACGGACACCGAGCCGCAGCTCGAAGTGCAGGACGTCTTCACCATCTCGGCAGCCGAGCTGCGCGAGCGCTCGCAGGCCACTCTGCCGAGCTACTTCGGTCCCACCGTCACCGAGCCGGCGCCGCTCGCTCGTTGAGCGAGCGAAGCGAGTCGAAACGCAGCCCCTTGAGGAGCAACGATGTCTGAGCACCACCACGAAGAGGCCGAAGACCTGTCGATCTACTCGGAGCGCCGTCAGAAGCGCATCCGCGTCACGGCCTGGGTGACGATCGGCGCGCTGATCCTCGTCGGCGGCGGCGCGACCGTGCTCTCGCTCCTGCTCGGCTGAGTCCGCGCGCGGGCACCAGAGCGGAGATTCCGGCGACGCTGCTCGCTCCGGCGGTGTTCTGCTTTGCCGGTGCGCGGCGTACCCTCGGCGTGGAAGGGAGATCCATGACCATCCAGCCCAGGAACGTCGGCCCGGACGAGAACCTCGAGGGGTATCTGATCGGGTCGCCGGTCAGCATCATCCGCGAGTACGACAGCACGCCAGGATCCGGGCCGCGACTGCACCGGCATCCCTACGCCGAGACGTTCGTCATCCACCGCGGACGTGCGCTGTTCACCGTCGGCGAGGAGCAGGTCGTGGGCGCCGGCGGGCAGATCCTCGTCGTCCCCGCGCTGATCGCGCACCGCTTCGAGGTGCTCGACGGCGGCACGTACGAGGCGACGCACGTCCATGCGAACGATCGCTTCATCACGGAGTGGCTGGAATAGTGCCTTATCACGGCGTAGCCGACCCACACGCCCGCCTGGAAGACCTGCGCGTCGAAGCCCTCGCACGGGCCGAGTCCGCGATCGCGGCACTGACTCAGCTCACGCACGATCGCGAAGGCTCCAACGACGACGACGAACACGATCCGGAGGGCGTGACACTATCGTCGGAATGGTCGCGCCTGACCGGCCTCGCGGATGCCGCGCAGGCGGAGCTTCGGCAGATCGAAGATGCTCTGGTCCGAGTGGATGCCGGGACATACGGCGTCTGTGCGTCATGCGGCCGCGGCATCCCGTCGGGGCGGCTGCAGGCGCGACCGTTCGCCGAGCTGTGCGTACCCTGCGCCGAGAAGTCCGGACGCTGACGCTGCGGACGATGGGACGACGAAGGGGCGAGCACCTCGCGGCGCCCGCCCCTCAGTCAGTCAGACTCGTCAGTCCTGCACGAGCTTGCGACGACGCACCACGAGCAGCATGATGCCGGCCGAGATGAGCGCGATCGCGCCGGCCGAAGCCGTCAGCGGGACGATGGTGTCCATACCCGTGGTCGCGAGCTCGTCGTCGCCGCCACCGGCCGGAGCCTCAGCCCCGCCGTTGCCGCCGCCGCCGTTGCCGCCGTCACCCGGGCCCGGCGCGGGAGCCGCAGCCGAGACCGTGAAGGCCAGCTCAGCCGCCGTGGCGGAATTGACTCCGTCAACGGACTGAACCGCGCGAACCGTGTACGCGCCCGGCTGGAGAGCAGCGCCGAAGTCGACGCTCCAGTTGCCGTCGACGACCGTCGCGGTGAAGCTCTGCGCTGCGAGCGAGGTGATCGCGCTGGCGCTGGCTGCATCCGTGCCGTTCAGGGCGAGCTTGATGGTCGCCCCTTCGATGCCGGTGCCGGACACGCCGGTCGGACCAGCCGTAGCGCCGAAGACCTGGCCGTTGAAGATCGACGTGATCGCCGGAGCGGCCGGAGCCAGGCTGAAGGTCGACGTGGCCTCGGATGAGAACTCGTCGGCGTTACGGTACTGGACCGCGCTGATCGTGTAGTCGCCGTAGGACTCGAGGCCGACATCCGTCAGCGTCCAGTTACCGGCAGCATCCACGGTGACGGGCGGGTAGCCCGAACCGGAGTGGCCATCGCCGATGCTCACCTCGACGGTGTAGCCCGGCGTGCCGGTGCCGCTGACGCTCTCGAGCGGAGCGGCGACGGTCGAACCGTCAGCCGGCGTCGTGATGACCGGTGCCGCCACGGGCGGCGGAGTGACCTTGACGTCCCAGCTGGTGGTGGCCGAACGGCTGTAGCCGTTCACCGCGGTGAACGTGTACGTGAACTCGCCCTTGTTCGCCACCTTGAAGCTGAACTTGCCGTCCGTGACGTCGACCGACTCGGGCTCGCCACCGTCACGCGTGATGATGACCGACTTAGCGTTGTTGCTCGGAACAGTGCCGGTGATCGTCGAGCCGCGCTCGACCGTTGCGCCTGCGTCGATCTTGGGCTTGTCGATCGAGAGCGCGACGGTGTAGCCGTCGGTGAACTCGAGGCCCTTGGTGAGGGACGTCGCCCACGTGATCGTGCCGTTACCACCGCTGATCACGCCGACGGCCTTGCTGCCCTGGAAGACGGCTCCGCCGGAGTCGCCTTCATCCGAGCCCACGTTGCTCTGGAAGCCGCGGACCCAGTGAACGGCGCCCGACGAGTCCTGCACCGGAGCCCAGCCATCGAGGATGTCGGTTTCGCTGACCTCTCCGGTGGTGAGACCGGTGGTGCGACCGCTCTTCGACACGGATCCGACGGTCGGCTCGCCGACGGACTTGATCGGCGTGACGCTCTCCGCGAGCGAGTCCAGCGAAGATCCTGCCGTCGACCAGTCGGTAACGACGGGCTTCGGGTTCCACCCGTCCAGGACATCGATGACAGAGATGTCGGTGGAGTTGGGGTCGCCCTCGGCGCCCTCGCTGTTGCCCGGTCCGCCGTACTGCGAGAAGCCGAACGTGCCGAACGGCTCGAGCGGCTCCTCGAATGCGTAGCCATCGCCGTCGACGGCGGGCTCCTCACCCGGGATGGTCAGATACGTGTCGGTGAACTTGCCCGTCTCGCCGAGAGCGCAGTGCCCCGCGCTGATCACGGCAGGTTCACCGTCGGGCGAGAAGGCCGAGAATCCGATAGAGCACGCGTAGGCGTAGACGCCCTCGGGCGTCTCCTCGATCATCGCGTACCCCTGGCCGCCGACGACATCACCCGCGGCGTAGGACGTGAACGGCGCCGACGTCGTGACGACCTTCGCGTCCTGGACGTCCAGCTTGTCCGCGAAGGCCTCGATGGCCTCGTCGCTGCCCGGCGCCTTGACGCTGTCCTCCGTGACGAGGATGAGGTCTTCGCCTGCGGCGTTCACACCGACGGCGACGATCTCGACATCGGCCTCAGCTGCGTCTTCAGCAGCCTCGGCGACGTCGTCCTCGGAGACCTCGGTCTTCGGTGCCTCGGCCTTGGGAGCCTCAGCTTCCTTGGGCGCTGCAGTCTCCTTCGGCGCGGAAGTCTCCTCCGCGGCCGGAGTCGAGCTCGCTTCAGGAGTCGGCGCTGGCGTGGTCTCTGCGGCGACGGCGGGCGCTGCGAAGACAAGGCCTCCGAGCGTCAGCGTCGCGGCTGCGGTCAGCGCCAGTGAGCGGCGCCCCATTCCTCTGGTCATGTATGACAGTCCTTTTCGCTGCGAATGATGCGCAGTGTCCCCCCGCCGGAGTCGAGTACCCCTGTTACAGCTCCGGAAGAACATGCGGTGGCTCGCGCCGAAAACGCAAACCTCGTTCAGAGTACACAGCCTGCTCACAGACTTCCATGGGTAGTTGTACCCAGATTACGAATTTCTTCCGGGTGGGTACCATCGAGGCATGACTTCCCACCGCATCCGAGCGGCCCTCATGGTGGCCGCAGCCGCCATCCTGCTGACGGCCTGCGCCCCCGCCGCCGGACCGGCCGGCGGGCCGACGTCCACCGCTTCGCCTGAGCCCGACGTCGTCGGCACGTGGGGATCGGATGCCAAAGGCGAACCCTTCCTCGAGTTCACCGCCGAGGGCAAGGTGACCGGAACCGACGGCTGCAACGGCATCGGCAGTACGTACACCGTGGTCGACGACACGGTCGAGATCGCGCCCTACTATTCGACCCTCAAGGCCTGCCAGGGCGTGGACACCTGGCTGCGCGGTCTGAGCAAGGTCCAGGTCGACGGCGACACCCTCATCGTGCAGGACAAGGACGGCGCGAAGATCGGCGAACTCCCGCGCACCTGAGCGATTCACCGGTACCACGGCGGGACTAGGCTGAGGCCATCATGGACGAGTTCCTCCAGGGCTTCTGGACCTTCGCCGGCGACTACTGGTGGCTGATCTTCCCGATCATGGGCGTCGCCGGCGGCATCGGCAAGGCGTGGGAGCGCGCCTCCAAACAGCGTCACGAACGGCGCCTGGAGACCATCCGCATCAAGGGCGAGATCAAAGCCGCCCAGATCGCCGCACGCGGCCAGACGCGGCCCGTCACGACGCAGATTCCGGCGCAGCCGCAGGTGACGCCGAATCAACTGCTCGAGCGATTGTTCGCCGAGCACGACGAGATCACCGCCCGCTGGCTGGACTACGAGCTCGACGTCGCCAAGCTCATCGCCTTCCCGGCGATGAGCGACGGTCGTCAGCCGTTGACCGCTGCCTTCCTGCGCGCCAAGAAGACCGCGGACGCGCTGCGCCCGGCATCCGTCGATGCCAAGGTCAGCGAACAGCAGGTCAGCGAGTACCTGGATGCCGTCGGCAACTACGCGGTCGCGTTCGAGGTCGCCGAGAGGGATGCCCGGCGTCTGCGCGATTCGACCTTCACCGAGGCCGAGCGCAAGAAGCTGGATCGCGCCCAGCAGCTGCTGAAGGTCGCCGTCGACGACACCGCCACGCAGGCCGAGCGCAACATCGCGTACAAGCGGGTGCGCGAAGAGCTCGACGGTCTCATCGTGCTGTCGGATCAGGCGGTGCAGGTGCTCGAGAAGCAGGTCGCCCGCGAGATCACGGCGGCGCCGGCCGCGCCGCAGCCGATCACTCCGGCATCCGCGCCGGAGCCCGAACGGATGCCGCTGCGTCGGGACGACGAGCGCGCGTGAAGACCCGCGCATGAGCGGTGGCCGGAGGCGGAGCGCCCTGCCCGAGCTCAGGGTCGGTCTCATCGGCGCCGGCGGCATCTCACGTGTCCATGCGGACGCGTGGCGTGATCTCGGCTCTCGCGTCACGGTCATGTCGCGCACCGGCGCCGCGAAGATCGCCGCCGAGCACGGCATGCGCGTGGCTCCCGACATCGAGACGCTGCTCGCCGAGGCCGATGTCGTCGACATCGTCACACCGAGCGGCACCCACGTCGCCTTCGCGCTCGCCGCCATCGAGGCCGGTGTCGATGTCATCTGCGAGAAGCCGCTGGCGCCGACCGCGACCGAGGCCCGGCGCATCGTCGACGCCGCGAGGGCCGCGGGTGTGCGCCTGTTCCCCGCGCACGTCGTGCGCTACTTCCCTGCGTACGCCCGCATCAAGGCGCAGCTCGATGCGGGAGCGATCGGCGAGATTCTGACGCAGCGCTTGTCCCGGAGGGGATCCGCGCCCTCGGCACCGTGGTTCTTCCGGGAGAGCACCGGCGGCGGCGTGATCCGCGACCTCATGATCCACGACATCGATCAGGCGCTCTGGTTCGCCGGTCCGGCCGTCAGCGTGTCCGCGGTGCAGAATCCGCCGACGGTGGACGACATCGTGCCCCTGCCCGTCACCGCCGAGGTCGTACTGACCCATGCGAGCGGCGCGCAGTCGCACCTGCAGGCGACCTGGGGCGCGCCGGGTGTCCCGTTCCGCACGCGCGTCCAGATCATCGGCACGCACGGCGAGCTGTCTCACGACAGCGACGAGAGTTCCGCTTCGCTCGCGGACACGGTGCCGGATGCTGCGGCCCGCCACCTGCCGCCGACATCCCCGGCGGACAGCCCCTACGCGCTCCAGATCGCGGATTTCGTCGCGGCCATCCGCGACGGACGCGACGCCCGCGTGTCCGGAGCGGACGGGGTCGCCGCGATCGCCGTCGTCGAGGCCGCCTACGCGTCGATCGCCTCCGGCGCCCCCGTCGCCCTCACGGAGACGTCCAGCTGACGACCGCCCTCACTCCTGCGGCCGGATGATCGCCTTCATCGAATTCGGTTCCGTCTTCGCGAGCATCAGAGCCTCGGCCGTCTCGGACAGACCGTAGTGGTGAGTGACGATCGCCGCGGCATCCACCCGTCCGTCGGCGACGAGCGCCATCGCGGTCGGCCAGGTGTGCGCGTAGCGGTTGACGAGCGCGACCGAGAGCTCGCGCACGTTCAGCTTCGACAGCGGCAGCTCGACGGCCTGCTTCGGCATTCCGACCATGGCAGCGCGTCCGCCGTTGTTCAGCCGCCACAGCCCGTCGGCGAGCGCGTTCGGTGCGCCCGAGCACTCCAGCAGGACGTCGAACTCCGGCTCGCGCGAGGCTTCGGCACCCACCTTCTCGACCTCGAAGCCGAGGGATGCCGCGAGTTCCAGGCGATAGTCCGACACGTCTGCGACGCGGACGCGTGAGGCGCCGAATGCCCGCGCGACCTGAGCGGCGAGCACACCGACCGGGCCGGCGCCGGTCACGAGGACGCTGTCTCCTGCCTGGAAACCCGCCCGGCGGCATGCCCAGATCCCCACTGACAGCGGTTCCAGCATCGCTCCTTCGTCGAAGGACATGCTCTCCGGCATCCGGAACAGGTTGCGCTCATCCATGGCCAGCAGCTGCGTGAGGGCTCCGTCGTACGGCGGCGTCGCGAGGAACGCCAGATCCGGGCACAGGTGATAGCGGCCCGCCGTGCAGTCGGCGCAGTCGCGACAGGGCGTACCCGGCTCGATCGCGACACGGTCGCCGACGGCGACGTGCGTGACGTCGGCTCCGACGGCGACGACCTGCCCTGATGCCTCGTGGCCGAGCACGATCGGCCCGTCGACCACCCAGTCGCCGATGTAGCCGACCGTGAAGTACGCGGCATCCGATCCACACACCCCCACGGACTCAACCTGCACGAGAGCCTGTCGCGGGGCGAGCTCGGGAACGACCCGGTCGACGATCTCGATGCGTCCGAGCTCCGGCATGAGGGCGGTCCGATTCGTCATGCGCCCAGCTTAGGCGCGGGCATGTCCTGAGCATCCGCCGCGTTGCACCTGTGGTCAGCAGCAACGAAGGGATCCCCATGCGCATCGACCTCACCGGCAGAACCGCCCTCGTCACGGGCTCGACCCAGGGCATCGGCCGCGCGATCGCCGCAACCCTGGCGGATGCCGGCGCCCGCGTCGCGATCAACGGACGCAGCGCGTCGTCCGTGGCATCCGTGATCACCGAGCTCCGGGCCGAAAGCGCCGACCGTGATCTCGTCGCGGCTCCGGGCGACGTCACGACGACGGACGGGACGGATGCCGTGCTCGCCGCGGCCGGGCCCGTCGACGTGCTGGTGAACAACCTCGGCATCTTCGGCGCCGAGGACGCCCTCGCCATCTCCGATGACGAGTGGCGCCGTTATTTCGAGGTGAACGTCCTCGCCGCCGTGCGTCTGATCCGGGCGACGCTGCCCGACATGAAGGAGCGCGGATGGGGTCGCGTCCTCAACATCGCCAGCGACTCCGCCGTCGTGATCCCCGCCGAGATGATCCACTACGGCATGTCGAAGACGGCTCTGCTCGCGGTCTCCCGCGGATTCGCGAAGGATGCCGCCGGCACCGGCGTCACGGTGAACTCCGTGCTGGCAGGTCCGACCCACACGGGCGGTGTCGAGACGTTCGTGTACGAACTGGTCGACCGTGCGCTGCCCTGGGAGGACGCGCAGCGCGAGTTCATGCGCCTGCACCGCCCGCAGTCGCTGCTGCAGCGACTGATCGAACCCGAGGAGATCGCGAACATGGTCGCGTACCTGTCCTCTCCGCTGGCGTCGGCCACGACGGGCGCCGCGGTACGCGTCGACGGCGGTTACATCGACGCGATCGTGCCGTAGCGGCCGCGGCCGCGGCCGCGGCCGCGCGTCAGGATGCCGAGCGCGGCGTCACCCACATCGTGATGTCCGCGTGCACGACGACGACGCCGGCGCGGTCCGTGATGTCGACGGCGACGATGACGTCGCGCGCCTCACCGACCTCCAGCGTGTCCAGCCCACCGATCGTGCCGACGGCGGTGAGCGTCCCCTTCGCCTTCTTGAGGTACGCCACGTTCATGCCCTTCGGGATCCAGCGGTGCGACTCGGGCAACGAGTAGTCGATCGTGGTCCCGGCGACGAGCTCGGCGAGGTTGCAGCAGGCTATCGCGTGCACTGTGCCGATGTGATTGTGCACGCCCCAGCGGTCGCGCATGCGCGCCACCCCTCGACCGGGCTCCAGCGAGATGATCGCGGGGCGGATGGTGCGGAAGTACGGCGCCTTGAAGCTCACGATCGTGCTGAAGATCCGCTTCCCGAGCGGGCGGGAACGCAGGGCTTCGTAGGTCTTCTTGATCGGCGAGGTCGTCATCGATTCTCCTTGTCGCTGCCTTCCGGCATCCTGACACCCCGGCACCGACGACGCGGGATCCCCTGTGGGGCGCAACCAAAGCGACCCCGCTCGTGCGGCCGTGCCGCTGGCGACCTCCGATGATCGTCGTGTCCCGACCCGGGGTAGTGTGGCCGAAGACGGAGGGATGCCGCAGTGATCGCTCGGTTCGAAGAACTCGACTGGCAGCAGACCCCCATCGGAGAGCTCACCCTGCGACGGCGCACGGAGCCCGCCGTCGGCCAGGAGATCTACGAGGTCAAGCTCGGCGACGAGTTCCTGATGTCGAGCCTGTTCACGGTCGCCGAAGAAGAGCTCTCGCATCTGGGCCTCGCGGCCGTGGCCGGTGAGCGGCTTTCCGTCCTGGTGGGAGGGCTCGGTCTCGGATACACGGCGGTCGCCGCACTCCGCGATCCGCGAGTGAGCGCGCTGACGGTGATCGATCGGCTCGGCACGGTCATCTCGTGGCACGAGCGGAGGCTGCTGCCCGCGTCCGCTGAGCTCGTCGGCGATCCGCGCACGACGCTGGTCGAGGCCGACTTCTTCGCTCTCGTACGCGCGGCGCCGCCTGAAGGTCATCAGGGATATTCGGCGATCCTCCTCGACGTGGATCACTCGCCGCGTCACCAGCTGGACCCGACGCACGCGGATCTCTACGACGCGGACGGACTGCGCTCTCTCGACAGGCATCTCGCCGCGGGCGGCGTGTTCGCGCTGTGGTCGGACGATCCACCGGACGACGAGTTCATGACCGAACTGGATGCCGTCTTCGACGACGCGATCGCGCATGTCGTCGACTTCGACAATCCGGTCACCGGCGGAACCTCGTCCAACACGATCTACGTCGCACGCACCAGGAAGGCGTGAGCCGCTGTATGCATGTCGAGCACCATGGAGACCGGCAGGGACCGCGCGTCCTGCTGCTCCATGGCGGTGGCGTCGGCGGGTGGATGTGGATGCCGCTGCGCGAGCACCTCGATCACCGAACGCATCTGTTGATCCCGGATCTGCCCGGCCACGATCGCAGTGCGCAGGAGCCGTACTCCTCGCACGACGACGTGGTTCGTGACCTCGCATCGATTCTCGAGGACGACGGGCCCTCTCCCACGGCAGTCGTGGGCTTCTCGCTCGGTGCCCAGCTGGCTGTGCTGCTCGCGGCGGTGCGCCCTGACCTCGTCGACCGCGTCGTCGTCATCAGCGCCCAGGCGGAACCGACGCCGGCTCCCGGTCTCACTCTGGGCCTGCTGCGGGCCACGTCCGGCCTCGCCCGGGTCCGATGGTTTGCCCGCCTGCAGGCGAAGGAGCTTTTCGTCCCTCCCGCGCTGCTTGACGACTACCTGCGGACATCGGCTGCGATGACGGCACAGAGCCTCGTCGCCGCGGTGGGCGAGAACATCCGCTTCACCGTGCCCGACGGGTGGAGCGCCTTCCCGGGCCGGGCGCTGATTCTCGCGGGGTCTCGCGAGAAGAGCCTCCTGCGGTCGTCCGCGGAAGCGCTGCACAGCGCACTGTCGGGGAGCGCGTTGGAGTTCGTCCCGGATGCGGGGCACGGAATCCCCCTGCAGCAACCGGGTCTGTTGGCCGAAAGGCTCGAGCAGCTCTGACCGTCAGCGCAGCGACACCGCCCCCATGACCTCGCGGTGCCGGTCGCGCACCCACACGGTATCCGCCCCGCGCGGGGCGAACCGATATCGGTACGACACGGCGCGCACCCACCGCGGACGCTCCCCGTCGAACGGATCCGCAGCGAGCAGACGCAGCGTGGGCGGGTCGGCCTCGAGCAGCCGCACCAGGAACGCCGTGAACCAGTCGTCCAGCGATCGTCCGAGCGGCAGGAACCACATCAGCCAGTCCAGACGCAGATGGTACGGCGCGAACTGCCTCGGCATCCGCTTCAGCGCCCCCGGCTTGCCCTTGAACCCGTACTCGACCCAGTCGGCATCCCCCGGTTCCTCGGCGAGAGTGCCCTCCACGACGATCTCGATCCGCTCCTTGGTGACGGTGCCGAAGGCGCCATAGGCGTTCGCGAGCTGATACCGATTGAAGCTCGCGTTCATGAGCTGCCGTCGGGCGAACAGGTTCCGCAGGGCCGGCCAGCTCAGCACGACGTACAGGATGCCGACGGCCGAGGTCACCACGATCCAGTACAGCGGGATGGGCTCCTGGCGAGCCGGTCCAGGGATTCCGATCGCTGAGAATGCCAGCACGATGGTCGCCCAGTTCAGCCAGGCGAAGTTGCCCGTCGCGACGAGCCACAGCTGCGTCGCGATGACGATCGCCGCCGCGACGGCACCGATGAGAAGCGGCAGCGGACCTGGTACGACGAGCGCCAGGATCGGCGCGAAGAGGAAGAACGGCACCACGAGCTGCGCGAAGTGGTTGCCCAGCACTTCGCCCTTGTGGAACCACCGCGGCAGCAGATGCGCCTGTCGGCTGAGCGGCCCCGGCATCGGCTGCGTCTCGTGGTGGTACGTGAGCGCCGTGAGGTCGCGCCACTCGCGTCCGCCACGGATCTTGATCATCCCGGCACCGAACTCGAGCCGGAACACCAGCCACCAGAACAGCACGATCACCACGGTCGGCGGCGGCTCGTGCACCGAGCCGAGGAACGCCGCGAGGAAACCGGCCTCGAGCAGCAGCATCTCCCACCCGAAGGAGTAGAACGTCTGCCCGATGCTCGTCACCGACATGTACCCGACCCACAGGGCGAGAAACGCCAGCATCGGCACCCACGGCGGGCCGAGCTGCGGGAGGCCGACCACGACGGATGCCGAGATGACCGTCCCTGCCCAGCACAAGGCCGCCAGTCGCCGGTCCGAGTAGCGGATGCGGGTGAAGAGCGTCGGGTGCAGCATCCGCTTCCGGGATGCCGACGAATCCGCCCACTCCAGCAACCGGGGTGCGGGGAGCAGGCCGCGCTCGCCCAGCAGCGGGCGGAACTGGTTCAGCGTCGAGACGAACGCGACGAGATACAGCGCCGCGATGCCCCGCTGCAGGACCTCACGCGCGAAGGCGAAATCGACAGCCGCGAAACCGTCCATGCCGGAAGGCTACGCCTGCGCCTGAGCGAAGGACGGGGACTTGACAGCCGGTCTGAACACTCACGGAGTGCTCGAAGAGCGGGGCGCGCTGGGCACGCCCCGCTCGCCACCGTTCAGCCCTGGGGCAGGGCGGCGACCACGTCGATCTCGACGAGGATGCTCGCCAACTGCGAGCCCACCGTCGTGCGCACCGGATACGGAGCAGTGAAGAACTCCTCATATGCGACGTTGAACTCGGCGAAGTCGCTGAGATCCTGCAGGTGCACCGTCGACTTCACGACGTCGTCCATCGTCAGTCCGTGCACGGCGAGCACGGTCTGGATGTTGCGCAGCACCTGACGGGTCTGGTCGCCCACGTTCTCGGCGATCGCGTTGCCGTTCGCGGCATCCTGCGGCCCGAACCCGGCGGTGTAGAGGAATCCGTTTGCGACGACTCCATGGCTGTACGGGCCGGCGGGAGCGGGCACGCCCTCGGTGTGGAAACCGGTCTTCGGCATGGTGTTTTCCTTTCTGTTGACAACAGGTCTGGTCCCCGGACGGGGACGTTCTCAGGCGGCGACGCCCGCCGTTCGGCGCAGCCCGCGGCCCGGCAGCGCACCGGTCGGCTCGCCACCTGCGAGCACACGGACGCCGGCGACGAAGACGTCGTCGATGCCGACGGCCGCGACACGCGGGTGCTCGTAGGTGGACAGGTCCGTGACCGTCGCCGGGTCGACGATCACGAGATCCGCGACCGCCCCGACCTCGACGGCGCCACGTCGACCGAGTCCGAATCGGCGAGCCGGCAGCGCCGACAGGTGGTGCACGGCGTCGGACCAGCTCCAGGCACCCAGCTCGCGCACGTACTCGCGAAGGAAACGCGCGAACGTTCCCGCCGCACGCGGGTGCGGGTGCGCGCCGATGTGGATGCCGTCCGAGCCGCCGGTGTGCGCCGGATGGGAGAAGATGCGCGCGAGTTCCGTGTCGGAACGGGGATGCCGCACCGCCATGACGGCGCTGCACTCCAGGTGGGATGCCGCGAGCGCGTCGAGCGCGAAGTCGACAGGAGATGTGTCGGCGCGGTCGGCTGCGTCGCGCAGCGTCAGCCCGTGCGCCCATGCCAGTTCCGGCGCAGCGATGTGCGCGAGCGTGATCATGTCGGGCCAGTCCGGCCCGAGGCTGGCGCTCTGGGTCGCGCGATTCGTGCAGGCCTCGCGCAGGGCGGCACGGCGTGCGGGGTCCGTGATGACGGCAACGGCCTCCTCCCGGGGCAGCGCCGAGATCTCCGGGGACAGCAGAGGCATGCCCAGGAGTGTGCACCCGCGGACGTACGGGTAGGCGTCGAACGTCGCATCCACTCCCGCCTCGTCCAGGGCGTCCAGCTGACCCAGCACAATGTCGGCATCGGCATGGAAATGGGAGACATGCACCTTCAGCGGAGATCCGGACTCGAGTTCGGCCCGTCGTGAGATCTCCGCCACCTCGGCGATGCCGGCGGCGGTGTTCGACTCGTACCCGCCGCGCATGTGGGTGACGTAGACGCCACCGGCGCGCGCGACAGGCGCGCACAGCGCGGCGATCTCGTCAGCATCCTGGAAGATCCCGGGAACGTAGTCGAGTCCGCTCGAGAGACCGAGAGCTCCGGCATCCATTCCCTCTGCGACGAGCTCCGCCATGCGACGCCGTTCGACCTCGCTCGCCGGACGGTCGTCCCGGCCGCATACGTCGAAGCGCACGGTTCCGGCCGGCACGAGATAACCCGCGTTGACCGCCGTCGTTCCCTCGATCCCCGATAGGTAGGCGTCCACACCGCCGCCGCGATACGACGGATGCGGCCCGTTGATCGCGGCGAAGTACTCGGAGGCGTACGCGCCGTCGCCGGGGGCGTACGACACGCCGTCCTGACCGGCGATCACGGTGGTGACGCCCTGGCGCAGCAGCGTCCGCGTGACGTCGGGGTCGCCGAGCAGTCCGTCCGCGTGCGAGTGCACGTCGATGAAACCGGGCAGCACGAATCGAGCGGAGACGTCCAGGACGGTGTCGTCCTCGCGCGCGCTGATGCGCCCCACCCTGGTCACCTCGCCGGCCTCGATCGCGACATCGGCGCGCACCGGCCCGCCCGGAGTGATCACGGATCCGCCGCGCAACACGGTGCGAGTCTTCATTGAGCTCTCCTCAGAACCAGGTGCGGACGAGGTCGACGACCAGGTCGGAGTCCGCTGACTCGACGACGGGCAGGATGCGCCACTTGTCGAACGCGGTGCACGGATGCGACAGGCCGAGGCGGACGACCGATCCGATCGGCAACGACTGCTCGGAGCGCACATACGAGTGCTGATCATTCATCGCGGAGACCTCCGCCTGCAACGGGTTCCACGACTCGGACGCTGGGGCACGCCATGCGCGTGGGATCGGCATCCCCTCGTCGTACGGCAGATCGCGCTTGCCTCCATCGACCAGTGCGAGACCCGGTTCGGGGCTGGACACCACCCGGGCGTATCCGTGCATGGCATTGACGAACCGCGGCGAACCGGCCGATTCGGCCGCCCCTTCGTCGAACGGGGAGATGCCGCGGTAGAAGCCGTCATCGTGCACGATGTACGCGCCGGAGCGCAGGGTGAAGCGGGTGCGGTGATCGCGGGCGGCACCGGTCCAGACGTCTGCGACGACATCGAAGTATGCGCTGCCCCCCGCCGTCAGGAGGACGTCGCCGTCGTCGTAGAGCGACACGAGCGCGGTGTGCAGTTCGAGTTGCGCCTCCAAGTACGACGTCACTGCCGCGAGTGCAGCCGGCGAGCGGTCATGCGCCAAGCTGCCCTCGTACCCTGCAACGCCGGCGAGGCGCAGCCAGGGAGAAGCGGCGATGCGCTCGGCGACGCGCACGGCCTCAGCGATCGAGCGCGCACCCGTGCGGCCACCGGCAGCGCCCAGCTCGACGCAGACGTCGACGGCGCGCAACGCACCGGCTGCGCGCAGTCCGTGCTCCATCGCCTCGACCGCGTCGAGGGAATCGACCCAGCTCACGAACCGGAAACCCGGGTCGGCGAGTTCTTCGGCGACCCACGCCAGCGATCGGGGATCGACCGCGGCATTGGCGAGCATGATCGAGTCGAGACCGCGGTCTCGCCCTGTTCGCACCTGCCCCATCGTCGCCAGAGTGATTCCCGTCGCACCGGCGTCGAGCTGACGCTTCCACAGCGCGGGTGCCATCGTCGTCTTGCCGTGCGGCATGATCTCGATGCCACGCTCGGCGCACCACGTCGCCATCGTCGTGACGTTGCCCCTCATAGCGGCGTCATCGAGCGCGATGAGAGGGGTCCAGAACTCGTCCAGATGGGGGCGCGTCGCCAGGAACTCCGCGATCGTCGCACCGACCGCCCTCTGAGGCAGTCCCTTGTCACGCGCCGTCAGCAGCGCTTCGTCCCTGTCGAGCATTCCGGACCCCTTCTCTCAGCGAACCGTCTTGAGCGTGGCCGTCGCCGCGAGCTCGTGCAGTCGACCGGCGCCCTCGACATCGGGACGGATCGACGCCAGCAGCGTGGCGATCACCCCGACGATCGAGATCACGGCCGCATAGATGACGACCGGCCAGAACCCGCCACCCGCCGCTGCGACCAGTGCGGTGCAGATCAGCGGTGCGAGGCCGCCGCCGAGAGTGTTCGACATCTGGTATCCGATGTTGACGCCGGTCGTGCGCGCCTCCGGGTCGAACATCTCCACCAGCATCGTCGACAGCGTCGCCTGCATGGCCACACCGAACACGACGAAGCCGAGGATCTGACCGGTCCAGATCAACCACATGTTGCCCGTATCGAACAGCGCGAACGTGGGGTACACCATGGCGGCGAAGCCGAGGCATCCGATGATGTAGACGGTCCGCCGGCCGATGCGATCGGAAATCGCACCCCACAGAGGCGCGACGAAGATCTGCAGCACACCCACCATCATCGTTCCGGCGAAGCCGACCCACACGGGGATGTTCTCGTCGGCCAGCATGTAGGCGAGGCCGAAGGTGAGCACGACGTAGCCTGCGATCGACTGCGGCAGGCCGATCAAGATGCCCATGATCGCGTTCTTCGGGTGCCGGAATGCCTCGACGAGTGGGTTCGCCTTCTTCCCGGCTGCGGCGATCTGCAGCGCCTGCGTCTCGACGAACTCGTCGGAATCTTCGAGGTGTCGGCGAAGGATCACGGCCGCGACGGCGAGCACGATGGAGAACACGAACGGGATGCGCCAGCCCCACTGCAGGAACCACGACTCAGGGGTGAGACCGAGCAACGCCATGAATCCGCCCGAGACGACGTTGGCGATGCCGGCGCCGGTGATGAGGAACGCACCATAGAGCCCGCGCTTCCCGGTGGGTGCGGCTTCGACCACCATGGTCGCCGCCCCTCCCATCTCGCCGCCGACGAAGAAACCCTGCAGCATGCGGAAGAACAGCAGCAGCAGCGGAGCGGCGATCCCGATCGTCTGGTCGGAGGGGATCAGGCCGATGGCGGTCGTGGCCAATCCCATGCCGACCACGGTGCTCATCAGCACCGCCTTGCGGCCGACGCGGTCGCCGACGATGCCCCAGACGATGCCGCCGAGCGGGCGCAGGAAGAACCCGACGGCGAAGGTCGCGAACGACGCCAACTGGGCGACGAGGGGGTCGTTGGCGGAGAAGAACACCGCGGGGAACACCGCCGCGGCGGCCAGGCCGTACAGGTAGTAGTCGTAGTACTCGATGAGCGTGCCGATGGCCCCGCCGGCGACAGTCTTGCGCTGTTTCGGGGACAGACCACGTGAAGTGGACACAGTCGTCATCCGAGCCTCCTTGCTGGGTGAAGACGGGCCGGAACGGGATGCTCGGCCTCGACGTCTCGTGTTGGGTGACGCTAAGCTAGCAGGAAGGCAGACAATCTGTCTATCTCTCGAATTTTTTGTTCAGTGGGTGAGCGATGACGATCAGGACCGCAGCAGAAGAAACAGCCGAGGCATTCGCGGGTGAGGCGAGCCGGCAGACGTATGAGAGCGCGGAGGAGGTGCTACGCCTGTATCACCCGGTGATGCGGGCGCTTGCGACGGCCGCCGGCCCGACGACCGAGGTCGTGCTGCACAACCTCGACGGCGCCGATGTCGATCTCGGTCACACGATCATGGCGATCGAGAACGGCCATGTCACGGGGCGATCGGTGGGCGGCCCGTCCACATCGCTCGGGCTGGACGTCATGAAGGACCGGCGCGCGGACCACGATGCATTCGGGTACACCGGTTTCACGAGCGACGGACGGGAACTGCGCTGCTCGTCCGTGTACTTCCACAACGCCGTCGGCGACATCATCGCGTCGCTGTGCATCAACGTCGACCTCAGCCCGCTCCAGCAGGTGCGCAACATGCTCACCGCACTCCTGCCGGCGTCCAC
Source organism: Microbacterium sp. ZKA21 (assembly GCF_050434165.1). NCBI lineage: Bacteria > Bacillati > Actinomycetota > Actinomycetes > Micrococcales > Microbacteriaceae > Microbacterium > Microbacterium sp. ZKA21. The sequence goes on from NZ_JBNPVV010000010.1 coordinate 38,532, forward strand.
GACGGCAGCGGACGGCCCGAAGGAGCACTTCGGCACGGACCTCGTCGCGGTGATGGACTCGATGATCAGCGACGCCATCCACGAGATCGGCCGGCCGGTCGAGAACATGTCCCGCGACGACAAGATCAGCGTCCTCAAACGCCTCGATCAGCGCGGCGCGACGCAGATGCGCAAGTCGGTCGAGGCGATCGCGAAACGCCTCGGCATCTCACGCGTGACCGCATACAGCTACCTCGACGAAGCCAGGGCAGGACGGTAGACAGCTCCTCATGAACATTGCAGATCACGCGGCGCACCCCAGTCCGGCGCTCATCGCTCTCGGCGAGACGATGGCGCTCCTCACACCTCACGATGCGTCGCGGCTCACCGATGCGGAGAGCCTCCGGCTGACGGTCGGCGGAGCCGAATCGAACGTCGCCGCACACGTCGCCATGCTCGGCCACCGCACCGCCTGGGTCAGCGCGCTCGGCGATGATGCCCTCGGGCATCGCGTGCGCCGCACCCTCGCCGAACAGGGGGTGGACACCCGGTGGGTCGCTTTCGACGCTGCCGCCCCGACCGGAGTGTACTTCAAGGACCCCGGTCACGGCGTGCTGTACTACCGGGCCGGATCCGCGGCATCCCGCATGAGCCCCGCGAGTATCGCGGCCGTTCCGCTCGAGGATGCCGCGATCGTCCACATCTCCGGCATCACGCCGGCGCTCTCCGCGGACTGCGCCGCACTCACCGAAACGGTCATCGACCGGGTCACCACCGCGGGCACCGGGCTGCTGAGCTTCGACGTGAACCACCGTGCAGCCCTGTGGGCCGCGTCGACCGCCCACCCGGTGCTGCGCGACCTGGCGAACAGGTCCGACATCGTCTTCGTCGGCCTCGACGAGGCCCACACGCTCTGGGGCTGCAACGCCCCGGACGATGTGCGCGCCCTGATCCCGGCCCCCGCACACCTGATCGTCAAGGACGGCGACGTCGGGGCGACCGAGTTCTCCGACGCCGGCTCGGTCTTCGTCCCCGCGATCCCGACCGAAGTCGTCGAAGCCGTCGGCGCCGGGGACGCATACGCCGCAGGGTGGCTCGCCGCGCACCTCTCCGGTGCTCCCGCCGACCAGCGACTGCACGCCGGACACCGCCGTGCGCACCTCGTGCTGCAGTCCACCGAAGACGTCGTCGACATCGCAGGCCCGGCGCAATGACCGGGCCGAACACAGAGAAAGAGGACCTCATGGACAACTCCGGATTCGAAGAACTCTTCAGCGCATCGCCACTGATGGCGATCCTGCGCGGCATGGGACCCCAGCGCAGCCTCGCCGTGTCGACCACAGCCTGGGATCTCGGCATCGAAGTCGTCGAGCTGCCGATCCAGACCCCGGACGACATCGAAGCACTGCGCCTGGTCGCCGCCGCAGGCAGAGAACGCGGCAAGACCGTCGGCGCCGGTACCGTCATCACCGAGGAGCACGTGGCGCAGGCGGCATCCGCCGGCGCCGCGTTCACCGTGAGCCCCGGCCTGGATCTCAACGTCGTGCGCGCATCGCACGACGCCGGCATGCTCAGCATCCCGGGCGTCGCCACCGCGAGCGAGGTCCAACTCGCCATGACATCCGGGCTGACCTGGCTGAAGGCCTTCCCCGCCTCCCTCCTCGGCCCGGAATGGCTCACCGCCATGCACGGGCCGTTCCCTGACGCGCGGTTCGTGACCACCGGCGGCATGAACGCCGCCAACGCCGGGGACTACCTGCGCGCCGGCGCGCGCGTCGTCGCCGTCGGTTCCGCTCTAGAGGACCCGACGCAGCTGCCGCTTCTCGCCGAGCTGCTAGGCGATCGGGACCGGGAGTGACCGACGTCAGGGCGAGACTCGCCCACGTCGACGCACGCCTCGCCTACGAGATCGATGTGACCGCCGCCGCACAGGCCGTCGAATCGGGCGCGGCTGTACTCGTCGACACCCGGCGCCGCCAGTCCTGGGAGCACGGGCATATCGCCGGCGCGCTGCATCTGCCGACCACGGAGATCGACGCGAAGATCGACGACCTGCCTCGAGATCGCACCCTCATCGTGTATGGCTGGGGACCCGGCTGCAACGGCAGCACGGCCACCGCGCGCGTCCTGCTCGGCGCAGGACTCGATGTGCGCGAGCTGCTCGGCGGGTACGAGTACTGGGTGCGCAATGGCTTCCCTGTCGAAGCCGATGGCGTCGTCACGCGCCACGCACCGGATCCGCTGGTCACCGCGGAGCCGTGACGCGCGGCGCGCGAGACGCGCTTATCCGGTCACGGCCCAGTCGAGCCGGTCGCCCTGCTCCTCCAGCCATGCATCGATCGCTTCGGTCTCCTGCCCGGAGCCGTATTCGTTGACGACGAGGTTCTCGAGCGAGCCGTACTGCTCGTCGTCGAGCGTGATCCGCCCGATCAGGTCGGCCGCCTCGGGGAACTCCTCGGCGAACCCCTTGTGCCCGAGGAAGTGGAGCCCTTCGGGATCTCCCATCCCGTTCTCCGGATCCTCGAGCTCCTTCAGGCCGTACGCGTCGATCGCCCAGAACGGCTTCCAGAGCGTGACCACGACGTCCTCCTCCGACTCGACCGCGTCATCGACGACGGTCAGCATGGCTGCGAGCGAGGACGAGGTCAACGTGTACTCGTCATCGAGCCCATGCGTCGGGAACAGCTTCTCGCTCGCCATGGTCGCGGTTCCGGAGCCCGGCTCGATCGTGTAGATCCGACCCTCGAAGCGGTCGCCCTGCCCGTGGAGATCGTCGACGGAATCGATATCGTCCATGTAGTCGGGGACGGCGAGGAATCCCTGGGCGCCCTCGTAGTAGGTGCCGAGGTCCTCGAGGTCATCGCCGTACTTCTCCATGAACGCCTTCTGCGAGATCTCCGGCCACGCCGACGGGTAGACGTCGACGTCTCCCTGGGCGAGTGCGGTGTAGAGCATGCCCGGCTCGGTCAGCGTCTCCAGTTCCACGTCGTAACCGAGCTTGGTCAGCTGATCTTCGAGCAGGTAGGCGTTGTTGACGGCATCCGTCCAGGACGGCAGGAACCCCACCGTGATGGTGCCCTTGTCCGATGAACTCGCCTCGTCTGCAGAGCTCCCGCTCGTGCAGCCGGTGAGTGCCAGGGACGACCCCAGTCCGAGGACGAGGATGCCTGCGGTGATGTGTGTGCGCTTCGTCATGTTCCGTATGTCTCTTCCGTTTGTGTTCTGTTCTGCGGACGCGCAAAGGAAAGGGGGCGCCGCAGCAGAAGCCGCGACGCCCCCGTTCTCAGGCGAGGATCACTCGGAGACGACCCAGTCGAACTGGTCGCCGTTCTCCTCGAGCCAGGCGTCCACGGCCTCCGCTTCCTTGCCGTCGCCGTACTCGTTGACGACGAGGTCCTCGAGCGCGCCGTACTGCGCGTCGTCGAGCTTGATCTGCGAGGCCAGCTCAGCAGCCTCGGGGAACTCCTCGGCGAAGCCCTTGTGACCGATGAAGTTCAGGGTCTCGGGGGTGCCCATGGCGCCCTCGGGGTCCTCGAGCGTCTTGACGTCGTACGAGCTGTTCGCCCAGAACGGCTTCCACAGCGTGACGACGACGTCCTCCTTGTTGTCGATCGCCTCGCCGAGAACCGTCAGCATGGCGGCGGTCGACGACGTCTGCAGCGTGTACTCGCCGTCCAGACCGTAGGCCGGCATCGCGACTTCCTGGGTCTGCTTGGTGAGTCCGGCGCCCGGCTCGATGCCGACGATCGTGCCGTCGAACATGTCGGCCTTGCCCTTGAGCTGGTCGATCGAGTCGATGTCGGTGTAGCTCGGAACGGCGAGCGTCAGCACGGCGTTCTCGTAGTAGGCGCCCAGGTCCTCGAGGTCGTCGCCGTACTTCTCCATGTAGGAGGCGTGCGTGACCTCGGGCCATGCCGACGGGTACATGTCGACGTCGCCCTGCGCGAGGCCTGTGTACAGCGGGCCGGCCTCGGTGAGCTCCTCGAACTCGACCTCGTAGCCGAGCTTCTCGAACTGGTCCTGGAGCAGGTAGGCCATGCTCAGCCCGTCGGTCCAGGAGGGGAGGAATCCAAGGGTGATGGTGCCCTTCTCGTCCTCGCCCGAGCCCCCGGCCGAGGTGTCGTCAGAGCCCGTCGCACACCCCGCGAGGGCGAGGGATGCGGTGACTCCGAGTGCTGCGACGGCTGTGATGTGCCGGTACTTCTTCATGGTGCTTCCTTTCGTATGCTGTGGTGCGTTCCGTATGGGTCAGTTGGTGCTTCAGATGCCGACGTTCGGCGCACGGTGCGGAGAGGCCTGTGCACGTTCGGCCTCCTGCGCAGCCTTCGCCGCGGCATCCGCTGCCTGGGACCGCTGCGCCGCGCGGCGCTGGGCGAGCACGCCCAGCAGTGACGACGGGTAGTCGTTCGGCGTGCCGAGGGCGGCGGTCACGCGATCGAGGTAGACGGCGATCAGCACGACGGCCAGCCCCGCCTCCACGCCCTTGGCGATGTCGACGGTGGAGATCGCCAGGACGACCTCCTTGCCGAGCCCGTCCGCGCCGGCCATACCGGCGATGACGACCATCGACAGCGAGAGCATGATGACCTGGTTGACACCGGCCATGATCGACGGCATCGCGAGCGGCAGCTGGATGCCGCGCAGGATCTGCCCGGGCTTCGCGCCGAAGGCCTGTCCGGCCTCCACGGTCTCGGAGTCGACACCGCGGATGCCGAGTTCGGTGAGGCGCACACCAGGGGGCAGCGCGAAGATCACGGTCGCGACGAGGCCAGGCACGACGCCGATGCTGAAGAACACGATCGCCGGGATCAGGTACACCATGGCCGGCATGGTCTGCATGAAGTCCAGGACCGGCTTGAGGATCATCCGGACGGTGTCGTTGCGCGCCGACCAGATGCCCAGCGGCACGGCGATCGCGATCGCCACGAGCGCCGAGACCAGTACGAGCGCCATGGTCTCCATGGACAGTTCCCACAGGTCCATCGAGACGATGAGCAGGAACGAGATCACGGTGCCGACCGCCATCTGCCACGAACGCACGAGCCAGGCGATGAGCGCGAAGAGCGCGATCATGATCGGGAAGGGCGTGCCGACCAGGACGTCGGTGAGCCCCTCCACGAGGAACCGCACGACGAACCTGATCAGGTCGAGCAACCCCTCCAGGTTGTCCTTGATCCAATCGACGACGGATGCGACCCATTCGCCGATGGGGATGCGGAAGCCATCCATCACAGCACCTCCTTCTCGGGGGCCTGGCCTTCGACGACGGCGGCCGCGGCATCCTGCGCCTCATCGAGCACGGCGTCGATCTCGGCCTGCGGCACGGGGCGCAGCGGAAGCGTGATCTCCTCGGTGGATCCGGGGCCGGGGCCGAGGGCGGCGAGCAGCGTGACGCGCGGGATGACGCCGACGAGGCGGCCACCCGCGTCGACGACGGCCAGCGGAAGCGGCGACTCCACCGCGGGGACGAAGAGGTTCATCAGGATCTCGTCCTCGGCCACGCTCTGCGGAACCGGCTTGAGGATCGATGCGAGAGACGTCTCGCCCTTGCGGACGAGCTTGATCGCGTCGCGGTCGGTGACGATGCCGATCAGCTTGCGGTCGCGGCCGGTGACGTACGCGGCCGACATGTAAGCGTCGCGCATCTGACGCAGCGCCGTCCGAGGGCCCGTCGTCTCGGCCACGACCGGACGCGGCAGCTCCATGACATTGGATGCCGTGAGCACTCGCGCGCGATCGACATCCTGGACGAACTGCTCGACGTAGTCGTTGGCGGGGTCGGTGAGGATGTCCTCCGGCGTTCCGATCTGGACGATCCGGCCGTCGCGCATGACGGCGATCCGGTCGCCGAGGAACATCGCCTCGTTCAGGTCGTGCGTGATGAACACGATCGTCTTCTGCAGCTTCTGCTGCAACTCGAGCAGCTGCTCCTGCATCTCGCGGCGGATCAGCGGGTCGAGCGCGCTGAACGCCTCGTCCATGAGCAGGATCTCGGTGTCGGCCGCGAGCGCGCGGGCGATGCCGACGCGCTGCTGCATGCCGCCGGAGAGCTGCGAGGGAAGCTTGTCTCCCCAGCCGTGCAGGCCCACCATGGCGAGGACCTCTTCGGCCTTCGCCAGGCGCTCAGCCTTCGGGACTCCGCGGAGCTCGAGCGGATAGGCGACGTTCGCGGCGACCGTGCGGTGCGGCAGCAGCGCGAAGTGCTGGAACACCATCGACACCTTGTCGCGCCGGATCTCTCGCAGTCGGGATGCCGGGATGCCGGTGATCTGGTCGCCGCCGACGGTGACGTCGCCGTCGGTCACGTCGTGCAGCCCGTTCAGCATGCGGATGATCGTCGACTTGCCCGAGCCGGACAGGCCCATGATGACGAAGATCTCGCCTTTGTTGACGGTGAAGCTGGCGTCGATGACGGCAGCGGTTCCGGCGTCGAGGACATCGTTTCGGGATTCGCCGGACTTCAGGCGGCGGACGGCTTGGTTCGGGTTCCGTCCGAACACCTTGAACAGATGGCGCGCAACAAGTGCGGTTTCGGTCACGTTTCCCCCGCGACTCACCGTTTTCAGGGTCTCGGTGAGCCTGCTTCGGTAGCGCCCGGGTGACGTTCACAAGGCCGTTTCGACAACGCTGCATGGCGGCACGGGCGGCGGATTTCGGATCCCCCGCAAAGAACATCGACCGTACGTCCGCGCCTCTTCGTAGTCACTGCAGAATCGAAAGAAGGACGCGGCCGCGGACTGGTCTTCGGGCATCATGCCCGTCTTCCACCGTAACAAAATGGCTGGTCAGGGCAAATCGACGGCGTGTCGGGACCGGGTGGAATCGTGGCCTGAACGGGGATTTGGACGATGCATCCGCGTATGCGGTTCAGGCGCGGATACTGCGGGTCACGGTGAACTTCGCAGTGCGATGCACCTGCTCGGTCGGGCCGATCAGTCGGGTGAGTTCACCCTTGTAGGCGAGCGCCGAGTTGTACACCGTCCAGAGTTCGCCACCCGGTGCGAGCAGCCGAGCGGCAGCTTCGAACAGGCGGGTGGCCGCGGCCGTGTGGACGCTCGTCCCGAGGTGGAACGGCGGGTTGAGCAGCACGACATCGGCCGAGGCATCCGGAAGCTCTGATCCCGCGTCATCGTGCGTGACCTGAACACGATCGGCGATGCCGTCGGCGGCCATCGTCGCCCTCGCCGAGGCCACCGCGGCGGCGGATCGATCGGTCGCGATCACGCGGGCATCGGGATGGGTGAGCGCGTAGACGGCGGCGAGCGCGCCGGTGCCGCACCCCAGGTCGAGCACGACCCCGGCGGACGGGACCCGGTCGAGCACGTCGAGCAGCACGCGCGTGCCGATATCGATGCGGGCACCCGCGAACGCACCGCCGTGCGCGGCGAGCGTCACTTCGACAGGCTCAGCGAACGCAGTGAGGACATGCGTCTCGCGCACCGGGAACGGCGGAGTCTCCGGCACGTCGCGGGGCCCGTCCGCGATGATCAGTCGGGACTTCCGCTCCGCGCGCTGCGCCTGCACCCGCGCGAACGACCGAGTGAGCACGTCGTTCTGCGCGAGAGTCATGTGCTTGACCCGACCGCCGGCGACGAGCACCACATCGTCCGCAGCCCAGCGCGCCACGGCATCCGCGATCTCCTCGAGCTCGGCGAGCGCCTTCGGCAGCTGCAGCAGGACGAGTCGGGCACCGGTCAGCAGCTCGGCATCCAGTTCGTGCGGGACGAACCGCGTGCCGGATTCCGGATGGCTCGCGGCGCGTCCTGGTTCCGCCTCGGCCGACACGCCGTCGCCGTCCGGAGTTCGGACCAGTCCGAGGGCGGCCGCGTTGTGCGCGAGCGCACGCCGCCCGGTCGCCAGGTCCTGATGCACACGGAGACCCGCCATTCCGGCATCCATCAGGGCGAGCGTGATCGCGCCGTATCCGTCGCCGATCACGACGATCTCGGCGCCGGTCAGCCCCCGGTCGGCGGCGAGATCGAGCCCCCGGTCGACGAGCAGCAGATCCGTCGCATCGTGCGCCTGCAGATTCGACGCCTCGACGTCGGGGAAGCGCCGCAGGCGCTCGTACGGGAACTCGGACACCACCCCACCCTAGGCGTCGGGATCGCGCTCCCCGTCAGCCCCGGCATCCAGCTCGGCGAGCAGGTCCACAGCTGCGCGCGCGTACTCGCCGATCCAGCGGTCGTGGATGCGCTTGATCGGCAGCGGAGCCAGCGTCAGATGGCGCTCCCTGCCCATCCTCTGGCCGATGACGAGCTCGGCCTGCTCGAGCACGCGCAGGTGCTGGAGCACGGTGGTCCGATCGAGCTCGGGGAACTGGGCGCACAGGGCGCCAGTGGTGCAGGGAGCGGCGCGCAGCGCATCCAGCATCCGCCGGCGGATCGGGGCGGCCAGCGCCTTGAACACGAGGTCGTCGTCACCGACGCTTCCCTCGTCCGAATTCATGTTGTAATCTTACAACATGTCAGGCATCGAAACGCTCACCGAACTGTCCTTCTCCGTGTCGGGCCGCGTGGCCAGGCCGATCGCCGAGGCGTACGAGGCCGTCGCCGACCCCGCGCAGCTCTCGCGCTACTTCACCACCGGCGGCGCCCGCGGTCGCCTGGAGGTCGGCGCCGAGGTCACCTGGGACTTCGCGGACTTCCCGGGTCGATTCCCCGTCACGGTGGTCGAGGCATCCGCCCCGGATCGCATCGTCATCGAGTGGGGCGGCGAGAACGCTGCGGGCGGCGCCGAGATGACTCGCACCACGTTCGAGTTCTCCTCCATCGACGACGGCGCCCGCACACTCGTGACCATCACCGAGCAGTCCTGGCAGGCGACGCCCGACGGGGCGAAGTCGGCCTTCGGCAACTGCGAAGGATGGACCGGGATGCTCTCCGCCATGAAGGCCTGGCTGGAGCACGGCATCAACCTGCGCGAGGGCTTCTACCGCTGACGCGCGCACCCATCCACGCAGAAAGGCCGGCACCATCAGGTGCCGGCCTTAATGCATCCCTTGACATCCATGCGGGTTCTATGGTTATTTAGTCGAGTAGGTAACCCATAAACCAATCGGAGGCATCGTGATCGACGAAGGCAAGGCGCTCTTCCTGCAGATCGCCGAGCAGATCGAGGACTCGATCGTCGACGGTTCGCTGGAAGAGGAGTCCAAGGCTCCGTCGACCAACGAGCTGGCCGCCTTCTACCGCATCAACCCCGCCACCGCAGCCAAGGGAGTCGCCATGCTCACCGACAAGGGCGTGCTGTACAAGCAGCGCGGAATCGGCATGTTCGTCACCGCCGGAGCCCGCGATCAGCTCCTCGGCGAGCGTCGCGCCGCGTTCGCCGACCGCTACATCGATCCCCTCCTCGCCGAAGCCCGCACTCTCGGACTCGGCGCGGAGGACCTCACCGCACTGCTGCGCGAACGCGCAGCGGCATCCACCACCACAGGCACCACCACAGAAGGGAAGAACCCCGCATGACCGCCGTCATCGAGGTGCAGAACCTCTCCAAGCGCTACAAGGACAAGCGTGCGCTCGACAACGTGTCGCTGTCCGTCGAGGGCGGCGCCATCTACGGCCTGCTCGGTCGCAACGGCGCCGGCAAGACCACGCTGATGTCCATCCTCACGGCCCAGAACTTCGAATCGTCCGGCACCGTCAAGGTCTTCGGCGAGCACCCGTACGAGAACGCGCACGTGCTCAGCCGGATCTGCTTCGTCCGCGAGAGCCAGAAGTACCCGGACGATGCCTATCCGAAGCACGCCTTCACGGCGGCGAGGCTGTTCTTCCAGAACTGGGATCAGGCACTCGCCGACGAACTGATCGCCGAGTTCCAGCTGCCGATGAAGACGACGATCAAGAAACTCTCCCGTGGGCAGCTCTCCGCGGTCGGCGTGATCATCGGGCTGGCTTCGCGCGCCGAGATCACCTTCTTCGACGAGCCGTACCTCGGACTGGATGCCGTGGCCAGACAGATCTTCTACGACCGCCTGGTCGAGGACTACGCGGAGCACCCGCGCACGATCATCCTCTCCTCGCACCTCATCGACGAGGTCTCCAACCTCATCGAGAAGGTCATCGTCATCGACAACGGCCAGATCCTGCTGAACGAGGACACGGATGCCGTGCGCGACCGCGCCGTCACGGTCATCGGCGACGCGGCGAAGGTCGACGCCTGGTCCGCCGGGCGCGACGTCCTGCACCGCGAGGCGCTCGGACGTGTCGCGTCGGCGACCGTGCTCGGAGCGCTCACCGACGAGGATCGCTCCGGCATCGCGGCATCCGGGTTGGATCTGGCACCGGTGTCGCTGCAGCAGCTCGTCGTCCGCCTCACCCAGAAGGCCGGCACCGCAACCACCACGGAGGAGGTCCGCTGATGCGCACGCTCAACGTCATCCGACTGCAGCTGATCAACAAGGGCACGTTCATCTGGTACCCGCTGGTGATCCTCGCGGGCGCCGTGATCATCTCGGTGCTCATCTACGCGATGATCCCGATCGACGAGCCGAAGTACGGCGGCGGCGGGCAAGCACCGCTGTGGTACTTCTTCGCGATCGGGATGTCGGCGATGACCCTGACCTTCCCGTTCTCGCAGGCCATGAGCATCACCCGCCGCGAGTTCTTCCTCGGCACGATGCTCACCGCGATTCTCGCCAGCGCCCTCATGGGCGTGCTGTTCCTCATCGGCGGCGGGATCGAGATCCTCACCAACGGATACGGCGTCAACGGCTACGTCTTCTACCTGCCATGGCTGTGGGAGGCGGGTCCGCTCGGGGCGTTCGTCGTGTACTTCACCCTCGCCCTGTTCTTCTTCGTGATCGGCTTCACCGGAGCGACCGTCTTCAAGAGCTGGGGGCAGATGGTCCTCATCATCGCGATCTTCGCGCTCACCCTCGCGCTCCTGGGGCTGGTCTTCCTCGTCACCCGTCTCGAGCTGTGGGGGGACGTCTGGGAGGGCATCCTGGCACTCGGCGCCGTCGGCCTGGCGCTCTGGGGCCTCGTCGCCGTCGCGGTGCTCTCGGTGATCTCGTTCATCGCATTCCGCCGGACGATCCCGTAAGGACCGCACGCTCTCTGAGGGGACGGATGCCGCGGCATCCGTCCCCTCAGAGCGTGTCGTCCGCGGCGATGATGTCGAGACTCCAGACCCGGGTCTCCGGGTCGTCGGGGTCGTGGGCATCGCCGATCTCTTTGATGGCCTCCTGGATGCGGCGTTCGAGCTCGGTGAACTCCGCCTCGTTCAGACGCAGGTTCGCCTGTGAGAAGGTGCCGTGCACCACCGGATCGCGACCGGAGACGTACTCCGGCGCCCAGACCATGACCTTGCGCAGCATCTCGAGATGATCGTCCGCGAGCGCGTTCATCAGCACGCCGCCGAGAACCTCGTCGGCGATCGGATGCTCGGGAGAGCCGACGTTCCACGACCCCTCGACCGACTTCCATACCCGGTCGCGCTTGTCGCGGGCATACTCGGGGGCCTCCTCGATGAGGCCGGCCGCGGCGAGAACACGCAGATGGAAGCTGATGCTGTTGGCCGGGATGCCGAGATCCGCGGCGAGGTCCGCCGCACGCGCGTGACCGCGACCCGCGACCGCCCTGGCGATGCGGCGGCGCAGCGGATGCGCGTAGGCCTTCATCATCGCCGTCGTCGCGGGCTTCGCGTCCGAATGCACCGGCATCGCGTTCTCACCTTCTGCCACTCTCGGAGTCTATCCACACCGATCATTGCGCAATGACTGTTGCGCACCTACTGTTGCGCATCTATGCTCGAGCCATGACCACCGTCACGCCGCACCGCCTGGTGCACAACGCCCGCTACCTCACGTGGCTGATCAGCGACACAGCCAAGGGGCTCGCGTCCGCGCTGTTCGGGTTCGCGATTCCGCTCATCGCGCTGATCGTCACGAACGATCCGGCGCAGGCGGGCATCATCAGCGCGGTCGGCATGACGATCCGCACGGTCACGACCGTGTTCGGCGGCGTGCTGGCCGACCGGCACGACCGCATCGTCATGATGATCCTCGGTTCAGCCGCGGGAGTCGTGATCGCCGGCGCCTTCACCGTTCTCGCCCTCGTCGACGCTCTCACGTTCGTCACACTGCTGCTGATCGACATCGCGCTCGCCGCCCGCACCGGACTGTTCGACATCGCCGGCGAGAGCGCGTTGAAGGAGATCGTGCCGGATGACGCGATGGGCAGGGCGCAGGCGGCGAACCAGGGGCGCGACGCGGTGCTGCAGCTCGCCGGCGGACCGCTCGGCGGTGTGCTGCTCGCGGGCGGGGCGTGGCTGATCGGGGCCGCGATGGCGGTGTGCCATCTGATCGCGATGGCGACGGCGTGGCTGCTGCGGCGTTCGGCACCGGTCGGGACGTCCCGGGTTCCGGACGCCTCCCGCGTGTCGACGCCGCGCGAGCCGCGACACGCCGCTGCGCAGACGGACCGTCCGGGATCCGGCACGCCGACGGCGGATGCGGTGACGCCGGGCGTCGGAGAAGCGGATGCCGCAGCATCCGACGTGGGGCTCGCAGCCGCCGCCGTGACCGTCGGGAAGCCGAACGCCCTGCGCGAGGTCGCCGAGGGATTCCGATGGTTGTTCTCCCGACCGGACCTGCGCGGGGTGCTCTTCGTCGCTACGATCGTGAACCTCGGTTTCAGCACCGCGATGACCACCGTCATCTACTCGCTGCAGCAGTCCGGTCACTCCACGATCACGATCGGGTTCCTCGCGACGGCGGGCGGCGTCGCGATGCTGCTGGGTGCGCTGACCGCTCCGCTCCTGGTCTCGCGCGTGCGGGCGAGCGTCGTCATCATCGCCGGCCTGGCCGTCGCGACGCTCGGCGTCTTCGGCATGATCCCGGTACAGGAGCCGTGGGCGCTCATGATCATGCTCGGGGTGACGGTGTTCTTCATCCCGGCCGTCAACGCCGCTCTGATGGGGTACTTCATGGTGGCGACGCCCACCGAGCTGCTCGGCCGCGCGAACAGCGCATCGGCCGTCCTCGGCATGGGCGCCATGCCGCTCGCGCCGCTCATCGCCGGCTTCGGGCTCGCCTCGATCGGCCGGGAGAACACTCTCATCGCGGCATCCGTTCTGTGCACGATCTCGGTCGTGCTGGCCGTCGCGAACCGCGGCCTGCGCGCGCTGCCGGCCGAGTCCGGCTGGGCGGCGCACGCAAGGCAGTTCGAGATGCGCTGACTCGGCGTCGAGAGGGCAGTTGCGCACAGTGCGGCACGCGAACACTGTGCGCAACTGCCCTCTCGCGGCCGACTGATCTGGGCGCCGACCTGGGATGCTTGACCCTGACACCGTGTGAGGCGGGAGAACAGAGACATGTTATCCATCGGGGCGTTCGCGCAGATCGGCCAGGTGACCCACCGCCAGCTACGGCATTGGGACACGGCCGGGCTGCTCGTGCCCGCCCACGTGGATGAGTTCAGCGGCTACCGCTCGTACGATCCGTCGCAGCTCGAGAGGCTGCATCGGATCGTCGCGCTGCGCCAGCTCGGGTTCGGTCTCGACGACATCAGCCTGATCCTCGAGCAGGGAGTGGATGCCGAGCGCATCGGCGCCCTGCTGCGGATCCGTCGGGCCGAGGTCGAACAGGAGCATCGGCTCGCAGCCGCACGACTCGTCGACGTGGAGCGGCGCCTCCACCTCATCGAAAGCGAGAACCAGATGTCCACCATCGAGATCATCGAGAAGCCCCTTCCCTCCGTCCGGCTGGCAGCGCGTCGCGCGACCGTCGCATCCCAGCCCGAGGTCGCCGGTGTCGTCGGCCCCGCCTTCGATGCGGTCGCCGACATCATCGGCGCGGAGAAGGGGTCTCTGACCACCCCGATCGCGCAGTACTCGGCCACGGAGGACGGAACGGAGATCGTGGCCGGCTACGCGTACAACGGACCGGCACGCGACGGCTTCGAGTTCATCGACCTTCCGGCGGCAGAGCTGGCGATCTGCGGCATCCACCTCGGTTCCATGGACCGGATCGCCGTGAGCTGGCAGCAGATCCACACCGAGATCATCGCGCGCGGCTTCGTGCCCGCCGGCCCGTGCCGCGAACTGTACGTCCGCGCGGTGTCGAATGACCAGTCCGACTGGGTGACGGAGCTGCAGCAGCCGGTCGCCCGCGCCTGACGCGGCCGCCCGTCATCCCGGGGGCCGACACGCCACTTGTCGGACCGGTTCGCGGCATCCGTCCGACATCTGGCGTGTCGGCCCCCGAATTGGTGCCGGTCCGGGAAGCGGGCCGACCCGGGCGGGGCCGGTCCGGGCGGGCCGGCCCGGGCGGCGGCGACCCCCCGGCGGTGCCGGCGCCGCGGCGATCCCCGAAGTCGTGTCGGTGCAGAGGCGCTGCCGGGCCCTCGGGATGCCGGGGCTACAGCGCCCCGACCAGCGCCGCCACGCCGGCGATCGCGGACACGAGCGCCAGCACGAGGGCGATCACGATGAGCACCACGTGCACCTTCAGGAACGCGGTCGCCCTGCCCTCGGCATCCCTCGCGCGCGGGTCCTGCGCGACCCGCTTGTAGAACCGCGGCCACACGATCACGTTGAACGCGGCGTTCAGGAACAGGAGGATCGCGAGAGGAATCACCCGTCCACGGTATCCCGCCGCAGCCCCCGTCCATATGGCGCCGACGCCGCGACACGCCGTGCAGCGCGTGCACACGCGCCATGGAGACGGGTTTGTACCGAGTCCATGTATCAGAAAGCTCTTGCCCTGCTCCTGGTAGGTGTGAGCACAATGAGCACCATGACCGACGCCTCCCCCGAAGGCGCCGTCAGCGATGGCACCGCACGCTGGGAACGCGCGGCAGCCCTCTTCGCTGACTGGCGTGCCGGCGACGCGCGCGCCATGGACGAGCTGGTGCGCCTGATGACGCCCGTGCTCTGGCATGTCGTACGCGCGTACGGACTCGAACGCACCCTCGCCGAGGACGTCGTCCAGACGACCTGGCTCGCCCTCGTGCGCAGCCACGAGTCGGTCGCCGATCCGCAGGCGATCTCCGGATGGCTGACCGTGACCGCCCGCCGCGAAGCGTGGCGAGTCGTGAAGAAGCACCGGCTCGCGACGGCGACGGCCGACGAGGTGCTCGATCCGATGCTTCCGCACGAGCAGTCGACCGAGGACCGCGTCGCCGATGCCGACGAGGCCGCCCGGCTCTGGACGGCGCTGGCCACACTCACCGATCGCTGCCAGCGGCTGCTACGCGTCGTCGCCTTCGACGACCGACCCGACTACGCGAGGATCGCCGCCGACCTGGACATGCCGATCGGGAGCATCGGTCCGACCCGACAACGGTGCCTCGCCAAGCTGCGCACGGCGCTGGTGGATGCCGGAGGTGCACGATGAGCGACGACGACCTGTTCGCCGCCGTCCGTGCGGCGGCCGAGCTCCACGACCCGATGCCCGCGGACCTCGCAGACCGCATGGTCGCGGTCGTCGCGGTCGCCGACCTCTCCCGCGAGTACGCGCTGCTCACGCTGATGGAGGGCATCGAGTCACCCGTCCGCGGGGACGCAGAGACCACGACGATGCAGTTCAGCGACGGCTCTGCCACGGTGCTGCTGCACATCAGCCGCGCCGAGAACGGTCGACGCCGCGTCGACGGCTGGATCGATGCCGACGCCGCGGAGGTGCGGCTGTCGCAGGGCGAGCGCACCTGGACGACGCAGCCGGCCGAGCACGGCCGCTTCGCGTTCGAGGACGTACCGCCGGGACTCTGCCGCGTGCAGGCCGTCACCGCAGGGGACGCCAAGGATCTGCTCACGCCTCAGTTCGAGGTGTGAGCTCCACGGGGGATGAACGCGGCGGCCCTGCCGCCGGGAGGGGACACGCATGGATCAGCCGAGGAACTGGACCTGGCAGGACAGAGCAGAGGGGTCGATCCCTCGGGGGACGGCACTGGACCCCACTGTCGATCCGATACCCGAGATCCGGGCGTATCCCACGGCGTATCTGCCGACGCGGATGCTCATCGCAGAGCGAGACGACGACGAGAACGGCGCCTACGACCGCGACCTGAAGATCCTCATGGACGCCGCCCGTTCCTTCGGCTGGCACCTGGAGGTCGAGAACACCGATCTGGTCCGGGCCGGGCTGCGCGACGACAGTCTGCCGGGCATCCCCGGGCTGCACCGCGCGAATCTGACGACGCCTGGCGAGCTGGAGGGCGCCGAGTCGCCGATCGCGCCGGACGCGTGGCGCGTGCTGCAGCGCGCACGCAGGATCACCGGTGGGCGGATGCCGCGGGCGGGCCTGGAGCACGTCCTGTCGATCGACCCGGTGGGCCTGAATCCGTTCACGCGATCGAACCCGTTCACCCGATCGAACCCGTTCACCCGATCGAACCCGGTGCGCGGAGCGGGAGCCGTCGGAACGGACGACTACCTCGAGCCCGGCCGCGGCGCTCGCCAGCCCATCGCCTGGGTCGGTCCGGGGCCGGTACGCGGACCGCACCCGAAGAAGGGCGGTCGCCGCGCCGTGATCGCGGTCCTCGATACGGGCTGCGGCATCCACGACTGGCTTCCGGAATCCATCGTCACGCGTGGCCTCACGCTGGACGGCGTTCCGATCGGTCTCATCGGAGAGGACGATCCGGAACGCTATCCGGACCTGTACGGTCAGCTCGACGGGGAGATCGACGCCGTCGCGGGGCACGGCACGTTCATCGCCGGCATCCTGCGGCAGACCGCGCCGGACGCGGACATCGTTGCGGTCCGCGTGGCCGGGGCGCTCGGCGTCGTCGACGAGAGCACGTTCCTATCGTCGCTCGCCGCCGTGGTCGAACTGCATCGGAGATGGGTCGCCGGCGAGGCGGGCGGACATCCGATCGACGTCCTCAACCTGTCACTCGGCTACTACCACGAGACGCCGACGGACGGCCTCTTCTCGATGACCCTGTACGACCTGCTTCATGCGGCGAGGGAGACGGGAATGGTCGTCGTCTGCTCGGCCGGCAACGACGCGGTCGATCGGCCGGCCTTCCCTGCGTCGCTCTGGGCCTGGCCGGGAACGGACAACGGGCTGCATCACGACGACGGCGCACCGCACGTGTCGGTCGGCGCGCTGAATCCGTCGCTGCGCTCCCTGGCCCTCTTCTCGAATGTCGGGCCATGGGTGCGCGCCTACGCCCCCGGCGCCGCAGTCGTCTCGACGACGCCCGCGTTCACCGGCGGCGCGCAGGCGGCCACCCGCGCCGACTTCGAGGGCTTCGACCGGCAGACCGTCGATCCGGACGACTATCGCGGGGGATTCGCGGCGTGGAGCGGCACGTCGTTCTCCGCCCCCTACGTCGCCGGCCGGATCGCGGCAGCGCTGGCGCCGTCGCTCGCGGCCTCGACGAAGGTTCCAGCGAAGGGGATCAAGGGCGCCGTGGATGCCGTGCTCGCCACGCTTCCTCCGGACGCGCCGATGTCGTAGCCGGAGTCACGCCTGCATGCCGCGCCAGACCACCTCGAACGCCGCGTGCAGGCGCTCTCGCGCCCCTGGGGCATCCATCCCGTCGCCGCGGACGACGATCTGGTAGTACGCGGCGCCGGCGATGGCGTCGAAGCACGCCTCGACATCGAGGTCGGCCCGCAGGATGCCCCGTTCGATGCCCGCGCGGAACGCATTCTCGATCGGCACGCGCCGACGGGAGACATGAGAATTCCAGTACGCCTTCTGCAGCGTCCGATCCCCCATCACGAGCCGGATGCGCTGGCGGAACCGCACCTCGGAGTACCCGGCCGCGGTGACCGAGCTGGGTGCACCGAGCAGCGCCGTGAAGACGGCCTCTCGGAGATCCCCGTCCGTCGGCACAGCGGGCGGCACGGTGCGCCCGACGTCCAGCGCCGCTGCGATGAGCGCCGTCAGCGACGGCCAGCGGCGGTACAGCGCGGCGCGGCTCACCCCGCTGCGCGTGACGATCCTGGTGACGGTGACGTCCTCCTCGGCGTCGATCAGCGCGAGCGTCGCGGCGATGATCTGCCCGTCGATGTCCTCGTCCCTGGGGCGGCCGGGGCCGCGGCGCACCGCGGCTCCGGCATCCGTCGTCGTCATGAGCCCAGCGCGCGCTCGCGCAGCCGCGCCTCCGTGTCGGCGCTGAGTCCGGCGGCCCGCAGCGGGGCAAGCGCATCGCCGTGGCGGTCGCGCAGCGTCTGCAGCAGCATCCGCATCGACACCTCCATCGACCCCTCCAGGAGAGCCGTCGTCTCGTCGCGCGCCGAGACGTCGATGCCGAGCGCACGCCACATCGCACCCATCACGGGCTCGCTGCGGCGCATGATCTCGCGCATGTTGTCGCCGGTGCGGGCGTAGTCGGAGACGATGTCGTCGTCGTTCGCCCCGAGCACGAGCAGCAGCATGGCGGCGAGGACGCCGGTGCGATCACGTCCGGCGGCGCAGTGGAATGCCGCAGCGCCCGGAGTGCAGGCGATGATGTTCAGGGCCGTGACCAGCTGGGACGCCGCGACTTCGACCAGCCCGACGTACATCTCCCCCATCGACTCGTGGCTGAACTGCGGTCGGCCGTCCTTCATCGACTGTCCGACATCCGCGATCAACGGCAGGTGGTGGTACGCGATCGGGTAGGCACCGAGAGGACCCCGACCGGTGACCTCGACCTCGAGCGGGGACCGCAGATCGATGATCGCCGTCAGTCCGTTCGCGAGGAGATCTGACGCCACCTCCGGCGTGACGTACGCGAGGTCGTCCGTGCGGATCGCGACTCCCTCGCGCAGCACGCCGCCGTCGATCACGATCCCGCCGAGGTCGCGCAGGTTCACCGGGGCGCTGAGGGTGAGTTCGATCGTGGTCATGTGATTCTCCTTCGGATGAGGGCGCTGCCCTGGTCGATCGCCGTGACGAGCACGATGATGCAGATGATGATGGCGCTGAGGTGTCCGTAGTCGTACATGCGCATCGCCGTGGTGAGCTCGAGGCCGATGCCGCCGGCGCCGACGAGTCCGAGGATCGTCGCACCGCGCACGTTCCCCTCGAACAGCAGCAGCGTGTAGGACACCAGCAGCGGTGCCGCCTGCGGCAGGATGCCGTACTGGATGATCTGGCGCTTCGAGGCTCCGACCGCCTGCATCGCCACGATGGGTCCGTCGTCGACGGATTCCATCGCCTCGGCGAAGATCTTGCCGATCGATCCGAGCGAACCCAGCGTCATGGCCAGGATGCCGGCGAACGGCCCGAGCCCCACCGCCGAGACGAACATCAGCGCGAACACGAGATCCGGCACCGAGCGGATGATGTTCATCACCCAGCGCGACGGGTAGTACAGCCACCTCGGCGCGATGTTCGATGAGGCCCCGAACGCGACGATCAGCGACAGCACGGCCCCGAGCACCGTGGCGATGATCGCCATCTGCAGGGTCTCGACCAGGAGTGCCAGGATCGTGCCGATGTCGGAGAAGTCCGGCGGGAACAGCCGCGACATGAACTCCGCCATGTTGACGGTGCCCTGGGCGAGCGCGGCGAAATCGAAACCGACACCGCTCGCGGACCACAGCAGGATGCCGATGGCCACCGGGATGCCGAGGAGGAAGCGGGTCCGCGGAATGCGGAAGGCCCGCTCCAGCCGATCGCGCTCGGCACCGGACAGCTGCGGCGCTTCACGCCGCGCGCGCGGTTCAGCGGTCGTCGTCATCGTCGTCCTCCTCGTCGTAGAGCACCGACAGCGCGTCGGCGTCGAGATCGCCTGTCGCACCCGAGACGAGCATCTCGCCGTGACGCAGTCCGACGATCCGATCGCTGTGATCGAGCGCGAGAGGCAGCACGTGCAGGCTCACCAGGACCGGGATGCCGTCCTCACTCGCGATCTCGCGCAGCAGGCGCAGCACGGAGCCCGCGAGCTTGGGGTCGAGCGACGCCACCGGCTCGTCGGCGAGGATCAGCCGGGGCTGCTGCATGAGCGCCCGTGCGATCGCGACGCGCTGCTGCTGCCCGCCGGAGAGCGAGCGGGCGGGTTCCGTGGCCTTGTGCGCGATGCCGACCCGGTCGAGCAGCTCCATCGCCCGTCGGCGCTGCGCCGAAGAGAAACCGCCGACGAGGTTGATCGCGCCGGCACCGTGCAGACCGCCGGTGAGCACGTTCGTCAGCACGCTGAGCCGAGGGATGAGATTGAACTGCTGGAACACCTGGCCGACCTCGCTGCGCAGGGTCCGCAGCTCGCCACGGGCGAGGTTGGTGACGTCGTGCCCTGCGACCCGCACGGACCCGCCCGAGATCGGTGCGAAGCCGGTGAGGCTCTTCATCAGCGTCGACTTCCCGGAGCCGGAGGCACCGAGCAGGGCGACGGTCTCCCCGGGGAAGAGGTCGAGGTCGACGCCGTCGAGCACAGGGCCCGCGGCGGTGTCATAGCTCACACGCAGATCCCGCACGGTCGCGAGCGGCAGCGCCTGCCGCAGTTCGGCGGTGGTCACAGGGACGTCCGTGGCCCGAGGTGCGGATGCCGCGGCATCCGCCCCCTGCTTCGTCACGGTGGTCATTCCAGGTCCTCGAGTTCGACGCCCGCGACCGCGGCGATCTCGGCGAAGGACGAGAAGATGCTGGGGTCCGGGGCGATCTCGACCTCGAGACCGATGAACGAGCTGTAAGCGGCGAGCGCGTCGGCGTTCTCCTCGGAGAAGACCTTCGGCAGCGCCTCTTCCAGTTGCGTGCGCGTCTCGTCGTCCAGCGACTGGCGGGCGAGGACGGTGCCCATGACATCCATGGCCGGGCTCTCGCCGACGCCGCGCCACTCGCCCTCGGCGAACGGGAACATCGGGGCCCCCAGTTCGGTCAGCATGATCGCCGTGCACGCGGCATCCACCTGGCCCTGCTCGAGAGCCGCGAAGCTGCCCTCGTGGCCGCCGGCGAAGATCGCCTCGTAGTCCTCGCCCTGCTCCAGCCCCGCCTCATGCAGCATGTAGACGGGCATGAAGTAGCCGGAGCTGGATGCCTGGTCGGCGAAGGCGACGGTCTTGCCCTCGAGGTCTTCGAGCGTCCGGATCGGCGAGTCCTCGAGCACGACGCAGGTCGAGACAGGGTCATCGGAGCCCTTCCAGGCCAGCAGTGCGTCGACCTCGCCGGTGTTGACGGCGAGCGCGGACGGGAAGCCGCTCATGATTCCGATGTCGACGTGGTCGTTGCGGATCGCCTCGACGACGCTGAGGTAGTCGGGGACGTCGGTCACTTCGACCTCACGGCCGGTCTCGGCCTCGAGCAGTTCGACGAGGGCCTCGATGGGGTTCTCCTGCGTCGGGTCATCCGAAGCGGGCAGGGTGGCGATCGTGATCGGCGCATCGGCGGCGGGAGCGGCGCCCGCCTCCGGGGACTGGCAACCGGTCAGGGCGAGTGCGGCAATACCGAGCATGCCCACCGCAGGGAGGGTGTAACGGCGCATGGCGGAACCTTTCGGATGAGGGGAATTGCGAGAACACCTGTATTCGAACTCGCCGAGGTGTCCGGCAATTACGAGACCGCCGTACTTGAAACGGAACGTCGGGTGAACGGTCGGTGACGCCGACCGCGGCGTCATGTGCTCGCGGGGGCCTCGGGAACACGGCATCCTGGTCGGATGGGGAACTCGGGGCGGGAGTTGTGGCAGCGCGGGCGTGCCGCGCTGGATTCGCAGCGATACGCGCAGGCGCGTCGCCTGCTCGACCGCGCCGCCGCCGCCCCGGACGCGGATGCCGATCTGCAGGCACGTATCGCCGGCACGTTGTCGTATGTGCTGGCGCAGACCGGCGACCCGGCCGGCGGCGAGTCGCTCGTGAGAGAGGCCCTCGCCCGCGACGGACTCACCCCCGAGACCGCCGCCGTGCTCGCGGGGCAGCTCGGTGTGATCTGCACCAGGGCCGGCCGACTCGATGAGGCCGAGGCGATGCTGACGCGCGCGGTCGACGGTCTCACCGGGATGGCACTGGCGAACTGTCTGATGAACCGCTCGCTCGTGCACATGCAGCGGCGGAATCTCGACGCCTGCACGGTCGATCTGGAGCGCGCCACCGAGATCTACGAGTCAGCGGGCGACGCATCGGCGGCCGCCGAAGCCCGGCACAACCTCGGCTACGCCGCGCTTCTCGCGGGCGATCTGCTCACGGCCCTCGACCTGATGGCGCGCTCGCGCCCCGTGATCGCGGCGGAATCCGAGGTCAGCGCGGCCATGAGCGACCTGGACCGCGCCGAGGTGCTGCGCGACGCGGGCCTCGTCGACGAGGCCGAGCACCTGCTCGAGTCCGTGGCCGTGATCTTCGGGGCGGCGAAGATGCGCCAGGCCAGGGCGGAGGCGGAGTTCCATCTCGCCCGTTCGCTGCTCCAGCATGAGCCGGCCAGGGCCGCGAAGATCGCCGGTGCGGCGGCTCGTCGTTTCCGCGCACTCGGCAGCGACAGCTGGGCTGCCCGCAGCGCCGCGGTGCGGCTCGATGCGCGCAGCGCCTCCGGGGCGCCGCCGCGCGCGGAGGAGTTCACCGAAGCCGCGGACGCGCTGACAGCAGCAGGATTCCCGACCGAGGCCACCGCGGTGCGGTTGAGTGCCGCCGTCGCGGACGCGCGCACTGGTCGGGAGCAGGCCCCGCTGCCGCGTCTCCCCCGACAGGCGCCCACACCGTTGAAGCTGCGTGCCGCAGAGGCCAGAGCCGCCAGATCCCGCGGCGCCGCAGCCCGCCGCCACGTCGCCGGCGGGCTGGATCTGCTCTCGGACTGGCAGCGCTCGTTCGGTGCGCTCGACCTGCAGGCGTCCGTCGCGATGCACGGGACGAACCTCATCTTCCAGGGGCTGCGTTCGGCTGCCGAGAGCGGCGACCCGAGCATCCTGTTCGACTGGTCGGAACGCGCCAGGCACCTCAGCCAGCAGGTCGTGCCGGTCCGTCCGCCGCACGACCCGGAGCTGGCCTCCGACCTCGCAGAACTCCGGATGCTGCGCGCCGAACTGACCGGCAGCGAGTGGACGACGCACCCCCAGGTGCGAGCGCTGCGTGACCGGGTCCGTGAGCGGCAATGGACCGCGACCGGTGCGGGCGACACCCGGCGTCGCGTCGGAATCGACGAGGTGCGCGCGGTTCTCGACGCGACAACCGCTGTGCTGTCGTACGTCTTCACCGGCGCCGACCTGCTCTGCGTCGTCACGACCCGGAACCATGCGCGTATCGTGCGCCTGGACTGGGACGAGGTGACGCGCGCGACGCAGGGTCTGCGCGCGGACCTCGACGTCGCGGCGGCGGTGCGCTCGGGCCCGATGGCTGCGGTCGTCGCCGGTGCACTGGACGAGCGGATGCGCGCGCTCGGCGCCGCCCTGCTCGCCCCGGCGCTCTCGGCGACGGAGGGTGCGTCGCGTCTCGTCCTCACCGTCCCCGGCGCGCTCGGCGGCATCCCCTGGGGCATGCTTCCGCAGATGGCAGGGGTGCCGTCCGTGCTGACGACGTCCGTGTCGCGGTGGTTCGACGACCGCAGCGCCCCGCGGCAGGTGCGATCGGCCGGGTTCGCCGCCGGCCCGCGTGTGCCGCGGGCGGTCGAGGAGACGCGCGCCGCGGCATCCGTCTGGCGGAACGCGACCGTGCTGACCGGGCCGGACGCGCGGGTGGATGCCGTGACCGCCCTCGCCGACCGCGTCGACGTCCTGCACATCGCCGCGCACGGCAGGCACACCGTGGACAACCCGCTCTTCGCCGGATTCGAGCTCTTCGACGGGACCCTGTTCGGCTACGACGTCGACCTCATCCCGGACGTCCCCGACACCGTCGTGCTGTCCGCGTGCGAGCTCGGCCGCTCCTCCGTGCGATGGGGTGAGGAGGCGCTGGGGATGACACGGGTGTGGCTGCACGCCGGCACCCGCGCGGTCATCGCCGCCCCGACCGTGGTCGCGGACGACGTGGCGGGCGAGCTGCTCGCCGCCGTGCACGCCGGTCTCAGCGCGGGCGACGACCCCGCAGTGGCCCTCGCCGCGGCATCCGACACGACCGGCCTTCGGACGCCTTTCCAAGTGCACGGCACTGCCCTCTGACGCCGGCGGAAGAATTTCTCGATTCGATGTATCAGATCCCTCGGATGCCGCTCTTGATGTTCAGACGATGTCACGCGGAGCGCCAGAGGGGGAGGCGCGAGGGAGGTCGCGAAGATCTTCGACACTGGGGAGTTGCGCACTGGGGAGCGCAGAAGATCGACATCGACTGCTCAGGAGGCGTCGCGGTTCGCAGCCGCGGCGCCTCCGTTGGGTTCACCCGGCCCGGATGATCTCGAAACCGGCTCCGGCCAGCTCGCCTGCCGCGGCATCCGCGATGCCCTCATCCGTGATCAGCAGCGGGAAGAGCGCCGCGTCGCCGACCTGAGCGAACGCCACCGCGCCGACCTTGTCGGAATCCGCGACGATGATCGCCTGCTCGGCGCGCTGGGCCATCATCCGGTTCACAGCGGCCTCGCGCTCGTCGTGCGTGGTGGCGCCGGCTTCCGGCGAGATCCCGTTGACACCGATGAACGCGACGTCCAGGTGGATTCCGGAGAGCAGCTGCTCGACGAACGGCCCGACCAGCTCGTAGCTGCGGGAGTGGATGACCCCACCCGTCACGACGACCTTGATGTCGGGACGCGTCGCGAGCTGCGCTGCGATGTTGACGGCGTTCGTGACCACGGTGATCTCGCCGAGATCCTCGCGTGCGGCCAGCGCCGCGGCGAGCGCGGTCGTCGTGGTGCCTCCGGAGAGTCCGACGGTCGCGCCGGGGTGGACGAGCGCCGCGGCCGCACGCGCGATCCGCTCCTTCGCGTCGGTGCGCAGATGACTCTTGTACCGCACCGGCAGCTCGTAGGCGACGGACTGCGCGACCGCACCGCCGTGCGTCCGCGTCAGCAGGCGCTGTTCGGCGAGACTGTCGAGATCGCGCCGGCTCGTCGCGGGGGACGAACCGAACCGTTCGACGAGCCCATCGATCGTCACCTCGCCCTCGGCGGCGAGCAGATCGAGGATCGCGCTCAACCGCGCGGCGCGCTTCACGCCGCCCCCTGAAGGGCGAACAGGCGCAGCATTCTGGCCGCTTCCGCGGCGACCGCCTCCCGCGCCGGGGCGACGTACCGGCGCGAATCGACGAGGTCCGCATCGGCGTCGAGTCGCTCCCTGATCACGCGGGTGAAGACGTCGTTGAAATGCGTGGAGACGTTGATCTTCGTCATTCCGGCGCGCACGGCATCCACGATAACGGCATCCGGGACTCCCGACGATCCGTGCAGCACGAGCGGGATGTCGAGTGTCCGGTGCAGCCGGCCGATGAGGTCGATGTCGAGCACGGCGCTGCGCTCGGTCATCGCGTGGGAGCTGCCGACTGCGACGGCCAGAGCGTCCACTCCCGTGGCCGCGACGAACGCCCGCGCCTCATCGGGATCAGTGCGCACCCCAGGCGCATGCGCGCCGTCCTTGCCGCCGACTTCGCCGAGCTCCCCCTCGATGTGGATGCCGGCCGCTCGCGCTCTGTCGGCCACCTGCGCCGTGAGCGCCACGTTCTCGTCGTATGGCAGCGCGCCGCCGTCGAACATGACGGATCCGATGCCGAGTGCGATCGCCTCGCCCACGAGTTCCGGACGTTCGGCATGATCGAGGTGGACGGCGACGCGCGTCTCGGCGCGGCGCGCGACCGCGAGAGTCGCCAGCGCGATCGGCTCGAGCCCGCCGTGGTAGTCGGCGCAGTTCTGCGAGATCTGCAGGATGACCGGCAGCCCGGCCGCCTCGGATGCCGCGACGAACGCCTCGGCGGTCTCGAGATGGACCACGTTGAACGCACCGATGCCGCGGCGTGCGGCATCGGCTTCGGCCACGAGGTCACGGGCGGAGACGAGGGGCATGCGGGGTCCTTCGCAGGGATCGGAGGGCGAGAAACCACTCCGCGCGCGGGAAACCCCTGCTGGCGTGGTTTCTCATGCGGCGAATGGTTTCTCGACGATGAGTGCGGGTTCGAGGTCTCGCCACCGGGGCGAGATCTCTCCCGCGAGCGGCATGAGCACGGCGGCGGCCGACCAGGCGGCGGCGCGGCGCAGGATCGTCTCGGTGTCGTGGATGCCGGCATCCATCAGGCAGGCGGCGGCCGCGACGGCCGCGTCCCCGGATCCGGTCGGGTTGCCGGCCAGCGGTTCGGGCAGCCGGGCGTGCAACGTCTCACGATCGCTGATCGCGCACAGACCGTCCGGACCGAGCGAGAGCAGCACGAGACCCGCACCGCGGCGCAGCAGTTCGCGGGCGCCGGCGAACGGATCCGCGATCCCCGTGGCCTCGACGAGCTCGGCGCGGTTGGGCTTCAGAACAGCCGCTCCGGCATCCGCTGCCGCGAGCAGCCCCGGCCCGGACGTGTCGACGATCACGTCGGTCGCCGCGCCGAGGGCGACCAGGCGGGTCAGCAGGTCCGGCGGCGCCCCTGGTGGAAGGCTTCCGGAGATCACGAGGACGGATGCCGTCGGCACCTCCTCGCGGACGGCGACGACCACGCGGTCCCACTCCGCATCGGTCGGATTCGTCCCGCGCTCGTTCACGATCGTGGTGTCGCCGAGCGAGCGATCCACCCACGCGACGCTGCGCCGTGTGGGTGCCGCGACCGGAATCAGCCAGTGCGGCACGCCACTCGCCTCGAGGTCCGCACGCAGTTCGCCGCCCGTCGCGCCGCCGACCGTGGTCAGCGCACGCACGCCGAAACCGGCCGCATGCGCGACCCGGGCGACGTTGAGCCCCTTGCCGCCGGCGCGCACGGCACCGGCATTCGCGCGATGACTTCCGCCGATCTCGATCCGGTCGACCTCCCAGGTCAGATCCACCGCCGGGTTCGGAGTCACGGTGAGGATCATGCGAGCTCCCTCGCGCGCAGCGCGGCGCCGATCAGACCGGCGTTCTCCTGCAGTTCTGCGGGGACCAGCTCGGGACGGCGGTGGAAGCTCAATCGCCCATCCAGGCGCCTGCGCAGTTCGTCGAACAGGACGTCCCCGGCGCGGGACAGCCCGCCGCCGATGACGATCGCATCCGGCGCGATGATCGCGGTGAGCTGGGCGAGCGCCAGCGCCAGGGCATCCAGCGCCTCGTCCCAGATGCGAGCGGCCACGGCATCACCCGCCCTGCCGCGGGCGATCACATCGCGTGCTCCGTCGGGCACGACAGCGGTCTCGGCGGTGTAGCGCCGGACGATCGCTCCGGCCGATGCCACCGCTTCCAGGCACCCGCGTGCACCGCAGGCGCACAGCGGGCCGTCCGCGATCGGCGAGTGCCCGATCTCCCCGGCGTAGCCGCCCGCGGTGTACGGGACGC
This sequence comes from Microbacterium sp. ZKA21, assembly GCF_050434165.1. NCBI lineage: Bacteria > Bacillati > Actinomycetota > Actinomycetes > Micrococcales > Microbacteriaceae > Microbacterium > Microbacterium sp. ZKA21. Next base: position 65,744 of record NZ_JBNPVV010000010.1, read on the forward strand.
CGTCGACGAGGATCGCGCCGGCGATGCCCGTCCCGACGACGAGGACGACGACGTTCGCGTGACCCCGTGCCGCGCCGAGGCGATGCTCCGCCCAGCTCGCGGTCCGCACGTCGTGGTCGAACGCCACCGGCAGCCCGAGGCGCTCCTGCGCGAGTCCGCGCAGCGGTGCATCGCGCCAGCCCAGGTTGCTCGCGAAGACGCCCACCCCGGCATCCGCATCGACGATGCCGGGCACCACGAACCCGACCGCCTGCGGCACTACGAGCGGATGCCGGGACCGCAGATCATCGGCGAGGATGCCGAGCTCGTGGATCAGAGCACCCGCCGGGTCCGCGCCGAGGGGCGGCGTCGGCGTCCGGCGCAGGTCGAGCGCCGCGCCGTCGGCGTCGAAGAGGGCCGACTTGACGTCCGTCCCGCCCACGTCGAACGCCAGGACGGGCGCACCGGTCCCGAGCGAGACCGTGGCGTCAGCCGGCGAGGTGCTCACGCGCTGAGGATGACCGAGCGGGTGAGGCCCCGCGGCTGGTCCGGATCCAGACCGGCCTGCAGCGCGCGTTCGAGAGCGACGTGGTGCAGGCGGGCGAGGTCGGCCATCGGGTCGACGTCGTGCTGGACGAAGCGGCCGCCGCTCGCCCGCACCTGCTCGGCGAGCCCTTCGGGCGCGACGCCGAACTGCCACGTGATCCGCCCAGGCGCGGCGATCGCGATCGGGCCGTGCCGGTAGTCCATCGACGGGTACGACTCGGTCCAGCTCTGCGATGATTCGCGCAGTTTGAGCGCTGCCTCGTGTGCCAGGCCGATGGTCCACCCGCGGCCGAGGAACGTGTACTGCTCGGCGGCGGCGAGCCCGGCATCCGGCTTCTCGGCGAGCACGGCCGCGGCGTCGGCGATCGCTCCCGTGAGGTCCTCCCCGAGCGACGCGCGGAAGAGCGCCAGCGCGGTCGTGGCGAAGCGCGTCTGCACGACAGAGCGTTCATCGGCGAACGGCAGCAGCACCGCCTCGTCGACGAGGTCGACGAGTGGGGATGCCTGGTCGCCGATCACGCCGATCACCGGCACGCGCCCCGTGACCCGTTCGGTGAGCTCGAGCACCTCCGTGGTGGTTCCGGAACGGGTGAGCGCGACGATCGCGTCGTAGCCGCGGTCGACGAATGCCTCGGATGCCGCGAACGCATCGGTCTCACCGAGGCCCGCGCTCTCACGGAGAGCGGCGTACGACTGCGCGATGAACCAGCTCGTCCCGCAGCCGACGACGGCGACGCGGGCGCCGTGGGCGGGAAGGCGGCGCTGCTCGGCGCGCATGTCCGCCGCCCGCGCCCAGGTTTCGGGCTGGGACAGCAGTTCGGCGCGCATGTGCGCGCCCGGCGACGATTCCACCATCGAGATCTCCTCATCGAGAAAAATGCAAAGTTGTGATTGTTTCTAACGCATTAGATCATAGAATAGCGCCAGATGCTCGAGGAGGAGGGTCATGGACAAGAGATCGACGCACGTGCGCAACCGTCTCCGCAAGACGGCCCAGCCGGTCCTGCGTGATGGGGCAGCCACCGGCGCGCATCGCGAGCAGACCTGCACCGACTGCTCCGTCATCGACGGGAACGACCTCACGGACAGCACCCTCGCCCAGGCGCCGATGGAAGGCCGCGCGCACCGGGCCGGGGCGAGACAGGACGCCTCCCCCGATGACGAGCGGCCCCCGGGCGGCCAGCACCGCGACGAGCGAATCGGCGAGATGCTCCCCCGCGCGGCGCAGGATGTCCGCGGCCACCGGATCGTCGACGGATCGGAAGGCGAGCGGGGCGAACGACGACAGTTCGATCGGCGCCCGTGCATACAGCGCGGCGACGAGCTGTTCGAGAGCGACCGGTCGCCCCTCAGCGCCGGGCGACCGGATGCCGAAAGGATCGATGCCGACCACCTCGAGCAGGAGCGGCGTCAGGCCCGTGGCTGGGCCGGCGTCGTCGAGGTCGCGGATCACCGCCTTCGCGACGCGCTGCCCGATCCAATAGCCGCTGCCGCGGTCGCCGAGCAGCCAGCCCAGACCGTCCGCCGTGGCGACGATCCGACCGCCCTCGACGCGGATCGCGCACGCGCCGGTGCCCGACACGACCGCATAGCCGGAGTCGGCGGCCGTACCGCTGAAGTACGTCGCGAGCAGATCGGATTCGAATCCGAGCGTCCCGCTGAAGCCGTCCTCCCCCAGCCGGACGCGAAGCAGTTCAGCGCCCGCGCCGCTCGCCGTCTGCCCCGCGAGGCACGCGACGATCACGGACACGTCGCGCATCGCGCGGCCGGACGAGGCCACCGCGGCGCGGACGGCTTCGCGCACCGCATCGATCGCCTGCTCGATGCCGGCCGAGATCGGGTTGCCGCGCCCCGCGACGCCGTAGCCGATGCCGCTTCCGTCCCCTGTCGTGAGCACGGCGCGCGTCGCCGTGCCACCGCCGTCCACTCCGACCATCAGCATGTCGTGACCCATTTGTTATGCGTCCTAACTTGACCTCGGTCCGCGGTGAGAATAGTTTTCACCCCAACGGGAACTTCCTGCGGCGAGTTCTGGAGGCAATGGTGCCACGCAGCTTGGACGCCGACAACGGCGCGATCATCGGACGCATCTCGGCGCGCCGTCACGGCATGCCGATCGCCCTGTCGAAGATCGCGGACCTCGTGATCTCGCAGCCGACAGCGCCGGTGGAGCTGACGATCACCGAGCTCGCCGAGCAGGCCGGCAGTTCACCGGCGAGCGTCACGCGCTTCTGCCGCTCCCTCGGCTTCGACGGCTACCCGCAATTCCGCGTCGCCATCGCGACCGAACTGGGGCGCGGCAGCACCGAGCAGGCCTGGCACACCGACATCGGCGCCGAGTTCGCGCCGACCGATGCGCCGGAGAAGATCCTGCGGACCCTTCTGAGCGCCCATGTGCGCGGGCTCGAGACCACCGCGGAGGGCATCGATCTGGACGCCGTCAGCCACGCCGCACGGGCGATCACCACCAGCCGCCATGTCGACATCTACGGTCTCGGCGGCAGTGCGGGGATCGCCGACGAGTTCCAGCGCCGGCTGCACCGGATCGGGATCAGCTCGCACGCCTGGTCCGATGTGCACGACGGCCTGGCCAGCGCCGTGCTGCAGGACGGGGAGTCCGTCGCGATCGGCGTCTCCAGCACCGGCCAGACCGAGGAGACCGTCCAGATGCTGGACCAGGCCGGCGCGGCGGGTGCCTTCACGATCGCCATCACGCACGACGACGAGAGTTGGATCGCCGAGGTGGCCGAAGTGTCGATCACCACGGCGGCACCGGTCGGCTACTTGCGCCCGGATGACATGTCGGTCAAGCACGCACAGCTGTTCGTGATCGATCTGCTCTACCTGTTCATCGCGCAGCAGATGTTCGACTCGGCAGGGACCCGCCTCGCCGCCACGGCCATGGCCGTGTCGGCGCACCGCCGCCCTCGTCGATCGGATGCCCGCGCGAACACGGCCCGGGAGGTGGGCGCATGACTGCTGGACCGACGGACCTCCTCCGCGAGGCGACCGATCGTCTGACGCGTCTGACCGCGGATGCCGAGGCCGGCGCCCTGGATGCCGCGATCGATCTGATGGTCGCCTGCATCGACGCCGGCGGTGTGATCCACACGTTCGGCACCGGACACTCCGAAGCGTTCGCGATGGAGATCGCCGGACGCGCCGGAGGACTGATCCCGACCAATCGCTTCGCGCTCCGCGACATCGTGCTCCGCGGCGATCGAGATGTCGATGTGCTCACCGCGGCACTGGAACGCGAACCGTGGGTCGTGGACGAGCTCATGGCCACGGTGCCCGTCGGCGAGCACGACGCCTTCATGATCGCCTCGAACTCCGGCGTGAACGGATCCATCGTGGGAACCGCGCTCTGGGCGAAGGAGCACGGTCACCGTGTCATCGCCGTCACGAGCCTCGCGCACACCGCGCGTGTGGAACCGAAGCATCCCTCCGGCAAGCGGCTCAGCGAGGTCGCCGACGTCGTGATCGACAACCTCGCCCCTTACGGCGACACCACCCTCGAACTCGACGGCGGCATCGGCGCCGGGGCGGTCTCGTCGATCACCGCCGCGTACATCGCGCAGCTGCTGACGCTCGGCGCGGCGAGCAGGATCGTCGATCGAGGCGAGGTCCCGCCGATGTACATCTCCGCCAACATCCCCGGTGGCGACGAGCACAACTCCGTTCTCGAAGACCGCTACCGCGGCCGCATCCGACGCGGCGACTGACGACCCGAAGCCCACCCAGACCAGAACCCGGCGCCTGCACCGACGCCCCAACGAAAGGTACGAAGATGGAACTCACCGAATCCTCCATCAGCCGCCGCACTCTGCTGCGCGGCGCAGCAGTGACGGCGCTGCTGCTGCCCTTTGGCATGTCCCTCGCCTCCTGCGCCGCACCCGGCGGAGGAGGCGGCACGGCCGGTCCTGCCGGCGAGGTCACCGCGGACAATCCGTTCGGCGTCGCGGCGAACTCGACCGTCGACGCGGTCATCTTCGACGGCGGCTACGGCGTCGACTACGTCGAGAACGCCGCCAAGATCATGGCGGCGAACAAGGGTCTGGACGGCGTCACCGCGAAGGTCTCGGCATCCACCAAGATCGCACAGGAGCTGCAGCCCCGGTTCGTCGGCGGCAACCCGCCGGACCTGGTCGACAACTCCGGCGCCAACTCGATCGGCTGGAACACGATCCTCGAGCAGCTCGAGGATCTCAGCGACGTCCTCGAGGCGGAGAACCTCGAGGGGCAGAAGATCGCCGACACCCTCTTCGACGGCATCAAGGCACCCGGCACCTTCGGCGACAAGTTCGCGGCGATCAACTACGTGTTCACCACGTACGGCGTCTGGTACTCCGGCAGCCTGTTCGAGGAGAACGGCTGGGAGCCGCCGCAGACCTGGCAGGACCTGAAGGCGCTCGGCGAAGCGGCCAAGGCGAAGGGCAAGTACCTGTTCCTGTGGGGCAAGGAGGCCGCGACCTACTACCAGACCTTCGTGGTCGACTCCGCGGTCATCCAGTCCGGCGACGAGGTGCGCCTGCCGCTGGAGAACCTGGAGGAGGGATGCTGGTCGCACCCGACCCTGCAGTCCATCCTGACGATCCTGCACGAACTCATCGCCGCCGGCTACGTCAAGCCGGGCGGCGGTGGCACCCAGTTCACGCAGGCGCAGTCGCAGTGGAGCCTCGACCAGGAGGCGCTGCTGTACCCGTCCGGGTCGTGGATCGAGAACGAGATGAAGAAGACCACGGCCGACAACTTCCAGATGAAGGGCGTGCGGGAGATGCCGCTCGACGGCAACGCGACGACCCCCGCCGGGTTCATGCGCGCCGAGGCCGGCGAGCCGTTCATCGTGCCGTCGAAGGCGAAGAACGTCGCCGGTGGCAAGGAACTGCTGCGCACGATGCTCTCGAAGGAGGCGGCATCCGCGTTCTCGAAGGAGAAGCTCGCGCCGACCGTCGTCAAGGACATCGTGCCGGAGGACGGCTTCGGCTCGACCGCGCTCGTGTCGCAGGTGGAGATGATCGCCGCGGCCGGCACCGGCATGTTCACGATCAAGTCCTTCAACCTGTACGGCATGAACTCCGACCAGCTGCCGATCTGGAACTCGTTCCTGGACGGCAAGATGACGGTCGCCGAGATCACCTCGCAGCTGCAGGCACTGACGGACAAGATCCGCGAGGACAGCTCCATCGAGAAGATCGAGATCAAATGAGCCTGAGTGCTCCGCCGCTCGACGCGGCCCTGGACACCAGGGCCGTCGTCACCCCCCGCACGGGACGCCGCAAGGCGCCCCGTGCGGGCCTGCGGCGCAGGATGACGTTCGACTACGTCTCGTTCCTGCTGGTGTTCCTCGGGGTACCGGTCGCGATCTTCCTGATCTTCGTCATCTCGCCGTTCATCCAGGCCGTGTACTACGCGATGACGAACTGGACCGGTTTCTCACCGAACATGGACTTCGTCGGCGTCGACAACTTCGTGCGGCTCTTCCAGGATCCGACGTTCCTCCAGGCGATGGGCAACAACCTTCTGCTGGCCATCGTCGTCCCGCTGATCACGATCGTCATCGCCCTGATCTTCGCGAGCATGATCACCATCGGCGGTCCGAGCCACGGCCAGGTCCGCGGGCTCCGGGGATCGAGCTTCTACCGGGTGGTGTCGTTCTTCCCGTACGTCATCCCCGCGATCGTGATCGCGATCCTGTGGAACATGATCTACACGCCCAGCGGCCTGCTGAACGGCCTGCTCGGCGTGGTCGGGATCGACACCGACGGCTTCGCGTGGCTCGGCGATGAGCGCACCGCGATGGCCGCGACGATCTTCGTGATCGTGTGGAGCATGGTCGGCTTCTACATGGTGCTCTTCATCGCCGCGATCAAGGGCATCCCCGGCGAGACGCTCGAGGCGGCGCGCATCGACGGCGCCGGACGGTTCCGCACGCTCACCGCGATCCTCCTCCCGCAGATCCGCGACAACGTCCAGACGGCGTACATCTACCTCGGCATCCTGGCCTTGGACGCCTTCGTCTACATGGCCGGCCTCAACTCCACCGGCGGCCCGGGCAACAGCACGCTGGTGATGAGCCAGTACCTGTTCCGCACCGCGTTCGAGAAGGGGCAGTTCGGCCTGGCGAGCGCCATGGGCGTCGTGCTGGCCGTGCTGACCCTGGTGTTCGCCGCAGTCGTGATCGGCGTGTTCCGCCTCATCGGCGGCAAGGATGAAGGAGGACGCGCATGAGCGTCGACACCCGGGCCGCGATCACGATCGACCCGACGGCGAAGCCAGGACGAGCTGCGGCGAAGTCCACCGCGAGCGACAAGGCCGTCGGCGGGGCATCCCACGTCGTGCTGGCCATCTGGTCGCTCGTCGTGATCCTGCCGATGCTGTGGACCTTCATCGGATCCTTCAAGACCACGAAGGAGATCTTCGCCTCGCCGTTCGGGCTGCCGGCGAACTGGAACTTCGACAACTACGTCAACGCGTGGGTGGGCGAGAACTTCGGCGGCATGTTCATCAACACGATCATCGTCGTCGGCGTCTCGCTCGTGCTCGTGATGGTGCTCGGCGCGATGTGCGCGTACGTGCTGGCACGGTTCTCGGTACCGGGAAGCCGGGTCATCTACTACCTGATGCTCGCGGGCCTCACGTTCCCGGTGTTCCTCGCGATCGTCCCGCTGTTCTTCATCCTGCAGGGCATGGGACTGCTGAACACGCTTCCGGGCCTGATCATCACATACGTCGCGTTCGCGCTCCCGTTCACGGTGTTCTTCCTGTTCTCGTTCTTCAAGTCGCTGCCGTACGAGATCCAGGAGGCCGCATACGTCGACGGCGCGAGCGAGTGGCGCACGTTCTTCCAGGTGATGCTGCCGATGGCGAGGCCCGGAATGGCCGCCGTGGCGATCATGAACTTCCTGGGGCTGTGGAACCAGTTCCTGCTGCCGATCTCGTTGAACACGGATCGAAGCAATTACGTGCTCTCCCAGGGCATGGCGTCCTATGCGTCGTCGGCGGGCTACGCGCTCGACTTCGGCGAGATGTTCGCCGCGGTGATCATCACGATCGTGCCGGTTCTCATCGTGTACATACTCTTCCAGCGCCAGCTGCAGGGCTCGGTGTCGCAGGGCACCTCGAAGTGACGCGGAAGGCCGCTCAGCGGCCTTCCGCGGCCTCGGTGTGGTGACGGATGACCTCCGCGACGACGAAATTGAACCACTTCTCGGCGAACTCCGGATCGAGGTGCGCTTCCTCGGCGAGCGCTCGGAGCCGCGCGACCTGCTGCTCTTCGCGCGAGGGGTCGGACGCCGGCATGGCGTGCTGCGCCTTGAGCAGGCCGACCTGCTGCGTCGCGCGGAAGCGTTCGGCGAGCATGAAGATGAGGGCGGCGTCGATGTTGTCGATGCTGGCGCGCAGGCGCAGCAGTTCGTTCCGTGCGGCGTCATCAGTCATATCCCCCACGATATCGCCCCTCCCCTAGAGTGAACGGATGAGCACCGAGACCCCCGCGGACGAGACCGAGGACTCCGTTCCCGTCGTCGAGAAGCCGTCCAAGCGCCGCAACCGGCCGGCAGTCGAGCCCGAGCCGGAGCCCGAGCTGACGACGCGTCCGTACGTCGAGCCGACGCCGTCGTCGCGTTCGTTCTGGACGCGCATCGACAAGCCGTTCGTGTTCGGGTTCCTCGTGACGCTCGGCGGGCTCGCCGCCATCGCACTCGGTCTCGCCATGACGAACCTGTCGACCGTGCTGATCTACATCGCGCTCGCCCTGTTCGCCGCTCTCGGCCTGGATCCTGCGGTCCGGTTCCTCGAACGGCATCGGATGCCGCGGCCGTGGGCGCTCGTCACGGTGCTGGTGTCGTTGCTCGTCCTGCTGGGCCTGGTGATCTGGGCGGTCGTTCCGGTGGTCGTCGAGCAGATCGCGAGCTTCATCGCAGATGTCCCCGGCATGATCCGCGACTTCGAGGCGAGCGACCTGTACGCGACGCTCGAGGCGCAGTTCGGCGACAACTTCGAGGATCTGGTCGCCCAGGTCCAGGGGTTCCTGACCGACCCGAGCAACATCGCCGCGATCGGCGGCGGCGCGCTGCAGGTGGGCGCATCGATCGCGAGCGGCATCTCCGGCGCGATCATCGTGCTCGTGCTGATCATCTACTTCGTGGCGACGCTGCCCGGCATGAAGCAGGCGATGCTGCGCCTCGTGCCCGCCCGTGACCGCGCGAACACGGAGATCATCACCGACCAGATCACGGATTCGGTCGGCGGATACGTCATGGGCATGGTGACGCTGGCGTTCATCAACTCGCTCGTCGTGCTGCTGCTGTACTCGGTGCTCGGCCTGCCGTTCCCGCTGCTGCTCGCGGTGACCGCCTTCCTGATCACGCTGATCCCGCTCGTCGGTTCCGTCCTGTTCTGGATGGTCGGCTCGGTCATCGCGCTGTTCAGCGATCCGCTGCTGGCGCTCATCTTCGCCGCGATCTACCTCGTGTACATGCAGTTCGAGGCGTACTTCCTCACGCCGCGCGTGATGAGCCGTGCGGTGTCGGTGCCCGGTTCGCTCGTGGTCATCGGGGCGATGGTCGGCGGCACGCTGCTGGGGCTGCTGGGTGCCCTGGTGGCGGTTCCGGTCACGGCATCCATCCTCATCATCATCAAGAAGGTCTGGGTGCCGCGCCAGGACTCGCGCGTCTGACGCGCCTCGCGAACGCGATGATGCCCCGGGAGCCATCTGGCTCCCGGGGCATCATCGATTCAGGACCGGGTCAGCTCAGGCCGGCGTCTTCGAGCCACTGCGACGCGATGTCCTCAGGAGACATCTGGTCCTCGGTGCTCTGCACACCGAGCGCGACGAGATCGTCGGCGCCGAGCTCGGCGCTGACCGCGTTGATGACGTCGGCGATCTCGTCGGCGACGTCCGTCGATGCGATCGGCACGACGTTCGAGGCGAGGATCAGGTTCTCCGGATCCTCGAGCGCGACGATCTCCTCGGTCTGGAATGCGGGTGCCGCGGTGTAGATGTCGGCGACCTGGATCTCACCGGCCAGGAGCGACTCGAGGGTGGTCTCGCCCGTGGCCGAGAACGCCAGGTCGACCCCGTAGACCTCCTTGGCGCCCGCCGGTCCGTACGGCCGCTGCTCGAGTTCGGGCGCGCCACCCAGGGTCACGGGGGTGGTGACCTTCGCGAGGTCGGCGATGGTGGTGAGGCCGTTCGCCTCGGCGAACTCCTTCGTGACGGTGTAGGTGTCCTGGTCGCTGGCCTCGGAGTAGTCGAGCGCCGTGAGCTCCTCGGGGAGCGCCTCCTGCAGAGCGGCGTAGACGTCGTCCGGGCTGGTCGCGGTCGCCTCCGGGTCGTAGAACTCGAGCAGGTTGCCGGTGTACTCCGGGAAGAGGTCGACGGCGCCGGACTCGAGCTCGGGGATGTAGGCGTCGCGCTGACCGATGTTGAACTTGCGGTCGACCGTGAAGCCTTCGGCTTCGAGCGCCTGGGCGTAGATCTCGGCGACGATCTCGTTCGAGTAGTAGGCCTGCGAGCCGACGACGATCGTGTCGCCGCCGCTGCCTGCTCCTTCGTCTGTCGGTTCTTCGAGCGGGTTGCTGTTCGAGCATCCGGCCAGGACGAGCGACGCGGCGATGGCCGCGGCGCCGGCGAGCGCGATGCGGGACTTTCGTGCGGTGAACATGGTGTTCCTCTCTTGGTGGTCTGGATTCAGGCGGTGGCGGATGCCGTGGCGCGCGTCCGGCGTCCGGCTCGGGTGGTCTGCTGGACGCGGATGCCGGTGGGCACCGCGGCGTGCTGCGCGAGCGCCATCAGCATGTCGGCGATGAGGGCGAGCAGCGCGACGAGGATCGCGCCGCCGAGCACCTGGTCGAACCGCTGCAGCGGGATGCCCTGGATGATCGGCCAGCCGAGGCCGCCGAGATTGACGTACGCGGCGATGGTGACCGTGGCGATGACCTGCAGAAGTGCGGCGCGGATGCCTCCGACGAGGAGCGGCATCCCGAGCGGCACCTCGACCCTCCAGAACACCTGCCAACCGGTCATCCCGACCGCTCGCGCTGCGTCGATCGTGCGCCGGTCGATCGCCTCGAGCCCCGTGTAGGCGCCGGCCAGCAGCGACGGGATCGCCAGGATCACGAACGTGATGATCGCCGCCTCCGGTACACGCAGGACACCCAGCAGCAGGACGAGCAGGATCATCAGACCGAAGGACGGGATGGCGCGCGCGGCACCCGAGATCGCGACCGCGATCTCGCGACCGCGACCGGTGTGCCCGATCAGCCAGCCAGCCGGCACCGCGATCGCCGCGGCGATGAGCACGGACACGATCGTGTAGTACAGGTGCTGGCCGAGAAGGATCGGCAGAGCGTACGGGCCCTCCAGCCGCTCCGGAGAGAACAGCCAGGCCATCGCATCTGCGAACAGGTTCATGCGGCGGACCTCATCGGCAGGAAGACGCGTCGCGGCGTGGTCGCGGCGGTCGCGCGCGTCCACGGCATCATCATCCGTCCGAGCAGCACCAGCAGCAGATCGATGACGAGCGCGATCACGACGACGGCGAGGATGCCGGCGAACACCTCGGCGATGATGCGGCGCTGCAAGCCGTTGGTGAACAGGTAGCCGAGGTTCTCGACACCGATCAGGATTCCGACGGTGGCGAGCGAGATCGTGCTCACCGCCGTGACGCGGAGTCCGGCGAGGATGACGGGACCGGCGAGCGGGATGTCGACGGTCCAGAACCGGCGTGCGCCGCCGAAGCCCACCGCGGTGGCCGACTGGCGCACAGCGGGGTCGACCGAGTCGAGTCCGTCCGCTACAGAGCGCACCAGGATCGCGACCGCGTAGATCGTCAGCGCGATGATGAGGTTGGGCGGGCTGGTCGCCGAATAGCCGAGCGATGCCGGCAGCAGGATGAGCAGCGCGAGCGACGGGATCGTGTAGAGAAGCCCGGTGAGCACGATGATCGGCCCGCGGACGAGCCGGTACCGCCACGCGACCCACCCCAGCGGCAGCGACAGCACCAGACCGAGCACGATGGGGATGATGCTCTGGCGCAGATGCTCGACGCTGAGCGCGAGGATGAGGTCGAGGTTGTCGAGGACCCAGGTCATACGCCGTCCTCGATGAGCGCCCCCTGCGTCCGGCCCTCCGAATCGACCACGACCGTGCCGTGCGGCGTCTGCTTCAGACGCAGCGCCCGGCGGCCGCGTTCGGCGCCGATGAAGGCGGAGACGAAGTCGTCGGCCGGGTTCTCGATGATCTCGCTCGGAGTTCCGACCTGCACGATGCGCGCACCCTTGTCGAGGATCACGACCTGGTCGCCGAGCAGGAAGGCCTCGTCGATGTCGTGCGTGACGAACACGACCGTCTTGTCGAGTTCGCGCTGCAGCCGGATCAGCTCCTGCTGCAGGTCGGCGCGCACGATGGGATCGACCGCGCCGAACGGCTCGTCCATGAGCAGGATGTTCGGATCGGCCGCAAGCCCTCGGGCCACGCCGACGCGCTGCTGCTGACCTCCGGAGAGCTGGCTCGGGTAGCGGTCCGCGAGCGCGCGGTCGAGCCCGACCGTGTCGAGCAGCGCGATCGCACGCTCACGGGCGGGCTTCTTCCCGACGCCGGTCAGCCGCAGCACGGTGGCCACATTGTCGACCACGGTGAAGTGCGGCATGAGGCCGGAGTTCTGCATGACGTACCCGATGCGACGGCGCAGCGCGACGGGGTCGCCGTCGAGCACGCTGTCCCCGTCGATCTCGACGTCGCCGGACGTCGGCTCGACCATGCGGTTGATCATGCGCAGCAGCGTCGTCTTGCCGCACCCGGACGACCCCACGAACACCGTCGTCTTGCGGGAGGGGAGCACGAGGCTGAAGTCCTCGACGGCGAGCGTGCCGTCGGGAAAGCGCTTGGACACGGAACGGAACTCGATCATGCGGTGATGTCTCCGGTCGTTCGGGGAGTGGCTACGGTACGACTTCGACGTCGGGGGCGAACGCGACGTAGCCGGAGAAATCCTGCCCCACCCGATCGAACGCCGACGGGTAGGGGTGCGGGTACGCCCAGGCGCGATCGACATGGACGTCATCACCGACACGCACCGAGTAGTACTGGCACTCGCCCTTCCACGGGCAGGTGTAGGGCGTCGGGCTCTCGACGAGGACGTCGGGAGCGATGGATGCCGGTGGGAAGTACCAGTTGCCTTCGATGCGGATCAGGTCGCCCTCTTCGGCCTCGGCGATCGTGGTTCCTGCGAGTACAGCCTTCATTTCTGTCCTCCTCGGATCAGGTTCTGAGCGTAGGGGACGCCACCGACACGCGGGGATCGGTCTTCTCGGCGCGTCACAATCGTGTCCATCCCGGTGTCCTCTCATCTCTCTGTGATTCGGAGCGGATCCGCGATCGGATGGCCGCGAGGCTCACGCGGACCGGCGGCCGTACTCCTCGAGCAGCCGGAGCCAGATCTCGCTCACCGTCGGATACGCCGGCACCGCGTGCCACAGTCGCGAGATCGGGACCTCTCCGGCGATCGCGATCGTCGCGGCCTGCAGCAGCTCGGCGACATCAGGACCCACGAACGTGACGCCGAGGATCACGTCGCGCTCGGCATCCACCACCATGCGGGCCTGCCCGCGGTAGTCGTCCTGATGCAGGCTCGCGCCTGCAACCCAGCCGAGGTCGTAGTCCACGACCGCGGTCTCGAAACCGGCTTCGTGCGCCGCAGCGGCCGTCAGGCCGACGGCGGCGACCTCGGGATCCGAGAACACGACCTGCGGCACGGCACGATGATCGGCGGTCGCGACGTGCCGACCCCACGCGTCGTCCTGGATGTCCTCGCCCTGAGCGCGCGCGGCGATCACGTCTCCTGCGGCGCGGGCCTGGTACTTGCCCTGATGCGTGAGCAGGACGCGTCCATTGACGTCGCCGACCGCGTACAGCCAGTCGCTGCCCGGCACGCGGAGCGTGTCGTCGACGTCGATGTACCGATCGGGTTCGAGGTCGACGTTCTCGAGTCCGATGTCGCCGCTTCGCGGTCGGCGGCCGGTGGCGGTGAGGACCTCGTCGGTCACGATCGTCGACCCGTCGCCGAGCGTGATCGTGACGCCGCTCTCATCCCGCTCGACGCGGTCGGTCGTCGTGTTCGTGCGCACGTCGACGCCCAGGTCGCGCAGACCCGCCGCCACCCGCTCGCCGGCGAACGGTTCGAGCGAACCCAGGATCTCGCCGCGTGCGATCACGGTGACGATGGATCCGAGGGATGCGTAGGCGGTGGCCATCTCGACGGCCACGACGCCCCCGCCGATGACCGCGAGGGACCTCGGCACCTCCTGTGCGCTGGTCGCCTCCCTGCTCGTCCACGGCTTCGCGTCCGCGAGACCAGGGATGCCGGGGATCACCGCGTCCGTGCCCGTGCTGACGGCCACGGCATGACGGGCGCGCAGCACCCGCGTGGCACCGTCGGCGTCCGTCACGGTGACTTCGCGCTCTCCCGAGAGCCGGCCGTGTCCGCGCACCAGGTCGATGCCGGCCTTCTCGAGCCAGGACACCTGTCCGGCATCCGACCAGTCGCTGGTGAACGAGTTGCGACGGGCGAGGACCGCCTCGGCATCCAGCGTCCCCGTCACCGCCTCGGCCGCGCCGGCGATGCGGAGGGCGGCGCGCAGCGCCTGGCCGGAGCGCAGCAGCGCCTTCGACGGCATGCACGCCCAGTACGAGCATTCACCGCCGACCAGTTCGCTCTCGACGATGACGACGGTGAGCCCGCCCTGCACCGCCCGGTCCGCCACGTTCTCGCCGACGGGGCCCGCCCCGATCACGATGAGGTCGTACTCGTCTGTCATCCGCTGCACCTTCCCCAGTCTTGTCGAAGTGCAACGCCGAGTCACGGGGTTTGTTCCGGAAGTCCGCGAACCGTAAGGATCGGGCGCGATGCGGCTACGGCGCCAGGACGACCTTGCCGCGCTGCCTCCGCTGTTCGATCGCGGCATGCGCGGCCGCGGCATCGGCGAGGGGATATTCGTCGACAGGAGGCCGTGCGCGTCCCTCCGCGGTCGCGGTGAGGGCCCGAGACTCGAGCGCTCGAAGATCGGCGATGGGGCGCCCGAGTGGCACGGTCACCGTGAGCGAACGCGCCACGATGTCCTCCGTGTCGATGCGCACGACCGCACCGCTCGACCATCCGAAGATCACCACTCGGGCTCCGCGCGCGAGACTCTCGACCGCTGCACGCGCGGTCGGGCCGCCGACGCCGTCGAGCAGGAGCGAGGGTGCGTCGCCGTCGAGCGCCGCGGCCATGAGCGCCGGCCAGGAGTCGTCCGTGGCGTCCAGTGCGACGAGGCGGCCGGGAAGCGGTGCCTCTGCACGGGCGAGCTGCTCGACGACGGCGCGCTTGCTCTCGCCGCCGTAGAGCGCGACGGCCGTCGCTCCGATCGACAGCGCCAGTTGGGCGAGCTGGCTGCCCAGCCCTCCGGATGCGCCGGGGATCACGACGATCTCGGTGGGCGCCATGCCCGCGGCATCCAGTACCAGCTGCGCCGTCCGGCCCGTGCCGATGGAGGCGACGGCCTGCGCGAACGTCACCCCGTCCGGGACCGGATGCAGAGCCGACGCGGCGACCAGCGCGTACTCGGCGTATCCCCCGCTTCGGAAACCGACATGCGCGACGACGCTGGTGCCGAGCAGGTCTCCGTCGACGCCCGCACCGACGGCGTCGACCGTGCCGGCGATCTCGCGTCCCGGCGTCATGGGCAGTCGGGTCTCGGGCATCGAGGCGGGGCCCTCGCCACGGCGCAGATCGGTATCGACGGCGTGCACGCCGGCGGCCGCGACGCGCACCCGCACCTCTCCCTCGCCTGGATCCGGCCGCGGAATGCGCTCGAGGACGAGCACATCGGGTGCGCCGAGCTCGCGTTGCACGATCGCACGCATCGTTCCCTCACCGGCGCTCATGCCGCCCCCTCCTCGGATGCCGGGATCTCGCCGGCCGCCGGCCGCACCCGTGGCGCGAGCACCGCGGCGGCGACCGCGAGCGCGCCGGCCAGCGCGAACACCGCGGTGAACGGGTCGACGAGAGCCGCCGCAGAGGTGAACACGGTGCCCGTGATCGCGAGGGCCAGGGCGCTTCCGAACGAATCGGCGACGGTCATGGCCGAACTGTTGAATCCCTGCGTCTTCGGCGTCGACATCGCCAGTGTGAGCGCGCTGGTGCGGGGACTCATCAGCCCCATGCCCAGTCCGGCCACGACCCAGGCGACCGCGATCATGAGGGCGGACAGCCCCAGGGCCGCGGTCGCGAGCACCAGGGCGATGCCGATGAGGACGAGGATCGTCCCGGCGCGGATCGCGGTCGCGCTCGACAGCCGCGCGCCCCAGCGTCCCTGTACGGTCGCCGCGGCCGACCACGCCAGCGCACCGCCGGTGAGTGCGAGCCCGGCGAGCGTCGGCGTGAGGGCGTACCGGTCAGTGAGGAGGTACGGCAGGTACACCTGCGCGCCGAAGAACGCCGCGGCCGCGACCCCGCGGACGAGGATCACGGACGGCAACCCGCGTCGCGCGCGCAGCGTACCGCTCGGCACGAGCGGACGGACGGCGATCAGGGCGATGACCGCTGCGCCGACCGCCAGCACGGGGCCGGCCCCCGGGATGTCGCCGAGCAGGTTCAGGCCGAGGACCGCGAGCGCGGCGAGGACCGACCAGCCCAGGCGTCCGATCGCCCACGGCGTCGTGGGGTCGCCGCCGCCGGTCAGCCCGCGGAGGGCGGGGACGACCATCAGCAGAGCGGCGAGGACCAGGATCACGACCCCGAGGAACACCCATTGCCAGCCCCAGAGCTCTGCCACGAGGCCGGCGATGGTCGGACCGATGAGCGACGGGATGACCCAGGCCGCTGCGAACCCGGCGAAGATCGCCGGGTGGAGCGCCTGCGGGTACACCCGCGCCACGACGACGTAGAGGGCGACCATGAGACCTCCACTGCCGAGGCCCTGCGCGAAGCGGCCTGCGACGAGGATCTCCATGGTCGGCGCGAGGCCGGCGACGAGCAGACCCAGCACGAAGACGGAGACGGCGGTGTACAGCGGGACGACCGGACCGCGGCGATCGGACCAGTTGCCCGTGATCACCATCCCGATGACGCCGGTCGCGAGCGGGCCCGCGAACGCGAGCGCGTACAGCCGTTCGCCATCGAGATCCGCGCTGACGGCGGGCATCACGGTCGTGACCGCCAGGGATTCGAAGGCCCCAAGGAAGACGAGCGCGCACGCGCCGATCGTGATCCACAGGTAGGGGCCGCTCAGGATGCCGGGAGAGGAGGCCGCAGCCGTCGGCGTCGCGTCTGTTCTCGATGTCATGATGAGGACGCTAAGACCTCAACAACACTTGAGGTCAAGCGATGAGAATTCTGGCGAACGCCCGGACCGGGAACGTCCCGAAGTTCTCGACCTTCGGCGGCACGACGGTGACGGTCGATCCGCTCGGCGGCAGCGCGCCGAGATTCGTCATGTGCTCGACGATGTGGATGCCGGAGTCGAGGAACACCGAGTGCGCGGGGCGCCGGCCCGCGGCATCCGTCGACATGTCGTCGATGTTCACGGCGTCGATGCCCACGAGCGTCACTCCCTGGTCCGCAAGGTGGGTCACCCCGTCCTCGGTCAGGAACGGGGAATCGGTCGCGTACGCATCGGTTCCGAAGAGGCGATCGCGTCCGGTGTGCAGCAGCACGGCTTTGCCCCGGAGGTCGCGGTCGAAGAAGACCGAGGCCGGGATGCCGCGCATCTGCGCGTCTTCGAGATGGAACACCTCGGCGGGCAGATCGACGAGCGTCTCCAGGGCGAGGTCGGCGAGGTCGGCCCCGCCCGCATAGCGGTGGAATGCGGTGTCGAGGTACGTGCCGGTGTTGCCCGGCAGCTGGATCGCATCCATGACGAACGTCGTGCCTGGCGCGTACCTGCTCTCGGCATCCTTCCGGGTGACGAGCGGGGTGATCTCGGGCGCGGGGATGCCGGGCAGGGTCACGAGCCCCTGTCGGATCGTGTGGCTGAGATCGACGAGGCGGAAGCCGGTCGGGGTCCGGTCGCCGGTGGGAGTCCAGTCGCGGGTCGGAGCCTGGATGCCGGTGGGAGTGCGGTCGCCGGTCGGAGCCTGGATGCCGCGGCTGCCGCGGTGCTGCTCCTCGACGATCCGCAGGTCGCTCAGCCGGACCTCTCCGACCAGCGCCAGCCCGAGATGCTGCACGAGGAGGCGCCCGATGTCGGCCTCGGTGACGTCGCGGTCCGGAAGGTCGAGACGGAACCCTTCAGCGGTCAGTCCGCCGCCGTTGACGAAGGAGATACGGGCGTCGAACACCGCGCGATAGTCACTCACGTCGCCACGCTAGCAGCGGGGCGGATCAGAACCCCACGGTGGTCAGCGTCGCCCGGTGATCGCTCGCTCCGACAGGAAGAGTGGTCGATGAGAGGACGCTCATGCCGTGCTGGAAGACCTGATCGATCCGCACGAGCGGGAACGTCGCGGGCCAGGTCATTCCGAGGCTCCCGTCGGTCGGCCGCACCTGGTCGGCCACGTCTCGAAGATCCGCCAGCGCAGGGTCCGTGCTCGCCGCGTTGAAGTCGCCGACGGCGATCATCCGCTCCGCTCCATCAGCGCGCATCTCGTCGGCGATACCGGTGAGCATCGTGTCACGTGCCGATTGCTCGCCCGGGCGCAGCGAAGCCGCATGCATCAGGTAGACGCGCACATCGCCACCCGGGGTCTGCACGGTCGCGCGCAGCGCCCGCTTCCATCCGAGGCCGAGCTCCAGCGGTTCGGCATCGGTGATCGGGTACGCGCTCCAGAGCGAGACGGTCCCCACGTGGTACGAATGCGGATACTGCGCGTCGAGCACGGCTGCCGCCGCGCTGCGACTGGCGGCCGCCAACTCGACCATTGCGACGACGTCGGCACCCGTCGCGGCGAGACCCGCAGCTGAGTCGCCCGCGGCATCCGAGTCAGCCCGGACGTTCTGACTGGCCACCGTGAGGGAGGTCTCTGCGGCCGGCCCGGGCAGCGCCGGGAGCGCGGGCGCCATCGCGACGAGCCAGAGGACGAGGACCGCCAGAGCGATCACCGTGGTTCGACGGGCGAGCACTGCGCTCGCGACCACCACACCCACGATTGCAATCCCCACCCAGGGCAATGACGCGGCCACGAGCGCACCGACTTGGCCGGGCAGCCAGCCCAGGGCGATCCACACGGCCAGCAGCACGCTCACCGTCGCGAGGGCGCGTGCGCGGCGCACGGCTGCCGCGCGGGCACGAGGGGTCGACGACGGCCTCTGCGGTGACGCTGCAGAAGGAAGGAGGGCGTGAGTCATCGGGTCTCGATCGGGTCGGTGGCGCGGCAAGCCGTCCGTGTGAAACGCTAGCCGAGCTTCCTGGCGATACGCCGCGCTCCTCGTCGGTACATTCGAATATTTCTTTCGAACATCTCTTCCATTCTTCGTGTTGGTTGGGTAGTCTGGGGGTATGTCGACGACGCATCTGGATCCTCTGCACGAGGCGGTTAGCCGCCTCGACGCGGTGTGGTCGGATGCTTCGGATGCGGCGGGTCTGGACCGGGC
>NZ_JBNPVV010000011.1:0-65961 GCF_050434165.1 Microbacterium sp. ZKA21
CGGCCTCCTTGTCCCACTCGTCATACGCCCCCCGGGTGTTGGGGGGCTTTTCTGTGTTCCCCTGCACGACCTTTCCCGCCCCCCGCCCGCCGGCGGGGGGCGCCCCCCCCCGCTGGGGGGCCCGGGGCCACCGCGCCCGGCCCCCCTCTGTGAGTGTGGCGTTCAGTAGGCGCGGGACAATTGCGCTTCACACTGCTCGCGAGTGATCTCGCCCGCGTTGCACCTGGCCATGAGTGCGGCGTCTGCGTCGCGCAGTCGGTAGAACGTCATCATCACGGCGCAGATCAGAGCGCCGAGCGCGGGGATGAGCGCCACCGTGATCCAGAGTGCTGCCAGTGCGCTGTCGGGCTGTGTCACGCCCTGTGCGGCCAGGTCGGCAAACGATTCGGCTTCCACGGTGATCCATCCCCCGAGCCCCAGGATGAACAGTGCCAGCGCCGCGGCGAGCCCAGAGACGGCCTTGGTGACGAAAGAGTCGAGCGAGTAGAAGATCCCCGCGCAATCCTGTCCGGTCCGGTAGCGCGTGTATTCGATGGTGTCGGGGATGAGGAACGTGCGCAGGATGACATTGACGGTTGCGGGGATCGAGCTGATGGCCATCAGCGCGATGACCAGAAAGAGATTGCTCGGTCCGGCGAGATAGAGGGCGAGTCCGGCGAGGGCGCCGATCAGCCCGAAACCCACGATCGCATTCCGCTTGCCTACGGCGTGTGCGATGCGATCGGCGAAGAACTGCAGGATCAGCCCGGGGATGAACGCGATGAGGATCGGAATCGTCAGCACCATCGAGTTGCCGAACAGGAAGAAGGCGGCGAAGACAGAGGTCGTGAGCGACGTCAGGCTGATTCCGCCGACGATGTCGGCGGACAGGATGAGGAGCATGTATCGGTTGGTCCGGATCGCGCGCAGCATCTCTCGGATCGTGTACTTCGGCGCCGCCTCGTCAGTGACGTTCTTGAGTTGAACGTTGTGCTCGGTGACCTTGCGGCTCAGGGGAAGCATCAGCAGAAGCGCCACGATGGCCGAACCGATTGCGACCACGGCGATGGGAAGGCCCACGAACTCGCTGATCGAGAACTGCCAAAGCAGTCCGCTGACCACCGTGACGAAGATCAGGAGCACGCCCCTGATCTTGAGGAGATTGTCTCGCTCGCTGATCCTGTCGGTCAGCGTCATCACCATCGAATGCATCGGCACCTGCGAAAGGGTGCACGCGAGGTCGTAGATCAGATAGGCGACGGCAAACCAGGCCAGCTTCGCAACGTCCGGCAGACCGCCCGGCATCGCGAAGAACAGCACCACGCTCAGCGGAAGAAGGAAGAAGGTGACGCGGTACCACGGCAGATACTTCCCGGCGCCGGCGATCTTGCGCAGGAACTGCAGTTGCGTGGGGTTGATCCGGTCGATGACGTAGCCGAACAGCAGGTCGTCGAGCGCGTCGATGACCTTGACGATCAGGATCAGGGTCGCGACGGCCGCCAGGCTCACGCCCTGGAACATGAGGAACATCGTCATGAAGAAGATCACGATGCTCGCACCGGCAGTCCAGCCGACCGAGCCGAGCTGGTATCGAGTGCGTTCGCCGCGCGTCATGCGCCACGTCGCCTTCTCCTCCGCGCGGGACATCGTCGCGGTCGCGGCTGTTGATGCTACGACTGTGGTTGCGTCATTACTTGCCACGCCTGATCCTCCTTGATCGAGGAGCCCATGCTCCAATTTCTGATCGTACATAGAAATTAGGGAAAGGCGCAACGGGCAGAATCAGAGATCTTGTCGGCTGCCGGGATCGGAGAACCGGGCACACTACTCGTCGAGCGATTTCCGATCGACGTCGATCCAACTCTCGTTGCGGGTGATCTCGGCGTCTGGACCGATGAAGACCTGCTCGGCTTCGTCGTCGCCCATCAGCGTGTACCTGAACCATGCGGTCATGTAGCCGTCAGCCCACGTGAGCATGTCTCCGTGGTCGGCGCCGTCGCGCCTCGCCATCACCGCAGGCACTCCGTCGGGCACCGCATCGAAGTTCTCCCGCATCGAAGTGAGCGGCGCGATGGTCTCGGCATCGACCTCGCCGGTTCCTGCGACAGAGAAGTAGGGCACACGGACCTTCGCAGTGTCGTAGGTCCACGCCGAGAGCTCGGCATCCTTGATGAGCGCCAACGATGGCGTGCTGGCGGTGAACAGTGATGCGAAGCCGATCGGACCTGAGTCGCTGGTGGCTGCCCTGATCGCGGCGGCGCCGCCTTGAGAATGGCCCGCGATCCCGATTCGATCGATATCGACGCGCTGATAGAGCTCGCTTTGCGGGTCGTCGTTCATCTCGACCAGATAGTCGAGTGCGAGTGTCGATGATCTGCCGTTGCCTGAGTCCGGGTCATCGTTGCCGATCACAATGAATCCCCACGACGCGAGATGTTTGAAGACCGGTTCGAATCGGAAGAAGGGTGTTCCAGACCCGTTCGCCACCACGACCGCCGGGAGCGCCAGATCCGCTCGGCTGTCGGCTTCGGCCGGTAGCCAGATCTTGAAGGTCTTGAACAGCGTGTCATCGGAGCCGACGGTGACCTCGTCCACGTCCCAAGGTCCGAGGGCGGTGTATTCGGTTTCGAGCGGCATTGAGACATCCGTTTCGTCGTAGTAGGTGTCTCCTACGACCGAGCCGTTGACCACCTGATTGAAGAGCGCCCAGCCAAGCGAGACGATGATGGCTGCCGCGAAGGCGATCGAGAGCGCCTTGGTCAAGCGTCGTGGCAGCCGGCCAGGTTTCCCGATGGAGCGTCCGTTCTTGTCGGTGCGAACGCCGAGCAGGATCTGGAGCAGGTCAGCGATCGCGCCCACGCCTAGCCCGCCGAGGGACAGCGCGTAGAGCCCGCCCGTGACGAACTTGCCCTCGTAGAAGCGGTGCGCGCCGAAGATCCCCAGGAAGAGGCACAGGGCGATATCGACTGATTTGGACTTGGGTGACGCGGTCACGGGAGGGCCTCCATTGAGGTGGTGGAGCGGTCTACGCCTTGACATCGCACCCGGCAGAAACCTTGGTGCGTTCATATTTACACGGTAACGGTCGCCGTCCTCGTCGGACCTGAGGCAAGAATGAAATTATGTGTCGAGTCCGATTTTCGTGCTACGGTGGCGGCGCCCGTGCCTCATCCGGCGCGCCAGCGCCAGCGCCGCGAGGAACGCCGGAGACTGCTGGCTGTGGGAGAAAGAAAGGGAACATCATGAGCGTTGTCGAAAGACTTCCGGAAGAGTGGGGCGGCAGGTGGATCTCGCCGTTCGAAGACGCCATAGTTGCGCCGGACCGCCCGGCCTATGTCCTCGAGCGGAGATTCTCGCTCCCTGCGGAGGCGGCATCAGCGGCGCTCTTCGTGACAGCGCTTGGGGTGTATGAGGCATTCCTGAACGGCCGTCGGGTCGGCGACCACGAACTCGCGCCAGGATCCACCAGCTACGACCGCACCCTGTACGCCCAGGCATACGACGTGGCCGAGTACCTCGTTCCGGGCGAGAACCGCGTGCAAATCATTCTTTCTGACGGTTGGTATCGCGGGCGCAACGGTTCCACTCGGGATCAGAACTGCTGGGGCGATACGACTGCGGCTCTTGTCCGACTCGAAGTGGAAGGAGTCGATGGGTCGACCGCGACAGTCGTGAGCGATGAGTCGTGGACGAGCCGCATTTCAGAGATCGTCCGCGCCGATCTCATGGGCGGTCAGACGACCGATTTCTCGCGCCCCGAAAGCGCTGCCCGGGAGGTTCGGATCGGTCTGGTCACCGGGGCTCCGTCACCGACGCTCTCGCCCGCGCCGCCCGTGCGTCGTATCGAAGAGCGTCCCGTCGTATCTGTCGCGACCGTCTCGGACGACGTGTCCATCGTCGACTTCGGACAGAACCTGACCGGGTGGGTCCGCGTGACTGACCTCGGGGCGCCAGGCGATGAAACCGTCCTGGAATTCTCCGAGCATGTGGACCCGGGCAGCACCTTCACGACTGCGCACCTCGACACCAAGACGCCGCGCGGCGAGCACATCCCGTTCACGCAGGTCGATCGCGTCGTCGCAGGAGCGGATTCCACGGAGTTCGAGCCACGGCATACGGTCCACGGGTTCCGGTACGTGCGGATCTCGCACCCCGGTCGCGCGCTTCAGCCAGACAGCCTCACGGCAGTGGTCGTGCACTCCGACCTCGCTCAGACCGGCTGGTTCGAGTGCGGCGATGAACGCATCGAACGGTTGCACGAAGCGGGCCGATGGACGTTCCGCGGGAACGCCGTCGACGTGCCCACAGACTGCCCGACCCGCGAGCGGGTCGGCTGGACCGGTGACTTCCAGATCTTCGCACCGGTGGCGGCCACGCTCTTCGACATCGATGGATTCGGACGGAAGTGGCTGCAGTCCGTCCGAGATGATCAGTACGACGATGGATGTCTTGCGATGTTCTCGCCCGATCCGCTCCGGATGCGCAGCTCAGAGAACGCCGATCGCGTGGGTGGTGGATCTGCAGGCTGGGGCGACGCTGCGATCGCGGTTCCGTGGACGCTCTACCGGCAGTACGGTGATCCGTCAGTGCTGGAGGACAGCTGGGACTCGTGCGTGCGCTGGATCGAGTACGCGCTGAGCTGTGCCCGCCGGTTCCGGCACCCGTCGCGGGTGCAGCGATCCGCCACGCCCCTGGAGCATGAGGAGTACATCTGGGACGGGCCTTTCCACTTCGGGGAATGGCTGGAGCCGCGCGACCCGAACGCGCCGGATCGAGACCCCGCCGAAGCATTGCGTGCACTCTTCGCCGCAGATCAAGGGGAGGTGGGCACGGCCTACCTCTACCGATCGCTGCGACAGCTGTCGCGCATCGCCGGTGTGCTCGAGAAAGCCGACGATGAGGCGCGGTTCGCAGAAACCGCCGCTCGGGTGCTCGCCGCCTGGCGTACCGAATTCGCGCAAGGAGGTGGTCGCACGGCCATGGACACCCAGGCTGCCTACGTGCGGGCAATCGCGTTCGGCCTGCTCCCGCAGCAGGAAGTCGCTCAGGCCGCTGCCCGCCTGGTCGAGCTGATCCATGAGCGAGACGATCGTCTGGGTACTGGGTTCCTCAGCACAGGAATGCTGCTCCCCGTGCTGGCGGACGCCGGGTACGCGGAACTCGCCCATCGACTCCTCGTCCGAGATGGTGTGCCGTCGTGGCTGGAGATGCTCAATCGAGGCGGGACCACGTTCTGGGAGAACTGGGACAACGTCGACGAATCCGGGACCGTCCGAGCCGGCTCACTCAACCACTACAGCAAGGGCGCGGTCGTGGGGTATCTCTACAGCCATCTCGCGGGTCTGCGCCAGCACGAGGACTCCGCGGGGTGGCGTCGCGTCACGATCGCGCCGCACCCGACCGGAGACCTGGAGCACGCATCCGCGCGCATCCGCATACCTGCCGGGATCCTCGCAGCGAGTTGGAAGCGCGACGGAGACCTCCTCGAAGTCTCCGTCGATGTTCCACCGGGAGTGGAGGCAGAGGTGCGCCTTCCCGGTGGCGATGTCCGGTGCCTCGAGCCCGGTTCCACCACGCTTCGCGCCACCATTCAGCGCGACGACCATTCGACGAGCAAGGAGCAGCATTCGTGAACAACGAGACACACGGGTTTCCCGAAAGTTTCCTGTGGGGCGCCGCGACGTCGGCGCATCAGACCGAGGGCAACAACACCAACTCCAACTGGTGGCACCTCGAGACCTCGCCGAACTCGCCGTTCAAGGAGCGGAGCGGGCAGGCAGTGGACTCCTACCACCGCTATCGGGAGGATATGGAGCTGCTCGCCGCCGCGGGACTCGACTCCTACAGATTCAGCCTCGAGTGGGCGCGGATCGAGCCGCGACCCGGAGAGTTCGACGCCCAGGAGCTGGCGCACTATCGCGACATGATCTCCACAGCGTTCGAACTCGGGCTCACGCCCGTCGTCACGCTGCATCACTTCACCACTCCGCTGTGGTTCTCTCAGACGGGTGGCTGGAACGCGCCGGACGCCGTGGACCTGTTCGCCAGGTTCGCCGGGAAGGCAGCGGAGATCGTGGGTGATGTTCCTTGGATCTGCACGATCAACGAGCCGAACATGATCGCGTTGCTCGCCGAGATGCCGGCGAAGCTCGCGGCTGCGGAGAGCAGCGTAGCCGCCATGGACGATCGGCCGATCGCGGGTCTGGCGCTCAGCATGCCGTCCAGCGCTGTGACTGCGACGCTCACCGAAGCTCACCGACGGGCCGTCGAGGTGCTCCGTCCTCGCACGGACGCGCGGCTGGGATGGACGGTATCCGGCCAGGGCTTCGAAGCTCAGCCTGGCAGCGAGAAGGTCATGGCGGAGGTCAAGTGGGCCTGGGAGGATCGTTACCTCGAGGTGTCGCGTGAAGATGATTTCGTGGGCGTCCAGTCCTACACGACCCGAGTCATCGGCCCGAACGGACTGCTTCCATATTCTCCGGCTGAGCGGCAGACGATGACCGGCTGGCCCTTCCGACCGGACGCCGTCGGGCGTGCACTTCGCAACGCCTGGCACGTCACGGGCGGTACGCCTCTGCTCGTGACAGAGAACGGTGTCGCCACTGCGGACGACACGCAGCGCATCGACTACATGTCCGGAGCCTTGGACGAGGTCCGCTCCGGGATCGCCGATGGCATCGATGTTCGCGGGTATCTGTATTGGAGCGCGCTGGACAACTACGAGTGGGGCGAGTGGGGCCCGACCTTCGGGCTCATCGCCGTCGACCGGGAGACATTCGTGCGTGCGCCGCGCCCCAGCCTCGCCTGGCTCGGAGACATGGCCAGATCGCACCGCATGGTCTCGCGCTGAGAGAACGAGAGAGCAGAAGAACATGGCCAGACCAGATGAATCCGACCTGCGCGCACGTGCCGTGCAGGAAGCCGTGATGGTGAAGCTGGGGCGCAATCGTCCCGCGAACTCCTTCACCCCGGCGAGGGAACGCGCTTCCCAAGTCGGCGAGGACGGCGTGCTCTACATCAACGATGTCCCCTACGGAACGGAGTATCCGAACAGCTTCCTGGACGTCTGGTACCCGGACACGAATCTCGAGCAACCACGCCCAGTGCTGATCTACTTTCACGGTGGCGGGTTCCTGTTCGGAGACAAGATCGCCGGTGACCCCCTGGCTGACGAGACGCAGGTCGGGGTGAAGTCCCTCATCAAGCCGTTCCTCGACGACGGCTTCTGCGTCGTCTGCCCCGAGTACGCGTTTGCTCCGGACCACCGCTATCCGACGCAGGTCAAGCAGGTCGATCATGTGATCGCCTTCCTGCAGAGCCACCGTGACGAGTTCGCGGTGGACACCGACCGGATCGTGATCATGGGCGGCAGCGCGGGGGCGAACCTCACAGAAATCTACGGACTCGTCGTTTCCGACGAACGCTACGCTCAACGGCTCGGCATCGAGCCGTCAGTGCGAGCTGGACAGGTGCGCGGCCTCATCATCGACGAAGCCGCGCTGGGGCTCGGCGACCTGGCTGACGAGAACATGAGGACGCTGTCCGAGACCTGGCTGGGGGACACCGACCTCGAAGGTAGCGAGCAGGCCGAGCAGACCGACGTTCCCGGGAATATCGCCGGGTCCTACCCTCCGGTGTTCATCAACGCGAGCAACGTCGAGCCCTTCTTCCGACAGTCAGCCGAGGCACTGCGCGACGTTCTCGATCGTGACGGCCTCCCATACGAGTACTTCTATCGCGATCAGTCGGTGGATTCGCTCGAGCACGGGTACGTGAACCGTCATCGGACCAATGCGGTCGCCAAGGAGTGTCTTGAGCAGATGCGAGAGTTCGCCCGCAGAGTCATCCGCTGACCCGGAGTCGTGTGAGTAGTGTCCGAGGCGGCGGTGTGGGCGATCAGCCCACCGCCGCCTGAACGCTTCAGTCGGGCTGCTCGGCTGAAGCCACGGCGGGAACTTCATCGATCTCAGTCTCGACGCAGTGCGCAAGACGATCGAAGCCCATGTGATCGAGGCGCTCACATGGACGAAGCAGATCCATCGCGCGTGGCAGGGGCGCGTCAGCATCGCGTCCGTGGCGTCGTGCTGGCCTGCGTCGACGATCGGCTCCTACGGCGCGAGCAAAGTGGTGCTAATCCAGCTCACGGAGCGCCTGGCCCTCGAGCTCGGTCCGAGAGCTCGGGTCAACGCGGTGGCGCCTGCGGTCGTCAAGACCAGACTTGCCGCCACTATGTACGAAGGTCGGGAGGGTGAGGAGGCCGAGAAATACTCTCTGAAGCACGTCGCCAGACAACTTCATCGAGAATGCTGCCGCGCCAGCGGGCGCCATAAGCTCTTCGCGCCCGATATCCCAGCATCGCAAAGTGTCCGGAAAGTGTCCGGAGTGTCCCGAGCGCCTCGATTCTGGAGTGCGTTGGGCATGATTGAGTGTCTGACGATCCTGTCATTGCATTGCTCGGACGCGCGGAATCTCGCGAATCCGACGTGCTCTCCGATGAAGTGGGCGGCGGAGCTCGCGCACTCGGTTAGACGATGCACCACCCTGCTAAGGTGGAGTCCTCGCAAGGGGACCGAGGGTTCAAATCCCTCCGTCTCCGCCATTTTTTCCCTGGTCAGCGCACTGAGCGACCGGCCCTCACCGCCCGAGGAAGTCCGGCGTGCGCTTCTGTTGGAACGCCGCGAATCCCTCGCGGTAGTCATCGGTGTCGCACAGCGCAGCCTGGGCGGCATTCTCGAGGTCGACGGACGCCCACAGCGCGAGGCGCTCGTCGCGGATCCGAGCGATGAGTCGCTTGCTCGCCAGGAACGCCGCCGTGGCTCCGCGAGCGGCGGTGACCGCGGCATCCTGCGTCGCCGTGACGACCTCGTCGTCGGGGAAGACGCGCGAGAAGAGTCCGGAGGCGACGGCCTCCGCGCCGCTCATCAGGCGACCGGTGTAGATCAGATCCAGCGTCCGGTGGGCACCGAGGCGGTCGAGGAACAGCGCATGCCCACCAGAGTCGAGCGTTGCGCCGAGCGCTCCGAAGGGGGACCCGATCTTCGCCGACTCGGCGACGTAGACGACGTCGGTCGCGATCAGGAGGCCGAGTCCGACGCCGAGGCACGCCCCGTGGGCGACTGCGAACGTCGGCGCGGGGAACCGCGACATCCGCTGCAGCAACGGGGTGACCAGGCCGCCGAGGTAGCCGAGCACATCGTCGTTCCGAGGGTCGACGCCGGAGATGTCGCGACCGGCGCAGAACGCGCGTCCCTCCCCTCGGAGCACCAGCGCCCGCACGCCGGCGGCTTCCGCGGCGGCGTACGCGGCATCCAGCTCGGCCAGGGCCTGCTCGTCGAGGGCGTTCAGCTTCGACGGCGCGTTCAACACGATCGTGGCGACGTCGTCGGCGACGGTGAAGTCGATCATCAGAGGCCTCCGGTTCAGACGTCGTAGTCCACGACCACGCGGTCGCTGGTCGGATGGGACTGGCAGGTGAGCACGAATCCGCGCTCGAGCTCGTCGGGTTCCAGGGCGTAGTTCTCGGTCATCGTGACGCTGCCCTCCAGGACGCGTGCGCGGCAGGTGCCGCAGACACCGCCCGCGCACGCGAACGGGGCATCGGGTCGCACGCGCAGCGCCGCGTTGAGCACCGACTCGTGCGCGTCGACCGGACTCTCCACGGTCGAGGAGACGCCGTCGAGCGTGACCTCGATCCGCACCGTCTTCTCGCCGGCCCGCATCTGCACCGGCCGCGCTGCGCGGGCCGGTTCATCGCCGGTCGTGAAGAGCTCGAAGCGGATGTGCGAACGGTCGACGCCGACATCCGCCAGCACCTCGCGGCAGAGGTCGACCAGGGCGAGCGGTCCGCACAGGAACCATTCGTCGACCGTCGACGGCGGGATGAGCGTGCCGAGGATCGTACGCAGCTTCGCCTCGTCGATGCGTCCCGAGAGCACCGGGGCTGCGCGCTGCTCGCGGGAGAGCACATGGTGCAGCACGAGTCGGGTGGGGTAGCGGTCCTTGAGGTCGGCGAGGTCCTCCAGGAACATCACGTCGAGCGTGGCGCGGTTCGTGTAGAGCAGCGTGAACCGCGACGTGTCGGACCGGGTGAGCACCGTGTGGGCGAGTGCCATCAGCGGCGTGATGCCGGAGCCGGCGGCGATGCCGACCACCTGTCGGTCGTCCAGGTCGGCGAGGTGCGAGGTGAACGTCCCCTGCGGACTCATCACGTCGATCTCGAACCCGGCATGGAGTCCGGTCTGCGCCCACGTCGAGAACAGTCCGCCCTCGTCGCGCTTCACAGCGACGCTCAGTCGGGTGTCCTGTCCGTCGTCGCGGTGCTCGGGCGCGCGGCAGAGCGAGTAGGAGCGCCGCACCTCGACGCCGTCGAGTGTGGTGCGCAGGGCGACGTACTGGCCGGGAAGGTGGTCGTACTCGTCGGCGAGCGCCGCCGGGACCGTGAACGTCACCTCGACCGAGTCATCGGTGAGCGGGCGCACGTCCTCGACGGTGAGCGTGTGGAAGCGGGCGCGCTTGCGAGGCGCGTTCGCGCGCAGCGCCGTCGCACGCAGGACGGATGCCGGAGCGGAGGAGAAGAGCGACACGTCAGTGCACCTTGAAATGGTCGAAGGGCTCGAGACAGGCGCGGCATTCGAACAGCGCCTTGCACGAGGTCGAGCCGAAGTGGGAGACCTCGCGGGTGTCGAGGGATCCGCACCGCGGACAGC
This sequence comes from Microbacterium sp. ZKA21, assembly GCF_050434165.1. Lineage (NCBI taxonomy): Bacteria > Bacillati > Actinomycetota > Actinomycetes > Micrococcales > Microbacteriaceae > Microbacterium > Microbacterium sp. ZKA21. The sequence goes on from NZ_JBNPVV010000011.1 coordinate 10,686, forward strand.
GCACGCTCAACGACAGACGGAGGGGGCCGGTCGACACGGCGGCGCGTCCGGAGGGAGGAGCGATGCCGTACTCGGCGAGCTTGGTCCTGCCGGCATCCGTCATCCAGTCCGTCGTCCAGGCAGGGGAGAGGACGAGGCGCACGTCGACCTCGTCGTAGCCGGCCGCGGTGAGGGCGAGGATCACGTCGTCGCGGATCGCGTCCATCGCGGGGCACCCGCTATACGTCGGCGTGATCTCGACCCGCACGCGCTCGCCGTCGACGGCGAGCGCGCGGAGCACGCCGAGGTCCTCGATCGTGAGCACGGGCACCTCGGGATCCGGCACGGCCGCCACGACGCGCCAGGCCTCCTGCGTCGGAGTGAGCGTCACCATGTCGCCCCCGGGTGCCGCCGTGCGAGCACCTGCATCTCGGCGAGAATGTGCCCGAGAGGTGTCGCATGCACTCCCTGCCGTCCCCCGGCCGACGACGAAACGACCGCGGGGACCGACAGCCCCGCCTCGGCGAAGACCGTGTCGACCACACCGTCGAATCCGGCGCGGAGACTCGACGGGCGCACGGCCGCCTGTCCGAGCCGATCGATCAGGTCGTCGTCGCGGAACAGCTCGTCGACGTATGGCCAGACGTCTCCGGTCGCCCGGATGATCCGCGTGCGGGACTCCTCGGTACCGCCGGCGAGGCGCAGCATCCACTGCACCGCGTGGTCGCGGTGGTAGTCGACCTCCTTGAGCGACTTCTCGGCGATCGCGGCGAATGTCTCGTCGCTGCTTCCGCGCAGCGCGGAGTACAGCTCGAACATGTAGGTGGCGACGACGAACTGACGGGCGATGGTCTGGGCGAAGTCGCCGTTGGGCTGCTGCACGATCCAGGCGCAGCGGAACTCGGGCTCGTCGCGGAAGAAGGCGAGGTCGTCCTCGCTGCGACCGTCGAACGACCCGGCGTAGTGCAGGAACGAGCGCGCGTGGCCGAGCAGATCGAGGGCGATGTTGCCGAGCGCCACGTCCTCCTCCAGCTCAGGGGCGTTGGCGATCCACGCGCCGAGCTGCTGCGCCAGAATGAGCGCGTCGTCGCCCAGGCGCAGCGCATACTCCGCGATGTCGGCCGATGCCGCGGTCGCGCCGGTGCCGGAGAGCTCCTGTGCGAGGCGGAGCTGGTCGACCGAGACGTTCCCGTGGATGTCGATGTCCTCGTGTGCAGTGTTCACAGGTGCGGCACCCCCTCGGATGCCGTGTAGTACACGGCATGTCGATAGTTCTTGCCGGCGGGGCTCTCGAAGTACGCGCCCTTGGCGTCCGGGTCGCTCGTCGTGATCGCCTCGGCAGGGGCGACCCAGATCGAGACGCCTTCACCGCGGCGGGTGTAGAGATCGCGCGCGTTGCGGATGGCCATCTCCGCATCGGGTGCGTGCAGCGATCCGACGTGCACGTGGCTCAGTCCCCGATTCGCGCGGACGAACACCTCCCACAGCGGCCAGGGTTCGTGTTCGCCTGCTCCCGGGGTCGCCATCACGCCACCGGTTCGACGGGCTCAGGGGCCGAGGGTGAGCGAAGCGCCTGCTTGCGCGCGTACTCGGCCGCGGCCTCTCGAACCCATGCGCCCTCTTCGTGCGCCGTGCGGCGGCGTTCGAGTCGCTCGGCGTTGCATGGGCCGTTGCCGCGAACCACCTCGAAGAACTCGTCCCAGTCGATCTCGCCGATCACGTACTGCCCGGTCTCCTCATCGAGGCGCAGGTCCGGGTCGGGCAGCGTGACGCCCAGGATCTCGGCCTGGGGCACGAGCATTCCGACGAAGCGCTGGCGCAGGTCGTCGTTCGAGAACCGCTTGATCTTCCACTTCATCGACTGCGCCGAGTTCGGAGACTGGTCGTCGGGCGGTCCGAACATCGCCAGGCTCGGCCAGTACCAGCGGTTCACGGCATCCTGCGCCATCTCGCGCTGCTCCTCGCTGCCCTGCATCAGGGACAGCAGAATCTCGAAACCCTGGCGCTGGTGGAACGACTCCTCCTTGCACACCCGCACCATGGCGCGTCCGTAAGGGCCGTACGACGCCCGGCACAGCGGGACCTGGTTCACGATCGCCGCACCGTCGACCAGCCAGCCGATCGCCCCCATGTCCGCCCAGGTGGGCGTGGGGTAGTTGAAGATCGACGAGTACTTGGCCCTGCCGCTGATGAGCTGATCCATCATCTCGTCGCGGGTGATGCCGAGGGTCTGCGCCGCCGAGTAGAGGTAGAGGCCGTGCCCCGCCTCGTCCTGGACCTTGGCCATCAGGATCGCCTTGCGCTTCAGGCTCGGCGCGCGCGTGATCCAGTTGCCCTCGGGCTGCATGCCGATGATCTCGGAGTGCGCGTGCTGGGAGATCTGACGGATCAGCGTCCTGCGGTAGGCGTCCGGCATCCAGTCGCGGGGCTCGATGCGCTGCTCGTTCGCGATGAGCTCATCGAACAGGCGTTCCTCGTCGGAGATGCCGCCCACCAGGGACAGGTCTGCGGGGCCGGTCATCGTCGCCTCCTCGGCACCAGGTCATCTTTACTGACCGATCGTTAGGTAATTGTGTCAGGTTGTGCGACCCGTTTCAAGACGGGCGCCGGGGTGCGGCGGGGGCTCCGTGCTCGCTGCTTCCTTCGAGACCAGAGTGAGGACGTCGTAGGTCGCGACGATCTCGTCCTTCTGATTGCGGATCACCGCGTCCCAGCGCACTTCGCCGTACTCGTCGGTCTCGCGCGGCGTGATCTGCTTCGCGGTGAGTTCGACCCGGATGCTGTCGCCCGGCGACACCGGCGTGACGAAACGCAGATTCTCCAGGCCGTAGTTCGCCAGCACGGGACCGGGTTCGGGATCGACGAACAGGCCGGCGGCCCACGAGACGAGCAGGTAGCCGTGCGCGACCCTGCCGGGGAAGAACGGGTTCGCCGCGGCGGCCTTCTCGTCCATGTGGGCGTAGAAGGTGTCGCCGGTGAAGTGCGCGAACGTCTCGATGTCGTCGAGGGCGACCTCACGGGACGCCGACACGATCTGATCGCCGATCCGCAACTCGTCGAGGGACTTGCGGAACGGATGCCGTCCGCCGCTGGTCGCGGCAGCCCCGGTGTGCCATACGCCGGTGAGGGCCGTGAGCATCTCGGGCGAACCCTGCACGGCGGTGCGCTGCATGTGGTGCAGGACGGCGCGGATGCCGCCGAGCTCCTCGCCCCCGCCGGCCCGGCCAGGGCCGCCGTGCACGAGGTTCGGCAGCGGCGAGCCGTGGCCGGTCGATGAACGGGCATCGTCGCGGTCGAGCAGCAGCATCCGGCCGTTGAAGGGAGCGATGCGGGTCGCGAGTTCCACAGCCTGCACCGGGTCGTGCGTGGCGAGGCTGGTGACGAGAGAGCCGCCGCCGCGGGCGACGAGGGCCGCGGCCTCCGCGGTCGTGTCGTAGGTCAGCAGGGACGAGACGGGGCCGAAGGCCTCGACGTCGTGCACGGCATCCGCCTGCGCGTCCGCGAACCGCAGCAGTATCGGCGAGACGAAAGCACCATCGGGCGCGGCACCCGTCGTTCCGTCGGCGTGGAGCACCTCGGGGGCGTCCGTCGTTCCGACGACGACCTCGCCGCCGGCATCCTGCAGCCTCCGCACCTGGCGGAGCACCTCGTCGCGCTGCGCGGTCGAAGCGAGCGGACCCATCGTCACACCCTCGGCACGTGGGTCGCCCAGCACCGTCTTCTCGGCGATGCGCGCCCGCACCGCGGCGATCACGGCATCGGCGGTGGCGGTCGGGACGATCGCGCGACGGATCGCCGTGCACTTCTGGCCGGCCTTGGACGTCATCTCGGTGACGAGCTGGCGCACGTAGGCGTCGAACTCCGGTGTGCCCTCGACCGCGTCGGTGCCCAGCACCGAGGCGTTGATCGAATCGGTCTCGGCCGTGAACCGGACCCCGCCCGTCTGCACCGCAGGGTGGGCCTTCAACGACTCGGCGGTCGATGCGCTGCCGGTGAACCCCACGATGTCGCCGAGGCGCAGGTTCTCGAAGAGGTCGGGCACACTGCCGCTGATCAACTGCAGCGTGCCGGCGGGAAGAAGTCCGGATTCCACGAGGATCCGCACCATCGCCTCCGCGAGGTAGCCGGTCGGGGTCGCCGGCTTCACGACCGTCGGCATGCCGGCGAGAAACGCGGGAGCGAACTTCTCCAGCGAGCCCCACACCGGGAAGTTGAAGGCGTTGATCTGCACCGCCACGCCGGGGAGTGTCGTGTAGACGTGGCGGCCGAGGAACGAGCCGTCCTTCGAAAGCGGTTCGACGGGGCCGTCGACGTGCACTCTGCTGTTCGGCAGCTCGCGGCGACCCTTGCCCGAGTAGGAGAACAGCACGCCGATGCCGCCGTCGATGTCGACCCAGGAGTCGGACTTCGTGGCGCCCGTGCGCGCCGAGAGGGCGTACAGCTCCTCTTTGCGTTCGGTGAGCGCGAGCGCGAACTGCTTGAGCAGCACGGCGCGCTGGTGGAAGGTGAGAGCGGCGAGGCTCGCCTGGCCGGTCTTCCGCGCGAACTCGAGCGCGCCGGCCAGATCGAGACCGTCGGTCGACACGCGCGCGACGACTTCTCCGGTGGACGCGTCTCGGACCTCGGTCGTGCCCGCAGGCGCGCTCAGGGACCCAGCGGGCGTGGAAGGCGTCCACCATCCGTCCTGGACGTAGCTCGGCAGGTAGTCGGTCATCTCTCCTCGTTCCAGACATAGAAGCCGCAGCCGGTCTTGCGGCCCAGCTTTCCCTCGGCGACCAGACGGCGCAGGAGCGCCGGCGGTTCGAATCGCTGCCCCAGTTCGCGGGTCAGCTCCTCGGCGATCCCCAGCCGCACGTCCAGACCGACGACGTCGGTGGTGCGCAGCGGGCCCATCGGATGCCGGTAGCCGAGCGTCATCGCGGCATCGATGTCGGACGCCGACGCGACGCCCTCCTCGAGCATCCGGATCGCCTCGAGCCCGAGCATGACGCCCAGTCGCGAGGAGGCGAAGCCGGGGGAGTCGCGCACGACGATCGGCGTCTTGCCGAGGGACATGACCCAGCTGCGGGCCGCGTCGGCCACGTCCGCGCCGGTGGCCGCTCCGTGCACGATCTCGACCAGGGCCGATGCCGGCACTGGATTGAAGAAATGCAGACCGAGAAAGCGCTCGGGGCGCAGGCGTGCGGTGGCCAGGTCATCGATCGAGATCGACGAGGTGTTGCTCGCGAGCGTCGCGTGCGGAGGCATTGCGGCCTCGGCATCGGTCAGGGCCTGCTCCTTGAGATCGCGATCCTCTGGGACCGCCTCGATCACGAGATCGCGGTCGCCGAACGCCGCGATGTCCGTGCCGGTGCTCAGGCGCGCACGGAGCGCGGCCTCGTCGAGGGACATGTCGCGCTCGACGGAGCGGCGGATGCTGTCGCCGACGCGTTCCGCCGCGGCATCCGCGCTGTCGTCGTCGCGCTCGATGACGATCACGTGCGAACCGGCGAGCAGGAAGGCGTGGGCGATGCCGGCGCCCATGCGCCCACCGCCGAGCACTCCCACGCGGTCAGGGGCGGTGCCGGTCATCGTCCCCTCCTCTCCAGGAACTCGGTCATCCTGCGGTGCTTCTCGGGGGATTCGAACAGCTCGGCCTGCAGCTCCCGTTCGATCTCCGGATGCTGCGCTCGCAGGGTCCGGAGGGCGAGCTTGGTGTGCCGCGTGGCGAGCGGGTCGTTCGCGGAGATGCGATCGGCGATCGCGTGCGCGGCGCTGAGGAGATCTTCTGCGGGATGCACTGCGGAGATCAGTCCCCAGCGCAGGGCCTCCGCGGCATCCAGCGCGCGTCCGGTGAGGAGCATCTCGCTCGCCCGCGCCTCTCCGATGATCTCGGGGAGCCGCCAGGTCGCGCCCGCTGCGGCGATGATGCCCAGCCCGGTCTCGGGATTTCCGATCCTCAGGGAGGGCGTGGCGACACGGATGTCGGCCGCGTAGGCGAGCTCGGCGCCGCCGCCGAGCGCGTAGCCGTCGATCGCCGCGACAACAGGCATCGGCAGCTCTCGGATGCGGATGAAGGCCGTCGCGTTGATCGCTTCTCGCGCGTCTGCGGCGGTGCGGTCGCGCAGCTGCGCGATGTCGGCGCCGGCGGCGAAGTCGCCCCCTGAGCCGGTCAGGATCAGAATGCGCGGGTCGGCCTCGAGCGACGCGCAGAGCGCGTGCAGCGCGTCGATCATGTCCTGATCGATCGCGTTGCGCTTCTCCGGGCGGTCAAGGATCGCGATGACGCGGTCGGCGCGTTCCTCGATGCGCAGGGTCATAAGACGCGCTCCACGATCATGGCCGTGCCCTGGCCGACTCCGACGCACATGGTGGCCAGGCCGCGCCGGGCGTTCTCGCGCTCGATCCGTCCGAGGAGCGTGACGACGATGCGGCATCCGCTCGATCCCAGCGGGTGGCCGAGGGCGATCGCGCCGCCGTCGCGGTTCACGATCTCGGAATCCAGGCCGAGTCGGCGGATCGAGGCGAGCGACTGCGTGGCGAAAGCCTCATTGAGCTCCACCGCGCCGATGTCGGCAATGCCGAGTCCGGCGCGCTGCAGGGCCTTCTCCGTGGCGGGCACGGGACCGAGGCCCATGATCTCGGGGGCGAGGGCGGCGGAGGTCGCTGTGACGATGCGGGCGCGGGGCACCAGTCCATAGCGGCGCACGGCCTCGGCGCTCGCGACGACGATCGCGGACGCGCCGTCGTTGAGGGAACTGGAGTTGCCGGCGGTGACGACGGAGCCACCGGCGACGACGGGCCGGAGCGCGGCGAGCGCCTCCAGGCTCGTGTCGCGTCGGGGCCCCTCGTCGACGGCGACCTCGCCGGTGCGGGTCGGCACGGCGACGATCTCGGCGGCGAATCGCCCGGCGTCGATCGCGTCGATCGCGCGCTGCTGGCTGCGCAGGGCGAAGGCGTCAGCATCCTCCCGGCTGATGCCGTCGCGCCGGGCGACCTCCTCCGCGGTCTCCGGCATCGAGAACGTGGCCTTGTCACGGGCGGCGAGGCGCGGATTCGCGAAGCGCCAGCCGATCGACGTGTCGAAGGCATCGCCGGGTTTCCCCCACGCCCGCTCTGGCTTGGCCTGCACCCAGGGGGCGCGGGTCATCGACTCGACGCCGCCGGCGACCATGACGTCCGCGTCGCCCGCGCGGATCGCCTGCGCGGCCATCGCGATCGCGGACATGCCGGAGGCGCACAGCCGGTTGACGGTGATGCCGGGGACGTCGTCGGGGAGCCCCGCGAGCAGGACGGCCATCCGGGCGACGTTGCGGTTGTCCTCGCCGGCCTGGTTCGCCGCCCCGAGGATGACCTCGTCGATCGCCTCGTCGGGGACGCCCGCCCTGGTCACGGCATTGCGCACGACGAGGGCGGCGAGATCGTCGGGGCGCACGCTCGCGAGCGCCCCGCCGTAGCGTCCGATCGGGGTGCGCGCACCCCCGATGAGGAACACCTCAGTCATCTTCGCCTCCGGGGACGGGAGCGTCGACCGGCCGGACCGAGCCGCCTCGCTCTTTACCTAATGATCGGTCAGTAAATCATATCTGCGGGATGAGTGCCCGCGTGGCTCGAATCACGCGCTGCCGCACGCGGTGGGACACTGTGTGGTGATGTCCGAGAACCAGAACCCACGACGCGGTAGACCCGGCTACGACCAGCAGGGGATGCTCGCGATCGCCGTAGCCGCATTCAACGAGTACGGCTACGACGCGACATCGATGGGCGCGCTCGCCGAACGGCTCGGCGTGTCGAAGTCCGCGATCTATCACCACTTCGCATCGAAGGACGAGATCCTCGACCTGGCGCTCGATGCGGCGCTCAGCGCTCTCGAGGCTGCGGTGGAGGAGGTGGCGCAACCCGAATCAGTCGGAGGCCGAGATGCCGGGCGGCATGCCGCCGATCGTCTCGAGCTCGTCCTCCGCGGCGCCGTGCACGTGCTGGTGGAGCAGCTGCCAGCAGTGACACTGCTGCTCCGCGTCCGCGGGAACACCGAGGTCGAGCGGCGGGCGCTGGTGCGTCGCCGTGCTTTCGATCAGAGGATCACCGCTCTCGTGGCGGAGGCGCAGGCCGAGGGCTCGCTGCGCGGCGACATCGATGCGAGCGTCGTCGCCCGCCTCGCCTTCGGCATGATCAACTCGATCGTCGAGTGGTATCGCCCCGGCGGACGCGAGGATTCCGACCGTCTCGCCGACGACGTCGTCGCCGTCGCCCTGGACGGCATGCGCACCCGTCAGTGATGACGCGTGCCCGTCACGCCCGAAACGGCCTCGAGCGCGATCCGTTCGAAGTCCAGGGTCGCCGGTCGTCGCGGATGCATGGCCCGGACGAGGAGGACCTCTGCCGGGGCGATGTCGACGATGTCGAGGTAGGCGAGATCGGCGCGGCCGAAGTGCGTGGCGACGGAGCGCGTCGCGATGTTCACGCCCACGCCGGCCGCGCACAGCTCCATGAGCCCTTCGACGTCATCGGCCGTCGCCACGACGCGAGGATGCGAGCCGTCGGATCTCGGGTCGACGAGCCACCACGAGCGTGCCGTGCCAGCGGCTGCACTCGGGACGACGAAGTCGAGATCGTCTGTCTCCGCGATGGTCACGCTCGCTCGCGCGGCGATCGGGTGATCCGCCCGCACCACCAGGACGCGCGGTTCGGACATGAGCGGAGTCGCCGAGAACTCTGCGCTCTCGGGCGCCGGGGCGAGCACGAACGCGGCGTCGACGCGGCCCGCCCTGATCGCCTCGGCGGCGTCGAAGAACCCCAGCCGCACGAGCTGCAGCCGGATGCCGGGGTGGCGCTGCACCATCGTGGTGAGGATCCTGCTGGTGACCTCCCCGGCGCCAGACGCCACGATCCCGATGTTCAAGGCGGTGGTCTGCGGGGCCTCGGCGCTCCAGGCCAGCACGAGATCGTGCGCGGCGACAGCGCGCTGGGCCAAGGGCAGCAGCGACCGCCCGTCGTCCGTGAGCGTCACGCCCTGGGGTGACCGGCGGAGCAGCTGCCTGCCCGTCTGCTGTTCGAGCCTGCTGATGCTCTGACTCAGCGACGGCGTCGTGATGTGCAGGCGAGCCGCGGCCCGCGTGAAGTGGAGCTCCTCGGCGAGCGCGACGAAGTAGCGCAGCGCAGTGTCCGAGATATGCATGGCTCCATGTTAGGGCGAGCCTAAGACGCTGCGAGGAAGATCCATATGGATTCCCACATCCGATGCCGGGCATGATCGAAGGACCCGAACTTCAACGAGGAGATTCCCATGACTGCAGCCGATGTCACCAGCGCGCTTCCGAATGTCCCGGCGCCGTACTTTCTCGGCGAGGCGGATGGGGACAAGCTCGTCCTGTTCGATCAGCTCTTCACGCTGCTGACGACGGGCACGCAGACCGATGGACAGTTCGACGCCTTCTTCAACGACGGGCGTCCCGGTCAGGCCGTCCCGCCGCACTTCCACGCGCTGACGCACGAGACCTTCTTCGTCATGGAGGGAGCCATCCGGTTGTGGGTGGACGACCAGCAGGGCAACCGGCAGACGCGGATCCTCGAGGCGGGGGAGTTCGGCTATGTGCCGAAGAACACGATCCACTCCTACCGGATCGAGCGCACCGGCCGGATCTTCGGCATCACCAGCGCTGGCTTCACCGACTTCTTCCGTGCCGTCGGGCGTCCGACCGCGCAGGCCGGGATCCCGGAGCCGGCGGACTTCCACATCCCGCCGCTGGAGCTCCTGGGTGCCGAGGGTGCCAAGCACGATGTGAACTTCGTTCCCGGCTACGAGCTGTTCGACTGATCGTGCCGACGACGCACCGCGACATCGTCTTCGCCGAGCATCCGGGTTTCCGTCCGCTCGCCCTGGATGCGCACCTTCCGGATGCCGCGTCTGCGCCGGTCGTGATCTTCCTGCACGGCGGCGGATGGCGCCAGGGGAGCCGCCGCACCTTCTGGCCGGGGATGTCGGATGCCGCGACGTTCGGACGCATCGTCGCGGCAGGATGGGCGGTCGTCTCGGTCGACTATCGCCTGAGCGGTGAGGCGGTCTTCCCCGCCCAGCTCGACGACGTGCGTGCGGCGCTCGACTGGGTGCGCACGGAGGGCGTGCGCCGATTCGGTCTGGATGCCGCGCGCATCGTCCTGTGGGGCGAATCGGCCGGGGCGCACCTGGCCGCGCTGGTCGGGCTCACCGACGACGGCGTGCGCGGCGTCGTCGATTGGTACGGACCGTCCGACCTGCGCACGCTTCCCCAGAACATCGACGAACTGACGCGGGAGGAATCGCTGCTGGGCGGGAAGGTCGCCGACCTTCCCGATCGGGCGCTGGCTGCAAGCCCCGTGGCCCACGTGCACGAGGGTGCGCCGCCGTTTCTCATCGCCCACGGCGATGCGGACCGTTTCGTGCCCGTGGGGCAGAGCATCGCGCTCGCCGAGGCGCTCCGTGGAGTGGGGGCCGAGGCGACGCTGCAGATCGTTCCGGATGTCGATCACATCTGGCGCGGACTCGATGATCCGGACACGGTGTTCGATCCGGCACTGGAGTTCCTCCGCGGCGTCGCGTGACGCCGGGGCCGTGCATGCGCGGGGTGGCGCCTGTCGACCGGCTGCTTGACAACGGCTGCCGGAGCCGGTTACTCTCAACGAGTCATACGATTAACTAGTCCACGAGGAGGTGTGACATGGGCCGCAAGCCGCGCAACACCGCGACGATGAAGCAGGTCGCCGAACGCGCCGGCGTGTCCCAGGCCACGGTCTCCCTCGTGCTCAACAACGTCGGCGGCAGCCGCGTCAACGAGACCACGCGACAGCGCGTGCTCGAGACCGTCGACGAGCTCGGCTACCGGACCAACGCCTTCGCCAAATCGCTGCGCAGCGGTGAGTCCGGAATGATCGGCTTCATCTCGGACGAGGTCGCCAGCTCGCCCTTCGCCGGAGAGCTCCTCAAAGGCGCGCAGCTTCTCGCGTGGGAGACCGGCAACGTCATCCTCAGTGTCGACACGTTCAACGAACCGGACCTCGAGGCGGCAGCCATCGACATGATGCTGTCCTATCGGGTGAAGGGCGTCGTCTACGCGTCGATGTATCACCGCGTGCTCGATCTGCCTGCCGGACTGGATGCTGTGCCGACTGTCGTGGTCAACGCGCAGGAGCGCTCAGGCCGCGTCGCGAGCGTGTTCCCCGATGAGGAAGCCGGCGGTTACGCGGCCACCCGTCAGCTCATCGAGGCCGGGCACACCCGGATCGCGATGATCAGCATCCAGCCGGAGGACAGCGACCTCCCGGCCGGTATCGGCAGGCTCGCCGGCTACCACCGGGCGCTCGCGGAGGCCGGTGTCGCCGAGCATCCGGAGCTCGTCCGATACGGCGGAGGGATCGTGGAAGACGGCCTCGCGCTGACGCTCGATCTGTTCGATCTCGATGAGCCGCCGACCGCGATCTTCTGCGGAAACGACCGTACGGCGTGGGGCGCCTACCGCGCCCTCGAGTCCCGCGGGCTGAGCGTGCCTGAGGACTGCTCCATCGTCGGCTTCGACAACCACGCGATGCTCGCCCCCATTCTCGACCCCGGACTCTCGACCATCGAGCTCCCCTACGAGCAGATGGCGCGCACGGGCATCGAACTCCTCCTGTCCGGCAACGCGCAGGAGCCCACGACCCATCCGATCGAGTGCCTGCCGATCCTGCGGGGATCGGTAGCCGATGCGAAGGTGCATGCATGAACAGACAAGCCCCCGCCGAACCGGCGTCCCGTATCGCCCCCCGCAAGGGACGCATGCGGGCGCACCTGCGGCGCGCACTGCACTCGTGGCAGTTATACGTATTACTAGCTCCAGCGGTGATCTACATCATCGTCTTCAAGTACTGGCCCATGTACGGCGCGCAGATCGCCTTCCGCGACTACAACCCCGCTCTCGGATTCGCCGGCAGCCCGTGGGTCGGGCTCGAGCACTTCATCCGATTCGTCAACTCGTTCCAGTTCTGGCGCCTGATCGAGAACACACTGACGATCAACGCCCTCGGCCTGCTGATCGCGTTCCCGGTGCCGATCATCCTCGCGCTGGTCGTCAACCAGCTCTCCAGCCCGCGGTTCAAGAAGTTCACCCAGAGCGTCCTCTACGCCCCCTCGTTCATCTCGGTGGTCGTGGTCGTCGGCATGATCTTCCTGCTGTTCTCGCCGCGCTCCGGAATCGTCAACAACGCCATCGTCGCGTTCGGCGGTGACCCGGTCTTCTTCATGGGGTCGCCCGAGTGGTTCCGGCCGCTCTACATCGGGTCCGACATCTGGCAGAACGCCGGCTTCTCGATGATCGTGTACCTCGCGGCACTGACCGCGATCGACCCGGCCCTGCACGAGGCGGCGCGCGTCGATGGAGCCAGCAAATGGCAGCGCATCCGCCACATCGACATCCCCGGGATCATGCCGGTCATCACCATCCTCTTCATCCTGGCGATCGGCAACCTCTTCAACCTCGGGTTCGAGAAGGTGCTGCTCATGCAGACCGATCTGAATCTGCCCACGTCCGAAGTGATCCAGACCTACGTCTACAACGTCGGCCTCCAGCAGGCGCAGTTCAGTTATTCCGCTGCCATCGGCCTGTTCAACTCCCTGATCAACCTCGTCCTGCTGCTGACCTTCAACTGGGTCGCGAAGCGTGCCGGACAATCGACCCTTTGGTGATGACGCCATGACCGACACGCTCGCCGCACCGCCGGCATCCGCCCGCCCGTCCGTCCCGTCCGGCACCGACGCTCCGCGTCGACAGCCCGCACGCGGACGCTGGCGCGACCGCGCCTCCGACCCGGTGTTCAACTTCTTCGCCATCGGGATGCTGATCGTCGCGATCATCGCGATCCTCTACCCGATGTACTTCATCGTGATCGCTTCGGTCAGCGAGCCGTCCGAGATCCTCAACGGCAACGTGTGGCTCTGGCCGCGGGGCTTCACCCTGGAGGGGTACGCGCGCATCTTCTCGGATGCCACGATCATCCGCGGATTCGGCAACTCCGTGCTCTACACGGTGCTCGGCACGGCGATCAGCGTGACCGTGATCCTGTGCGCCGCCTACGCCCTGTCGCGCAAGGACCTGTACGGACGCACATTCTTCATGCTGCTGTTCATCATCACGATGTTCATCGACGGCGGGCTCATCGCCCGCTACCTCGTGGTCCGCGATCTCGGCATGCTCGACACCATCTGGGCCATCGTGCTTCCCGGCGCCGTCGGCGTCTGGAACCTGATCATCGCTCGGTCGTTCTTCGAGAGCAACGTACCGGCGGAACTGCGCGAAGCCGCCCAACTGGACGGTGCGAACGACTTCCGCTTCTTCTTCCAGATCGTGCTTCCGCTGTCGAAGCCGCTGATCTTCCTGATGATCATGATCCATCTCGTCGCCAACTGGAACGCGTTCTTCGATGCGCTGATCTTCCTCAATGACGAGAGCAAGTACCCGTTGCAGCTCGTGCTGCGCAACGTGCTCATCCAGTCCGAGGTCTCCTCGGCCGGAGGCACCGGCGCACTCGACTCGTACGCCGCTGCCCAGCGCCTGGGCGAGCTGATCAAGTACGGAATGATCGTCGTCTCCACGATCCCGCTGCTGATCGTCCTCCCCTTCATGCAGAAGCACTTCACCAAGGGCGCGCTCCTCGGTGCGGTGAAGAGCTGACCCGTCCCGATCACTGACCCCCAACCAGAAAGCACATCATGAGACACCGCCGTTTCCTCCTCGCTTCGACCGTCGCCATCACCGGCACGCTGCTGCTCGCCGGGTGCACCGGCGGCGGCGACACCGCCGCCGAGATCGAGGACCAGTCCGACGACTACGGCTTCAACGAGGAAGGCCTGCCCATCGTCGACGAGACGCTCTCGCTGACGTTCGGCGGGACCAAGGCTCCGCTCGCGCCGAACTACTCCGAGATGGAGCTCGTCCAGCAGTGGGAGGCCGACACCAACATCGCCATCGAGTGGGAGAACCTGCCGGATCAGGTCTACGCCGAGAAGAAGAACCTCATGCTCGCCAGCGGCGATCTGCCGGACGTGCTGTTCAATACCGGACTCTCGGATGCCGAGATCGTCGAGAACGGCAGCAACGGGACCCTGTTGCCGCTCGAGGATCTCATCGACGACTACGCGCCGACGCTCTCGGCGATCCTCGACGAGCGGCCGGACATCCGGGCGGCGATCACCGCCTCGGACGGCCACATCTACACCCTCCCCTCGGTGGAGGAGCTCGGCCTCGTCGCGTACCCGAACTTCCTCTTCATCAACACCACCTGGCTCGACGCACTCGGCCTGCCGATGCCGACGACGATCGACGAGTACCACGACGCGCTCGCGGCCTTCGCCACGCAGGACCCGAACGGCAACGGCACCGCGGACGAGATCCCGCTGAGCTTCCGCACGGACTCCTTCGCCGCGAACTCGCATGACCTCATCGCCGCGCTCGGCGGGCAGCCCGAGAACAACGACCACCGCATCGTCCGCGACGGCGAGGTCGAGTTCACCGCGAACACCGACGAGTACAAGGCCGGCGTCTCCGGGCTCAGCGACTGGTACGCCGAGGGCCTCATCGACCCGGAGTCCTTCTCGCAGGATGATGTGGCCTACCTCTCGAAGGGCAAGGCTCCGACCGAGATCCTCGGCTCGTTCTTCTGGTGGGAGCTGAAGGAAATGGTCGGCGACGATCGCGTCGACGACTACGCCCTGGTCGGCATCCTCGAGGGCGCGGACGGCGAGAAGCTCGCGAGCGTCTCGAACAACCAGGAGATCGGCCGTGGCGCGATGGCGATCACGCGCGAGAACAAGTACCCGGCAGCGACCATGCGCTGGGCGGACCGGCTGTTCGACCCGGTGATGTCCGCGCAGTCGAACTGGGGGCCGATCGGCGTCACCCTGGAGGAGAATGCCGACGGCATCCTGGTCCAGATCCCCGCCGCGGCGGGCGAATCCGAAGGCGAACGCCGTCAGCGCGTCGCGCCCGGCGGTCCCAAGATCACCACGGCAGAGGACTTCGTGACCGTCGTCGCCCCTGAGCCGCGCGCCAAGGAGCGTCAGGATCTCGTCACCGAGTTCTACGAGCCCTACCAGGCCAACGAGGGCTACCCGCCCGTGCTGCTCTCCAACGAGGAGCTCGAGCAGGTCTCGTTCGCGACCACCGACATCAACACGCTCGTCAAGGAGAAGTTCGCCTCCTGGATCGTCGACGGAACGATCGACGGCGAATGGGACGCCTACGTCTCCCAACTCGAATCCCTCGGCGTCGACGACGTCATCGCCACATACCAGCAGGCGTACGACCGCTTCCAGGAGGGCGGCGAGTAATCCTCGCGGGTGGGGAGGGTCACGATCCTCCCCACCCGGCCCTCCGCTCCGCCATCGACACCACAGGAAAGTCCGTGACCTCTCTTCCCACCGCCCATCTCGCCGCCTTGCGCCCGGCCGTCCACTTCACCGCGAAGGACTCCTGGCTCAACGACCCGAACGGACTGCTGTACCACGACGGCACCTTCCACCTCTTCTTCCAGAACAACCCGATCGGCAGCACCTGGGGCAACATCTCCTGGGGGCACGCGACCTCGACGGACCTCGTCTCGTGGGAGGAGCTGGAGGTCGCGATCCCGTGGACCGATCAGGAGATGGCGTTCTCGGGCAGTGCGGTGGTCGACGTGCGCAACACGGCGGGCTTCGCGGGCCACGGGGAGACCGCGATGGTCGCGATCTACACTGCGGCGACCCACGGGTCCCAGGCGCAGGCGCTCGCATACAGCGTCGACGACGGCGCGACCTGGACGCGCTACACCGGAAATCCCGTGCTCGACATCGGATCCGACGAGTTCCGGGACCCGAAGGTGTTCTGGTACGGCGGGGACGACGGCCACTGGGTGATGGTCGCGGTCGAAGCCGTCGCACGCCGTGTCGTCGTCTACACGTCGCCGGATCTGAAGGAGTGGACGTTCGCATCGCACTTCGGTCCCGCGCACGCCACGGGAGGGGTGTGGGAGTGCCCCGATCTGTTCCCGCTCGTGGTGGAGGGAACCACCGAGGTGCGCTGGGCGCTCATCGTCAGCATGAATCCTGGCGGCATCGCCGGCGGCTCCGGGACCCAGTACTTCATCGGTGATTTCGATGGCGCGCTCTTCACCCCCGAGCGTCTCGTCGACTCCGACGATCTCGCGGACTTCGACTGGCTCGACTACGGCCGGGACTACTACGCCGCGGTCTCGTTCAACGACGCTCCGGACGGACGGCGGCTGATGATCGGCTGGGCCAGCAACTGGGACTACGCCAACGAGACCCCGACCGCGCCGTGGCGATCCGCCATGTCCTTGGTGCGCGAGATCCGCATGGTGCGGGACGCTGACCGCCGGCTGCGCATCGCGCAGCGACCCGTGCTGCCGAACCACCGAGACGACATCTCGGTCTTCGAGCTCTCGGTGCCTGCCGAGGCGGGCGAACGGCACGCTGTCATCCTGTCGGGTGCCGACGACGAACGCCTCGTCATCACCGTCGACGGGGATGAGCGCAGCATCACCTGTGATCGCACCGCCAGCGGCGAGACCGGGTTCCACGCGAGCTTCCCGTCCGTCGACCAGGCACCGCTTCCCGCCGACACGACCGAGAGCCTGGACCTCACGATCGTGGTCGACGGCACCATCGTCGAGATCTACGCCGGCGATGGCCTGGTCACGATGACGGAACAGGTGTTCCCGGTCGAGCAGTATCGCCGCATCCGCGTCGAATCCCTCGGGCGGTGAGATGACGGATCGGTCGGAGATCGAGGTTCTCGTCGTCGGTGAGGCACTCGTCGACATCGTCGAGACCGCCGGGGTATCGAGCGAGCACGTCGGCGGCAGTCCAGCCAACGTCGCGCTCGGCCTCGGCCGCCGCGGAGTCCCGGTCGCGCTCCTCACCCAGATCGCCATGGACACCAGAGGGCTCGTGATCGTCGAGCATCTCTCCGCGTCGGGTGTCGACGTGCTCCCCGAATCGATGACCGCGTCGGCGACGTCCACCGCCAGGGCGGTCATCGGAACGGATGGCCAGGCCGAGTACGACTTCGACATCGCCTGGGAGGCGTTCCCGGCTCCGGTCGATCTCGCCCCGCGGGTCGTTCACACCGGTTCGATCGCCGCCTTCCTGGCGCCGGGAGCGGCATCCGTCGTCGGCCTGCTTCGGAGCGCGGATGCCGCGGTGGTCACCTTCGATCCCAACATCCGGCCGGCGCTCGTCGTAGACCGCGCCGGGGCGCTGCGTGCGTACGAGGCCGTCGCCGGGCTGGCGGACGTGGTCAAGATGAGCGATCAGGATGCCGAGTGGCTGCACCCCGGCAAGAGCATCGATGGGGTGATCGACGCGGTGCTGGCTCTGGGACCTTCCCTGGTGGCGATCACGCTGGGCTCGGATGGGGCGGTCGTCGCGACCGCGGATCATCGCGTGACGATCCCGGCGGTGTCCGTCGCGGCGGTCGACACGATCGGCGCGGGCGACACCTTCATGGCCTCGCTGATCCACTCCGTGCTCGAGCACGGCACTGCTGGTCTGGATGCCGCAGATCTGACGGGCATCGGACTCGCTGCCGCGGGTGCGGCGGCGATCACGGTGTCGCGGGTCGGAGCGGATCTGCCGTGGGCAGAGGAGCTCTGAGGATCACGCCGAGCCGCCGGCCTGCGTCGCGTGCAGGTGCGCGTACCGGCCCTGCGCGGCGAGCAGCGTGGTGTGGTCGCCCTGCTCGACGATGCGGCCGTGCTCGAGCACGACGATGCGGTCCGCCTCGCGGATCGTCGACAGCCGGTGCGCGACGACGAGCGTCGTGCGTCCCGTCATGAGGCGTGAGAGCGCCTCCTTCACGAGGCCCTCCGACTCCGGGTCCAGCGCGGACGTCGCCTCGTCCAGCAGCAGGATGCGGGGGTCTCGGACGAGCGCTCTCGCGATCGCGAGCCGCTGACGCTGCCCGCCGGACAACCGGGACCCTCGCTCGCCGACGATCGTGTCCCAGCCGTCGGGCAGCCGGTCGACGAACTCTGCCGCGTTCGAGTCGACCAGCGCTCGCCGCAGCCGGTCCTCGGGCGGGTGCTCGAGGCCGTAGGCGATGTTCTCCCTGATGCTCCCCTCGAACAGCACAGACTCCTGCGGCACCACCGACATCGACTGGCGAACGGTGCGCATGTCGACGTCCTGCATGTCGAGGCCGTCCAGCAGGATCCGCCCGCTCGTGGGCCGCACGAAGCCGAGCACGAGATTCAGCATCGTCGACTTCCCAGACCCGGAGGAGCCGACGAACGCGACGGTCTGCCCTGCGGGGATGTCGAGATCGATCTCGTGCACGGCATCCTCATCGGCGCCCGAATAGCGGTGCGAGACCTTCTCGAGCTGCACATGTCCGGTGACCGAGTCGACCGGGCGCTTTCCGGCGTTCTGCTCGAGGTCGGGCTCCTGCAGCACCTCCGAGATCGACCGCATGGATTCGAGACCGCGCGCACCGACCGGGATGAGCATGAGCAGCGAGGTCAGGCCCTGCGTGAGCAGCGCGAAATAGGACGACAGCAGGACGACCTCGCCGGGCGAGATCGGCAGGATGCCCGTCAGCGCGAAGATGCCGGCGAGAGCGAGGCATCCGAGTCCCAGCAGCTGCATCGCGACCCAGGAGATCGAAGCGACATGGCCGTTGAGCATGTCGAGGTGAAGCCCTGCCCTGCGCACGCCGTCGGCGCTCGCCGAGACCCGCGAGACGGCCGTCTGCTCGAGGCCGTGCGCACGGGTCACCGGAATGAGCGATGCCATCTCGCCCACGCGTGCGGCGAAGCCCTCGACCTCGCGCCGGAACACCTCGTTCCGCGCCCGCGATCGACGGCTCAGCGCCCAGCGCAGCACGAGGGCGATCGGCACGGCGAGGGCGTACACCGGCAGGAATTCGGGCACGGCGATGGCCGTCATCGTGATCGCGCCGATCAGGACCATGGTCGCCGACAGCAGCGGGTGCGTCAGCTGCTGCAGCATGAGTTCGACGTTCTCGACATCGCGCACGACCTTCGTCTGGACGATCGACGAGCTCACTCTCGTGTGATAGCCGATCGACAGGCTCTGCAGGCGCGCGGCCAGGGCGTTGCGCAGGTCGGCCCCGGTGTCGCGCACGACGGTCATGAAGTTCCGCGTGTACACGATGTGGTTGGGGTAGTTCTGCAGGAGCAGCACGGCAGCGATCGCGAACCATACGAGCAGCGTCGACACGTCGCCGCCTGTGGCGACGAGATCGATGATCTCGGCGGTGACCACGGGGAGGAACCACAGCGGGATCTCCTTGAGTGCGAAGGCGATCAGGGCGATGGAGATGCGTCCAGGACGGCGGGCGAGCAGGCGCAGCACTGAGCGGGCGGGACGGGGCCCCTGGACGATGCGGATCGTTCCGGTCGAGGTGCTGGAAAACGCTTTCGCGGGCATGCTCGATGGTACCGCGGGATTCGAATAACTTCCACGTGGAGGTTTCTGCTATTCTGACCGCTGGGCCGCCGTCGGCCCCTTGTTCCCATCAGAGAAGGAAGGTCAACGTGGCCCTGCCAGAAGCCTCGGTTCAGCTGTATACGCTCGCAGCGGAGTTCTCCGCCGACATGGGGGGCTCGCTCGACAAGCTCGCCGCGATCGGCCTGCGCAACGTGGAGGCGTTCGACTTCGTGCGCCGCCCGGACGAGATCCGCGCCGCACTGGATGCCTCTGGCCTCGTCTCTCCGACCGGTCACGCGCCGCTGCTCACGGACGAGCTCTGGACGCCGGACGGCTCCATCCCCACGCCCGCGCCCGAGGTGGTCTTCGAGGCCGCGGCGAAGATCGGCATCAAGACGGTCATCGACCCGTTCGTCACGCCCGAGCGCTGGTTCACGCTCGAGGGCGTCACCGACATCGCCGACCGCCTGAACGCGCTCGTCGAGAAGGCCGCCGAGTTCGGCCTCGAGGTCGGCTACCACAACCACGCGCAGGAGTTCGTCGCCGATTTCGACGGTCAGACCGCCTACGAGCGCTTCGTGTCGCTCACGGATGAGCGCGTCGTGATCGAGCTCGACCTGTACTGGGCTCTCGTCGGAGGCCAGGATGTCACGGCCCTCGTGTCGCGCCTCGGCGACCGCCTCGTGGCGGCGCACGTCAAGGACGGCGTGGCTCCCGAGAGCAACCCGTTCGCCCCTGGTGCAGGCGAGTTCGGCTCTGCCGCCCTCGACCAGCGTCACGCGGGCACCGGAGACGTGCCGCTCGCCGACGCGCTGCGCGCGGCATCCGCTCTCCAGTACGCGATCATCGAGTACGACAACGCACCCGGAGACGTGTTCGCCGACATCGCGGCCAGCTACGCCTTCCTGATCGAGGGCGGGTTCGCCCGATGAGCGCGGTGGGCATCGGCATCATCGGCGTCGGCGTCATCAGTGACACCTATCTGCAGAACCTGTCGTCTTTCCCGGACGTCGAGGTGCTCATCGTGGGCGACCTGCTGCTCGACCGCGCGGCCGCGCAGGCCGAGAAGTACGGGGTGCCGGCATCCGGCTCGGCCGAGGACGTCCTCGCCCACCCCGGCGTCGACCTCGTCGTGAACCTGACCATCCCGGCCGTGCACATCGAGGTCTCCCGTGCGGCGATCGCGGCGGGCAAGCACGTCTGGACCGAGAAGCCGCTCGGCCTCGACCGCGACGGCGCAGCAGAGCTGCTCCGTGAGGCGGAGGCCGCGGGCCTGCGCATCGGCTCGGCGCCCGATACCCTTCTGGGCCCGGCCTTCCAGGCCGCACGGCGGGCGATCGACGGCGGCATCATCGGCCGGCCGCTGTTCGCCCAGACCGCATTCCAGACCCAGGGACCCGACCTGTGGCACCCGAGCCCCGCGTTCCTCTTCGCGCAGGGCGCAGGCCCGCTGCTCGACATGGGGCCGTACTACTTCTCGGCACTGGTCAGCCTGCTCGGCCCGGTCGACCGCATCGCGGCCGTCGGCTCGAAGGCACGCGAGGAGCGCGAGATCCACGCAGGCCCGAACGCCGGAACGATGTTCCCGGTCGAGGTGCCGTCCACGATCCAGATCGTCACGGCGTTCGAGCAGGGGACGCAGGCACAGAGCCTGCTCAGCTTCGACTCGGCGCTCGAGCGGCACGGCATCGTGGAGATCCACGGCACCGAGGGCACGATCGTGATCGCCGACCCGAACCAGTTCGCCGGCCGCATCGCGTACGTCAAGCCGCTCGGCGTGATCCGCGACGGGATGTCGTTCGAGCAGGAGTGGATCGAGATCGAGCACGACGATGTCGAGGTCGGACGAGGCATCGGCGCGCTGGACATGGTCCGCGCGATCGCCGAGGACCGCCCGCACGTCGCATCCGGCGAGCTCGGATTCCACGTGCTCGACATCCTGCTGTCCGCACAGGAATCGGCCGCGACCGGCCAGACGATCGTCGTCGAGAGCACGGTCGCACCGGTCCCGTTGCTGCCCGAGGGCTTCGACCCCTTCGCTGCGACTCTCTGACGTCAGCTGCTCGGGGGCGTTCCGCCCCTGAGCAGCCCGTCGAGCATTTCCAGCGCGGCTGCGTGATCGACGGCATCCTCGAGCAGCCACTGCGTCTGCAGGCCGTCGGATGCCGCGATCACGAGCGCGGCGACGAGCACCGGGTCGAGATCCGTGCGCAGATGACCCGATTCCTGCAGGTCGCGCACCTCCTGCGCGATGCTCTCCCGGAGACGGGCGAAGCGGGCGGAGATGAACTCCTGCGCGGCCGGGTGGTTGTCCTCGAGCGCCATCGCGTTCAGCGTCGAGTACAGCTGCACGAGCCCCGGGATCGCACGGTTCTCCTCGGCGGAGATCCGCATCGACATGGCGGGGCTCGCATCCGGCGGGAGCTGCTTGCCGCTGCCGGGCCTGCGTTCGGACTCGCGATAGACCTCGACCAGCAGCTCGTCGAGGGAGCCGAAGTAGTGCGTGAGGGCGGCGTGCGTCACGCCGACCTCCTGGGCGATCGCGCGCAGACTCGTCTTGCGCGAACCGCGCTTCGCGAAGACCTCGATCGCCTTGTCGAGGATCTCCTGCCGCCGCGCGATCCCCTTGGGGTAGCGTCCCTGGGGGCGCGGGGGCTCGGCTGCGGAAGCGGTCATATCCCGATGATAGCGAGAGGGGACGCAAGAAACCTCCGCTTGGAAGTTCTTGCCCTGCCCGATCGTCAGCGCCGACGCGCTCCCACCACCAGTGCGATGGATGCCGCGGCTCCGACCGCGCTAGCGCCGACTGCCATCCAGAACACCGTTCCGTAGCCGGTTGCGGAATCCGTGGCAGTCGCCGCCAGCACCGCGGCGACCACCGGTGCCGCTGCCGCCGAGCCGATCGTGCGCACGACGCTGTTCAGGCCGGTCGCGGCTCCCGTCTCGGCGGCGGGCGAATGCTGCATCACCAGCTGGGCGCAGATCGCGTACCCGATGCCGTTGCCGAGTCCCAGGATGGAGAAGCCGATGATCACGGCGAGCGGGACGGTCGGCCACACGGCGAGTCCCACCGCGCCGACGCCCATCACGATCGCGGAGATCAGGCCTGCGGCGCCCGCGCCCCAGCGGGCGGCCAGCGCCGGCGTCATCCGCCCGCCGAGGAAGACGAGAACGGCGCTCGGGAACATGGCCAGTGCGGATGCCGTCACCGACAGCCCGTGTCCGTAGCCGGTGCCGGCCGGGGCCTGCATGAGCGGGGGGAGCGCGATGTAGCAGACGTAGGGCACGAACCCGACGGCCAGCGTGAGGATGCTGATGAGCACGAGTGGGCCGTGGCGGAAGGTGCGGACGTCGACGACGGGAGAGGGCGTGCGCACCTCGACCAGCACGAGCGCGACCAGGAGGAGCAGGCCGAGAGTGCCGACGCCCAGCGTGAGCGGCGAGACCCAGCCCCATGCCGAGCCCTGCGACACGGCCAGCAGCACGCCGACCAGCCCGCCGGCGAGGAGGACGATCCCCGGCCAGTCCGTGCGCTTCGCGACAGCCGGCGCAGCGCCGCCGGGAACCTGCACGATCACGAGGAGCGCGGAGAGCGCGATGAGCACCGCGCCGATGATGAACAGCCATCGCCACGAGAGCGCGTCCACGATCACTCCGCCGACCACGAGCGCGATACCGGCGCCGAGGCCGATCATCCCCGGGATCCAGCCGAAGGCCGCTGCCAGCCTCGGGCCGCTGAGCAGCGTGCGAGCCAGGGCGAGCGCCAGGGGGAATGTCGCGGTGCTGATGCCCTGCACGACGCGCGCGACCAGGAGCACGGTGAGGTTCGGTGCGGCCGCGGCCGCCAGTGTCGATGCCGCGAAGACGGCGAGTGCGATCAGCAGGATCCGGCGATGCCCGAATCGGTCGCCGAGATTGCCCACGACCGGTGCGAGCACAGCGCCCGAGAGCAGGAAGGCGGTGAGGATCCAGCCGGTGCCCTGCGCGTTCGCACCCAGGTCGGCGCCGACGGTCGGCAACGCGGGAACGACCAGCGTCTGCATGAGCGAGAACACGAACACGGCTGCGCTGAGGGCGAAGAGCACCGCGCCGGGGCGTCGTGGTCTGGGCTGCGGCCGGGCCACCGGGACGCTGTCGGTCGGGAGTTCCTCGTCGAGGATGCTGGGGGTCACGGTGCCTGCTCGTCTCTCTGTCCGCCACTTATCGGAACGGAACCTTCGTTCCGATAAGAATAGCACCGTGGTCGCGTTACAGTGGTCCGGTGCCAGAACCCGCAGCCCACGAACGCCCGTTGCCTGGCAGACAACGGGAAGCCCGCTCGAACGACATCGCCGTGCTCGCCGCGGCGCGCGAAGTGCTCTCGGCGCAGGGGCACGACGCATCCATCGCCGATATCGCCCGGCACGCCGGAGTCGGCGTCGGGTCGATCTATCGGCGATACGCGACCAAGGAGGCGCTCGTCGAGGCGCTGCATCTGCACGCCGTCCGCGAGGCGGCCGCCCGTGCGCACGAGCTCGCTCGCGAACTCGAGGAGGACATGTCGGCCGATCGCGGAGGCGTCACGACCTTCCTCGCGCGCCAGATCAGTGGTGCGAGCGGTCCGCTCCTGCGTCCGCCCCGCATGGCGGGCCCGATCCCGGCGGAACTCGCCTCGGCATCCGATGAGCTGCGCGCGGGCATCGACCTCCTGATCGCGCGCGATCGGAATGCGGGGATGCTGCCGGCCGGATTCACTCCCGCGGACGCCATGCAGTTGCTCCAGCACCTGCGTCCCGCGCTGCCGCTGCCGAGGAACGAAGCGGATGCCCTGCATCTGCGGTATCTCGATCTGATCGACCGGGGGCTGCGCGCGCAGGCGGCAGAGGGCGTCGTGCTCTCGGACGGTCCCGACTGGGACGACTGGGTCGGCGCCTGGCACGGCTGATCGCTCGGGCGGAGAACGGAGCACCTGCGCCGCGCACGCGCACGCACAGGGACCTCGTCGATCGGGACCTCACCCCCGCGGGATGATTCCCGGTGTCCACCGTCGGCACGGGTGCGAACATCCCCCCAGACGCATCCGATCGGGGGAGGGAGCCCGTTCATGATCGGCACTCGCGCTTCGCTCGCCCCCGCGCAGTACGGTCCGGTGGAGCTCACGGTGATCTCGCTGCGGGACCCCGTGCCATCCGCCGCCGTGCTGCACGCGCTCGCCGCCCAGGTCTCCGAGGGCGTGGTCAGAGTGCTGGATTTCGTGGTCCTGTCGCGCAGCCGCACGGGCGCCGTGTCGGTCGCCGAGATCGATCTGGACGGCTTCGCCCTCGTCGGGCTCGAGCTGCACGCCCCCGGGCTCGCGGGGGACGAGGACCTCACCGCGATCGCCGAGCGGATCCCGATCGGCGGGTCCGCCGCGGTCGTGGTCCTCGAGCTGCTGTGGGCGAGCGATCTCGCTGAGCAGCTCGCCCACGAGGGGAACGCGGTGATCGTGGCCGAGCGCATCCCGGCATCCGTCGTGAACGCGATCGCCGAGCTCGCCGACGTCGACTGACCGGCCTCAGGCGAACAGCCGTACGGCCTCACGACGGGACGCGACCCCGAGTTTCCGGTAGATCGCCCGCTGATGCGTCTTGATGGTGTTGATCGAGACGCCGAGGCCGGCCGCGATCTCCTGCATCGTGCGCGTGGTGCGCAATTGCGCGAACACCTCGCGCTCGCGCTCGGAGAGCACCTGGAGCGAGCCGCTCGCGGTCTTCGGCGCAAGGCAGGACGTGATGAACTCCTCGTGCTTCGTCCCCCACGCGAGCTGCTCGGTGAGCACCTGGCGCACGTCGAGGCCGCCTCCGGCGAACGGACGGCGCAGATCCTCGGCCACGGCGATCTCGAGTGCATCCTCGATGACGTCGTGGGCCTGCGAGAGGCGGTCCGCGCGCCAGTGCAGGACGCCTTCGACCAGCATCCGGCTGACGCGGACGTACGAGATCGCGTCGTAGCGCTCGATCCGGCGCAGCATGTGCAAGGCGACCTGCGGGCGCCCCATGCGCTCGGCGACGCCGGCGAGGATGACCGTGACCAGCGGCAGGTCGTCGGCATCCTCGTACTGCGCGACGATCTTCAACGCCTGCTCACGACGTCCCGTCGCCTCGAACAGGACGGCGAGCGATGCGTGCCGGAACGCCGGCCACGACACGCCCTGCTGCACGGTCTGCGGCAGGGACTGCAGCTCTCGTGCGGCGTGCTGGCACGCGTACGGATCCCGCGTCGCCGCCGCGGTGAAGGCGAGCATCATCCGCGCGACGCCGGCGAACGATCGGTTCGACCCGCCGCTGCGGGCGGCACGGGTCAGGTCGGCGTGCGCGCGTTCGAGATCATCGCGCCAGTACGCGGCGAAACCCGATGCCGTGGCAGCGCTGCCGCCGGCGTACGCGGCCCATGCCGGTTCGTCCGGCCGCTCGACCGTGCTGGCCAGGACGTCGGCCGCGCGCGTGAACCGGCCGGCCCACGCGAACGCCATCGCCTGGTGGGAGAGCGCGCGATGTTCCAGGGCAGCCTGTCCCGATGCTCTGGCCTCCACGGCCGCCGAGGCGAACAGCTGGACGATCATCTCCGGCGAGGTGCGGTGACGCAGCTCCGACCAGCCGAGCAGATACAGCAGCGCCGCTCGATCGCCCGAGGTCGCGGCTCCCGTGCGCTCCAATCGGTGGCGAACCCTCTCGGCGGAGCGCGTGAGGTCGGCCCTGTCATCGAGGAGGAACAGGTCGGCGCATTCCCGGATCTCGGCGTAGCCGTCCGGCCCGTCGCCCTCGAGAAGGGAATGCGCCCTCGACGCATAGATCTGCGCCACATCGCGATTGCCGATGACATCCTGCGCGCACGAGCGCATGAGCAGGACTCGGGGGTCGTCGGCGTACCCATCCGGAAGCGCCGCGCACCACGCCTCCAGGGCGTGCGCCTTGGAACCGACGGCGAGCCCGACCCAGTGGCGGGCGACGAGGCGCACCGCCGCCTCGCCGGCACCTGCGTCGACCAGGTACTGGGCGGCGGACAGCGGATCCTCGTCCTGCAGATGCGCGGCGGCGATGCGCAGCACTTCGGCGCGTCGCCCTGGCCTGTGCTGATCGAGGAGAGCGCTGAAGTGACGCGCCGCGGCACCGTGCCATCGGAAGGCGGGCCCCGATGGGGTCTCGAACCGGTCCAGGAAGAGGCCCATGTCGGCGCACTGCTCGAGCAGGGCGCCGCCGTCGGCGTCGGCGGAGATCGCCGAAGCGAGCCCCGGGGTGAGGGCGACGCACACCGACGTGTCGAGGACGAACTCGACGACGTCGTCGGGAAGCGCGGAGAGGACATGATCATGCACATATCGGCGCAGCAGCGGCTCGTCGGTGCCGTCGACGGCGCCGGACGAGCCACCGCTCAATTGCACGAATCGCAGCGCGACGGGCCAGCCGCTCGTCTCGGCGAGGATCGCGTCCACGTCGACGACCTCGTCGGCCGACCCGTAGAAGGACATGACCTCGTCGCGAGTGAACACCAGGTCACGGGGCCGGATGATGCAGGTCGACTGCGTCACGGCGAGGCGGCTCAGCGCGATCTCGACATAGCCCGTGCCGACGACGATCACCTGCAGCTGCTCGCACTCACCGCGGATGAAGGCGTCGAGCATCCCTTCGGACAGGGCATCCTGCGCGCGGTGCGCATCGTCGACGACGAGGGTGATCGGCTGCTCCAGCTGGGCGAGCGCCGCCGAGACGATCTCGAAGGCGAGGGATTCGTCGATCTCGTCCGGGTGGATGCCGAGCAGTTCGGCGAGCTCGGTCTGGCCGGTCTGCAGGGCGAGCGCCTGCAGAGCACGGAGCACGCTCACGTTCAGGTGCGCACGGTCGGTGTCCCAGGTGCCGAGGGTGAGCCAGGCCACGTGTTCCGGTCGCGATGCGGCCCATTCGACGACCGCCGAGGTCTTGCCGTATCCGCTCGGTGCGACGATCATGACCGTCGGATGCGCGGCCAGCCGTGCATCGATCAGCCCGGCCAGACGCGGTCGCCGCAGGTATCCCGGCTGCTGCGTCGGCGGCCGGAACCGGATGCCGCGGGCGCGGGTGGAGACGGATGGCGGGGGGACCATGCCCTCAGTATCTCAGCGGATGCCGATCGGGACGTCCGACCCGCCTTCGCGCGTCATGCGTGCGCCCATCTGCACCAGCTGCGGTTCGGCGGCGAACCCGCCGGCGAACAGCGCCTGCCCCTGCTGGAACTTCGGCGCCCGCTCCAGCAGTTCGGAGGGTGCGAAGCCGAAGATCTGACCCAGCTCGTCGAGATCGCGCGTCGAGCTCATCTTCATCAGAGCGAGGTTGTCGCACTGCGAGATGACGTTGGGGTGCAGTTTCGACGGGCGCTGCGTCGACAGCAGCAGCCAGATGCCGTACTTGCGGCCCTCGGCAGCGATCTGCACGATGCGCTCGGTGAGGGCTCTGGCCAGCGGAGTGTCGGCGTCGGGGGCGGCGAGATTGTGCGCCTCGTCGATGACGACGAGGCGGCCGGTGCGCTCGTGGCGTTGCGCCCAGAGCTGATCGAGCACGGCCAGAGCGGTGGTCTGCAACTGCGCTGCCGAGTCGAAGCCGCCGAGATCGATCACGGTCGCATCAGGCACTTCGTTGACGACGTCGGTCACGTCATGACGACCCCACGCCCACAGGTCCCAGTCGAGGACGCCCAGGTTGTGCAACCGCAGCGCGAGCCGGTGCATCATCGGATTCTCGTGATTCTCCAGCCACTCCGCCAGCCGACGGTCGTCTCCGAACGTGTACTCGGATCTGATCTGCAGCATCGCGTTGTACTCCTCCGCATCCAGCACGGGGTCCAGCTGCAGCACGGCCGCACGCGAGCGGATGTCCATGTCGACGAAACGCACCCGCAGTTGGTCGTCGCCCTCTCCGCCGGGGCGGAGGACGCGGACGTCGCGCGACGACAGCTGCGCCGCGGCATCCTCGGGCGCCGAGTCCTGCGGGGTGTCCAGGTGCACGAAGTCGGAGTTCGGGTCCAGGATCACGAGCGGGAGCCGGGTGTGCAGCATCACCTGTTCGAGGACGACGCCGAGTGCGTAGGTCTTGCCCGAGCCGCTCTGACCGCACCAGAACGTGTGACGGTTGAACTTGAGTGCGCGCAGGTACGCGGGGTCGGACGAATCGAGAAGGGTGCCGATCGGCATCTCAGCGCTCATGACCGCCATCGTATTCGGTGCCTCGAGTCCTGATCGCATCGAGCGCTTCGTCGAGCGAGTCGCCCAATCGCCGCCGCAACGGGAAGATGTTGCCCTCTCCGATGATCGCCCCGACGCCGGTGGCCTCGAGCTGGTGGGCGAGTCGCGGTTCGACGCCCGTGATCATCAGGGTGGCGCCGTACCGGCGGAGTTCGGCTGAGTAGTCGCGGATCATCGTGAGGAATGTGACGCCGAGCTCTTCCGTCCCCCGCAGACGGATGACGACGGTGGCCCCGGCGGATGCCGCGGTGGCGGCCGGCAGCTGCGCGCGGAACGACTGCGCCGAGGCGAAGAACAGGCTCCCGTAGGCGGTGAGGATCACGGTCTCGCCGGCGGGCAGCTCCGCTGGAGGCGCCACTTCGCGCGGATGGAAGCTGTTGTCGTCGAACATCCAGCGCAGCACGCGGATCCGATTGGACTGCCGGGCGATGTGCATCACGATCGACAGCCCGACGCCCGCGAGCACGGCGTACTGCAGCGGGATGAGGATGGTCAGCACGAACGTCACCAGGAACACGGCGATCTGCATGGTGCCGGTGCGCCACACCATGGCGATCTGGTGGAACTTGAACGTGCGGGCGCCGATGAGGATCAGGAGCGCGGCGAGCGCCGGCATGGCCACGTACTCGATGAGCGGACCGCAGGCCAGCAGGGTCACGAGCATCACGACGCCGGCGGTGAGATTGGCCAGCGCCGTCTTCGCACCCGCCGCACGGACGAGCGACGTGGCCGACATCGAGCCGCCGACCGGCATGCCCTGCAGCATCCCCGTCGCGATGTTGGCGATGCCCTGCCCGCGGAAGTCGGCCGAGGCATCCGGATAGGTGCCGTCAGGGTTGGGGATGGAGCCCGAGATCGCCGCGCCCTGCACGAGGCCGACGAGCGCCAGCGACAGCGCGGGGACCAGCAGCGACAGCACCAGCAGCGGGTCGGGCAGCGAGATGCCGGGCAGGGACCGCGTCACCTCGGCGAGGTCGCCGACGGTCGCGACCGACTGGTTGGGCATGAGCAGGGCGGCGGCCGAACCGACCACGACGGCGACGACCATCGCGAGCGCCCCGATCCTGGTGCGCTCCAGCAGCAGGATGATCGCGGCCGTCACCGCGCCGACGATGAGCGACGGCCAGCTGAAATGCGCCATGCCCAGGAGGCTGTCCAGCGCCCGGACGAGTCGGTTCACCCCGGTGCTGCTGAACCCCGTGAGGTTGTCGAGCTGGCCGAGGATGATGTTGATCGCGACCGCATTCACGAAGCCGATCAGCACCGCGGTCGGGATGAACCGCACGAGGCTGCCGAGTCGTGCCAGCCCGAGGCCGAGCATGATGAGGCCGGCCATCACCGTGAGCGTCGCGATCGCGGTCGCGGCGAGCGGGCCCTGCATCTCGGGGACGTCGGCGAGGATCACCGACATCGCGCCCGTCGCCTGCACGCTCATGAACACCGAGCCGGTCGTGAGGGCGCCGGCGAACGTGCCGATCATGTACGCGTTCAGCCCGTACAGCGGACTGACGCCTGCAAGGACACCGGCCGCGAGGCCGTCGGGCACGCTCTCGACGCCCAGCGCGATGCCGGCGATGAGGTCCTTGCGGAGCGTCTTGCGGCCGCCGAAGCGGCGCAGGTATCTCTGCGCGGGTGCCGGAATCCTCATCGGGGGATCAGACCGCGGCCCGCTCCGGCTGGTCGGCCGCGGCGGCGGCCGTCGCGGGTTCCGGACGCCGCAGGACCTCGATGAGCAGCAGCAGCACGAGGACGCCGACCAGGGTCCAGATCACCCCGCCGATCGTGATCGGTCGCGAGAGGAACAAGATGGCGACGGCGCCGAGCACGATGATCACGCGCAGGGCCGTCGCGGCCTTGTCGAGGAATGCCCCGAAACCGCCGGTGCTCAGGCCGTAGCGCTCGGCTGCGCGTCGCAGCGTGTTCTCGGCGTCCTGACCGATCCGTCGGATCTTCCGCGCGGGACGCCAGGGGCCGCTGAACCAGGCGCCGACCGTGATGAGCAGAGCCAGAACCGTCAACGCGACGAGCGTCGAGTTCATCAGCTCGATCACCTGGTCGAACACGACGGTGGCGGTGGCGGAGGGCATCACGGATGGACTCACCGCGCCGATGAAGAACTGCTTGCCGATGCCGAGCCCGCCCAGCAGCGCCAGGAAGGCGATCGTGAGTCCGGCGCCGGTGACGACCACGGCCCTGGGTCGCTTGATCGACAGGGCGATGCCGATCACGAGCAGCCCGAGCACGACCCACGGCAGCCAGTAGCCGGCGGCCGTGGCCACCTGGTAGAGCGTGCGGATCAGCCCGAACGACTCGGCCGTCGCGATGGGGATGCTCTTCTCGATCGCCGGGATGGCCTCGGCGAAGCCGAACCCGTTCTCGACCATGTAGTCCTTGACCTTCTCGACGACGACGCCGAGGTCGATGGCGATCGTGCCGTCGTCGCTGAGGGTCACGGCCGTGCCCTCCTGCCCCTGGATGATCGCGATCGCGCGCGAGTGCGTCTCGCGCAGGGTCGTCTGCCAGACATCCGCGAAGACGTCGGAGGTGACGACCCTGTCCACGGCGTCTTCGATCAGGCCATGAATGCCCTGGGCTGCGGGAACCGTGAGCAGCTGGATGGCGCTCTCGGCCCGCGGCGGCAGGTCGAGCTGGGTCAGGCCGTCGGCGAGGTCGTCGACGATGCCCTGGATGTCGAGGTTCTCGTCGATCGCGACCATCGCCTGATCCGAGATGTACGACTGCACCTGCGGGTTCTCGGCGAGCGGCGCGAACGTGGCGACGAACCGATCGGTGTCGACGAGCTGGACGCGCGCCCACGTGCCGAGCACGGCGATCGGGGCGAGCAGCACGGCGACCACGAGCAGGACGCCCGCGACGATGCTCCGACCGTGCACGCGGCGGCGCCGCGGCTTCGCGGCGCGGAGCGAGTCGTTCTCGGCCTCGAGCGCTGCGATCTTCGCCTGCAGCTCTGCGGTGTGCGTCTCGGTGGTCATGCTTCCCCCATCGCTGTCTGCGGATCGCGCCGGCGGTCCGTGCTCCACTGTGCCGGTGCGCGCACCGTCACGAGCGCCGCTGTCATCCCTCACGGGTGAGCGTAGCGCTCCGCAGCACCACGAGCTCCCTCGTCGACCGCGTCATCGCGACGTACCGGTCGACGGCGCCCTCTATCCCGTCGCCCCACGCGTCCGGATCGAGCAGCACCACGAGATCGAACTCGAGTCCCTTCGCCGTCTCCGGTGTGAGCGAGAGCACACGAGGCGGCGTGGGCCAGTGGTCGATGCCGATCACCGCGGCCGTGCCGTCCTCGTTCGTCGCAAGCCAGGAGGCGAGCAGATCGTCCAGATCGGACAGGATGCCGTGGCGCACCGGGACCCCGCTCTCGCGGATCGAGGTCGGAACGTTCGCATCAGGGATCGCCGCTCTGATGACCGGCTCGGCCGCGGCCATGATCTCCGCGGGCGTGCGGTAGTTGACCGTCAGGGACGACACCCGCACATCGCGCAGCCCCACCAGCGCCAGATGCTCCTCCCAGGTGTCGGTGAAGCCGTGCCTGGCCTGGGCACGGTCGCCGACGATCGTGAAACTGCGCGACGGGCAGCGCGCCAGCAGCATCTGCCATTCGGCATCCGTCAGTTCCTGCGCCTCGTCGACGACGATGTGCGCGAAGGGCCCGGCGAGCGGATCGGCGGTGAGTTCGGGCAGCGTGCTGTCGTCGTCGAGCGAGTTGCGCAGGTCGTCCCCGCGGAGCATCGACATCAGACCCAGGTCGTTGTCGGAGCTGGCGATGAGGTAGTCCGCGATGTCCTCGCGGTACGCCCGTTCGGCCGCCCGCTGCGCGTCGCGCTCCCGCCGGACCCGCTCGGCGGTCGGGTCGCCGACCAGTCGGCGCGCGGCATCCAGGAAGGGCAGATCGGATGCCGTCCACCGCGCGCCCTCCGCCCTGTTGAGCGCGGCGATGCCGGCATCGGGAAGCCACGGGGCGCAGCGCTCCAGGAAGGCGGCATCCGACCAGAGTGCAGCAAGCAGCGCCGTCGGCTCCAGCAGCGGCCACGCCCGATCGAATGCCGAAGCGAGACGGCTGTTCTCCGCCATCGCCGGGGCGAGCAGCCGCTGCGGCACCCGTGCTCGACGCGACAGGATCTCGACGAGCGCGCGCCAGATGTCCGGGCGGGCGTCGTCGTGCGCGGTTCCCGGTTCGACGGCATCGAACGCGTCCGCCCAGTCGTCCGGCGTCAACGGGATGTCCGCCCATTCGGTCTCGACCAGGAGGTCGTGCTGCGGCGGCTGCTCGTAGGCGCGAACGGCGTTCGCCACGGCATCCAGAAGCCGGGCATCGGCCTTCAGCGCCGCGGTGCGGGGCTCGGACTCCGCAGCCGCGGCGGCGCCCTGCGGCACCAGATCGCGCAGCGTGCAGGTCTGCACGCCGTCCTCGCCGAGGCTCGGCAGCACGTCGTCGACATAGGCGAGGTAGGGCTCGTGCGGACCCACGACGAGCACGCCGCCACTGCCTCGCGCGATGCGCGGCTCGGCGTAGAGCAGGTAGGCGGCGCGGTGCAGGGCGACCACCGTCTTGCCGGTACCAGGGCCGCCGTCCACGACGAGCGCGCCGTCGGACCCGGCGCGGATGATGGCGTCCTGGTCGGCCTGGATGGTGGCGAGCACGTCGCGCATCCGCGGGGATCGGCTCGCGCCGAGGCTCGCGATGAACGCGGACTGGTCGTCCAGCGCCGCCCGGTTCTCGAGCCCGTCGGCGGTGAACACCTCGTCCCAGTAGTCGCTGACGCGCCGGCCGGTCCAGCGGTAGCGCCGGCGGCTGATGAGCCCCATCGGGTCGCCGTGGCTGGCCGCGAAGAACGGTGCGGATGCGGGCGCCCGCCAATCGACGAGGAGCGGATCGCCCGCGGCATCCGACAGCCCGACGCGTCCGATGTAGACGGCGGGGCCGCGCTGGGGGACCATGCGCCCAAGGCACAGATCGATGCCGTACCGGCGCAGGACGTTCAGTCGCGCGTTCAGCCGGTGGATCTCGAGGTCGCGCTCGACCGCCGCGCCGCCGACGCCTGCCGGGGAGTGCCGCACCGCATCCAGGCGGGAGGATGCCGAGGCGACGGCTTCCTCGAGTGCGGCGGTGATGCGCTCGAAGTGGCCGATGTCGCCCTGGATGAGGGCCGGATCCGCCTTGGCGGCAAGGCGGTCGGGAAGGTCGAAAACGGGGTGTGTCACGCAAGCTCCGATCGGGTGCCCGCCGGGTATCGGCTGGTGCGACGGACCAGTATGCGCCTGGTGGGGGCCCTTGCCGCAAGCCCCCACCCCTCCGGTATCCTGGAAGTGCGGGCAGGGTCGGCACCTGGGAGACTGGACGTATGCACGCCTCCCGTCCGACGGAACCGAAGTTCCAGCGCAACGCGCTCGCTCCGGGCATCCTCGCCGCGATCGCCCTGTTCCTCTCGCCGCTCGTCCCGGACGGGCTCGGCGCCACGATCGTCCGGTTCGTCGTGGCGATCCTGGCGCTCATCGTCGCGTGGTTCGCCGTCCAGGCCGGGCAGTGGTGGTGGACGATCGTGTTCCTCGCGGTCGCTGTGTTCTGGAACCCGATCGTCGCGGTCGAGGTGGACTACGCGGTGTGGGCCGTCGGCGGTGTGATCGGGGCGCTGCTGTTCCTCACCGCTGGCGCGCTCATCAAGAACCGGAGAGTCGAGTCGTAGCAGTGGAGGCTGTTCTCCGGTTCCGCTCCCGGAACGTGGGGCGAGTCGAAGAGACGTGGCGGCAGTTCGTCCCCACGGCGCAGTTGCAGCGTGCGGAGCCGCGGGACTTCCGCTTCGACTGGGCGTCGGCGACTCTCCCTGGGCTCTCCGTCGTGCGGTACGAGCTCGCGGCGGGCGTGACCTCCACGGTGGCACCGAGCGGTCAGCTGCTCGCGTGCCGTGTGAGCGGCGGAGGCGCGCGGGTGGGCACCGGGGAGAAGTCGCTCGCGCCGGACACCGCATGGATCACCGACGGGCGCCCCATCACGGCGCACTGGGACGGACCGGCGACGGTCCAGGCGCTGATCTTCGACCGCGACGGCGCGCAGCGCGCGGCACGCCAGATCTCCGGCGACGATCGTCTCGAACTGACGGTGCACGACGCGGCGGCGCTGGACGCCGCGTCCGGCGAGCTCTGGAACCGCACGTTCGACTACCTCCTGGGGGCGCTCTCGTCCGCTGCGTCCAGCGATGCGCTGGTGTTCGCCGCGTTGCAGCGCCATGCACTGAACGTGACGCTCACCGCGTTCCCGACGAACTTCCGCGACGCGATGGAGCTCTCGCCGCAGACCAGGGCAGCACCCGCCGCGGTGCGCCGTGCGCTGGCGTTCATCGACGAGAACGCGCACCGTCCGATCACCATCGACGACGTGGCGCTCGCCGTGCACATGTCGACGCGAGGACTGCAGCGCGCGTTCCAGCGCGCGCTCGGCACGACGCCGCGTGACGCGCTGCGGCGCGCCCGTCTCGCCGGCGCCCGCCGCGACCTGATCCGAACTGCTGATCCGGTGGCGGTGATCGCCCGACGGTGGGGGTTCTCGCATCCCTCCCGATTCGCGGCGTACTTCCGCGCCGAGTACGGCGTGCTGCCCGGAGCGACGGCACGCCCCGACGCATGAGCCCGATGACCGCGCCGAAGGCTGCCGTGTGATGACAGTCCGCGCACCATGTGCGTCGGCAGATGGATACCTGGCCGGTCCCTGCGCCCCGCGCGCTCGCCCTGGCTCTAGCGTCATCCCATGGGACAGCTGTACTACGGCGACGAGGCGAAACCGATCCTCATCGAGGATCGGGCGCTCGCGCATCTGAAGGTCGTCATCGCGACGAAACTGCGTCGCAATGAGAGCTTCACGCTGTCCTGGCGGCATCCGGAGGGTCAGCCCGCGGGGCGGTCGACGCTCTGGCTGCATCCGTCCATTCCGCTGCGTTTCGTGTTCGAGGAACCGGAGCCGCCGGAACTGAGTCCGACGTGGATCACCGACCTGGCGAACTCGGCGAACTCCAGCGGCGGGATCACGCTCATCGAGGAGCATCTCGAATCTGGGGACTGACAGCCGCCGCGGGTGAGATCCTAGAGGGATGAGTTCTCCCCGGATCGAAGCGAGCACACTGACGGACGCCGAGGTGCTCCGGCTCAAGGCGGACTTCCCGATTCTCGGGACGTCCGTGAACGGGCATCCCCTCGTCTATCTCGACTCCGGCGCGACGTCGCAGCGGCCGCTCGCGGTGCTGGATGCCGAACGCGACTATCTGCTGAACCTCAACGCCGCCGTGCACCGCGGCGCGCACACGCTCGCCGCCGAAGCCACCGAGGTCTTCGAGGATGCCAGGGCGACGGTCGCCGGATTCGTCGGCGCCGACGAGGGCGAACTCGTGTGGACCTCGAACGCCACCGAGGCCGTCAACCTCGTCGCCTATGCCATCTCGAACGCATCGATCGGTCGCGGGGGAGTCGCCGCCGAACGGCTGCGGCTCGGCCGGGGCGACGAGATCGTCACGACCGAGATGGAGCACCACGCGAACCTCATCCCTTGGCAGGAGCTCGCGGCGCGCACCGGTGCGAACCTGCGGGTCATCCCGGTCGACGACGACGGCGCGCTGCGACTCGACGAACTCGACGAGTACATCACCGAGCGCACCCGTCTGGTCGCCGTCACGCACGTGTCGAACGTGCTCGGCGTGATCAACCCCATCGAGCGCCTCGTCGCCGCGGCGCATGAGGTGGGAGCGCTGTTCCTGCTCGACGCGTGCCAGTCGGTGCCGCACCTGCCCGTCGACGTGCGCGAGCTAGATGTCGACTTCGCGGTGTTCTCCGGGCACAAGATGCTCGGCCCGACCGGCGTCGGCGCGCTCTACGGGCGCCGTGCGCTGCTGGAGGCGATGCCGCCGTTCCTCACGGGCGGGTCGATGATCACGACCGTGTCGACGACCGAGGCCGAGTACCTGCCGCCTCCGCAGCGCTTCGAAGCCGGGACGCAGCGGGTCTCGCAGGCGATCGCGCTCGCCGCAGCGGTGCGCTACCTGGACGGCGTCGGAATGCCGCGGATCGCCGCGCACGAGGCCGAGCTCGGGCAGCGTCTGGTCGATGGGCTCGGCGCGATCGACGGCGTGCGGGTTCAGGGTGCCGGGATCGACCTACCGCGCGTGGGGCTGGCGAGCATCGACGTCACCGGCATCCACTCGCACGACCTCGGCCAGTTCCTCGACGACCGCGGCATCGCGGTGCGCGTCGGGCACCACTGCGCCCAGCCGCTGCATCGCCGACTCGGGGTCACGTCCTCGACGCGGGCCAGCACCTACCTCTACAACACGGCCGACGACGTGGATGCCGTGATCGACGGCGTCGCTGCGGCCATCGACTTCTTCGGGAGGATCCGATGAGCTCATCCGATCTGCAGAACCTCTATCAGGAACTCATCCTCGACCATTCGCGCACACCGCACGGCTACGGGCTGCGCGATGAGGTGCCGTCGCAGTCGCATCAGGTGAACCCGACCTGCGGGGATGAGATCACGCTCCAGGTGCACCGCGCGGACGACGGCACGATCGAGGCCGTCGCGTGGGAGGGCCACGGCTGCGCGATCTCGCAGGCCTCCGCCTCGCTGTTCGCCGAACTCGTCGAGGGGATGCCGCAGGTCGAAGTCGAGCGCCGCATCGACGTGTTCCGTGAAGCCATGCGCTCCCGGGGCAAGATCGAGCCCGACCCCGAACTGCTCGGGGATGCGGCGGCGCTCGGCGGGGTGTCCCGCTACGTCGCACGCGTGAAGTGCGCCATGCTCGCGTGGGTCGCCGCGGAGGACGCGCTGCGCAAACTCGACGCCTGACGATGCTCAGGCGTCAGCTGTCTCGTCTCGACGCCGTGGCGCCGGCCTCTCCGCGGGGATGCCGCCCGAGAACAGCAGCGAGAGCAGGCTGATCCCGATCAGGCCGACGAAAGCCACGCGCAGCGATGCCAGCTGCGACTGGCGGTAGATCTCGGTGAGCGCTGCCGCGTCGTCTTCGTCCAGGCCCGCGTCCGTCGCCAGGCCGTCGACGTCAGTGGCCGGCACGATCGTGACCCCGGCCTCCGTCGCGGCGTAGACGACCGCCCTCGTCTCTTCCGGGAGGCTGCTGGCCGCCACGCCGGAAGCGAACGACGTCGACAGGGCCCCGATCAGCACGGAACCGATGAGCGCCGTGCCGAGCGACGAACCGAGGTTCTGGAAGACTCCCTGCAGTCCGCCGACCTCACTGGTCTGTTTCTCCGTGACACTCGACATGTTGACGTTGCCGAGCTGAGAGGCCAGCAGGCCCAGGGCGCTGCCGGCCAGGAACATCCCGAGGGCGAACAGGCCGCTGCGCAGGTCCTCGGTGGTGGCCCCGAGCAGCAGCAGCGCGCTGCCGACGAGGACGAGCTGACCGATCCGCACGATGCGTCTGGGCGAGAACCGCCTCGACAGTCGCGTCCCGATGATGGAGAACAGGATCAGCGAGATCGACAGCGGGAAGATCTTGATCCCGGTCTCGAGCGCATCCAGCCCAAGCGTCATCTGCAGATACACCGGCACCATGAAGAACAGCCCGGCCGTGACGGCGTACTGTGCACCGAGCACGGAGAGTCCGCTGCGCAGCGCAGTGATCGAGAACAGCTCCACATGCAGGAGCGGAGACCGGCCGTGCGCGATGAGGCGTCGTTGACGCCCGACGAACAGGGCGAGGAGCACGCCGCCGACGCCGATGCACCAAGCGGTCAGGGAGACGCCGAGCGGTGCCAGGGGTGCGCCGGCGAGCACGGGGACGTGCAGCGGAATGATCCAGCCCCAGGTCTTGCTCTGCAGCATCCCGAACACGACGAGGACGAGCCCTGCGGAGGACAGGAGGATGCTGAGGAGATCGATCCGCACCCGCTGACGTTCGCTCGCGTCGGTGATGATGCGAGCGAAGAGCACGACACCGACCATGATGACGACTTCGGCGACGAAGACGTAGCGCCAGTCGAAGTAGGTCGTCACGAACCCGCCGATCAGCGGACCGGCCGCGACCGCGGCACCGGACACCGCCCCGATCGCGGCGAATGCGGTGACGCGGTCGCTTCCCCGATAGTTGTCCGCCACGAGGGCGGCGATCGCGGGGATCACAAGCACGGCGCCCAGCCCCTCGACGATCGACCAGCCGAGGAACAGCGTCTGCACGTTCGGGCTCAACGCCGTGATGAGCGAACCGATCGCGTAGATGCAGGAGCCGATCACGAAGGCGCGGCGTCTGCCCCAGACGTCACCCAGCTTCGCTCCGAGCAGCATGAATGCCGCCATCGTCAGGGTGTAGAAGGTGATCGCGGCCTGCATGGCAGCCACACTCGTGTCGAGGTCGGCGACGACGGTGGAGATCGAGACGTTCATGACCGTCCCGTCCAGGACCATGACGAACTGGGCCAGGCCGAGCACGATGACGACGTTCCATCTCTTCACGATGCATCCTTCATCGGCCGTGTGGACCGGGGGTCGGGTGGCGCG
This sequence comes from Microbacterium sp. ZKA21, assembly GCF_050434165.1. NCBI lineage: Bacteria > Bacillati > Actinomycetota > Actinomycetes > Micrococcales > Microbacteriaceae > Microbacterium > Microbacterium sp. ZKA21. The sequence goes on from NZ_JBNPVV010000011.1 coordinate 49,845, forward strand.
ATGTCCGCCGGCTTGCGTGCCCCTCGCATGATCCGGGCGACGGCGGTGATGAGGAAGAGCTGACCGGTGATCGCTTCTGCGACGGCGACGCTCTGCACGCCGGGGCCGACGGGAACGATGTTCCCGAAGCCGGTCGTCGTGAGGGTGGTGAACGAGAAGAACAACTGTGCGGACAGCGAATCAGGACTCGTGTCGCCGAAGATCGGGTCTTCGCCCGTGAGGCCGATCAGGTTGCGTCACCGCGACCGTGATGAGTTGGACGAGAAACGCGATCGGGCTCGGATCCGTCGTGGACTGCGCTGCGCACAGACCGTAGGAGATGACGAGCAGAACGAGAACCAGCCAATAGCCGGTTCGCCAGCCTGATCCGGGTCCGGAGACGATCTCGATCCACCTGCGCATCACCCCACGGCCGCCCGTCGTGCCCTGTTCCATGCTCGCTCCTCGCTGCCGGTGAGTGTGGCGAGGCTGTCATCGGCGATCTGAGGCGAGTATCGCAGTACGGCGGCGCGAGTTCCAGATGCGCTCACGAAGTCATCCGGACGCATATGACCTCGTGTTGCGCCGCATGAAGCGGCATGTCGCGAGCCCGTGACGGCATCCGGCGCGGCCCAGGATGCTGGGGCCATGAGCAATCTCGTCAGCCCGGCGCAGCTGATCCATCTTCAGCGACGCGCCGAACACGGTGAAGGCCCGGTGGTGCGGGTCCTCGATGTGCGCTGGCGCTTGGACCGACCGGAGGGCCGGCCCGAGTACGTCCGCGCACATCTCCCCGGAGCCGTCTACGTCGATCTCGACCACGAGCTCGCCGACCGCGGACAGCCGGAGCGGGGGCGGCATCCGCTTCCGTCGGCGGAGCAGTTGCAGGCCGCCGCGCGCGGTTGGGGTCTGCACGTCTCCGATATCGCGGTCGCGTACGACGACAACCGCGGCGTCGCCGCGGCGAGGCTGTGGTGGCTGCTGCGGCGTGCGGGTGTCGACGTGCGGGTTCTCGACGGCGGCATCCGCGGGTGGGTCGCCGAGGGCCTGCCGCTGGAGTCCGGGGACGTGCTGCCCGAGCCGGGCGACGTCGAGCTGGCCGCGTCGGATGACGGGCAGATCGACCTCGAGGACGTCGAGGCGTTCGCGCGCACGGGAGTCCTGCTGGACGTGCGCACTCCGGAGCAGTACAGCGGAGTGCAGAGTTCGCTCGACCCGGTCGGCGGGCACATCCCCGGGGCGGTGAATCTGCCGGCCATGGCGGTGCTGGACGGGGACGGGCGACTGCGGCATCCGGATGCCCTGCGTCGCGTCTTCGCCGGCGCAGGGGTGCGCGCGGGTGTGCCGGTCGCCGTGTACTGCGGCTCCGGGATCGCGTCGACGCACACGGTGCTCGCGCTCGAGCACGCCGGCATCCAGGCCGTGGTGTATCCCGGTTCGTGGAGCGAGTGGTCGAACCGTCGCGGGCTCCCCGTCGCGGTGGGCATCCTCCCGAACGGGCGACTCTCCGCCGTGTGAGTCTGTGGACGGGCCATCGGCGCAGGGCGCAGGATGGACTCCGTGACCGTCCGCCTGGAGCCGCTGCCCCCCGACCGCTTCGATTCCTGGCGCGCCGCCGTGCGCGAGCGCCTGATCCGGCGCCGTCGGGACTCCGGGCTGCGCCCAGGAGCGGATGCCGATGAGCACGCAGACGCGATCATCACGCAGATGCACCAGGCGGGCGCGGAGAGCCGGGCATCCGCGGTGCTCGGCATCCTGATCGACGAGGTCGAAGTGGGCACGACGTGGCTGAGCCTGCCGGGGGAGCGCGCGTACCTGATCGACGTGCACGCCGAACGGGAGCTCGAGCGGCACGAACGCGATGCCGTCATGACGCTGATCGAGCGCCTGGCGCGCGAGACCGGTGCAGTCACGCTCTCGGCCGATGCCTTCCTGGGCGACGAGGAGACGCGCAGCCTGCTGGACGGACGAGGGTTCGAGGCGTCGTCGATCCAGATGCTGCTCGAACCGCTGCCGGACCGCACGGACGCGGATGAGCACGTCGACGTGGCGCCGATGTCGCGTGAGCGGTTCGAGCGATTCGCCGCCGATGCCGAGCGGGGCTTCGCCGAGGAGCTCGCGGCCACCGGGCGCATCTCGTTCGAGGACGCCGCCGCCGAGGCACGGCGTCAGTTCGGTGTCGAGCTGCCGGATGGCGTCGACACCGACGGGCAGCAGCTCTTCACGGCCGCGGTCGACAGCGAGGAGGTCGGCGTGCTGTGGCTGAGCCGGCGCGTGCGCGACGGCGTGCCGCACGGCTTCATCCTGGACATCGCTGTGGATGCCGCGCACCAGCGCCGCGGATACGGGCGCGCGCTCATGCTCGCGGCCGAGCGGGAGACGCGGCGGATGGGCGCGGCATCCCTCGGCCTGCATGTGTTCGGCGGCAACACGGCGGCGGTCGCGCTGTACGAGCAGCTCGGCTACCGGCGGGTCCAGGAGCTCGTGGTCAAGACGCTCTGAGGGCTTTGGGATACCAGAGTGGTGCGATCCCCGGGCAGGTGGGAGAATCCATCCATGACAGGGGGCTCGGAGCTCGAGTCGGTGCGCGTGACACGCGTGCTGCGCGAGGACATCATGCTGGGCAGGCGCGCCCCCGGTTCGCGTCTGGTCGAGCGCGACATCGCCGCCGAGCTGAACGTCTCCCGACTTCCCGTGCGCGAGGCCATCCGCGTCCTCGTCGGGGAGGGCATCGTCATCGCCCGCCCGCGGACCTGGGCGGTCGTCCGGGAGTTCACCCAGCGCGACATCCAGGATTTCGCGGAAGTGCGCGAGGCGATCGAGACGCTGATCTTCGCCTTCGCCGCCGAACGCCACGATGACGAGCAGCTGGCGCAGCTTCGGGCGGCGCTCGCGCGTGAGCGTGCCGCTGCGGCGGACGGAGACCTGATCGCAGGTCGCGCCGCCGCCGGCGAGTTCCACGAGGTCGCGTCGAGCATGGCCGGCAACGACATGCTCCGCGAACTCGTCGGCGTGTTCATCACGAGGCTGCGGTGGCTGTTCGGGCAGCACCAAGACCTGGACGGCATGCTGGCCGAGCACGAGAAGCTCTACGACGCGATCGCCGCGCGCGACGTCGAACTGCTGAGCGAGCTGGTGCCGCAGCATCTCGCCCGTGGCAGGGCGGCCGCCGAACTCCGGCTGCTCGACACCAGCCGGGTCGTCGACTGACATGGGGCGGATCGGGGTGCGCTTCGTGCCGTTCGCCCTGTGCGTGCTCGGCGGACTGCTGCTGGTGTGGGGTGCCGCCACCGTCGTGCAGGCCGACCAGGAGCACCCGGTCGGGCACGGGCTTCAGGCCGCGGTGCGCTCCGCCGACCTGGGGTCCGCGGACGAGGACGTCCGCGCGCGTGCCGTGATCGCGGAACGCGAAGCGGCCGCGGCGTCCCACGCCGCCGATCGCCCTGAGGGCGCTCCGAGGGGGGAGCGGGTGCTCGCGGCATCCTCAACCAAGGCATCCGGAGTGGACGGCTACGCACGCGTCCGGGCGGCCCTCGATCTGGTCGGCGGCGGGGATGTGGGCCTCGAGGAGTCCTCGTCCTGCGCCGGCGGCACGGCCGCGGCCTGCGCGAACAGCAACGGCTACATCAAGTACCGCTCTGATGTGGCGACCTGGAGCGACGATCGGCTGAACTGGGCCATGGCGCACGAGCTCGCGCACATCCACCAGTTCCAGGTGTGGGGCGCGCTGAACGACTCCGACGGATACCACCGCCTGTTCGGCGGGGACCCGGAGTTCCTGGCGAATTGCATGGCGCTGGTGCGCGGGTACGCCGGCGCCGTCGGATGCGATGCGGATCAGCAGGCCTGGGCGTCGGCCATCTGGGTCGGCGCCGTCCGCTGACCGGTACGATCTCAGGAGGGAGGTCGACGTGGGTCGGACAGCGGATGCCATCGCGGAAGGCGTGGCGATCGCGACGGCTGCGACCCGGTTGGCGGTCAAGAACCACATCCTCGTCGGCACCATCGCACAGGGTGGGGTGTTCGACACGGATCGTTACCTGCAGGACGCCCGCGAATCGCTCCTGGCGATGGCGAAGGAATCAGAGGATGCCGCGGCGCTGGTCACCCAGCTGCGCAAGCGGGCGCGGGGCCGGCATTCCGATCCGTCAGGCACGCACGACTACCGCGACCGCGATGTGCGCAATCTGCGCCGTCGCGCCCGGCAGTCCACCGGCGTCGCCACACGGCTGCGGGCGATGGCCGAGGACGACGAGAAGATGCTCGCCCTGGTCGAGGAGGCGCGCTCGGCCGCCTGGGCCGACGTGCGCCACAACCTCGACCGCCGGCTGCGGGTCGAGGGGATGCGACCCGATCAGGACCCGGATTACGACACGATGCGCGAGGCGCGGATGCAGGCGCTGCGCCTCGTCGATCTGCAAGCGCTCTCGTCCGAGCAGCGCGCTCGCCGCAAGCGCGAGTCAGAGGCGGCATCCGAGTCCGCCTGACCCGCGCCCGCCGGTTCTAGGCGTTGTCGACCAGGCCTCGATACTCGCCGTAGCCCTCGGCATCCAGCTGGTCGGCGGGGATGAAGCGCAGAGCCGCGGAGTTCATGCAGTAGCGCTGGCCTCCGGCAGAGGCGGGGCCGTCAGGGAACACGTGGCCCAGATGGCTGTCGGCTCCGGACGAGCGCACCTCAGTGCGCGCTGACCACAGGGTGCGATCGGTGCGGGTCGTCACGGCATCCGCGTCGATCGGGCGGGTGAAGCTCGGCCATCCCGTGCCGCTGTCGAACTTGTCGGTCGACGAGAACAGCGGCTGTCCCGAGACGACGTCCACGTAGATGCCCGCCTCGTGGTTGTTCCAGTACGCGTTGCGGAACGCGGGCTCGGTGCCGTCCTGCTGGGTGACGCGGAACTGGTCCTCGGTCAGGGCGCGCAGGGCCTCGTCCGTCTTGCGGTACACGTTCGACATGATCTGTCTCCTTGTCCGACGTTGCTGGCTGCGACGTCATCTGAGTCAACGTCGCGTGAGCCGGATCTGGTCCCTCGGACCTGGGAGCGCGCTGTGACTTGTCATGAGCATTCCGGACCGAGGACAGGGTCGGAGTACGTAGTGCGCGTGCGTCGACTACGTACTCCGACTGCTTCACAACTCGATAGGCGGGATCACTCCCCCTCGTGCAAGGCACTCGGGTTGACTGGGAGCCACCGCAGGTTCGATTCTGGCCGGCGTGCGGCACCCGCGCATGCGGCGTGTGGCCGTCGAGCCAGGGGGCGTCATCGCAGCACACCCGCACGAGAACCGTCCGACGATCCTCTACGTCCTGTCGGGAACGTTCCTGGAGTTCGCGGCCGATTCCGATGTGGCGGTCGAGCGCGTCGCCCCGCGATCGTGCTGCCGACGACAGAGCACTGGTGGCGCAACGCCGGAGATGAGACGGTGGTCATCATCGGTGCGGATCTCTTCGATCCGATGAACGATCCATCGCGGGGATGAGGAGGAGAGCGAATGGCTGTGATCTCTCGCGGATTCGGCGCCCATCGCAGGGCGAGCGATCCGAAGCTGCCGCCGGGGCAGTTCCTGACGGAGGATTTCCCTGTGCTGTCCGCCGGCCCGACTCCGCGGATCGAGACCGAGGACTGGACCTTCGGCATCCGTAACGAGGTCGGGCAGGTGATCTCGTGGACGTGGGACGAACTGCACGCGCTGCCCATCGAGGATGTCCATACGGATATCCATTGCGTGACCCGCTGGTCGAAGCTGGGCACGACCTGGCGAGGCGTGTCGCTGGACACCCTGTTCGCGGACACCGACACGGCGGCGTCCTACGCGATGGCCCATTCCTACGGCGGCTACACGACCAACATCGCGCTGGACGATCTGCTCGGCGGACAGTCGTGGATCGCGTTCGAGTTCGAGGGCGAACCGCTGGATCCGGAGCACGGCGGCCCGGCGCGACTCATCGTGCCGCACCTCTACTTCTGGAAGAGCGCGAAGTGGATCAGAGCGCTGACGCTCATGGACGAGGACGCGCCGGGATTCTGGGAGCAGAACGGCTACAACATGCACGGCGACCCCTGGACCGAGGAGCGCTATTGGTGACGGTCGGGGGCTGGCGTCCGGCGCGGGTGATCGAGACGCGCACGCAGACGCCTTCGGCCCGCAGCATCCGACTCGAGGTGCCGGGGTGGCCGGGAAACCTCGCAGGGCAGCACGTCGATATCCGGCTCACCGCTGAGGACGGCTATCAGGCCGTGCGATCGTACTCCGTGGGGTCGTACGGACCGAGCGAGACCATCGAGCTGGCGGTGGACGAGGTCCCGGACGGCGAGGTCTCGCCCTACTTGGTGCGCGACCTGCGGACCGGCGACGAACTCGAAGTCAAAGGACCGCTGGGGCAGTACTTCGTCTGGCGTCCGGAGTCGGCCGGCCCTGTTCAGTTGATCGCGGGAGGCTCGGGAGTCGTCCCGCTGATGGCCATGGCGCGGGCGGCAGCGGATGCCGGGACGGGCGCATCCGTGCGGGTGCTGTACTCCGTGCGCAACCCCGACGATGCGATCTACCGCGACGAACTCGTTCTCGCTGCGGATGCTGGAGTGGACGTGCGCTGGGTCTACACGCGATCGGCGCCGCCGGAGTGGGATGGCGTGGTCGGACGTGTCGATGCGGATGTTCTGCGGTCGAGCATCTGGCCCGCCGACGAGCAGCCCGCCGTCTTCGTCTGCGGGCCGACGGGTTTCGTGGAGCACGTCGCGGACATTCTCGTGCAGCTCGGGCATGATCCGGCGCGCGTGCGCACCGAACGATTCGGAGGTGGATGATGAGAGCCGTGAATGCGTCGACGGTCGTCGACGGCAACGCGATAGCGGGCATGCTGCTCGACATCTTCGGGGCTGATGTGACGGCGCTGTTCGGCACCTGCGCGGGGTGCGGGAGCGAGGCGTGCTTCGCCGAGGCGGTCGTGGAGCTCGATCGGCAGATCGCGATCGTGCGGTGCCGATCCTGTACCCGCACGCTGTTCACGGTGCTGCATGCGCAGGCGGATCCGCGGCTCGTGATCGGGGCGCTCGGCGCGATCCGGGCGTGATGCGGTCTCGATTCGCTCCGGCGCTGATCCTCATGTATTCTTGACGACGGCCCGGAAAGCGTTCTGCCGAACAGGCCATGCGCCCGTAGCTCAATGGATAGAGCATCTGACTACGGATCAGAAGGTTAGGGGTTCGAGTCCCTTCGGGCGCACACTGTGTTGAGACAGTACTGAAACCCCGTCGCGAAAGCGATGGGGTTTTCTCTTTGCGCTTCGGTCCACGATCGTCAGCGTAGCCTGGACATGTGACTGCGTACGTCTCGGCCTTCGACCTCTTCTCCATCGGCGTCGGGCCGTCGAGCTCGCACACCGTCGGGCCGATGCGCGCGGCGCTGGACTTCGTCCACCGCATCCCGCTGGATGCCGTGGCCCGCGTCACCTGCACGCTGTACGGCTCGCTCGGAGCGACCGGCATCGGGCACGGTACGCCGGATGCCGTCGTCGCAGGGCTCCGGGGGCTGAGCCCCGAGACGTGCGACCCCGCCGAGGTGCGGCAGGCCTGGGCGTCGTATCCCGAGGGTGCTCCGCTGCTGCTCGCCGGGCGGCAGGGGATCGCGTTCGACAAGGACGACATCGTGTTCGCCCCGCGGACCCGGCTGCCCGCGCATCCGAACGCCATGACGATCATCGCCTACGGCGCGGATGCCGAGGTGATCGCCGAGGAGACCTACTACTCCGTCGGCGGGGGATTCATCCGCCGTGACGGCGAGGAGGCACCGCTCACCGCAGCCGAGCAGCCGTTCGCCTACCGGGATGCCGCGACCCTCATCGAGCTGTGCGATGAGCACGGGCTCACGATCGCCGAGATCGCGCGACGCAACGAGACGGCTCTCCGTCCGGAGGCGGAGGTCGCCGCCGGACTCGACGCCATCTGGGACGCGATGGCCGGCTGCGTGGATGCCGGTCTGCACGCGGACGGCGTGCTCCCCGGCATCCTGAAGGTCAAGCGCCGGGCCGCGGCGATCCGAGCCCAGCTCGAGACCGCTGAGGCCGACAGCGGACGCGAGATCCCCGGGGAGTGGCTGGGTGCGTTCGCACTGGCCGTGAATGAGGAGAACGCCGCGGGCGGGCGCGTCGTCACGGCCCCGACGAACGGCGCCGCCGGCATCCTGCCCGCCGTCGCGATGTACTGGTGGCGCTTCCTCGCCGACTCCGGTCTCGGATCCGGCAACGCGGTGACACCGCACGGCGAACTGGTCGGCAGTGCGCTGCTGCAGTCGCCGACGGAGCCCGTCGATCCCGAGTCGCTCGATCCGGAGGCGGTCGCGGAGGCCAATCGTCGCCGCGGCATCCGACGCTTCCTCCTGACGGCGACGGCGCTCGGGTCGCTGTTCAAGGCCAACGCGTCGATCTCGGGTGCGGAGGGCGGCTGCCAGGCCGAAGTGGGCTCGGCGTGCGCCATGGCCGCCGGCGGCCTCACCGCCGTCATGGGCGGCACGAACCGGCAGATCGAGAACGCCGCCGAGATCGCGATGGAGCACCATCTCGGGCTGACCTGCGACCCGATCGGCGGGCTCGTGCAGATCCCGTGCATCGAGCGGAACGCGATCGCGGCATCCACGGCCGTCACGGCGGCGCGGCTCGCGCTCCGAGGCGACGGGCAGCACTACGTCTCGCTGGATGCCGTGGTCGAGACGATGCGTCAGACCGGGCTGGACATGTCGACGAAGTACAAGGAGACCAGCGAAGGCGGACTCGCGGTCAACGTCATCGAGTGCTGATGGAGTCGATCTGGGAGCCGGGGAGCCGACGCAAGCGCGAGCAGCCGGTGGTGTCGGTGCAGCCGGTCGAGGATGCATCGGTGCAGCCGGGCCGATGGCCGGCCAGCATCCCGGCGGTCGCGCAGGTGCTGCAGGAAGGGATCGACCTCGCGCCGGGGGTGACCTTCCTCGTCGGCGAGAACGGCAGCGGCAAATCCACGCTCGTCGAGGGCGTGGCGATCGCGTACGGCCTGTCGCCCGAGGGCGGGTCCCGGAATGCGCGGCACAGCACGCGGCCCACCGAGTCGCCGCTGTCGGAGTGGCTGCGGCTGCAGCGCGGAATCGGCGCCAGCAGGTGGGGCTTCTTCCTCCGCGCCGAGACGATGCACTCGTTCTACACGTATCTCGAGGCGAATCCGTCGATGAGCATGCCGGATGTGCCGTTCCACGAGATGAGTCACGGCGAATCGTTCCTCGCGCTGCTGGGCAGCCGGTTCCGCGATCCCGGCTTCTACTGCCTCGACGAGCCGGAGGCCGCGCTGTCGTTCCAATCCACGCTGACGCTCATCACCGTGCTGCAGCGGATCGTCGACGACGGCGGGCAGGTGCTGTGCGCGACGCATTCGCCTGTGCTGGCTGCGCTCCCCGGCGCGCGCATCCTCGAGGTCGGGGAATGGGGCATCCGCGAGGCGCAGTGGGAGGATCTCGAACTGGTCCGGCACTGGCGGTCGTTCCTGGATTCGCCGCCGCGCTATCTGCGACATCTGCTCGACTAGGTGCCGGCGGCGCGGCGCTTCGTGTGCCGGGTGGGCGCGGCCGACCAGGGGTCCTCGGGCCACGGATGCTTCGGATACCGGCCGCGCATCTCGGCACGCACCTGCGAATACGGACCGGCCCAGAACGATGCGAGGTCGCCGGTCACCGCCAGAGGACGGCCGCCGGGGGAGAGCAGGTGGAACAGCACCGGTACCCGCCCTCCGACCAGTCGCGGCGTCTCGGCCCACCCGAAACACTCCTGCAGCTTCACGGCGACGACCGGGTGGGCCGTCGCATCGTCGACAGGCGGGTAGGCCAGGCGGATCCGTGATCCGCTGGGCACCTCGAGGCGTTCGGGGGCCAGCTTGTCCAGGTCCTGCGCCGCCGGCCACGGCAGCAGTCGTCGCAGCGCCGCGGCCAGGTCGATGCGTGCGGCCGGGGTCCCCGTGGCGAGTGAGGACAGTTCCGGCCCGAGCCAGGCGTCGAGGGCGTCCAGGAGCGCAGCATCTGCGACATCCGGCCACGGGGATCCGAGCTCGCGGTGCAGCAGCGCGAGGCGCCGCCGCAGCCCATCCGCCGCCTCCGACCAGCTGAACACGCCGAGCCCCTGCTCCTGCACGGCACGGCGGACGGCATCGCTGCCGCCATCGTCCGCCTGCACGCGAACGGGGACGGAAGAGCGGACGATCGCGCCGAGCCGGCGCTCGCGGCGAGCTGTCACGCGACCATCGGAGAACCGCGCCTCGACACGATCCGTGACCAGATGGGTAGCCGCCCGCTCCGCCTGGTGCTCCGAGATGACCGCTGCCGAACGGATGATCGCTCCGGTGCCGGCCGTCGCTCGACCCTGCGCGCGAGCGACGTCGGCCACGGCGAGCCACTCGGCACCGGCGAGCGGGCCGGTGATCCCTGCGCGTGTTCCGGATGCCAGGAGGTACACCGCTCCGTCCGCGGAACGATCCACCCGCCGGGCGATCCGCTCGGGAAAGGCGAGCGCGATCAGAAGACCGGTCGGATCGTCTTCTGCTCGCGCATCTGCTCGCCCGTGCGCGAACGTCGAGAGGCGGCGCACCTCCTGCTCCCAGCGCCGCGCGTCGGGGTTCCGTCCCTTCCGCAGCGTCGAGAGCGCCGCTGCGGCGTCGGCATCGGCGACACGGATATCGCTGCTCATCAGTGCGACGACTTCGGCTGCGGTGCGTGCCCCGGCGATGCTCGTGCCGTCGCGGAGTGCGCGGGCGAGACGAGGATCGGTCGGGATGCGGGCCAGGCGCCGCCCCTCGTCGGTCACGCGGCCGTCGGTGTCGATCGCGCTGAGTCCGTGCAGCACATCCACGGCATCGCTCAGGCTCTCGGCCGGAAGCGGGTCGACCATCCGGAGGCCCGCACCGCCCGGTGCACCCCAGCAGGCGAGGAGCAGGGCTGCGTCGGTGAGATCGGTCGCCGCGATCTCCGGGACGGGACGTGCGGGGGCGGCCGCGAAGGTGCGCTCATCGACGCACCGCACCACGATGCCCGGTCCCTCGCGAGTGGCGCGCCCCGCGCGCTGGGTGGCCGAGGCGCGGGACGTCGGGCCCGTCACCAGCCCGCTCATGCCCCGGGCCGCATCGCGTTGCGGGGCGCGGGACAGGCACGTGTCGACGACGAGACGGACTCCGGGAACGGTCAGCGACGATTCGGCGAGCGACGTCGTGACGATGATCCGCGCGGACTCGTCGCCCTGACGACCGCTGATCACGGCATCCTGTTCCGCAGCCGATACCCGGCCGTGCAGTTCGCGGACATCGAATTCGGCGGTGAGATCTCGGATCCGGCGCGCGATCTCGGAGACCTCGCGTGCGCCGGGGGCGAAGACGAGGGCGTCGGCGGTCGGATCGGCGCGCACCACGCCGCGGTGCGCATCGACCGTCGTGCGCGCGACATGGTCGAGGAACGTCCGCGTCACACCCCGTTCGTCCAACCGAGGGGCGGGGCTCGGCGCCCAGCGCACGTCGAGCGGATGCGCGGGAACCGTCTGGGTCACGACAGGGGCGGGTGAAGCATCCGTGCCGAGGACGGCGGCGAACCGATCGGCGTCGAGCGTGGCCGACATCGCGACCACGACGAGGTCGCCGCGCAGTTCGCGCACCTCGCCGAGCAGGCCGATCAGCAGATCCGTCTCCAGCGCGCGCTCGTGCACCTCATCGATCACGACGGCACCGACCCCTTCCAGGCCGGGGTCGTCGAGCAGCCGGCGCAGCAGGACGCCGGCCGTGACGAACTCGACCAGGGCGGAGCGCTGCATCTGACGCTCGCCGCGGACGGTGAAGCCGACGCGGGACCCGAGCGCCGACCCGTCCAAGTGGGCGAGCCTTCGGGCCGCCGCGCGCGCGGCGACTCGCCGCGGCTGCGTCACGATCACGCGGCCGGAAACGCGGCCGGCGATGATCGGCGGGACGAGAGTGGTCTTGCCCGTACCGGGAGGCGAGCTGACGATGACCGCGGTGTGCCGGTCGAGCGCCGCATTCAGGTCGTCGGCCGCTGCGGCAAATGCGAGTCCGCGACCGATTTCCGGCAGGTCGAACGGTGCAGTGGTCACGCCTCCAGTCTCTCGCGTCCGCTGCGCGCATCGGCGCGTAGGCTGAGCGGCATGACCGAGCATCGCGCACCGCGGCGGCGCGGACGCCCGCGCGGCGGCACGGATTCGCGGGCGCGGATCATCGCCGCGGCAGTCGACGAGTTCGGAGAGGGCGGGTACGACGGATCGACGATCCGCTCGATCGCGGCGCGTGCGGGCGTCGATTCCGCGCTCGTGCATCACTACTTCGGGACGAAGGCCGACCTGTTCGCGGAGGCCGTCGGGATGCCGCTGCGGCCGGATGTGGACGTTCCGGCGATCCTGGCCGGTTCCCGTGACGAGGTCGGGGAGCGGTTGGTGCGCTACATCCTCGAGGCGTTCGAGGACCCGGACGTGCAGCGCCGCGGTGTGATGCTGATGCGCACCGCGATCGCCAGCAAGTTGACGACGCCCATGCTGGCCGGTTTCCTCTCCCGCGAGCTGATCGGGCGCATCGCGCGGGCGCTGGACGTGCCGGATGCCGAGCTGCGCGCCGGCCTGGTCGCCTCGCAGATCGCTGGCCTGCTGCTGACGAGGTACGTGCTCAAGCTCGTGCCGCTCGCATCGGCATCCGTCGATGACCTGGTCGAGCGGATCGGCCCGACCGTGCAGCGGTATCTGTTCGACTGATCCTCTTGACGAGGGAGCCGACGCGGAGAACAATTCATCACATGATGAATAATGCGATCGAGATCACCGACCTCCGGGTGCGGCGGGGGAAGACGCAGGTGTTCGATGGTGTCGACCTCACGATCCCGCGAGGTGAGATCACCGGACTGCTCGGGCCGTCCGGATGCGGAAAGACCACGCTGATGCGGTCGATCGTCGGCGTGCAGCGGATCGCAGGCGGGGACGTCACGGTGCTCGGCGAGCCCGGCGGATCGCGGAAGCTGCGGCACCGCGTCGCCTACGGCACGCAGGGCGCGGCCGTCTACGGGGATCTCAGCGTGCGGCAGAACCTGTCGTACCTGGCCGGGCTTCTGAACGCTCCGCGGGGTGATGTCGATCGGGTCATCGACGAAGTCGGGTTGCGCGCCCAGGCCGGGCAGCTGGTCGATTCGCTCAGCGGAGGTCAGGAGACGCGCGTGTCCCTCGCGATGGCGCTGCTCGGTGCGCCGGAGGTGATTGTGCTGGACGAGCCGACCGTGGGACTCGATCCGCTGCTTCGAGCGGAACTGTGGGAACTGTTCCGCGGGCTCGCCGACCGCGGCGTGACGATGGTCGTGTCCAGCCACGTGATGGACGAGGCGCTGCGCTGCGATCGGCTGCTGCTCATGCGGGCCGGGCGCATCATCGCCGACACGACGCCGGCGGAGCTGCTGGCTGACACTGGAGCGGATGATCCGGATGCCGCATTCCTCGCGCTGATCGAGCGGGATCAGCGCGAGCATCCGACTTCCCGAAGGACGGCACGAGGGGAGGCGGGCGAATGAACGGCCGGCGTCTGTTCGCCACGGCGGGTCGGGTGCTCGCGCAGCTGCGGCACGATCCGCGATCGATCGCGCTGATGCTCATCGCGCCGAGCCTGCTGGTCGGCCTGTTCGCGTGGCTGTTCAGCGACCAGGAAGGGGTGTTCGATCAGTTCGGCGGCGCGATCCTGGCGCTGTTCCCGTTCATCGTCATGTTCCTCATCACATCGATCACGACGCTGCGCGAGCGGCGGTCCGGGACGCTGGAGCGGCTGATGACGACGCCGCTCGGCAAGGCGGATTTCATTCTCGGATACGCGTTCGCGTTCGGGCTGATGGCGCTGCTGCAGGCGGTCGTCACGGTGTCGTTCGCGGTCTGGGTGTGCGGTCTGGAGACCGATGGACCGCTCTGGCAGCTCGGCCTGGTGGCGATCGTGGATGCGTTGCTCGGCACGGCGCTCGGGCTGCTGGCGAGTGCGTTCGCGCAGACGGAGTTCCAGGCGGTGCAGTTCATGCCGTTGCTGGTGTTTCCGCAGATCATCCTCGGCGGGCTGTTCATGCCGCGCGATCAGATGCCGGAGGTGCTGTACGCGATCTCGGACTGGCTGCCGCTGAGCTATGCGATCGACACGATCAACGCGGTCACCGCCGGAGACAAGGGGTGGGACGTGTTCGGTCCCCTGCTGATCGTCGTGGCGTTCGCGGCCGGTGCTCTGGTGCTCGCGTCGCTCACGCTGCGGCGCCGGACGGCGTAGGACTCCGTAGACGGACGAAGGCGCCGGTGCGACCTGCGCGACCGACGCCTTCGGATGCTCACTCCGCAGGCGCGGGGGGCGGCGGGGGAGTGGCGACGTTCGTCTTCGTGGCGGCAGCGGCGGGAGCCGGGGCCTGCGCCTGCGCAACGCCTTCTCCGATGCCGCGGCCGACAGCCTGGCCCTGGATGATGGCGGCCAGGTCGAGGCCGGTCGCCGAGCTGACGCTGTCGAACACCGACTTGAGCGCCTTGGCGCTGTCGCCGCCGATGACGCTGGAGGCGCCGTCCTCGCCCGTGCTGCCGATGATCGAGACGTTTCCGATGGCGGCGTAGCCCTTGGCGAATTCGCCCATCATGGTCGGCAGCACGTCGATCACGCGCTGCGACAGGAAGGCGTCCTGGTTGGAGGCGATGGCCTTCGCCTCGGCCTCGACGGCCGCGGCGCGGGCTTCACCCTCGGCGCGGATCGCGTCGGCTTCCGCGCTCGCGCGCAGGCGCCGGGCTTCGGATTCGGCCTCGGCGAGGGCGCGCAGTGCCACGGCCTCACCTTCGGCCTTGGCCTGTGCCGCGGTCGCCTCACCCTGTGCGCGGGCCTCGTCGGCCTTCGCCTGCTGCTCTGCGATGCGGGTGCGGGCCTCGGCCTGCTTGACCTGCTCGATCGCTGCGGCCTCGGCGGCCCGCTCGCGCGTGTACAGCTCGGCCTGCGCGCGGGTCTCGGCCTCGTAGCGCTGCGCGTCGGCGACGCGCTTGACGTCGGCGTCGAGCTGCGCCTGCTTGTTCTCGGCCTGCTGCTGGAGGACGGCCTGCTCCGCCTGTGCCCTGGCCAGGTACTCGGCCTGCTCGGCTTCGGCGCGGGCGCGGCCGATGCCGGCGTCCGCGTTGGCCGTGTTCGTGTCGAGCGCGGTCTGCTCGATCAGGTTGGCTTCCTTGTTGGCGATGTTCTTCTGGTTGATCGCGCGGTCGGCATTGGTCTGCGAGATCTCGGCGGCCTGGCGCTTGGCCTGGATCTCGGGGGCGCCGAGGGACTGGATGTAGCCGACGGCATCCGTGATGCCCTTGATCTGGAAAGAGTCCAGGATGAGGCCCTGTTCGGCGAGCTCCTGCGAGACGTCGGCGGCGATCTGGTCGGAGAACTTCTTGCGTTCGCGCATGAGCTCGACGACGGACAGCGTCGCGACGATGCCGCGCAGGGCGCCCTCGAGCTGCTCGGTGGTGAACTGCTCGATGGCGGCGTCCTGCGACGCGAAGCGCTCCGCTGCTCGGCGGACGTAGAGGGGATCGGAACCGATCTTCACGATCGCGACGCCGTCGACGTTGAGCGTGACGCTGTCGAGCGACTGGGCTTCGGCGTTGAGCGAGACCTGGCGCGAGCGCAGCGAGATGATCTCGTGGCGCTGCGTGATCGGATTGACCAGGGACTTGCCGTTCACGATGACGGTGACGGGGGATTCGGACATCTCCGAGCTGCTGGTGCCGTCGGCGGCGACGATCGCGCGCTGCACCTTCTGCTTGCGCCCCGAGATGACGAGCGCCTCGTCGGCGCGTGCGACCTTGATCCAGCTGCGTGCGAACAGCAGCGCGATCAGGGCGACGACGATCAGGATGACGACCCCGATGCCGACGAGAACGAGGATGCCGACGAGTCCGGCGATCTCCATGATGTATGTCCCTCCCAGTCGATCCGCGGACGTCGCGGCGACTACATATGGTTTCGACTATGCCAGATCGGATGCCGCTGACGCTCGTTTCGGCGCGGCGGCATCGGTGTCAGGCGGCGAGGTTGTAGCGGGCGGTGCCGCCGAGGCGTGGGGTGCGGTTGGGGTCGATGTTGGCGGGTGGGATGAACCAGACTTTCGC
>NZ_JBNPVV010000012.1:0-5510 GCF_050434165.1 Microbacterium sp. ZKA21
CAGAAGAAGTCCGGCGGTGTCCTACTCTCCCACAGGGTCCCCCCTGCAGTACCATCGGCGCTGTGAGGCTTAGCTTCCGGGTTCGGAATGTAACCGGGCGTTTCCCTCACGCTATGGCCGCCGAAACACTATTGATGTTTCAACTCAAAAACCTAAAGACACGCGTGGTGCCTGTTAGGGTTCTCGACCGTACATCGAGAACCACAAAGTGGACGCGTAGCAAATCAACCCATTGTTGATTCGAAGTGTTATCAAGTCATCGGCTTATTAGTACCAGTCAGCTGCATGCGTTGCCGCACTTCCACATCTGGCCTATCAACCCAGTAGTCTGGCTGGGAGCCTCTCACCCGAAGGTATGGAAGTCTCATCTTGAGGCCGGCTTCCCGCTTAGATGCTTTCAGCGGTTATCCATCCCGAACGTAGCTAATCAGCGGTGCTCCTGGCGGAACAACTGACACACCAGAGGTTCGTCCAACCCGGTCCTCTCGTACTAGGGTCAGATCCTCTCAAACTTCCTACGCGCGCAGCGGATAGGGACCGAACTGTCTCACGACGTTCTAAACCCAGCTCGCGTACCGCTTTAATGGGCGAACAGCCCAACCCTTGGGACCTACTCCAGCCCCAGGATGCGACGAGCCGACATCGAGGTGCCAAACCATGCCGTCGATATGGACTCTTGGGCAAGATCAGCCTGTTATCCCCGAGGTACCTTTTATCCGTTGAGCGACAGCGCTTCCACAAGCCACTGCCGGATCACTAGTCCCGACTTTCGTCCCTGCTCGACCTGTCAGTCTCACAGTCAAGCTCCCTTGTGCACTTACACTCGCCACCTGATTGCCAACCAGGTTGAGGGAACCTTTGGGCGCCTCCGTTACTTTTTGGGAGGCAACCGCCCCAGTTAAACTACCCACCAGGCACTGTCCCTGAACCGGATTACGGTCCGAAGTTAGATATCCAGAGTGACCAGAGTGGTATTTCAACAATGACTCCACATGAACTGGCGTCCACGCTTCAAAGTCTCCCACCTATCCTACACAAGCCACACCGAACACCAATACCAAGCTGTAGTAAAGGTCACGGGGTCTTTCCGTCCTGCTGCGCGTAACGAGCATCTTTACTCGTAATGCAATTTCGCCGAGTTCGCGGTTGAGACAGTTGGGAAGTCGTTACGCCATTCGTGCAGGTCGGAACTTACCCGACAAGGAATTTCGCTACCTTAGGATGGTTATAGTTACCACCGCCGTTTACTGGGGCTTAAATTCTCAGCTTCGCCTTGCGGCTAACCGGTCCTCTTAACCTTCCAGCACCGGGCAGGCGTCAGTCCGTATACATCGTCTTGCGACTTAGCACGGACCTGTGTTTTTAATAAACAGTCGCTACCCACTAGTCTCTGCGGCCTCCAAACGCTTTCGGAGCAAGTCCTAATACGTCGAAGGCCCCCCTTCTCCCGAAGTTACGGGGGCATTTTGCCGAGTTCCTTAACCACGATTCTCTCGATCTCCTTGGTATTCTCTACCTGACCACCTGAGTCGGTTTGGGGTACGGGCGGCTAGAACCTCGCGTCGATGCTTTTCTTGGCAGCATAGGATCATCCACTTTTTATCCGCATCGTGTCTCAGCCTGTATGAGTCACGGATTTGCCTATGACTCGGCCTACGCACTTGCACCAGGACAACCATCGCCTGGCTTGGACTACCTTCCTGCGTCACACCTGTTAATACGCTAGCCGCACCAGCACGGGGTCGTACGCTAGGCCCAGAGCGTCACCCCGAAGGGATCAGTCACTGGGATTCAGATACTTAGCACTACTGGATTAGCTTGGGCGGTTCTTCGCCGGTACGGGAATATCAACCCGTTGTCCATCGACTACGCCTGTCGGCCTCGCCTTAGGTCCCGACTTACCCAGGGAAGATTAGCTTGACCCTGGAACCCTTGGTCTTTCGGAGGACGTGTTTCTCACACGTCATTCGCTACTCATGCCTGCATTCTCACTCGTGTAGCCTCCACGGCTGGTTCACACCGCCGCTTCGCTGGCCACACGACGCTCTCCTACCCATCAATACGGCTGGACCACGAAGGCCTACCAAAAATATCAATGCCACAACTTCGGTGGCGTGCTTGAGCCCCGTTACATTGTCGGCGCGGAATCACTTGACCAGTGAGCTATTACGCACTCTTTCAAGGGTGGCTGCTTCTAAGCCAACCTCCTGGTTGTCAAAGCAACTCCACATCCTTTCCCACTTAGCACGCGCTTAGGGACCTTAGATGGTGGTCTGGGTTGTTTCCCTCTCGACTATGAAGCTTATCCCCCACAGTCTCACTGCTGCGCTCTCACTTACCGGCATTCGGAGTTTGGCTGACGTCAGTAACCTTGTAGGGCCCATCGGCCATCCAGTAGCTCTACCTCCGGCAAGAAACACGCAACGCTGCACCTAAATGCATTTCGGAGAGAACCAGCTATCACGAAGTTTGATTGGCCTTTCACCCCTATCCACAGCTCATCCCCTCAGTTTTCAACCTAAGTGGGTTCGGCCCTCCACGACGTCTTACCGTCGCTTCAGCCTGGCCATGGATAGATCACTTCGCTTCGGGTCTAGGACATGCGACTGAATCGCCCTATTCAGACTCGCTTTCGCTACGACTACCCCACACGGGTTAACCTCGCCACATATCGCTAACTCGCAGGCTCATTCTTCAAAAGGCACGCTGTCACCCCTACTAAGGAGGCTCCAACGGTTTGTAAGCAAACGGTTTCAGGTACTATTTCACTCCCCTCCCGGGGTACTTTTCACCTTTCCCTCACGGTACTTGTCCGCTATCGGTCATCTGGGAGTATTTAGGCTTATCAGGTGGTCCTGACAGATTCACACGGGATTTCACGGGCCCCGTGCTACTTGGGATCCTCTCCACGCCAGAACACATGTTTCGACTACGGGGCTGGCACCCACTATGGCCCGCCTTTCAAGACGGTTCGTCTACACGCTTCTGTAACGCCACCAATTCGGCAGAACTGGTAGGAAAGTCCCACAACCCCGAACATGCAACTCCTGCCGGATATCACACACACTCGGTTTAGCCTCATCCGCTTTCGCTCGCCACTACTCACGGAATCACATGTTGTTTTCTCTTCCTGTGGGTACTGAGATGTTTCACTTCCCCACGTTCCCTCTACCCGCCCTATATATTCAGGCGGGAGTCACTAGGTCGGCACGCCGCCCAGCGGGGTTTCCCCATTCGGACACCCTCGGATCAAAACTTGCTTATCAGTTCCCCGAGGCTTATCGCAGATTGCTACGTCCTTCTTCGGCTCCAGATGCCAAGGCATCCACCGTTTGCTCTTAAAGACTTGAAATCACATGAGTTCGAATCGTCAAAAAATTGACTAATGATCTTTAAGATCATCTTCATGAACCAACCCGAAGGTCGGTCCAAAGATGCTCGCGTCCACTGTGTAGTTCTCAAAGTACGGGCGGTACCCCTCACGCAACCCCAACCGGGGAAACGACAAGAGGCCCAGAGGATTCAGACAAAACGTCTGGCCCCTCAGGACCCAACAGCGTGCAGACACCAGACCCGCCGGCCCACCCTTCCAACTGCCGAAGCAGCGTACTAAGCAGAACCCTTGGTCCCGATGCCATGTCAAATGTTCCACCCATGAGCTCCCAGCGAAGAACGAACGTCCTCGATCTGGGTTCTGGACTCCGAAGAGTCAGATGCTCCTTAGAAAGGAGGTGATCCAGCCGCACCTTCCGGTACGGCTACCTTGTTACGACTTAGTCCTAATTACCGATCCCACCTTCGACAGCTCCCTCCCACAAGGGGTTAGGCCACCGGCTTCAGGTGTTACCGACTTTCATGACTTGACGGGCGGTGTGTACAAGACCCGGGAACGTATTCACCGCAGCGTTGCTGATCTGCGATTACTAGCGACTCCGACTTCATGAGGTCGAGTTGCAGACCTCAATCCGAACTGGGACCGGCTTTTTGGGATTCGCTCCACCTTACGGTATCGCAGCCCTTTGTACCGGCCATTGTAGCATGCGTGAAGCCCAAGACATAAGGGGCATGATGATTTGACGTCATCCCCACCTTCCTCCGAGTTGACCCCGGCAGTATCCCATGAGTTCCCACCATTACGTGCTGGCAACATAGAACGAGGGTTGCGCTCGTTGCGGGACTTAACCCAACATCTCACGACACGAGCTGACGACAACCATGCACCACCTGTTCACGAGTGTCCAAAGAGTTGACCATTTCTGGCCCGTTCTCGTGTATGTCAAGCCTTGGTAAGGTTCTTCGCGTTGCATCGAATTAATCCGCATGCTCCGCCGCTTGTGCGGGTCCCCGTCAATTCCTTTGAGTTTTAGCCTTGCGGCCGTACTCCCCAGGCGGGGAACTTAATGCGTTAGCTGCGTCACGGAATCCGTGGAAAGGACCCCACAACTAGTTCCCAACGTTTACGGGGTGGACTACCAGGGTATCTAAGCCTGTTTGCTCCCCACCCTTTCGCTCCTCAGCGTCAGTTACGGCCCAGAGATCTGCCTTCGCCATCGGTGTTCCTCCTGATATCTGCGCATTCCACCGCTACACCAGGAATTCCAATCTCCCCTACCGCACTCTAGTCTGCCCGTACCCACTGCAGGCTGGAGGTTGAGCCTCCAGTTTTCACAGCAGACGCGACAGACCGCCTACGAGCTCTTTACGCCCAATAATTCCGGATAACGCTTGCGCCCTACGTATTACCGCGGCTGCTGGCACGTAGTTAGCCGGCGCTTTTTCTGCAGGTACCGTCACTCTCGCTTCTTCCCTGCTAAAAGAGGTTTACAACCCGAAGGCCGTCATCCCTCACGCGGCGTTGCTGCATCAGGCTTCCGCCCATTGTGCAATATTCCCCACTGCTGCCTCCCGTAGGAGTCTGGGCCGTGTCTCAGTCCCAGTGTGGCCGGTCACCCTCTCAGGCCGGCTACCCGTCGACGCCTTGGTGAGCCATTACCTCACCAACAAGCTGATAGGCCGCGAGCCCATCCCAGACCGAAAAATCTTTCCAAACGTCGACCATGCGGTCACGTCTCATATCCAGTATTAGACGCCGTTTCCAGCGCTTATCCCAGAGTCCGGGGCAGGTTGCTCACGTGTTACTCACCCGTTCGCCACTGATCCACAAGAGCAAGCTCCTGCTTCACCGTTCGACTTGCATGTGTTAAGCACGCCGCCAGCGTTCATCCTGAGCCAGGATCAAACTCTCCGTAAAAAAGAAATGCATACCAACACGGGGAAAACCGCGCCAGCAGCGAGTTTGAAACTGACCAAAGAGACAAAATCAACTGACTTCATCCGAATGCCAACCCCCAAAGAGGCTGGTCTTTGATCCAAAGGAATTCTCACCCCCACCGAAATGGAGACGAGGATAATTTGGCATTTGACAAGTGCACGCTGTTGAGTTCTCAAGGATCAGACGCTCCCCCGACCCAGCCTCACGACCAGGCCCGAAGGGCAACTTCTCTATCTTA
>NZ_JBNPVV010000013.1:0-3287 GCF_050434165.1 Microbacterium sp. ZKA21
TCCCCCGGACACTCCCGCACGAACCGGCCAGACCCCGACCACGCCCCATACGAACACCCCAACAACGACACCGGCGCCGACGGCTCCCCCTCAGCGGTCGCGCTGGTCGCTGCGATCTCGCCACCGTCCAGGGGCACCCGCAGCAGCTGCGAGGCCGTCGCCACGGTCACAGCGGCCGCATCCGCGGATGCCTGCTGGAGGACGGCAGTGTCGCCTTCCGGGATCTCGGTCGCGAACCCACCAGGGGTCGTCACGATGCCGCGGGCTGGATCGAGGACGACGGGCGTCGTCCCGACGGCGGTGATCGTCGGCGTGCTGTCCTTCTTGAGCCCCTCGACCGCCACCGACGTCGGCTCCAACGGCTCGCCCTGCGCATCCACCGGAACCGTGAACACGGCAGACTTCTCCGGCGACACCGCGTAGACGGTGCCGTCCTGACCGACGGTCAGGTCGGCGCCGCGGCCCAGCTCGAGCAGGGGGTCCGCACTGACGAACTCGAATTCGGTGAGGCCGGTGACGGGTTCGACCCAGAGGTCGCCGGATTCGGTGTCGAGGATCGCCACCGTCTTGGCGCCCAGGCCGACCTTGGCGGCACCAGGGATGCCGGTGCTGTCGCCGAGCGTCACATGCGCGGGGTCGACGACGGTGACCGTCGACTCGTCACGGTTGACGACCACGACGGTCGACTCATCCTGGAGGATGTCGAAGTTCTCACCCGGGGTGCGCAAGCCGCCGTCGAGCAGCTCGGATTCGTTGTTGAAGTGCCCGACCAGAAGGTTCGCCGACTTCGTGACCCAGACACCGCCGTCGTTCAGATCGACCTCGGTCGTCGGGTTGCCGTCATAGGCGAAGGCGAGGGTCGTGATCGTCACGACACCGGCGGTGACCGCTGCCGCTGAGGCAAGCGTTTTCGGCCGCGCGCGGACCCAGCTCAGCACCTTCATACCCGGTTCCCCCCTGGGACAGCATCAGACCTCGTGGTGCGCGAGGCCGTTCTCAGCCCACAGATCGCACCGAGACATCCTAACCGCGCATGCTGGATGCGCTCGATGGGGAGAACTGCCCAGCGAACGCACCCGGCGCTACGGTCTCGGCCAGAAGTTCTTCTCGGTGTCGACGCCGTCACCCCACCCGAGAATGTCGACCCACACGTCGACGCCGTCGCGGCCCTGGTGGCAGGAGATCTCGGTGCCACCGTTGCCGTTGAAGTTCACGCTGTAGGAGTAGTCGCTGACCCCACCGGGGTAGGCGCTCGAGTAGCACTTGACGTCCTTGGTGCCGATGTCGAGGTTCTGCCAGTTCACGTAGAAGTTCGCGCAGCGATTGACGCACTGCTGCGGGTCCAGTGAGCCCTGCGTGACCCATACGCGGGGCGCAGGCGGTTCGGGTTTCGGCCCGGAGGTCTCCGACTTCGAAACGACATCCGAGTAGCCGGCTTTGTTGTTCACACGGACTTGGATCGAGTGCTGCTGGCTGTAGCCGTTGCCGACCTGGACGGAGTCGTTGTTGTTGGCACCCTTCCACCCGTTGCCGTCAATGTTGATCTCGGTCGTGATGGCTGCCCCGTTGTTGCCGTTGGCGCTCCACGAGAACGTCACCGATTGCGCGTTGGACTTCGACGACACCGACGGCGCGGGCGGGATGCCGTACGGCGTCACGCCGTTGGATGCCGCGGACCCGTCCGAGATGTACTGCTTGCCATCGACGGTCGCCACCGCGCGCACGCGTACGGCGTACTGCGTGCCGTTGCTCACTCCGGAGATCGTCGTGCCGTCCCAGTCGGCACTCCATCCTCCGCCGAGGTTGTATTGATACGTCGTCTCCTGAGCCGACGCGCCGTTCAGTTGCGCCGCAGTCAACTTGTAACTGTCGGTCACGGTGATGCTCCGGTCATGGGCGGTCGCCACCGGCGCCGAAGGAGTATCCGGCTTGATGACGCCGCGGCGGGGAGCGGATGCATCACTCCACGCTCCCCAGCCGGCCTTGTTCTGAGCGCGGACCTTATAGGTGTACGCGGTCGTCGACGTGTCGACGGGCACCGCCTGCGTGGTCTTGCCCGCGGCCACCGCGATCGTCTGCACGACGGTTCCGCCGCGCAGCACCTGTACCTGGTAGCCGTCGATCGCGTCGCCGTTGTTGTTCGGTGCCACCCACGCGACCTGCATCTGCGCGCGCGGCGGCACCGGCTCGAGCTCGGCGGTCGTCGGCGCCGCGGCCGCGAGCGGCGGGCCCGCCGGGATCTCGCCGAGCGAGTTCCCGCTCCAGCTGGAGGGTTCGGGGGCGAGGTTGTGGGCGCGGATGCGGACCGTGTACTCGGCCCCGTTCTCCAGACCCGTCCACGTGTAGCTGTTGCCGGTGATGTTCGTCTTCTGACCCGCACCGACACCACCGGACAGCTCCAGCGTGTAGTACTGCACGGGAGAGCCGGGAGTCGACGGCGTCTTCCACGCGATCTTCAACTCCTTGTCACCGAACACCATCGTCGGAGCCGCCGGAGTATCCGGACGCGCATCCGGACGCGCCTCCGCCGACGACGGCGACGGCTCGGACTCACCCACCCGGTTGTTCGCGGTGACCTGGAACAGGTACTTCACGTTGTTGGTCAGGCCGTCCAGCGTGCACGTCGTCGACGAGCACTGCTTCTCATACGCATCACCCTGCACGGAGCGGACCGTGTATCCGTCGATCTTCGCCCCGTTGTTCGCCGGCGGAGACCACGACAGCACCACCTTCCGGTCCTGAACGCTCGACACCGTCGGCTTCCCCGGCGCATCCGGCACACCCTGCACCTTCAGCACGATCTTCCCGTCCACCTCACGGTCGGGGTCCTCCGTGATGTCACCGATGCGATAGCGCACCGTCATCGTTCCGACGTATTCGCCGTTCGGAGTCACCTCGACCTGATCGCCGACCATCTTGACCGTGCCGTCGCCGCTCTCGCGCTCGGCGGAGATCAGACGCAGCTCACCTTCACCGGCGAACGGGTTGAAGTCGTTCTGCAGCACCGGAACCGTGATCGTCTCACCCTGATCCACTTCCTCGAACGTGTCGGGAACCGCGGTGGGCAGCTCGCGCGTGGAAGCGGTCACGGTGACGCCGACCGTTCCGGTGACGGGGTCGGTGTGCCCGTCCGTGATCCGCACGGTGAGGCTGGCCGCCGTGCCCTTGGGGGTGTTGGAGGATGCTTCGACGAGCAGCTTCGTGCCGTCCATGCGCGCCGAGATGCCCTCGGTCGCACCACTCACATAGTCGAACGAGAGCTTGCCCTGATCCTCCGGATCCGGATC
>NZ_JBNPVV010000014.1:0-1675 GCF_050434165.1 Microbacterium sp. ZKA21
GCCCCACGCTCATCCACGATCGTGTACTGCAAAGACGTCTCCACCTCGGCATCCGGCGCCTGAACCAGCACCCGATCACCCGACACCCGCGCATCAAAGCCCGCAACATCGTCAGGAAGAGTCAAACCGTTCTTCACCAAGGCGACCTTGTCGCCCTCGGGGTCGGAGTCGTTCGCCAGCACGGGCACGGCCACTTCGCGGCCGGGGCGCACCACCACGGCATCCTTCACCGCGTACGGCGACTGATTCACCTCTTCGCTGGGCGCGATGCCGACGTGGACCGTCGCCGTGCCTTCTTTGCCGAGTTTGTCGCGGACCTTGTAAGTGAAGGTGTCGACGCCCGTGGAGTCCTCGAATGCGTCGTAGACGAGATAGTTCGCCTCGACGGTAACGAGGCCCTTCTTCGGATTGGAGTCCAGGCCGAGGAGTTCGACGGAGTCGCCGTCGGCGTCGATGCCGTCCAGCGGGATCGCGATGTTCGCCGTCGTCCCGCTCAACGTACGAGCGGTGACATCACGCGGCCGCGGGGCCGCGTTGGTCTCCTCGTCGACGGCGAGGATCTGGATGGTGATGTATCCGGCGTCGACCTGGCCGTTCTCATCCACCACGTTGTAGGTGGCGTACACGGTCTTCGCCTCGGGCCCTGCCCGGAACCGGACCTCATCCTGCGAGACGAACGCTTCACCGTCCTCGGGGTCGATGAACGGCTCGACAAGCTCCGGCTCCACGTGCATCGCCAGATCATTCGGGTGCGTGTCGTTGTCGAGCACCGGGATCGTCACGACGTCGCCCGCCCTGACCACCGCGGTGTCGTCGTTGGCCACCGGTGGGAGCAGCTTGTCCGGCGCGGGAATCGGGATGACCACGACGTCGCCCTCGGCCGTCTTCGTGCCGTTCGAGATGCGGTACTTGATGCGGACCTGGTCGTCCAGGCCGCCCTGATCCCCGATGCGCAGGGTCTCGTGATTGAGCACCGAGACGGAGACGCCGCTGCCCGGCTCGACCGTCACGGACTGCACGACGAGGACGCCACCGCCCGGATCCGTGTCGTTGTTCAACACACCCACCAGCGCCTCACCGCCGGTCGGCAGCAGCGCGACATCGCGCACCGCGATCGGTGCCAGATCCTCCTGCGACGGCTCCTGCACATCGATGCGCACCAGGCCCACCGCGGCAGGAACGCCGGCGGTCACGTGGTACTGCACGTAGTACACACCCACGGCGGGTGCGGAGAACGTGAACGTCTTGTTCGGGTAGTCCGGGACGATCGTCGTGCCGGCGCGCTCTTCGACACGGGTGAGCCGCAGCGGCTCGCGGCTCGAGCTGGTGTCGTTGGTCAACGGGGCGATGGTGACCTGCGATCCGACCGTCGTCACGATGTGGTCGGCGTTGGTCTTGGGCAGCGTCGAGCCGACGGGGCGCACATCCAGCTGGATGATCCCGGTGGACTGCTCCCCGGAGCCATCGGCCACGACCACCTGCAGTTCGTAGCGTCCTGGTGGGCTCGCGACCGCACGGTACGTGATCTGGCCGTCGGTGGTGAAGTCGACCTCGTCACCGTTCGCCGGTACGACGACCTGCAGGTAGACGTCGTCGCCGTCGGGGTCGATCCAATCCGGCAACACGTTGTACGACACCGTGCCACCCGACTCCACCGCCAGAGTGCTCTTCCGCT
>NZ_JBNPVV010000015.1:0-1675 GCF_050434165.1 Microbacterium sp. ZKA21
AGCGGAAGAGCACTCTGGCGGTGGAGTCGGGTGGCACGGTGTCGTACAACGTGTTGCCGGATTGGATCGACCCCGACGGCGACGACGTCTACCTGAAGGACGTCGCCGCGGCCTCGGGCGATGAGGTCGACTTCACGACGGACGGCCAGATCACGTACCACGCGATCGCGAGCCCGCCTGGGCGGCAGGAGATCCAGGTCGTCGTGGCGGACGGTTCCGGCGAACTGACCAACGGCGTCATCCAACTCGACATCCGACCGGTCGGGTCGACGCTGCCGAAGACCAACGCCGACCACGTCGTAGCGAAGGTCGGCCAGCAGGTCACGATTTCGCCGCTGAGCAACGACACGTCGTCAAGCCGTGAGCCCCTGCGACTGACGCGCGTCGAGGAGCAGCCGGGCGTCACGGTGGTCCCCGACTACTCGAACAAGACCTTCACGTTCTCGGCCTCGGTGGCCGACGTGTACTACGTGCAGTACCACGTGACGGCCGGCGTACCTGCGGCCGTCGGGCTGGTGCGCATCGATGTGCAGGAGCCCACGCAGGAGGATCTGGCGCCGATCGCGGTGCGCGATGTCGCGCTGCTGCCCACCGGCGGCGAAGCGCTCGTCGGCGTCCTGAACAACGACACCGACCCTGGCGGCGGCGTCCTCGTCGTGCAGTCCGTGACCGTGGAGCCCGGCAGCGGCGTGTCCGTCTCGGTGCTCAATCACGAGACCCTGCGCATCAGCGACCAGGGAGCACTCGACGATCAGGTGCGCATCAAGTACCGCATCTCGAACGGCACGAAGACGGCCGAGGGCGACGTGGTCGTGATCCCGATCGCGGCGCCGGACAAGCTGCTCCCGCCGGTGGCGAACGACGACACGGTGGTCGTGCGGGCCGGTGACGTGGTGACGATCCCGGTACTTGACAACGACACGCATCCGAACGATCTGGCGATGCACGTCGAGCCGGAGCTTGTCGAGCCGTTCATCGAGCCCGAGGACGGCGAGGCGTTCGTCTCCCAGGACCAGGTGCGCTTCCGCGCGGGCCCCGAGGCCAAAACCGTCTACGCGACCTACAACGTGATCGACGAGAACGGCCAGGTCGACGCGGGATACATCACGATCCAGATCCTCGCGGTCGACGAGGAGAAGAACGCGGCGCCCCGCCCTCGCGACATCACAGCGCGGACGCTGAGCGGCACGACGGCGAACATCGCGATCCCGCTGGACGGCATCGATGCCGATGGCGATTCTGTGGAACTGCTCGGGCTCGATTCGAACCCGAAAAAGGGTCTGGTCACGGTCGAGGCGAACTATCTCGTCTACGACGCGTTCGAGGACTCGACGGGGCTGGACACGTTCACCTACAAGGTCCGCGACAAGCTCGGCAAGGAAGGCACCGCGACCGTCCAGGTGGGCATCGCACCCAGCGAGGAAGTGAACCAGTCGCCGTACGCCGTGAAGGACTCCGTCGTCGTGCGGCCGGGGCGCGAGGTCGCGGTGCCCGCGTTGGCGAACGACTCGGACCCGGAGGGCTCGAAGGTCGCGCTGGTGAAGAACGGCTTGACACTGCCCGACGACGTGCCGGGTCTCGATGCGCGGGTGTCGGGTGATCGGGTGCTGGTTCAGGCGCCGGATGCCGAGGTGGAGACGTCTTTGCAGTACACGATCGTGGATGAGCGTGGGGC
>NZ_JBNPVV010000016.1:0-1260 GCF_050434165.1 Microbacterium sp. ZKA21
GGGACTGCTGACGATTTGGTTGACTCGTCTTGTTTGGGGTTTCAGGCCGCGTGAGCGGCCTCTGAGTTGATTATCTCGAACTCGATCGGGGTGAGTTTCCCTAGGCGTCGTTGCCGACGCCGGCGGTGGTAGGTTCGCTCGATCCAGGTCACGATCTCGAGGCGGAGTTCCTGCCTTGAGTGCCACCGCTTCTTGTTAAGGACGTTCTTCTGCAGGAGCGAGAAGAAGGACTCCATTGCGGCGTTGTCCGCACACGCACCGACGCGTCCCATCGATCCGGTGATTCCGCTCTGGCGGAGCAGCTCGACGAACTTCCGGGATCGAAATTGCGACCCGCGGTCCGAGTGCAGCGTCGTCCCGACAGGGTCACGGAGCGCGACCGCGTTACGCAGCGCGGCAACGGCGAGCTCCGCGGTCATCCGGGAGTCGATGGAGTAGCCGACGATGCGGTTCGAGTGGACGTCTTTGATCGCGCAGAGATACAGCTTTCCTTCATCGGTCCAGTGCTCGGTGATGTCGGTGAGCCACAACTGATCTGGCCTTGTTGCGGTGAAGTCGCGGAGCACGAGATCGTCATGCACGGGAGGTCCCGCTTTCCGGTTCAGGCCACGCTTCTTCGAGAACACGGACCACAGGCGCTGTTCAGAGCACAGTCGCCACACCCGCCGCTCGGACGCTGCAAGCCCGGCCTCGGCTTCGATCTCGTCGGAGATGAACCGATACCCGAACGCCGGGTCATCGCGGTGAAGATCGACGGCGGCGTTCGTGAGATGAGCGTTGTCCCAGTCGCGTTGCGACACGGGGTTCGCGCGCCATTGGAAGAACGCTTGCTTCGAGAAGCCCAGCACCCGGCAGGTCACCGCGATCGGGATCCGATCTGCGGCAAGGTCAAGGACCAGCGGGAACATCATTTGGGGAGTGAAGCCTGCGACAGATACGCGGCCGCTCTCCGCAGGATCTCGTTCTCTTGCTCGAGCAGTCGGATGCGTTTCTTCGCTTCGCGCAGCTCGGCCGCGTCCGCTTGCGTGAGCCCTGGCCTCACCCCGTCTTCGACGTCCGCGATCTTCAACCACCGTTGAAGGCACGACTCGGAGACGCCGAAGTCTTTCGCGATCCGGCTGATCGGGGCTTCGCCCCGACGCGCGACCGCGACGACGTCGTTCCGGAACTCTTTGGGAAATGCTTTGGGCACGTTGACCATCCTCCCGTGAGAACCGAAATCCTCACAGCGTTGGAGTCAACCGAACCGTCAGCAGTCCC